>NZ_JBLZQV010000001.1:0-1052187 GCF_052048175.1 Herbiconiux dendrobii | reverse complement strand
ACCGGCGAAGACCGCGAGGCCCCAGCCGATGTTGACCATGAGCGTTCCGCCGTTGAATCCCTTGGTGCGGATGAGCGCCACGTTGGCGACCACACCGCAGCCGAGCAGAACCAGGAGGGCTGTGCCCACCAGCTCCGACAGGAAGTCGATTCCGAGATTGTCCACGTTGACCTTTCTTCAGGGACGGCGACGTCGCCGCCCTTTCTCAGTTGACGCCGGCGGTCGCCGTCGTGCTCGCCGCGTCGACCACGATGCCGTGGAAGAAGCGGAGGTTCTCGGCCGCGAGCTCGCGCTCGGCGGTCAGTCGGGCCTCGTCCCAGCCCTGGGCCGCGGCGGCGAGCGTGCTCAGCTCGTCGAACACGGCCTGGTCGAGCGAGCCCACGAAGGCGATGATGCTGCGGCGCAGCACGAGGTCGGCCAGGTGCACCGTGTGCTCGCGGGTCATCAGGTGGTCGATCTCACCGGTGCTGTAGGCGGGCAGGGTGACGAGCGGAGCATCCGTCGCCCCGTCTTCGTCGTAGGCCGCGATGTGCGCGATCACCGAGGCGGCGTTGGTGCCGTAGCGCTGCAGCAGCACGCGGGTGCGCGCCTCGCCGAGGTCGGTGCCGTGGGCCTTGACCCAGATCGTGGTGGCCGCAGCCGTCTGGGGGAAGCCGGCGCCGCCGCCGATCGCGAGATCGACGGTGCTGACCGTGCGGGTCTTGCCGAGCAGGGCCAGCGTGTCGTTGGTCATGTGCTCGGAGAGGGCGCGGAACGTGGTCCACTTGCCGCCGACCAGGCTGAGCTGCTTGACCGTCTTCGAGTTCGCGAACGAGGTCTGCTCGATGCGATAGTCGCGCGACACGAAGCCGGGGGCGGTGTCGCCGTGCCCGGGCAGCGGGCGGATGCCCGAGTAGCGGTAGACGATCTGCGGCCGGTTCACCTCGATGGTGGGGAACACGTGCTTGACGAGGCCGAAGAAGTAGTCGACCTCCTCCTCGGTGCACACGCTCGGCTCGGACGGGTCGGCCTCGAGGTCGGTGGTGCCGACCAGCACGCGGCCGTTCAGCGGGTAGATCAGCACGATGCGTCCGTCGTCGTTCTCGAAGAACACCTCGCCGCCGGCGCAGGCCTCGTAGAGCTCGTCGTTGTCGAGCACGATGTGCGATCCCTTGGTGCCGCCCATGTACTTGGTGGCCTGGCCGAGGGCCTTGTTGGTGAGGTCGGTCCAGGGGCCGGAGGTGTTGACCACCACGTCGGCGGTCACCTCGAACTCCTCGCCGGAGACGAGGTCGCGCAGCACCACGGCGTCGCCGTTCGAGCCGACGGCCTCCACGTAGTTCGCCGTGCGGGCGTGCGGGCCGGTGGCCAGCGCATCCTGAACCAGGTCGAGCGCGAGACGCTCGGGGTTCTCGACCGCGGCGTCGTAGTAGGTGGCGGTGTACTTCACGTCGCCGCGCAGCTTCGGCAGCTTGGCGAGCGACTTCTTGCGGCCCACGAACTTGTGGCGCGGCACGTTGCCGCCGTCGCGCGAGAAGGAGTCGTAGCCCATCAGGCCGACCTTGATCAGCAGCGCACCGCGCTCCTTCGGCTTGCCCTGCTTGTGGGTGATGAAGCGCAGCGGCGCGCTCAGGATGCCCGAGAAGGTGGAGAAGATGGGGATGGTGGTGGGCAGCGGCTTCACGTAGTGCGGGGCGAGGCGGAGCAGGCGGTTGCGCTCCTGCACGCTCTCGCGCACCAGGCGGAACTCGCCGTTCTCGAGGTAGCGGACGCCACCGTGGATCATGTGGCTGCTCGCGGCGGACGCGCCCGAGGCGTAGTCACCGCGCTCGACGAGGATGACCTCGACGCCCTGCAGGGCGAGGTCGCGGAACGTGCCGATGCCGTTGATGCCGCCGCCGATGACGAGCACCTGCGCTTTCGGGTTCGAACGGATGGACTCGACGTCGTGACGGGTCGAGATCTGGGGGCGGTCGGATCGGGGGGAACTCACTGTGTACTCGCCTTCGTGTTCCGTGAGGGTTGCCGTGCTGCAATCCATGTGACGACTTACAGTTCTAGGACGTTCTTCACATATGATCAAGCCAGATGCACATATGTGCAGGATCGACCCGAAAGGATGCGACGACGCATGGCGAGTGACCCGGCCCTCGGCTCCGACAAGACCCGCGACGCCCTGCGCGCCGCCCATCTCTATTACATGCAGGATCTGACGATGGAGGCCATCGCCAGCGAGCTGCACACCTCCCGCTCCTCCATCTCGCGCCTGTTGGGCTTCGCCCGGGAGACCGGGCTGGTGGAGATCCAGGTGAAGTCGCCGGCGGATCGGGTCTCCTCGGTGCAGGAGCGCATCCTGGCCCGGTACGGGGTCACGGCGCACGTGGTGCCGGTGCCCGACTCGACCGCCGAGGTCGACCGGCTGGAGCGCGTGGCGATGAGCGCTGCACGGATTCTCGGGCCTTTCTTCGACTCGAACATGACCATGGGCATCGCCTGGGGCTCCACGCTCTCGGCCGTCTCGCGGCACCTGCAGGACAAGGTGACGCACAACTCGCAGATCGTGCAGCTGAACGGCGCCTCCAACGCCCGCACCACGGGGATCGGCTACGCCAGCGAGATCATGAGCCGCTTCGGCAAGGCCTACGGCGCGTACGTGCAGCAGTTCCCCGTGCCGGCGTTCTTCGACGACCCGCGCACGAAAGAGGTGCTCTGGCGCGAGCGCAGCATCCGGCGCGTGCTGGAGATCCAGAAGCACATGGACATCGCGCTGTTCGGGCTCGGCTCGGCGTTCGCCGAGGTGCCCTCGCACGTCTACGTGGGCGGGTACCTCGACGACGCCGACTTCGAGCAGCTCGCGCACTCCGACGTGGTGGGCGACGTGGCGACGGTGTTCTACCGGGCCGACGGCTCGAGTGAGGACATCCCGATGAACGCCCGCTCCTCGGGGCCGTCGCTGTCGCTGCTGTCGAAGGTGTCGCGGCGGGTGTGCGTGGTGTCGGGCCGCTCGAAGCTGCCGGCGCTGCGGGGCGCCCTGGCGGCCGGGGTGATGACCGACCTCATCATCGACGAGGCCACCGCGCACTCGCTGCTGGAGGCCTGAGGGGTTCGCGACTTGCCATATCTTGTGGCAAGTCGGCGCGAAAACTGACGACTTCTGCCAAGTCGCGGCGCTCGGCCGCCAGTCAGGCGGCTCGGCGGGCCAGGGCGGCGAGGGTGGCGGGGCCGACTCCGCGGGCGACGGCGCGGGCGAGGTCGGCCTCGGTGTCGACGTCGAGGCGGAGTCCGGATGCCGCGGGCAGCTCGAGCTCGTGGTGGCCGGCCGCGCGATGGCGCTCGGCCGAACCCTCGCCGAAGCGGGGGACGAGGGTCTCGCCGGGCCGCGCGGTGATCAGGGTCGTCCCGAGGCCGGCCGCATCCGGGACGAAGGCGAGCGGATGCTCCAGCGCACCCTCCAGGGCCAGGTCGATGTCGTCGGGGCCGAGGCAGGGCAGGTCGCCGAGCAGGGCGGCCACGGGGGCACGCGCACCGGCCACGGCGATGCCGGCCGCGGCGATGCCGGCCGCGACGGCGGCGTTCAAGCCGGCGCGCGGGTCGGCGACGACCTCCGCGCCGAGGTCGCCGAGGAGCGCGGCGGCGTCACTCGCGGGTTCGGTGACGACGATCACCCGGGCCACCCGACGCGCGGCGAGCAGGGACGCGACCGCGTCGCTCGCGAAGGCCTGCATCAGGCGCACCCGGGTCTCGGCGTCGACACCGGGGGCGAGGCGCGATTTGCCGGCCGGGGTTCCCTTGACGGGGACCACGACGGTCCACGACCCAGCGGTTTCGGATGCGACCATCGGACGATTATCGCGCATCCGCGTCGCCTTCCTCCCGCTCGCCGGCCGTGGGCGGGGCGGCGATCGCGAAGAGAGAACGATCGGTACCAAGCTGAGGAATGATTCCGGGGTGTTCCGCGTTGCATCCGACGTGAGCAGAACTTTCCATGAGATCGAGGGCGAACGCGGCGTGGTGTCGCGGTATCGCCGCCACCCCAACGGCAAGGGATACGTCGCCGTCGGCTCCGAGGTCGACGTGTCCGCCTACGTCGACCCGACCGCGTACGTGGAGACCGGTGCACGCATCGGGCAGAAAGCGCGCATCGCCGCCGGCAGCTGGATCGAAGCCGGCGCCGTGCTCGGCGCGGGAGTCGCCGTCGGCGCCAACGTGCACGTCGGCGAGGCGGCCGTGATCGGCCGCGGCGCCACCATCGGCAGCCACTCCCGCGTGGGCGCGCGGGCCGTCGTCTCCGACGACGTGCACGTGCCCCGCGACACCGCGGTTCCGGCCGGAGCGGCGCTCCGCCGCGACGGCGCGCCCGGCTCCGCCGGCGCCGCCGGCAGCCGCGTCTCCGACGCGCGCTACGGCAAGGCGGCCTAGCCGCCCGCCTCCCCCGCACCCCGCACGACGGGGTTCGTGCAGAAAGAGCGATCACCGAGCTCATAGAGGGCTCGGTGATCGCTCTTTGCGCATCAACCCCGAATTCCCCCGCCGACCGGAGGGTACGCTCGGAGGGTGAGCACACGACTTCGGCACGGACGCGGCGCCGGCGCGTTGCGCGTGCTCGGCGTCGTCCTCGGGCTCGGGCTCGTCTGGTTCGTGTCCGACACGACGGGAGCGCCGTCGTCCGCACTGCTGGTCGCCGCGCTCATCGCCGCCGGTACCGCCGCGACCGCACTCGGCGCGGTCTCGACGGGAGCCCGCGCCCTCATCAGCCTGCTCGCCGCCCGGCTGGGCGCATCCGTCGCCCCGCCCCCGGCGGAATCCGCAGAACTGCCGACCGTGATCGTGCAGAGCCGGCCCGACGCGCCCGGCAAGCCCAGCCCCCGCGCCCCCGGGCAGTTCCTCGCGGCCGCGTAGGAGCCCTCCCCCACACATCGCCCGGCACCCCGTGCCCCGGCGACACTCCTCCGCGACCAGACGGACCGTCCCGTCGAGACGTCCCAGGTGGCCCGCATTCCGCAGGAACAGCGGCCATCCGGGGCTTCTCGACGGGGATTCGCTTCTGACGAGGAGACCTCCTTGAACATCTACGCCTTCCCTCCGATCGCCGCCGCCCTCGACGGGGCGGCCGCGATCGTGCAGTTTCTGACCAGCGTGCTGCAGCCGCTCGCGGGCGCGAACTCCGCGGCCCTCGCCGTGGTGCTGATCACCTTGCTCGTGCGGCTCGTGCTCATCCCGGTGGGCCTGTCGCAGGCCCGAGCCCAGCGGATGCGACGCCGCCTCGCCCCGCGACTCGCCGAGCTGCACCGGCGTCACGGCACGAACCCCGAACGTCTCCGCCGTGAGACGGCCGCCCTCTACGCCGATGAGAACGCATCTCCCCTGGCCGGCTGCCTGCCCCTGCTGATCCAGGCGCCGATCCTGTCGCTGCTCTACGGCGTGTTCATCCTGCCGACGATCAACGGGCATCCGAACACCCTGCTCACGCAGACCCTGTTCGGAGCACCGCTCGGCACCAGCCTCGCCACCGCGGTGACGCGCGGAGACGACCCCGTCGGTGTCGTCGTCGGCTTCGCCGTCGTCGCGGTGATCGCCACCGTCGCCCTGATCTCGCGTCGGCGCACGCTCTCCGCGGCGGCGGCATCGCCGGGCGGCTCGACCGGAGCACCCGCCCTCGTTCCCCTCACGGCCGGCACCTCCCCCGGCCAGGCCACCCCCGGTGTCCCGGCGATCCCGGCGAGCGTTGTTCAGGCGATGAGCTGGCTTCCCCTGATCACCGTGGTCGTCGCCGCGTTCGTCCCGCTCGCGGCGAGCCTCTACCTCGTGGTCACCACCACCTGGGCGCTGGCCGAGCGCGAGGTGGTGCGACGCGTCATCCAGTGAGCGGCCGGCCGGCCCGAACACGGCCGCCACCAGCGCGTCGACCACCTCGTCGGTACCGGTCTGCGCCCGCCGCGGCCGCGCATCCGTTCGGCCTGGCGCGCAGCACGGCCTACGACTCGGGAGTCGTGGTCTCCGAGTGCCGCCGTGACGCTTCCGCGCGCGCCGCCTCGAGGCCCGCGCGGTAGCCCTCGTCGTAGCCGTCGGCACGGCCGAGAGCGATCGCCTCGTCGGTGCCGAGCCGGAACATGTCCGTCGGCCCGGTGCGCGTCAGCGCCCGCGCCGGGGTCTGCAGGGATTCGACGACGGCGTGCCCGAAGCCGCGCACGAGCGCCACCGGCATCCCGCTCGCCTTGCCCTTCACCAGGTCGCCGGCCGAGGCCAGTTCGTCGGCGACCGCCGCCTGGGTGACCACGAGCTCGTGCCCGAAGCTGTCGCGGCTGCCGCGCAGGTCGTCGAGCACACTCACCCCGGCCGCACCGATGGCCTGATCGATCTGGCCCTCGCGCCAGGGACGGCCCAGCGTGTCGGAGACGATCACACCCAGCAGCACGCCGAAGCGCGCCCGCAGGGCCGCCGCGAGCGCCCGGGCGGACGCATCCGGATCCACCGGGAGCAGCAGCACCGTGCCGTCGGGCGTGTTGCTGGCGTCGACTCCTGCCGCAGCCTGCACGAGCCCCTGCCGGTTCTCGACGATCCGCGTGACCCCGCCCGGATGCTCCCGGCTCGCCACCACCCGCACCGTCTCGGCGGTGAT
Organism: Herbiconiux dendrobii; assembly: GCF_052048175.1. Classification (NCBI taxonomy): domain Bacteria; kingdom Bacillati; phylum Actinomycetota; class Actinomycetes; order Micrococcales; family Microbacteriaceae; genus Herbiconiux; species Herbiconiux dendrobii. Next base: position 1,045,589 of record NZ_JBLZQV010000001.1, on the reverse strand, counting down.
GGCGTCTTCGCGGTCGGCCGCGGCGATGACCCGCCCCTCGGCCTTCGACACGATCTTGCTGGTCACCACGAGGATGTCGCCCTGCTCGGGCACCAGGCCCGCGGCCACCAGGGCGTCGCCGATCAGCGCCGCCAGGTCGGCTCCCGCCGCGATCTCGGGCAGACCGCCGAAGGCCACGATCCGCAGCTCGGCGATGCTCGGGGCGGCAGCGCTCTCGCCGCTCACCGGCGCACCTTCGGCAGCACCTCGCGGGCGAACACGTCGATCCACTCGCGTTGGTTGCGGCCCACGTTGTGCAGGTAGATGCGGTCGAAACCGAGGTCGGCGTAGCGCTGGATCTGCGCGCGGTGCACGTCGGGGTCGCTGGAGATGAGCATCCGGCCCTCGAAGTCTTCCACCCGTACCATCCGCGCCATCTGCTCGAACTCGAACGGGCTGCGGATGTCGGCCTTCGGAAAACGCATCCCGCCGTTGGGCCACTCGGTCACGGCGTTCTGCCCGGCCTCCTCGTCGGTCGGCGCCCAGGAGAGGTGCAGCTGCAGCACCTTCGGCATCCGCGACGGATCCCTGCCCACCTCGCGGGCGCCGTCGTCGAACTTGGCCAGCAGCCCGGCGATCTTCTCGATCGGCGCGCCCACCGTGATCAGTCCGTCGACCGTGCGGCCGGCGCGCTTGGCCGTGACGGGCCCGGCGGTCGCCACCAGCACCGGCGGGGCCACCTCGGGCATCGTCCACAGGCGCGTCGACTCGAGCTTGAAGAAGCTGCCCGAGTGCTTCACGTCCTTCCCGGCGACGGATGCCGTGAACAGCTTGTTGATGATCTCCACGGCCTCGAACATCCGGTTGATGCGCTCCGGGGCCTCCGGCCAGTAGCCACCGGCGATGTGCTCGTTGAGCGCCTCGCCCGATCCGATGCCCAGCCAGTGCCGGCCCGGGTACATCGCCCCCAGCGTGGCCGAGGCCTGGGCCACCATCGCCGGATGCCAGCGGTAGCTCGGCGTGGTGACGCCCGGCCCGAAGTCGCCGCGGGTGCGTTCACCGACGGCGGCGAGCACGTTCCAGACGAAAGCGGACTGCCCCTGCCGGGGGATCCAGGGCTGGAAGTGGTCGGCGGCCATCACCCCGTCGAATCCGTGGTTCTCGGCGTACTCCGCGAGCGCCACCGCCTCGCTCGGGTGGAACTGCTCCAATTGCGCGGCGTAGCCGATCTGAATCCCGGGCATGCAGTCAGTCCGTCGTGTGCTTGAGGAACTCTGCCACCACGGCCGGCACGTAGGGCGCCACGTCGCCGCCGAGAGCCGAGACCTGGCGCACCAGCGAACTCGACACGTGGGCGTGCGCGGGGTCCGGCAGCAGGAAGATGGTCTCCACGCCCGCCAGGTTGCGGTTCACGATCGCCATCGGCGTCTCGTAGGCCACGTCGACCTGCGAACGAATGCCCTTGACGATCGCGCTGGCACCCACATCCGTGCAGTAGTCGACGAGCAGGCCGACCGACCAGGAGTTGATCACGACACCCGCGCCCTGCAGCCCGCGCTCGGCGAGCGACTGCTCGATCAGGGCCACGCGGTGGGCGATCGGGATGAGGGCGTGTTTGTCGGGATTGTGCACCACGACGACGTGCACTTCGTCGAAGAGCGACGTCGCGCGTTCGATCACATCGATGTGACCCAGGGTGATGGGGTCGAACGAACCGGGGACAACGGCGACACTGCTCATGCCTCCCAGGCTATCAACCGCCCGTTTCGGTCGCGTTACGCCCGGGTCAGGTTACGGGGCCGGTTCGGGTCTGGGGTGACGACGGATGCCGTGGCCGGGGCGGGCGCGCCGGGCACCGCCGCCGCGCGCTCCTCCGAGACGAACTCCCGGGTGAGCCGGATGGAGGAGGCGAGCAGTGCCCTCAGGCGGTCGTCGGGGTAGGGCGTGCAGGCCGAGCGGACGCCGTCGACCGACATGGCGATCGTGGCGTGCGTCTGCCGCGACGTGACTTCGGCCCGGCGCCAGCGTGCGTTGTGCTCGAGGAATCGCTCGGCCCAGAGGTGGGCCTCGGGTGCCTCGCCGAGCGCGGCACGGAACGCCGTCTCCACGGCGCCCGATGCGGAGCCGCCTCGCCGTTCCAGGGCGTCCAGGCACACCAGCCCGCCCACGGCGAGCGCGTGCTGCCGGTCCAGCGGAGCCTCCGGCAGCGCCGCGGCGACCGCGTTCACCGCGAGCAGCAGCTCGAGACGGGGGTCGTCACTGGTCAGCCCGATCACCGAGGGGATCAGCGGAGCCAGCCGTCCTCGGCCCTCGTTCGTGGTGAGGTCGTTCACGGCGCGCGCCAGGTGGGCCAGCGCGGCGTGCGTGCAGGCAGGATGGTCGCTCCAGCGCTCCCCCGCCAGGTAGGAGGCGAACTCCATGAAGCAGGCGCCCGAGCGCGGCGATCGATGCCGGCCCGCCGAGAGAACCGGGAGGATGTCGTGAGCGAAGGCGCCCTCGGGCGTGCCGCGTCGTGATCTCGTCGTCTTCATGGCCGGACCTCGTCTCCACTGCGTCTGCTGCGGTACTGGCTGCGTGCTGCTTCCACTGTGCTCCCACGCGGGCCATTTTTCAATGGCCCGCGGGGAGATTCGGCGCCCGGCGGGAGGATCCGGCTACTGCTCCTCGTGCGTCTCCGGGTCGCCGCCGAACAGCCGCCCGTCGGCCTTGCCCAGAGCGGTGATCGCCGCGACCTCGGCCTCGCTCAGCTCGAAGCCGAACACGTCGAGGTTCTCGGCCTGGCGGGACGGTGTCGCGCTCTTCGGGATCGGCACACTGCCCAGCTGCACGTGCCAGCGCAGGATCGCCTGCGCCGGCGTCACACCGTGCGCCCGGGCGGCGGCGGCCACGGGCTCCTCCTCGTAGGGCGCGTTGCCCTTGCCGAGCGGGCTCCACGCCTCGGTGACGATGCCGAGAGCCGCGTTCGTCGCACGGAGCTCGACCTGCGGGAAGTACGGGTGCAGCTCGATCTGGTTCACGGCGGGCGTGACGCCGGTGGCCGCGATGATCTCCTCCAGCTGCCCCGGGGTGAAGTTGCTGACGCCGATCGAGCGCACGAGGCCCTGCTCGCGGGCGTGTACGAGAGCCTCCCAGGCCTCGACGTACCGGCCGACGCTCGGGTTCGGCCAGTGGATCAGGTAGAGGTCGAGGTGGTCGAGGCCGGTGCGCCAGAGCGACTCGCGGATGGCGGCCGCCGCATCCGCTCGCCCGTGATAGCGGCCGGGCAGCTTGGAGGTGACGATCAGGTCGTCGCGCGGCACGCCGCCGCGGCGGATGCCTTCGCCGACGGCGCCCTCGTTGTCGTAGTTGAACGCGGTGTCCAGCCCGCGGTACCCGGTGCGGATGGCGGAGGCGATGGCCTCGGCACCCTCGTCGCCGCGCAGCGGGTAGGTGCCGAAGCCCACCGCGGGGAGGGAGTGGCCGTCGTTCAGGGTGATCAGGGGTGCGAGTTCGGTCATGCCCTCAACGCTACGCCGCTCTGGCCGCGCTCCGCTCAGGCCAGACCCCGATCACGTCTTCGCGAGGAACTCCCGCTCGGTCTCGCGCAGGCGCCGCTCGAGGGCGTCGTGCAGCGCCGGATGCTCGGCGAGGGTGGGATCGCCCGTCACGATCTCGAAGGCCACGGCCCGGGCATCCTGGATCACGTCGGCGTCTTTCACCACGCGCAGCAGCCGCAGCGAGGAGCGCCCGCCCGACTGCACGCTGCCGAGCACGTCGCCCTCGCGGCGAAGCTCGAGGTCGATCTCGGCCAGCTGGAAGCCGTCTAGGGTGGCCGCCACGGCGTCGACCCGCTGGCGCGCGATCGAGCCCTCCTCGGCGTGTGAGACGAGCAGGCAGACGCCGGGGACTCCCCCTCGGCCCACCCGGCCGCGGAGCTGGTGGAGCTGGCTCACACCGAAGCGATCGGCGTCGAGGATCACCATCGCCGAGGCGTTGGGCACGTCGACGCCCACCTCGATCACCGTGGTGGCCACCAGCAGGTCGATCTCGTGGTCGGCGAAGGCCCGCATGATGCGGTCTTTCTCCTCGCTCGGCAGGCGGCCGTGCAGCGCCTCGATGCGGGCGCCGGCCAGCACCGGCAGCTCGCGGAGGTGCTTCAGCGTGTCGAGCACCGAGAACTTCACGGCGGAAGGCGCGGAGGCGGTGGCGGCGGCGGCCGCGGCACCTCGGGGCCGCACGGGCTCCGGTTCGCCGGCATCCGGATCGTCGAGCCCGTCACCGGTGGTGTCGGCGGGATCGATCGCCGGGCACACCACGAAGGCCTGCCGGCCGAGCGCCAGCTCGTCGGCCACGCGCTTCCAGATGTTCGGGCCCCACTCCGGCTTCTCGGCCAGCGGCACGCTGAAGCTCGTGATCGGCTGCCGGCCCGCCGGCAGCTGGGTGATGACCGAGACGTCGAGGTCGCCGAACACCGTCATCGCCACGGTTCGCGGGATGGGCGTGGCCGTCATCACGAGCACGTGCGGCGGGGTGGCGCCCTTCTGCCGCAGGGTGTCGCGCTGCTCCACCCCGAAGCGGTGCTGCTCGTCGACCACCACGAGGCCGAGATCGTAGAACTGCACGGCGTCCGACAGCAGGGCGTGGGTGCCGACCACGAGCTTGGCCTGGCCGCTGATCATGCGCAGCAGAGCCTTCTTGCGCAGGGCCGTGGGCAGCTGGCCGGTGTGCAGGGTGGGCACCAGCTCGGCCGCGAGGTCGGGCCCGAGCATCTTCACGATCGAGCGCAGGTGCTGCGCCGCGAGCACCTCGGTGGGGGCCAGGAGGGCGGACTGGCCGCCCGAGTCGGCGACGGCGAGCATCGCCCGAACGGCGACCAGAGTCTTCCCCGACCCCACCTCGCCCTGCAGCAGGCGCATCATCGGGTAGTCGCCCGCGAGGTCGCGGTCGATCTCGCCGCCCACCAGCTGCTGATCCGAGGTGAGCGTGAACGGCAGCATCGCGTCGAAGCGCTCGAGGTAGCCGCCCGGCTTCGGCCGGCGCGGCGAGGTGCGCACCGCGTGCGCGGCGTTGCGCCGGCTGACGAGGGCGGTCTGCAGGATGAGCGCCTCGTGAAAACGCAACGTCTCGCGGGCGCGCATGAACTCGGCGTCCTTCTTGGGCCGGTGGATGCCCTCGTAGGCGTTCTTCGCCGTCAGCAGCCCGCGCTCGGCACGCACCTCCTCGGGAACCGGGTCGGGGATGCGGCCGCGCAGGTCGTCGAGCACCAGCTCGACCGAGCTCGCGATCGTGGCGCTGGTGAGGGAGGCGGTGGCCGGGTAGATCGGGATGGGCATCTCGGCGAGGCGGCGGGCCTCGGCGTCGTCGAGCCCCGATCCGTCGGCCGCACCGGCCCCGAGGGCCAGCTCGTCGAAGAGCTGGTAGGTGGGGTTGGCCAGCTGGAGACTGCCCCGGTACTCGGTGACCTTGCCCATGAAGATGCCCCGGAAGCCCGGGCGGAGTTCGCGCGCACGGTACTTCTGATTGAAGAAGGTGAGCTGCAGGAAGCCCTCGCCGTCGGTGATCGACACCTCGGTGATGGTGCCGCGCCGGGCCTTCATGTCGCGCTCGCGCACCTCGCGCACCTCGGCCACGATCGTGACGTTCTCGTTCAGCGGCAGCTTCGCGATGGCGGTGAGTTCGCCGCGCCGGGCGTAGCGGCGCGGGAGGTGGTTCAGCAGGTCGGCATAGGTGCGGATGCCGAAGGCCTTCTCGAGGGCCGTGGTGGTGCGCCCGCCGATGACGCCGGTGAGCTTCGCATCGAGAGCGGAGGGCGTGCTGCGGGGCGCCGGGCCTGCGGACGCGGCCCGGGACGGCGCCGCAGCAGGTGAACCGGTCATGCCCTGATTCTAAACGGGGCCGCCGTCACCGGGCGGTAGGGTGCTGAGCGTGACACGCATCATCGCCGGCGCCGCCGGCTCGCTCGCTCTGGCCGTTCCCCGATCCGGAACCCGGCCCACCAGCGACCGCGTGCGCGAGGCGATCTTCTCGGCGCTGGAGGCGCGCGGTGGCCTCGAGGGGCTGCGCGTGCTCGATCTGTACGCCGGATCGGGGGCGCTCGCGCTCGAGGCGGTGAGCCGCGGGGCCGTCGAGGCGGTACTGGTGGAGAAGAACGCCGCGGCCGCCCGGATCGCGCGGCAGAACGCCGGCACCGTGACGGCGGCGATCGCGAAGTCGCGGCGGGGTTCGACCCCGGCACGGGTCACCGTGGCCGTGCAGGCGGTGCAGCCGTACCTGCGTGCCCAGCCGATCGTTCCGGGGGCGGGATTCGACGTGGTGTTCATCGATCCCCCCTACGAGCAGTCCGAGGACGAACTGGCCGAGGCCCTCACGGCGCTCGTGCCGCTGCTGGCCGACGAGGCATCCGTTCTCGTCGAGCGCAGCAGCCGCTCGCCCGAACCCGCCTGGCCTGCCGGGATCACCCTCGACCGCCGCAAGTCGTACGGCGAGACCACCCTCTGGTGGGCCGTCCCCGCCTGACCGCTCAGCCGGCGTGGCCGTCCCAGTCGGCGTAGGGGTCCCAGCCGCCGAGCTCGGCGTGCGGGCGATCCCCGACCAGCACCTCGGGGCCCGAGGCGGAGGCGGGGCGCACGGTGCCGAGCGCGCGGAAGCCCTCGGGCAGCGGTGCGTCGGGCGGGAACGTGGCCAGAAGGGCATGGTCTTCGCCGCCCTCGAGCACGAAGCGCACGGCGTGGTCGCCGACCACGGCATCCAGGTCGAGCAGTTCGCGGGCCTCACGGGCGATCGCGCCGGGGTCGAACGCGATCGTGCAGCCGCTGGCCACGGCGATACGGCGGGCGTCGAGCACGAGGCCGTCGGAGACGTCGAGCATCGCGGTGGCGCCGTGCCCGGCCGCCACGACGCCGGCCGGGATGGGCGAGCGGGGTGCCAGCTGCGCCTCGACGATGTCCGGATGCCGCGACCGCACCTCCCGCCCGGCCCGCTCGTCGGGCTCACCCGGTGTGCCCTCGCCGGCTGCGGCGCCGATCCCGTCGCGGAAGAGCAGCCAGATGCCCGACCCGGCCCGCCCGAGCTCGCCGGCCACCGCGACCACGTCGCCCGGCCGTGCCCCGGAGCGGCGCACCGGATCGCGCCCCTCGAGGTCGCCGAAGGCCGTCACCGAGATGGTCAGCGCCGAGGCCGTGGACAGGTCGCCGCCCACCACGCCGCACCCGGGAGCGACCGCGGCGCAGGCATCCCGGAGCCCGTCGGCGATGCCGAGCAGGGTCTGCACCGGGGTCTCGAAGGGCGCCGCGAGCCCCACCACGAGCGCGGTGGGCCGGGCGCCCATGGCCGCCACATCGGCCAGGTTGGTCATCGCGGCCTTCCAGCCGAGATCGTGGGCCGTCGACCACGCGGCCCGGAAATCCGGACCCTGGATCATCATGTCGGTCGTCACCACGTACCGCCCGTCGGGCGCGGCCACCACGGCGGCGTCGTCGCCCGGCCCGAGCAGTTCGGCGTCGGCGTGCGGCAGCCGCGGGAAGATGCGGCGCAGCGTCTCGCCCTCCCCCACCTGCGCGAGCGTCTCGGCGGGCACAGTGGCCGGCCCGGGCGCGGGCGCGGCAGGGTCGTTCGCAGCAAAACCGGAGTCGGGGGGCACCCGTCAACGGTAGCCTGAACTGCGATGCCCGCCCCCACACGCTCTCCCCGCGCCATCCGGCTCGCGGATGCCACGACCGCCGCCGCCCGCCCCTCCCCCCGCACCCGCCGACGTGCGGCCGGTGCGCTCGCGATCGCCGTGCTCGCGGCCTCCCTTTTGAGCGGCTGTGCGGGCGCGGTGGGCCTGCAACCGGCCGCGGACGCCACGAACCCGAACTGCGCCGACGTGATCGTGCGGCTGCCCGACACGGTGGCCGACGCCCCCGAGCGCGAGACGGATGCCCAGGCGACGGGCGCCTGGGGCGACCCGGCGACGATCCTGCTGCACTGCGGTGTCACCCCGCCCGGCCCCACCACGCTGCCCTGCGACAACGTGAACGGCGTCGACTGGATCCGTGACGACTCGCAGGCCCCGCTCTACACCTTCACGACGTTCGGCCGCGATCCGGCGGTGGAGGTCACGCTCGACTCCGAGAAGGTCTCGAGCAGCTCCACCCTCGTCGACCTCGCCATCGCGGTCTCCTCCATTCCGCAGACCGACGCCTGCCTGAACGTGGACGACGTCCCCGACGGCACCTCCACCCCGGTCCCCATCCCCTCCGACGCCCCCTAGCCTCCCCCCACACCCTCCTCACGAGGAGGGGCGGGGGCTCAGGGCTCGAGGGCCAGCGCGATGAGTTCGTCGATGAGGGCCGGGTACGAGACGCCGGAGGCGATCCAGCACTTCGGGAACATGGAGATCGGCGTGAAGCCGGGCATCGTGTTGATCTCGTTCACCACGAGGCCGGTGGGCGTCAGGAAGAAGTCGACGCGGGCGAGCCCCGATCCGTCGATCGCCGTGAACGCCCGCGCCGCGGTGTCCTGCATGTCGGCGAGCTCCGCCTCCGTCAGCACGGCCGGGCACACCAGGTCGATTCCGGGCGCGTCGAGGTACTTCGCCTCGAAGTCGTAGAACTCGCGCGAGGTCATCACGATCTCCCCCGCCACCGACACCCGCGGCGCGGCGCCGTCACGGCCGGAGAGCACCCCGCACTCCACCTCGCGGCCCACCACGGCCGCCTCGATCAGCACCCGCGAATCCTCGCGGAACGCCACCTCGAGAGCCGCCGAGAGCGCCGAAGCGGATGCCGCATCCGACGCATCGTACGACGACACCTTGCTCACTCCCACCGACGACCCCGCCCGCGCCGGCTTCACGAACAGCGTCGAGCCGAGCGCCGCGACATCGGCGACCACCGCATCCGGGGTCGAGGCCCACTCGCGGGCGGTCACCGTGCGCCACGGCGCCACGTCGATCCCCGCCGCGGCGAGCACGGTCTTCGTGTAGTGCTTGTCCATGCCCAGGGCGGAGGCCAGCACTCCCGAGCCCACGTACGGCAGCCCGATCAGCTCGAACAGCCCCTGGATGGTGCCGTCCTCCCCGAACGGCCCGTGCAGGATCGGGAACACCACGTCGATCTCGCCGAGCTCCCGCACCGAGCCGTCGGCGTCACGCACGCCGAGCACCCGCGAGGCCGTCGAATCCGGCCAGAGGATGCGCGTGCCGTTGTCGTGCACGCGGGGCAGCGACGCGGCATCCGGCCCCAGCCCGAACCGCGAGGGATCGTCGGCCTCGAGCACGAAGGCGCCCTCGGCCGTGATCCCCACCGGGATCACCTCGTAGCGCGACCGGTCGATCGCCTCAAGAACGCCGCCCGCCGTGGCGCAGCTGATCGAATGCTCGCTGGAGCGACCTCCGAAGAGCACCACGACCGTGATCTTGCCTGGCATCGAGAGTCCTTTCGCCCTGAGGTCCCGAGTCGTCGTCGGTGGTCAGGTGGGGGGCAATGTCTTTCGGATCGAGCGTACCGGCCAGCACTTCGCTCACCTGACGGCAGATGGGCATGTCCACGCCCTTGGCCTGCGCGAGGGCGAGGACGGGGGCGACGGATGCCAGCCCCTCCGCGGTCTGCTGCATCGACTTCACGACGTCGGCGAAGCTGTAACCCTGGCCGAGCAGGCGCCCGGCCGTGTTGTTGCGCGACAGCGACGATCCGCTGGTCGCGATCAGGTCGCCGAGGCCCGCGAGACCCGCGAGGGTGTCGGGGTGCCCGCCGTAGGCCACCGCGAAGTCGGTCATCTCGACCAGGCCGCGGGTGATGATCGAGGCCTTGGTGTTCTCGCCGTAACCCACGCCGTCGACGATGCCGATCGCCACGGCGATCAGGTTCTTCAGCACGCCGCCGAACTCGGTGCCGATCACGTCGGTGTTCACGAACGACCGGAAGTACGGCGACGTCGCGATCTTCGCGACCGCCTCCGCGGTCTCCAGGCTCACCGAGGACACCACGGCGGCCGTCGGCTGCTCCTTGGCGATCTCGAGCGCGAGGTTGGGTCCGGATGCCACGGCGATCCGTTCGCGGTCGATCTCGAGCACCTGCTCGAGCACCTCGCTCATCCGCATCCCCGTGCCCTTCTCGACGCCCTTCATCAGGCTCGTGATGGGCACGGCATCCGGGATCAGGGTCTTGATGTCGAGCAGGTTGGCGCGCAGCGACTGGCTCGGGATGGAGACGAAGACGTACTCGGCGCCGGAGAGCGCGGCCGCGACATCCGAGGTGGCCGTGACGGCCGCCGGGAGGTTCACACCGGGCAGGTAGTCGCTGTTGCGCTTGGCCTCGCGGATCTCCTTGGCGAGCTCCGGGCGGCGGGCCCAGAGGGTGACGTCGGCTCCGCCGTCGGCGAGCACCTTCGAGAACGTGGTGCCCCAGCTGCCGGCGCCGAGCACGGTCACCCGGGGGCGGGGCCGCGAGCGCGCGGGATGGACGCCGCGGGCGGGGCCGCGACCGGTCTGCTTGGTCACTCGGTGTCCTTCGTGGAGGTCGTGCGCCCGTCGTCGATGCGGCCGAACTCGCTCTGGTTGTGCTGGGCGGGGTTCCAGCGCTCGGCCGGGGCCTTCTCCCCGCGGAGCTGCTCGAGCAGTCCGGTGATCGCCGTCATCAGGCGATCAGTGGCCTCGGTGAGGGTCTTCTGATCGAGCGTGCGGCCACGCAGGTCGTCGAGGTCGACCGGCGGGCCGAACACGATCTGGATGCGCTTGCGCGGGAAGAGGCTGAGCTTCTTCGAATAGCGCGGGAGCACCGCTTGCGTTCCCCAGTGCGCCACCGGGATGAGGGGCACACCCTGCTCCAGCGCGACCCTCGCCGCCCCGGTCTTGCCGCGCATCGGCCACAGATCGGGCTCGCGGGTGAGCGTGCCCTCGGGGTAGATGATCACGCCGCGCCGGTGCTCCACCAGGTCGCTCGCCGCGACGATCGGGGCGTTGCCCCGCCCGCCGCCGGTGACCCGCTCCACCGGGATCTGCCCGATCTTGCGCAGCCCGAAACCCACCACGGGGATGCGGAACAGGGATGCTTTGGCCAGGAACCGGGGTGCCCGGCCCAGCTTCCACACACTCCACGCCACGATGACGGGGTCGAAGTTGCTGTAGTGGTTCGGGCCGAGCACGAACGGTCCGGTGACCGGCAGATTGGCGGTGCCGTGCAGGTCGAGCTTGGCGATCAGGTTCAGAAACGGGATGACGAGCACCTCGACCACGCGGAAGGCGAAGGTCTTCTCGTGGTTGGGCCGCTTCTGCAGCTCGGCGGACGGCTCCACCGCCGCCCTACTCCGCGAAGGAGAAGTCTGCTCCGAGCTTCTCCAGCTTGCCCACGAAGTCACCGTAGCCGCGGGCGATCAGGCCCACGTTCGACACGCTCGACCGGCCCTCGGCCACGAGCGCCGCGATCAGGTGGCTGAAGCCGCCGCGCAGGTCGGGCACCTCGAGCTCGGCTCCGTGCAGCTTGGTGGGACCGGTGATGACGGCGGCCTGCTCGAGGGCACGGCGCGGCACACGGCGGTTCGGGTCGGCGAGACCCTCCTTGTGCACCTCGATGTTCGCGCCCATCTTGATCAGGGCATCCGTGAAACCGAAGCGGTTCTCGTACACGGTCTCGTGCACGATGGAGACGCCCTGCGCCTGGGTGAGGGCCACGATCAACGGCTGCTGCCAGTCGGTCATGAAGCCGGGGTGCACGTCGGTCTCGATCACGACGGGCTTGAGCTCGCCACCGGGGTGGTAGAAGCGGATGCCCTCCTCCTCGATGTCGAAGGCGCCGCCGATCTTGCGGAAGACGTTGAGGAAGGTCATCATCTCGGACTGCTTGGCGCCCGTGGTGAAGATCGAGCCGCCGGTCGCGAGGGCGGCGGAGGCCCAGGAGGCGGCCTCGTTGCGGTCGAAGAGCGCGCGGTGGTTGTAGCCCTGCAGGCTCTCGACGCCCTCGATGAAGATGGTGCGGTTGGGCTCGACCGAGATGATCGCGCCCATCTTCTGCAGCACGGCGATGAGATCCATGATCTCGGGCTCGATGGCCGCGTTCTTGAGCTCGGTGGTGCCCATGGCACGCACACCCGTGAGGAGCACCTGCTCGGTGGCGCCGACGCTCGGGTAGGGCAGCTCGATGTTCGCGCCGCGCAGGCCGTTGGGGGCCGTGATGTTGATGCCGGAGGGGAGCTTGTCGACCACCGCGCCGAACGCGCGCAGAGCATCCAGGTGGAAGTCGATCGGCCGGTCGCCGATGCGGCAGCCGCCGAGGTCGGGGATGAAGGCGTGACCCAGACGGTGCAGCAGCGGGCCGCAGAACAGGATCGGGATGCGGCTGGAGCCCGAGAGCGCGTCGATCTCGGCGCTCTTCGCGCTCGCCACGTTCGACGGGTCGAGCTGCAGCACGCCGGTGGCGGCGCTGCCCGTGATCTTCACCCCGTGGATCTCGAGCAGGCTCGCCACCACGTGCACGTCGGAGATGTCGGGGACGTCTCGCAGGGTGCTCGTGGTGTCGCCGAGGAGGGAGGCTACCATCGCCTTGGTGACGAGGTTCTTGGCCCCTCGCACGTCGATGGTGCCCCGGAGCGGGCGACCCCCGTTGATGAGGATCGTGTCGGACTTGAGCCCGACTCGCTCGGCGGCCTTACGCGCATCCTGGACGAGACTGTTCACTTACATCACCTGCACTGTCTTGGTTGGACGATCCGTGGCGCCCGATCATCCGTTGTGGGGGTGATCGGTGCTACTTGACGGGAAGAGTTCTCGGTCTCCAACTCTCCCGGCGGCCCTCGAATTCCGTGATGGCCGCTTCGTCTCGAAGGGTGAGCCCGATGTCGTCTAGACCTTCGAGCAATCTCCACCGAGTGTAATCGTCGATGGCGAAAGAGACTGTGAGGTCGCCGATGGCGGCGGTTCGCTCGAGCAGGTCGACCGTGATCTCGACGCCCGGCTGCGCCTCGATGGCGGCCCAGAGCTTCTCGATGTCGGCCTCGTCGACCTGCCCGGTGAGCAGCCCCTGCTTGCCCGAGTTGCCGCGGAAGATATCGCCGAATCGGGAGCTCAGCACGGCCGTGAAGCCGTAGTCGCGCAGCGCCCAGACGGCGTGCTCGCGGCTGGAGCCGGTGCCGAAGTCGGGGCCGGCGATCAGCACGCGGGCGTTCTGGTAGGCGGGCTGGTTGAGCACGAACTCGGGGTCGTTCCGCCAGCCGGCGAACAGCGCGTCTTCGAAGCCCGTCTTGGTGACGCGCTTGAGGTAGACGGCGGGGATGATCTGGTCGGTGTCGACGTTGCCGCGCTTCAGCGGAACGGCCACGCCGGTGAGGATGTCGATCTTGTCCATGGTGCTCAGACCTCCACGGTTTCGCGAGTGGTGGCATCCGCTGGTTCGCCCAGGTCGCTGACGCTGGAGAGTGTGCCGCGGATGGCGGTCGCCGCCGCGACCAGGGGCGACACCAGGTGGGTGCGGCCTCCCTTGCCCTGGCGGCCCTCGAAGTTGCGGTTCGAAGTGCTCGCGCAGCGCTCCCCGGGGGCCAGCTGGTCGGGGTTCATGCCCAGGCACATCGAGCATCCGGCGAAGCGCCACTCGGCGCCGAACGCCTCGACGATCTTGTCGATGCCCTCGGCCTCGGCCTCGATGCGCACGCGGGCACTGCCCGGAACGACCATCACGCGCACGTTGTCGGCCTTCTTCTTTCCCTCGATCACGCTGGCGAAGGCGCGCAGGTCTTCGATGCGGCTGTTCGTGCAGGAGCCCATGAACACGGCGTCGACCGGGATCTCCTTCAGCGGGGTGCCCGCCTTGAGGTCCATGTACTCCAGGGCCCGCTCGGCGCTCGCGCGCTCGTTGGGGTCGACGATGGTCGACGGATCCGGCACGGTGTCGCTCAGCGACACGCCCTGGCCGGGGTTCGTACCCCAGGTGACGAAGGGCTCGAGGGTGTCGCCGTCGAGGAACACCTCGGCGTCGAACACGGCGTCGTCGTCCGTCTGCAGGGTGCGCCAGTACTCCACGGCGTCATCCCAGTCCTGGCCCTCGGGCGCGTGCGGGCGGCCCTTGAGGTAGGCGAAGGTCGTCTCGTCGGGGGCGACCATGCCGGCGCGCGCGCCCGCCTCGATCGACATGTTGCAGATCGTCATCCGGCCGTCCATCGACAGGCTCCGGATGGCGCTGCCGCGGTACTCGAGCACGTAGCCCTGGCCGCCGCCGGTGCCGATCTTGGCGATCACCGCGAGGATGATGTCCTTCGCGGTGACGCCGGGGCGCAGGGTGCCCTCCACCGTGATGGCCATCGTCTTGAAGGGCTTGAGCGGCAGGGTCTGGGTGGCGAGCACGTGCTCGACCTCGCTCGTGCCGATGCCGAAGGCCATGGCGCCGAACGCGCCGTGGGTGCTGGTGTGGCTGTCGCCGCAGACCACGGTGATGCCCGGCATGGTGAGTCCGAGCTGCGGGCCGACCACGTGCACGATGCCCTGCTCGACGTCGCCGAGCGAGTGCAGGCGCACCCCGAACTCCTTGGCGTTCTTACGCAGGGTGTCGATCTGCAGGCGGCTGGTGAGGTCGGCGATCGGCTTGTCGATGGCCAGCGTGGGGGTGTTGTGGTCTTCGGTGGCGATCGTGAGGTCGGGGCGGCGCACCGGGCGGCCCTCGGCCCGCAGGCCGTCGAAGGCCTGGGGGCTCGTGACCTCGTGCACCAGGTGCAGGTCGATGTAGAGCAGGTCGGGGCTGCCGTTCTCGCCCTTGACGACGAGATGGTCGTCCCAGACCTTCTCGGCGAGGGTGCGCGGTCGAGGCTCGGTGCGCTCGGTCGCGGCGGTCTCGGTGGCGGCTTCAGATGTGGGCGCGGCGTTGTCGCTCATGTGTTCGCGTGTCCTTCGGAGAGTAGGGGGTCAGCCATCGACAAACTCCGCGACGAGGGAGGCCTGGGGATTTAGGACTCGTCGCGGCGACGAAGGAGAAGCCGACCGAACAGCACGCTGCGATCGTACCACCGCACCGCCCCGTGGCGCCCTTAGCCCGGCCTAACCCCGGCCCGGCCCGCCGCGGGGCGCAGCCCGGCACGGCCCCGGGCATCTTGTAGCCTTTTCGGCGGGGGGAATGATGAGACCACGAATCCGCGCGTCGATCGCGCTCACGGCCGCTCTGCTCTGCGCGGGAGGTGTCGTCGCGGCCACGCCGGCAGCGGCTTCGTCTGCGGCCACGGCCACGGCCACGGCCACTGCTACTGCCGAACTGAACTCCGGCGCCGACTGGACCGTCGAGGCGGTGGATGGCGGCTACCTCGTGACCAAGACCGTGCAGAACCTGCCGGAGCGCTCGGCCGCGCCCGTGCTCTGGGCCGACGGCGTGGCGCTCGGTTTCGCGGTGCGCACCCCCGACGGCACCGCCCTCACCACCACGACCGGCGACGAGCGGGTGCTGACGGCCGACGAGGTGCTCGTGGGCTGGAGCGGCGAGGGTGACCCCGCCGACCGGTCCGCCTCCCTCTTCGAGGGGCGCGGTTCCGCGGACGATCCCGCCCCCGTGCCGGGGACGCAAGCCGCCGCGGCCCCGCCTCTCGAGGTCGACCCCGGCGCATCCGGACCCTATTCCGTACTGCGCGCCGACTACGACCTCGGCGACGAGGCCGAGCCGATCTTCGGCTTCCGGGGCGCACGTGGCGAAATGCGCGCCGCCGTGTACCTTCCCGACGGCGCTGTGGGAGAGCTGCCGGTGGTGGTGTTCCTGCACGGGCAGCACGTCGCCTGCCTGAGCGACGACCCGAAGGCGCCGCCGGTGTGGCCGTGCGCCGCCGGCGAGACCGAGATCCCGAGCTACCTCGGTTACGGCGGTCCGGCCGAGGCACTCGCCTCGCAGGGCTACGCCGTGGTGTCCATCTCGGCCAACGCCATCAACCGCCTGAACGGCCTCTACACGCCCGACCAGGGAACGGATGCGCGCGGCCACCTGGTGCTCGACCACCTCGAGCTGCTGCGGCGGGCGGATGCGGGGCCGGTCGACGGCATCGGCTCGGCGCTCGTCGGCCGCCTCGACCTGAACCGGGTCGGGCTGATGGGGCACTCCCGCGGTGGCGACGGCATCGTGCGCGCGGCGGTGCTGAACGCGTCGACGCTCACCGGGCCGGCCGGCGCAGCGGATGCGCCCTTCGGCATCGAGGCGCTGCTCCCCCTCGCCCCCACCGACTTCACCCGCACCGCGGTGCCCGACGTGCCGATGGCGGTGCTGCTCCCCTACTGCGACGGCGACCTCAGCGATCTGCAGGGGCAGCACTACATCAACGATTCGCGCTACGCCTTCGGCGACGACGTGCTGCGCTCCTCGGTGCTCGTGCTGGGCGCCAACCACAACTTCTTCAACACCGTCTGGACCCCGGAGCTGTATCCCGCCGGCGCCAGCGACGACTGGGCGGCCAATCCGGTGCTGAGCGACGACGACCCGGTCTGCGGCAGCGCCGCGGCCGGCCGGCTGAGCGCCACGGAGCAGTACGCCGTGGGCACCGCGTACGTCGCCGGTTTCTTCCGGCTCACCGTCGGCGGCGAGACCGACCTGGTCGGGCAGTTCGACGGGTCGGATGCCCGCCCCGCCTCGGCCGGACGCGCCGACGTGCGCGTCACGGCGACCTACCCCGCCTCCGACCGCCTCGACCTGAACACCTTCGCCCATGCGACGGTACCCGTGACCACCACCGGCAGCGCGCAGGCCGAGTACTGCGAGAGCGCCGAGCACATCGCCGTGGCCACCGAGCTGCCGTTCTGCGTCTCGGGAAACCTGTATCCCGAGCAGGCCGGCGAGTTCACCGGCTCGCTCTACGGCGGCGCCATCCCGGCCACGCCGTCGCTGCGGCTGAGCTACTCCGCCGAGCCGCAGGGCCGCGCCGAGGCGGCCTCGCTCGTGGTCGCCGCGCCGGGCGGCACCGTCGACGCCTCGGGCGCATCCTTCTTGACCGTGCGGGCGATGCCCGACGAGACGGTGACCGCCTCGACCGCTCTCACGGTGACCGTGCGGGATGCCGACGGAGCCACCGCGAGCGTCGAGGGCGCCGACTTCGGCTCAGCGCTCAGCCGTCTACCGGGCGAGAGCACGCCGCTGCCGAAGATGCTGTACCAGGATCTGCGCATCCCGGTCTCGGCCTTCCCCGGCATCGATCTGCGCCGCATCTCCGCCGTGCAGCTCACGGGGGCGGGCACCGGGGGCGTGCTGCTGTCGGATCTCGCGTTCGTGGGCGAGGCGAGTGTGGGCACGGCGGCCGTCGTGCCGCGGGCGCAGGCGAGCGTGCGCAGCGTGCAGGCCGACCTCGGGGCGACGGCGTCCGGAGCCGCCTCGATCGAGGTTCCGATCGTGCTGCCCCGGGCCGCCACCGAGACCGTGCGCGGCTGGCTCAGCGATTACACCTCGCCCGAGGACTTCCTCGCCCGCGACTTCACCGTGACGACCGGGGAGCGCTGCGTGGCGGTGACCGTGCCCGTGAGCGACGCACGACTGCCCGATCCGGGCGGCAGCTCGGCATTCGGTACAGGCCTGGGCTACCTCACCGGCGGCGGGGTGGCCGGCGAGGCGTTCGCTTCGGTGCACCTGCGCGATCCCGGCGCCGTGGTCACGGATGACGTCAATACGCTCCCGCTCGGCACCCAGGGCGACGCCTGCGCCGAGGCACTCGCCCAGCCGGTGCTGCTCGCCGCGCCCGGCACCGCGCCGGCCGGCGGCGTGATCGACGTCTCGGCCGAGGGGTACCGCGCGGGCGAGGGCGTGACGGTTCAGCTCGCCGGCCTCGTCATCGGCACCGGGATCGCGGATGCGTCGGGCAGTCTCCGCGCCTCGGTCGCACTCCCGGCCGACAGCGCCGCCGCCGACACCGCACTCGCCGCGGTGGGCGCGGGATCCGGCCACCGGGCTGCGGCCACGCTGCAGGTCACCGCAGCGGTCGGGCCGACTCCCGCACCGACCCCCACGCCCGCACCCGCACCCGCACCGGCACCGTCCGACGGCGGAGCCGCCGACGCCGCGGGAGCCGGTGGCCCGGCCCGCCTCGCCGCCACGGGCGGCGGCACCATCCCGCCCTCGACGCTGCTCGTGCTGACCCTCGCCGCCGCGACCGCCCTCGCAGCAGGAACACCCCTCCTCCTCCCTTCCCGCCGCCGCCGAAGCGCCCCCTGACCCCACCTCCTCGTCGACCCGTCACTCAGTCCCGCTATGGGGCCCTCATAACGGGAGAAAGTGACGGGTGGGCGAGGTCGGGGGTGCGGAGGGAGGCCGCGTGCAGGGCTGCGCGGGTGCGGGCGACCGCCTCGGCGGGCGGTGAGTGTTTGCCGAGGCGGATGTGCGTCCAGTGCTCGGCGAGCAGGTCGTCGTGGCGACGGATGTCGCGTCGGTACTGCTTCGAATCGGTTCGGTGCTGCTCTCCGTCGTACTCGACCACGACTCTCTGTTCGCGGTAGACGAGGTCTCCGATGGCGATCTGGGAGCCCGAACGATCGTAGATCCTCGCGTTCGTCTCGGGCTCGGGCAGGCCGGAATCGACCAGCTCCAGGCGAAGGAACGTCTCCCGCGGAGACTCGACCGCCCGGCGCACCCGCACGACCGCCTCCCGGGCCCGTAGGCAGTTGCGTCCCGAGAAGGCGAGCACGCGCATCCGGAGCTCCTCGAGGTCGACGTAGGGACGGGGGTCTTCGGGGTCGGCGACGATCGGGTCGAGCACGAGGTGGTCGCCGGCGGCCACCATCCACCGGGGGCCGAGCGTGCCGGCCAGCTGCAACCAGGTCGTGACCGGATCGGTGACCGCGAGCCCGTGCCGCACGACCACCCGCGCGTGCTCGGAGGTGAGTTCGTGGCCGACGACGCCGCGCATCCGGGGTCGGCACCCGCCGTCGAGCGTCGAGACGTGGACGCGTTCGTCGAGCTCGATCTCCCTGGGCAGCGGGATGCCCCAGATCGCAGCCGCCGTGGCGTGACTGAAGCACTGCTCGGGTGGCATGACCAGCGCATAGGCGAGGCACAGCGTGGACAGATCGCACTGTGCGTCGCGCGCGATACGGGTTCCACGGAAGGGCATCCGCAGGTCGGCAGCGAGCATCCGCTTACGGCTCAGGCCCGCCTCTTCCCCTTGTGCCACGGAGAAGGGCGCGTCGCGGACGGCGGAGGGCAATGGAGACGGTGTGCGCATCCGTAGATCGTCCCCTCCCGCACCCCCCGAGCGGAGTTCTGCACAGGATCGAGTGCCGGGAGGGAGTTATCCCCAGCTCGACCCGTCACTCAGTCCCGCTTTGGGACGTGGATAACGGGACTGAGTGACGGGTCGGCGGAGGGGGCGGGGGCGGGGCGCTACGGGGTGGGGGTGGAGGTGGGGGCGCGGCGGGCGTCGTGGCGCATTTTGAGGAGGGAGGCGATGGTGGCTACGGCCATCGAGGCGATGATGACGATGAGGCTCGTCCAGGTGCCGATGTCGGGGGCCCACTCGACGGGGTGGCCGCCGTTGATGAAGAAGACCTCGTTCTCGTGCAGGGCGTGCGAGACCAGCTTCACGCCGATGAAGGCGAGGATGAACGCGATTCCGTAGTGCAGGTAGACGAGCTTCTCGAGCAGGCCGCCGAGCAGGAAGTACAGCTGCCGCAGCCCCATCAGCGCGAACACGTTGGCCGTGAACACGATGAACGGCGACTCGGTGATGCCGAAGATGGCCGGGATCGAGTCCAGCGCGAAGAGCAGGTCGGTGGAGCCGAGCGCGAGGAACACGATCAGCATGGGGGTGAACATCCGCTTGCCGTCGAAGGTGGTGCGCACCTTCGCGCCGTCGAAGTCGGGCGCGATGCTGATGCGCTTGCGCAGCAGGCGGATGAAACCGTTCTCGCCGTCGCCCTCGTCTTCGTGGCCGAAGGCCTGCTTCCAGGCCGTGTAGAGCAGGAAGGCGCCGAAGAGGTAGAAGATCCAGCTGAGGTTCTCGATCAGCTGCGCGCCGATCAGGATGAAGATCCCGCGCAGGACGAGCGCGACGATGATGCCCACCATCAGGGCTTCCTGCTGGTATTTCCGGGGCACGTTGAAGCGCGCCATGATGATGACGAACACGAACAGGTTGTCGATCGAGAGGCTGTACTCGGTCAGCCAGCCGGCCAGGAACTGCCCCGCGTGCTCCCCGTCGCCGAAGACGAGCATCAGCAGGGCGAAGATCAGCGCCAGCCCCACGTAGAACACGACCCACAGGGTCGCCTCTTTGAACGAGGGCACGTGCGGCCGCTTGAACGCCAGGGTGAGGTCGGCGGCCAGGATGAGCACGAGCACGACGAGGGAGACGATCTCGAAGGCGAGGGGCAGTTGGGTCACGGGGACCTTTCAGGACGAGCGGTGAGCGGATTCCAGGCGCGGCGAACACCCGAAAGTCTCTCCCGCACGCACGCGTGCCGCAGCCCCGGGGCCCCGGCGATGGGACCCGTGATGACGAGGTCTGCGAGCTGGGATACTCCCCTTCTCACGGCAATAGTACAGCCGGGGCGAGTGACGTGATCGTCACTCGTCCCGGCTGCGGGCTCGGCCCCGGCTCAGCGCGGTGAGCGGGCCCGACTCAGTTCGTCGCGCACGTCGGCCCGCAGGCCGTTCAGCCGCTGCTTCAGCCGCCCGACCAGGTCGGGATCGAGCTCGCCGCGCCCGGCCGCCTTGCGCAGGTCGGCACGCAGGTTCTGCCGGAACTCGGCCAGCGCCACCTCCGCCTCGCGCATGGCCGTGGCCGCATCCGCCCGCTCCGAGGCACGGCGGGCCGTGTCGTCGTCG
This sequence comes from Herbiconiux dendrobii, assembly GCF_052048175.1. Classification (NCBI taxonomy): domain Bacteria; kingdom Bacillati; phylum Actinomycetota; class Actinomycetes; order Micrococcales; family Microbacteriaceae; genus Herbiconiux; species Herbiconiux dendrobii. The sequence goes on along the minus strand of NZ_JBLZQV010000001.1, from coordinate 1,024,893 downwards.
GCGGCATTGCCGGTGCCGGCCCCCGAGGAGGCTCCCCCGCCGGCGCGGGCCGATCCGGAGTTCCCGGTCTTCGAGCCCTCGCGCGCCTGACGGGCCGCGGAGGCCAGCTCCGCCTTGAGACTCTTCATCGCCTGGTCGACGCCCGTGCGCACCTCGTCGGCGAGCCGGCGCACCGAGTCGGAGAGCTGCGCCTCGATCTCGTCGAGCTCGCCGCGACGGGCCTGCAGTTCGGCGCGGCCGGCATCCGTGATGGCGTAGACGGTCTTGCGCCCGTCGGCCGTCTTGGTGACCAGACCCTCCTCCTCGAGCTTCGCCAGGCGCGGGTAGATGGTGCCGGCGCTCGGGCTGTAGGTGCCGCCGAAACGCTCACTCAGCGCCTGGATCAGCTCGTAGCCGTGCTTCGGCGACTCGTCGAGCAGACTCAGCAGGTACAGCCGCAGGTGGCCGTGACCGAACACGGGTGTCATGCCGACACCCCCTCGTCGAACGACGGGCCGGTGGGCACTGTCCCGGATGCGGCGCCGTCGCCGTCCGACTCCGCCGTCGCAGCCGGGTCGCGGTAGATCACGGTGATGTCGCCCGAGACGGAGTTGGCGCGGAAGTCGGTCCACTCGCCGTCGAGCGTGCCGGTGTGGCCGTTGTAGCCGCCGCCGCGCAGGCCCTTGATGGTGCTCGCGCCCAGCTGCAGCGTGCCCGAGACGGAGTTGACGCTGTAGCGCGCCGAGACGTCGTCGTCGAAGCGCACCGTGAGGTCGCCGGAGACGGTGTTGTTCTGGATCTCGTCGGGTGTACCCGTCGTGTCGACGAACACCTCGCCCGAGACGCCGTCGGCCGAGAACTTGCGGATGGCGCCCGAGGCGGTGATGTCGCCCGACACCGTCTTCGCGTTCACGAGCCCGGTGTGGTCGCGGATCGAGACCTCGCCGTTCACCGTGTTCACCTCGAGGTCGCCGGTGACCGCGTCGATCACGATCGCACCGGAGACCGTGCTGAGGCGGGCATCCGTCGTCAGTCCGGAGATGAGGGCTGATGCCGTGATCACGCCGAACTTCAGCGCCGCGTCGCGGGGGACCAGGATGCTGATGTCGGCCCGGGCATTGCCCCGCCACGACTTGAACACCTCGATGAAGTTGTCCCAGCGCAGCTGCGGGTGGTCGATCTCGAGGCGGTCGCCGTCGATCGAGATCTTGAGGTCTTTGCCGGTCACGGAGTGCACCTCGATGCGGGCTCCGGGCTCGTCGTGGCCGATGATGTCGATCTGCCCGCCGATGAGCCCGACCTTGACCGAGCGCACCAGCTCGATGTCGATGACCTTCGGGCCGTCGACGACCCACTTCTCCAGAACCATTTTCGATCTCCCTCGTCGCGATATATCGCGTGTATGGGAGTCACGTTATATCGCGTTTGACGGGAATGTCAAGATATATCGCGTTCACAGGATCGGACTGCAACGGATGGGGAGGGAGTGNCCACTTCTCCAGAACCATTTTCGATCTCCCTCGTCGCGATATATCGCGTGTATGGGAGTCACGTTATATCGCGTTTGACGGGAATGTCAAGATATATCGCGTTCACAGGATCGGACTGCAACGGATGGGGAGGGAGTGAAAGTCTCAGGCCGTACCCGCCGACCCAAGGTGAGTGTGTGGCCGAGGGATGCGACCGCAGGCCGCGTCCCTCGACCGCGCGCTCACATGTCGCGTCGCGCCGGGCAGGGACCGGCGCGACCCGGGGACGACGAGCGAAGCCCGGCGCCCCCGGCAACCACCTACGGCGCGATGCCGTGTTCGGTCATGAAGGGGATGGGGTCGTAGCGGACTCCGTCGGCGCCGTAGAGCTCGAAGTGGGTGTGCTCGGTGGTGGCGTTGCCGGTGCGGCCGGTGAGGCCGATGACCTGGCCGGCCGTGACGATCGAACCGACACCGACCGTGAGGGAGCCGTCTTGGAAGTGCATGTACATGCTGCAGACGGCCTGGCCGCCGACCTTGTGCGCGATCGAGGTGTAGACGCCCCCGGTGCCGCCGTTGCCGGATGCGGCGATGACGACGCCGTCGGCGATCGCGTGCACCGGCACCCCGGGGCTGTTCAGCATGTCGATGCCCTTGTGGAAGCCCTCGGCGCGGGGGCCGAACAGGTCGGACATCCGGTTGCCGTCGGGATAGACGGGCGAGAAGGCGACGGATTCGGCGACCGCATCCGCACCGGCCTGGCACTGCGCTCCGCCGTAGCCGCCCTCGGAGCCGGAAGCCGCGGGCTTGGGCGTAGGCGTGGGCGTCGGGGTCGGCGTGTGCACGACGTAGCCGTCACGGGCGACGGATGCTCCGACGGCGTCGCCGGCGTCGAACGACTGGGCCGCACCCGCGAAGGCGTCGATCTGCACGTTGTCGAAGGAGTCGGGTGCCGCGAGCGAAGCGGCGGGCACCGACGTGGCGACCGCGACACCGACCACGAACGTCATCGCGACGACGCCGAGTACCGTGCCTTGGTATTTCACCCGGCCCATTCTGTATCGCGGCCGTCCACAACACAACACGCGGTGCATCCTGAGGCAGAATCAGCAGATGGCACTTCCCATCGAGGACTACGCGATCATCGGCGACTGTCACACGGCGGCCCTGGTCGGGCGCGACGGCAGCATCGACTGGCTCTGCCTGCCGCGCTTCGACTCCGCCAGCACCTTCGGCGCCCTGCTCGGCACCGAGAAGCACGGGCGCTGGCTGCTGGCTCCCACGGCGCCCGAGGCCCGGGCCAGCCGCAGCTACCTCGACGACACCTTCCTGCTCGTCACGCGCTGGGAGAGCCCCGAGGGCGTGGTGGAGGTGGTCGACGCGATGCTGCCCGAGGCGAGTGAGCGCTCGGTGGTGCGCCGCATCCGGGGTGTCAGCGGACGGGTGCGGATGCGGCAGGAACTCGCCATCCGCTTCGACTACGCCGATGCGCTGCCCTGGATGCGGCAGGCCCCTGAGCACGCCGCCCCCGGTGGGTTCGCGGTGGTGGGAGTGGCGGGTCCGGATGCGGTGATCGTGCGCGGGCCCGCGATGAAGGCGTCGAACCACTTCCACGAGTCGCTGTTCGAGGTGGCCGAGGGCGAGGAGGTCGACATCGTGCTGACCTGGTTCCCCTCGCACCTGCGCCCGCCGGCGCCCGTCGACGTGGCCGCCTCGCTCAAGGAGACCGCCGACTGGTGGCGCACCTGGTCGCGCGAGACCGACCTGCCCGCCCCCTACGAGCGCGAGGTGCGCCGCTCGCTGCTCGTGCTGCGTGCCCTCACCCATCAGGAGACCGGCGGCATCGTGGCCGCGGCCACCACGAGCCTGCCCGAGCAGTTCGGTGGATCGCGCAACTGGGACTATCGCTACACCTGGATCCGCGACGCCTCGCTCACCCTGGCGGCCCTGATGCTGCACGGCTACGAAGACGAGGCGGGCGACTGGCGGCGCTGGCTGCTGCGGGCCATCGCGGGTGACCCGGCCGACATCCAGACCATGTACGGGCTCTCCGGCGAGCGGCGCCTGCCCGAGTCGGAGTTGAACAGCCTGCCCGGTTACAACGGTTCCTCCCCCGTGCGCGTGGGCAACGACGCCGCGGGGCAGTTCCAGGCCGACATCTTCGGCGAGCTGATGATCGCGCTGCGGAAGGCCCGCCGCATCGGGGTCGACGAGGACGAGTTCTCCTGGCCACTGCAGCGGGCGCTGCTGGGCTTCCTCGAGCAGAACTGGCAGCGGCCCGACAACGGGATCTGGGAAATCCGCGGCCCGCAGGTGCCTTTCACGCACTCGCGCGCGATGGTGTGGGCGGCGTTCGCCTGCGGTGTCGAGGCCGTGCACGAGTACGGACTGGACGGGCCGGCCGATCGCTGGGCGCAGATCCGCGACGCCATCCGGGTCGAGATCGAGACGAAGGGCTACGACGCCTCGCGCAACACCTTCGTGCAGCACTACGGCAGCACCGAGGTCGACGCCTCGCTGTTGCTGCTGGCGCAGATCGGTTTCATCGAGCCCGACGACCCGCGGATGCTGGGCACCGTCGCCGCGATCGAGCACGACCTGCTGCACGAGGGGCTGCTGCTGCGCTACCGCACGGAGTCGGGGGTGGACGGGCTGCCTGCGGGCGAGCATCCGTTCCTCGCGTGCTCGTTCTGGCTGGTGCAGCAGTACGCCCGCACCGGGCGGCTGGACGATGCGATGGAGCTGATGGACCTGCTGGTGTCGTTCGCCAACGACGTGGGGCTGCTCTCGGAGGAGTACGACGTGGCGGGAGCGCGGCAGGTAGGCAACACGCCCCAGGCGTTCTCGCACCTGGCGCTGGTGCGGGCGGCGGACGCGATCGCGTCGGCGGTCGGGTCGTCGGCGGTCGATCCGTCGGCGATAAACTCGTAAGGATGCAGCCACTCACCGAAGCGGAGATCCGCGGATCGTTCACGAACATCAGTGAGCACGACCTCGAGCGGATGACGCTGCCGGGGCTGCACGAGATCGTGTGGGAAGACCGCGAGTTCCTCGGCTGGCGCGATGCGCACGCCATCCATCGCGGCTACATCGTGTACTGGCGCGAAGGCCGTCCCATGGGGATCATGCTGAAGGCCGCGGGCTCGCACACCCGTCCCGGTATCGCGGCGATGTGCACGCTGTGCCGCACTCCCCTGCCGGGCGGTCAGGTGACGTTGTTCACCGCGCCGCGCGCCGGTCAGGCGGGGCTCGACGGGAGCACGGTGGGTACCTACATCTGTTCGGACCTGGGATGCTCGGCCCTCATCCGCATCGTGCCCGCCCGGTCGGAGATGCTGCCCGACCCCCAGTCGCTGATCGCGCCGCGTGCCGAGGGGCTCATGACGCGTCTGCTGAACTTCACCAACGGCGTTCTGCGCTGATCCCCTCCCCTGACTTGCGAGTTCTGGCACTCTTTCGCAGGAAGTAGAGCCTGCACTCGCAAGTCAGCGGTGGGGGGGTGGGGTGCTGGGACGTCAGCCGTCGTTCTCTTCGAGGTCGGTGTCGTCTTCGTCAGCGGTTGGGGAGTCGGACTCGGGTTCGTCGGCGACCGTGGGGTCCACGCCCGAGGGGACGGCGTCGTCGGCCGGGTCGTCGAGGGTGCCCACTCCGTCGGGGTAGCCGGCGCTGTCGGGGTACTCGACGTCGCTGAGGTCGGGGGCGTCTCCGGTCATCGGTGTCCTCCTTCTGGGCCGATCCGGATGCCGGCCGCTGTGGTTTCAGTCAAGCACGGAGGTGCGGCCCCGGCACGGGCCGCGGGGGGAGGCTGTGGAATCGCATCACCGGGGCCGGATGGGGCAACCCTCAGACTGGTGCGCTACGAATACCGCTCATGAACAGTCGCAGAGCGGTGGGGGCGGTGCGGCTCGTGGTGGGCGTGGGGCTGCTGGGCACCATCGTGGTCCAGATCGCCGACCGGGTCGTGAACGACGCCTTCGACCCGTGGGAGTACTTCAGCTACTTCACCATCGAGACCAGCCTGATGAACATCGTCGTGCTCATCGCGGGCGGCATGCTGGCGCTCCGGATGCCGGTCGATACCGTCCTTTACACGACGGTGCGGATGGCGGTGCTCACGTACGCGATCGTCACCGCCGGCGTGTACAACCTGCTGCTGCGGAACGTGCCCTACGACGGCGGATACCCGGGGCTGGCTTGGCCGAATGAGGTGATCCACGTCGTCGTGCCGATCGTGCTGCTGCTGGACTGGCTGTTCTCCCCCGGCCGCCCGCCGCTGCGCTGGAAGACGCTGAGCGTCGTGGCCGTGTACCCGGTGGCCTGGCTCGGCTACACGCTCATCCGCGGGGCCGCGAGCGGCGGGGCGATCTACCCGTACCCGTTCCTCGACCCGGCCACGGCCGGCTGGGGCAGTGTGCTCGCCTACATCGTCGCCCTCACCGCGGTGCTGCTCGCGCTGGGCGCGCTCGCGATCGCCTACAGCCGGGCGCGCGCTCGCAGCCGGGCCCGCAGCGAGCTCCGCTGACGGCGCCGCCCCCTCCAGCGCTACCGTCGAATCGGAGACACAGAAGACCACTCCCGGACGGGTGTGCCGCGGAGCCGACGGAAGAGGTTCTCCGCGTCGGCCTCGGGGTCGCCCGTCGGGGACGTCACACGCAGATCGGCGATGAACTGGCGCGCCGCTCCGGGCTCCTCGCGGCGCAGCGACTCGTGGACCTCTACCCGCCAGGTGTCGTCCGGACGCTGCCAGTAGGCGAATTCCGCCCACCCGAAGACGACACCCTGGCCGGCGAGCCATCCCGTCTCGGCCGACACGAGAGCAGCCAGGGAGCGGGCCGTGCGCCGGCCCGTGGACTCCCATGACCGGTCGGCGGTCGCCCGCTCGACCTCACGCTCGTACTGCGTCCGGTCGAAGACCAGCGGCTCCAGCGCCAGCGGCTTCCCGACGCTGTCTCCTACGCCGTCGGTCGGCCTCGTGAACACGCCCGTGTAGTCACGGAAATCCGACCAGGTCACGTTGCCGTCGTCGTCGAGATCGATCACGGGGGCGATCACACCGCACCCCGCGATGCCGCACGAACACGTGTGGACGGCGATGCGCTTCGCGTCGTGCCCCGGCAGTAGCGGCAGGGCTGCCGTGAGTATCGCGTCGGGGTCGAAACCGATGAACGAGCGTCGATCGGTCGTCTCGAACATTCTCTCGCCATCTACCAGGATGGCGACGGTCGGTCTGTCCACCGCGACATCGCTCCGTTCGACGGACAAGGAGATCGTGCGGATGAGGGGCTCCGGAGCCCCCTGCAGGTGAGTCATGTCAATGCCCTTGAGGCGAGAGGATCGCCCCCAACCGGCGGGCAGCATCCGGCGTGAGTTCGCTTCGCATCCTGATCAGGAGCGGTGATCAGCATAGTGGACGGAGTCTCCGCCGGTCGGATCTGATCCGAATCCTCCAGCGAGGCCGGCCCGGGTGAGACGCAGAAAGCCCCCGGCGAACCGGAGGCTTTCTCTGTTGTGACCCCAGCGGGATTCGAACCCGCGTTACCGCCGTGAGAGGGCGACGTCCTAGGCCGCTAAACGATGGGGCCGTCGTGACAACTCATCGAGTATGCCACACGCCGGAGGGCAACTCAAAATCGGCCGCGCCCCGGCTCAGACGAGCACCCTCAGCGCGCCCGGCACGAGCTCCACCTCCAGCGGCAGGTCTCCGAAACGCTCCCCGTCGGCGTAGCCCGCGATGCCCTGGGCGTCGACGCTCACACGGCGCGCCCGGCGGAACTCCACGATCGGCAGCCCGGCGTGCGTGCCGGAGAACACCCTCGGGAACAGGCGGATGAAGCGCAGCTTGGAGACCGGCTGCACGATGAACACGTCGAGCAGGCCGTCGTCGAGCAGGGCGTCGGGGGCGATCTTCATGCCGCCGCCGATCGTGGTGTTGTTCGCCACCGAGAGCAGGCAGGAGTCGACCTCGACGCGTTCGCCGTCGATGTCGAGGCGGTAGCGGCGGGTCTTCAGCGTGAGCAGCTCGGCCACCAGCGCAATGACGTAGCGCGAGGCGCCTTTGGGGCGCCGCATGCGGTTCGCCCGCTCGTTGACCGCCGCGTCGAAACCCGCCGAGAGAACGCCGGCGAACCAGCGGTGCGGTTCGGAGGAGTCCGGGCCGTCCGCCGGCACGTCCAGCCCCGGGCCGGTCACCCGGGCGGCGTCGACCACCCGGGGTTCGCGTTCCAGGGCGTCGCAGAGGAAGGCGGTCGCAGCATCCGTGTGGGTGGGGATGCCCACGCCGGTCGCGAAGTCGTTGCCGGTTCCGGCCGGGATGATGCCGAGCGGGATGCCCGTACCGGCCACCAGGTTCACGCCGAGGTTCACCATGCCGTCGCCGCCCACCACCACGAGGGCGTCGGTCGCGGGGTCGGAGCCGAGCGACCGGCGGGCGACCCGCACCAAACCGTCGAAGTCGGGTGCGCTGAGCGGCAACACCTCGTGCCCGCGGGCGCGCAACGCGGCCACGACGGCGGGGCCGACCTGCCGGGTCTTGCCGAAGGAGGCGTTCGGGTTGATCGCCACGACGATCCGCTTCTGAGGGGAGCCCATGTGCACCGATTATCCCGTATGCATCCGGGCGCGTCCCCCGCAGGCCTCCGGGTGCGTCTCCCGCAGCCATCCGGGCGCGTTCCTCGCACGCATCCGCGCGCATCCGGCCACGCCGGTCGGCGCCGCGCGCCATTTGCGCCGCGGGCGCCGCGAGGTGTTGAGTCGGATCATGAGACTCACGAAATTCGAGCACGCCGCCCTGCTGCTGGAGCAGTCGGGGAAGAAGCTGTTCATCGATCCGGGATCGTTCACCACCCCCATCACGGATGCTGCGAACACGATCGCCGTCGTGATCACCCACGAACATCCCGACCACTGGACGCCCGAGCAGCTCAACCGCGTCCTCGAGGCCTCCCCCGACGCCGTGATCTACGGACCCGAGGGCGTGCTGCTCGCGGCCGGCGACTTCCCGATCACCCGCGTCGACCCGGGCGACTCGGTGCAGGCCGGGCCCTTCGCTCTGCGGTTCTTCGGCGGGCGGCACGCCGTCATCCACTCCTCGATCCCGGTGGTCGACAACGTGGGCGTGATCGTGAACGAGCAGCTGGTCTACCCGGGCGACTCCTTCGCGGTGCCGGAGGGCATCGAGGTGGATCTGCTGGCCGCGCCCGCATCCGCCCCCTGGCTGAAGATCTCGGAGGCCATGGACTACGTGCTCGAGGTGGCCCCGAAGCGCGCCTTCGGCACCCATGAGATGGTTCTCTCGGTGGCGGGCAAGCGAATGGCCGCCGACCGCCTGAAGTGGGCGACCGAGCAGGGCGGGGGCGAGTTCCTCGACCTGCAGCCCGGCGACTCGCTGGACGTGTGACCGACGTGACGGACGTGACCGACGTGACGCACGACGTCCGGGCGGGGACCGGCCCTGTGCCGCCCGCGCGCCGAGTCGTGATCGTGCACGGGTTCAACGCCTCCCCCGAGGCGCACTGGTTCCCGTGGCTGCGCGATCAGCTCAACTCCGAGGGTCTGGACGTGAGCATCGTGTCGCTTCCCCGCTCCCACGCACCCGACCGCGCCGGCTGGGAGTCGGCGGTGGCCGCGGAGCTCGGGACCCCGGATGCGCAGACCTGGGTCGTGACGCACTCGCTCGGCTCCGTCACGACCCTGCGGGTGCTCGCCGCCCTGCCCGGAACCTGGACGCTCGGCGGTCTCGTGGTGGTGGCCGGCTTCACCGGACGCCTCGGCACGATCCCCGAGCTCGACGACTACCTCGAGGCCGAGGTCGACGCCAAACGGGTTGCCGCGAGCATCCGCAATCGGGTCGTCATCCGCTCGGACGACGACGCCGTCGTGCCCGCGTCGGCCACCGACTCCCTCGCCCGCCGCCTCGGCGCCACGACCGTGGTGGTGCCGGGCGCCGGCCACTTCGTCTCGACCGGCGGCGTCACCGAGCTCCCGCAGGCACGCGACGCCGTCCTGGGCTGACGGCATCCCGGCCCGGCGGAATGGCACGGGCGGGGTCGACGGTTGTATACCTGAGATACCCCAGGATGCCGTCGACCGGATGCCGCCCAGGCTCGCTCCGCGCCGGCCCTCCACAGACCACAGACAGGACGAGGTCTTCATGAGCACCGCCACCGAGCCCACCGGATCCAGCACCGGCAGCGCGTACGCACCGAACACCGACTACGACACCTCGGCGTTCCGCCAGGTGTTCGAGCAGCACTTCACCTGGGCGGCGGGAGTCGAGCGCAACATCCATCGCTACGCGAACCGGACCGCGATCACCGACTCGACCACGGGCCGATCCTGGACCTACCGCGAGCTCGGCGAGGTGACCGGAGCCCTCGTGGCGGGCCTGGCCGAACACGGCGTCGGCGTGGGCGAGATGGTCGGCTACCAGCTGATGAACCGGCCCGAGTTCGCCTTCCTCTACGTGGCCGCGCAGGGGCTGCGGGCGGTGTCGTCGCCGATGAACTTCCGCCTGGCGCCGGCGGAGACGGCGCACATCCTGAGCCAGACGAAGCCGGTGATCTTCTTCTACGAGGCCGCCGCGGCGTCGGAGGTTCAGGCGGCGCTGCGGCTGAGCTCGTTCGCGCCGGCGACCCTGGTGGCGGTCGGCGAGGGCGAGCTGCTGCCGGGGGCCCTGCGGTTCGAGGAACTGCTGGTGGAGGGTGCGCCGAGCTTCCGCGCACCCGAAGGCGCCTCGGTGTGGGACGAGACCTCGCGGCTGTACACCTCGGGCACGACGGGCATGCCGAAGGCGGTACCGCTGACGAGCCTGAACGAGGTGCTGAGCGCGCACGACGCGATCATGCACTTCCCGCTCGGGCCGAACGACAAGACCATGAACATGTCGCCCTGGTTCCACCGCGGCGGCAACTACTGCGCGGGGCCGAACACGGCGTTCTACGTGGGATCCGAGGTCGTGACCCTCCCCCAGTTCGACCCGGGGCTGGTGCTCGACCTGATCGAACGGCACGGACTCACCTACGTGATCGGCGCGCCCACCAACCTGGAACGGCTCGCGGATGCGCAGGATGCCTCGCCCCGCGACCTCTCCTCGCTCTCGGGCATCGTGACCATGGGCGCTCCGCTGGACCGCGCGGCGGCACTGCGCTACCAGTCGACGCTCACCAAGCGGATCGCCAACGGCTACGGCACCACCGAGGCGTTCTGGAACACCTACCTGCGCCCGGAAGACCTGCCGGATGCCGCCGGTGCCGCGGGGCGCGCCTGCCTCGACGACGACGTGGCCGTGGTGAAGGTGTACGACGACCGGTTCGCCGATCCGAGCGACACCGTCGCGAAGGACGGCAGCGAGGTGGGCGAGGTGATCATGCGCTCGGTCAAGAGCGGCTACACCTACATCGGCAACCCCGAGGAGCAGGCGAAGAAGTTCCGCGACGGCTGGATGTACCCGGGCGACCTCGCGACCTGGAACGAGGACGAGATCGTCACCATCGTGGGCCGCAAGGACGACATGATCATCTCGGGCGGCGAGAACGTGCATCCGGTGCAGGTGGAGGAGGCGCTGGCCGGGCACTCCGGCGTGGCCGACGTGATCGTGACGGGCCTTCCGGATGCCGAGTGGGGCGAGCTCGTCGTGGCCTACGTCGTGCGGCGCGCCGGGGCGTTCGCCGAGGCCTCCGTGGCGGATGCGGCGGCCGAGCTCGACCGGTTCTGCCGGGAGAGCGTCTCGCTGGCGCGCTTCAAGCGGCCCCGCCGCTACGCCTTCGTCTCCGAGCTGCCCTACACGGCCACCGGCAAGAAGCAGCACTACGTGATGAAGCAGCGGGCGGTTCAGGATGCGGCGGACGGGGTGTTCGTCACGCCCTGAGTGCCGGGCGGCAGAGGGGGCGACGAGTCGGGCCCCGGGCCGGCACGACGAGGATTGAACGAAACGGGCGGCTGTCCCGTTGTGCGGGGTAGAGGAGGTGTCATGGGCGAGGAGCAGGCGGAGCTGCTGCGGGCGGTGCACGACGCGCACGCGCCGGCGCTGTACCGCTACGTGCTGCGGCTCACCCGCGACCCTGCCCTGGCACAGGACGTGGTGCAGGAGGCACTGCTGCGCGCCTGGCGCCGGCCGGCCATCCTCGAACAGGGAGACGAAGAAGCCCGCGCGTGGCTGTTCACGGTGGCGCGCAACCTCGTGATCGACGACCGCCGCAGCGCGCGGCACGCCCACGAGTTCGCCACCGACGACGTTCCGGAGCGCCCCACCGGGCACGACGAGACCGACGCGGTGCTCGACCGCTGGCTGCTGTCGGACGCGCTGCTCTCGCTCAGCCTCGAGCACCGCAGCGCCGTTGTGCGCTCGTACTACCTGGGGCAGTCGGCCGCCGAGATCGCCCGCGACGAAGGGGTTCCGGTGGGCACCGTGCGCTCGCGCACCCACTACGCGCTGCGCGCGCTGCGTCTCGCGCTGCAGGAGCGGGGGGTGACCGAATGACCGGATCCGGCGACGACGACGGACCTCGCACCGACACCGGCGCACGGCCCGACCCCTACCGCGACTGGGACGCCTCGTACGTGCTCGGCATGCTCTCGCCCGAGGAGCGACGGGAGTTCGAGCGTCATCTCGTAGACTGCCCGGCCTGCACCGCGGCGGTCGGCGAGCTCGCGGGACTGCCCGGCATCCTGGGCGGACTGAGTGCGAGCGAGGCCACCGCCCTGCTCGAAGACGACGCGCGGAGCGCCGCGGATGCGCACCTCGGCCAGCTCAGCGACGGCACGCCCCTGGTGCGAGAGCTGGCGCACACCGTGCGCCGCCGCCGCACGCGCACCCGGCGGCGCCTGGCCGCCGTGATCGCCGGAGCCGGCGCTGTTCTCGCCGGCGCGGGTGTGCTGGTGGGTGTGGCCCTGGGCGCGGGCGTCACGCCTTCGGCGACGGTGCCGAGCAGCGCCGTGGCCAGTGCAGCCCCGCCGGAGGCGAACGTCGCCTCGGCCATGTCGCAGGTCGAACCGGGCCGGCTCGAAGCCGACCTCATCGTCACCGAGAAGGGCTGGGGCACCCGCTTCGACTGGAACTGCAGCTACCGCGACGACGGGCCCTACTCCGATGGCCCCACCACGTACGACCTGGTGGTGACGGATGCCGACGGCACCCAGACCACGGTGGCCACCTGGACGGCGGCCGGGTCGAGCGCCGGCAACCTCTCGGCCTCGACGAGCATCCCCACGAGCACCATCCGCGAGGTCGACATCCGCGTGGCGGGCACCGACCAGCCGCTCGTGCGCACGAAGCTGTGATGCTGCCGGTGGCGCCGGGCTTCGCTCGCGCGCTCACCTTGGGTCATCGAGCAGGGCCTGAGACCTTGCTTCTGGCCCCGTCGGGTTCTGGGCTTGTGGGCTTTTCGACAAGGGTCGGGGGTCGTGGGGCGGCGTAACGGGCCCTGCTCGACGACCTAAAGTGAGTGGGGAGCGAAGCCCGGTGCCCCCGGCCAAGGCAGGGATGGCACTATGGACGGGAACCCTTTTCGATGCCTGTGCGACTCCGCGCGTCCGGAGTCGGCCGAAGTTGTGGAGGTCTGAGCAGGTGCAGTTGTGCGTGAGTGGGTCCGAGACCCCGATCTTCGGCGAGATCACCGTGCCCGTGTCGAAGTACCACGCTCACCGGGCGCTCGTGCTGGCCTCCCTCGCCCCGGGGCGCAGCGTCATCCGAGGGCTGTCCGACACCAGGCAGGTCGCCTGGACCATCGGCGCCCTGCGCGCCCTCGGCACCCGGATCGAGATCGAGGATGACGGCTACGTGGTGCACGGCGGCGAGTACCACACCCGCGACGACGTGCTCGATCACGGCTCGAGCTCGGCCGAGGGCGTGCTCAACATGGGCTCATCCGGCACCACGCTCTACTTCATGACCGGCCTCGCCGCCCTCGCCGACAGGCCCATCACCCTCACCGGGATGAAGTACTTCCGGCGCCGGCCGATCAAGGCCCTGCTCGACGCACTCGGGCAGCTGGGCATCCGGCACGCCTCCGCCGACGACTGCCCCCCGATCACCGTGCAGCCCGGGCGGCCGCGGGGCGGCCGGGTCACCATCCCCGGCACCCTCTCGCAGTGGGTCTCCGGGCTGCTGCTGGTGGCGCCGTTCGCCGAGCGCGAGACCACCATCGAGGTGACCGGCACCCTCAACGAGCAGCCCTACGTGGAGCTGACCGTGCGGATGATGCGGCACTTCGGCCTCGACGTCGAGCACTCCGAGGACTGGCGCCACTTCACCGTGCGCCCCGGCCAGACCGCCCGCGCCACCGAGTACCGCATCCCGCCCGACATCGGATCGGCCGCGTTCGGCCTGGCCGCCTCGGCGCTGCACCCCTCCGACGTGCTCTTCCGCGGGCTCACCGCCACCACCGCGGGCGAGACCGACCATCCGGAGGCCGACTTCCTCGACCTCGCGCGCGGCATGGGGCTGCCGATGGAGCACGATCGGCGCACCGGTTTCGTGCGGGTGCGGCACGACGGCATCCGGTTGCAGCCGCTGGAGGATCTCGACTGCCAGCCGATTCCCGACCTGCTCCCCGTGATCGCCGCCCTGGCGAGCTTCGCCGACGGCACCTCGACCTTGCGGAACATCTCCCACATCCGTCTGAAGGAGTCCGACCGGGTGAACGCGATGCTGCAGCTGAACAAGCTCGGCGGGCGCCTGGTCGACTCCGGGTCGGAGCTCACGATCACGGGGGTGGACGGGCTGCACGGCGCTGCGATGTCGTCGTTCAACGATCACCGGGTGCTGATGTCGCTGGCGGTCGCCGCGACCCGCGCGGAGGGCTCGTCGCAGCTGACCTACCCGCGGGCGTACCGCATCTCGTATCCGGGGTTCCTGCAAGCGATGACCGGCGTGGGGCTGTCGATGGAGATCCCGGCGGCACCGGCGAAGGCGGCGAGCGGATCGACCGGCGGCCGCTCGCCGCAGGTGCTGGCCTCATGAGCGGCGGCGCATCCGGGAGCCACGGTCTGACCGCTCTCGTCGACGAGCTGCTGCGCGCCGACCCCACCGCCCCGGCGGTGATCGAGGTGGGCGCGCGGCCTCGTACGCTCAGCCGCACCGAGCTGGCCGCGGAGGCCGACCGGGTGTCGGCCGTGCTGCTTGCGCTGGGGGTGGCGCCCGGCGAATCCGTGGCGTTCCAGCTGCCGAACTGGGCGGAGTGCGTGAGCGTGATCCTCGGCGTGATGCAGATCGGGGCGGTCGTGGCACCGATCATGCCCGTGTTCGGCGCGCGCGAGGTGGCGATGGTGCTCTCGCGCTCGAAGGCGCGGGTTCTGGTGCTGCCGGAGTCGTTCCGCGGGCGTGAGCACGCCGCCGAGTACCCGGCCGTGCGCGCCGAGGCCGCGGCGCGCGACCTCCCGTTGCGCGTCGAGCACGTGCTCGTGGTGGGTGCCCGCGATCCGCGGGGCGCGCTGCGGGCCGGAGCCGACGCTGCCGCGGATCCGTCCAGCGCCCGTCAGCTGGCGCCCCGCCCCGCCGCGGCGGGAGCCGAGAGCGATAGATGCGACGGAGGCGATGTCGGCGAGGCGGCGGCCTGGCACGACTTCGACGGCGCACTGGCCGGGGCCGAAGCCGGGGCCGAGTTGGACGCCCCGGCGATCGCCGCGCGCAGGCCCCGCGGCGACGACGTGGCGCAGCTGCTGTTCACCTCGGGCACGACCGGGGAGCCGAAGGGCGTGCAGCACGTGCACCGCTCGCTCGCCGAGGCGACCGCACTGGAGGTCGCCCACCTCGGCCTGACCGGCGGCGATCGCGTCTACATCCCCTCTCCGCTGGCGCACCAGACCGGTTTCCTCTACGGGCTCGTGCTGTCGTGGCGGCTCGGCACGGCCGCCGTGGTGCAGCCGGTCTGGGATGCCCGGGTCGCCCTCGAGCAGGCGTTCGGGCAGGCGGGCGCCCGGTTCGTGCAGGCGGCCACCCCCTTTCTGATGGACCTCGTCGAGGCCGTCGAGGCCGGCTCCCCCGCCCCCGCGAGCCTGCGGATCTTCGTCGCCACCGGCGCGGCCGTCCCGCGCGAGCTCGCCGAACGCGCCACCCGCGTACTCGACACCGCCGTCTGCGGCGCGTTCGGCACCACCGAGACCTGCCTCGGCACCCTCTCGGCCCCGCACGACCCGCCCGCCTCGGCCTGGGGCAGCGACGGCCGCCCCTTGCCCGGCATCGGTCTGCGGATCGTCGACGACTCCGGCGTCGAGCTCGGGCCCGGCCACGAGGGCCACTACGAGCTGAACAGCCCCACGATGTTCCTCGGCTACCTCGACCGCCCCGACCTCACCGCCGAGGTGTTCACCGCCGACGGCTGGTACAAGACCGGCGATCTCGGCATCCTCGACGCCGAGGGCTTCCTGCACATCACCGGGCGGGTGAAAGACGTCATCAACCGCGGCGGCGAGAAGGTGCCCGTGGTCGAGATCGAGAACCTGCTGTTCGCGCATCCGCTGGTCAAGGACGTGGCGATCGTCGCGATGCCCGATGAGCGGCTCGGCGAGCGCGCCTGCGCCTTCGTGGTGACCGCCGACGGGGCATCCGCCGCGCTCGGTCTCGGCGCGATGCGGGAGTACCTCGCCGAGGCGAACGTGTCGAAGTACTACTGGCCGGAGCGGCTCGAGACGATCCAGGAGCTGCCGCGGAACCCGGTGGGCAAGATCCAGAAGAACCTGCTCCGCGAGCGCGTCGCCGCTCTGCTGGAGTCCGAACGAGGGGCCGGCGCCGTGCCGTCGGCGAGAGAGAGTGCATCCGCGTGAGTATCGACACGAGCAAGACGTCCGCACCGGCGGAGACCGCCTTCGACGAGGCCGGGTTCGCCGCCCTCAAGGCCGAGATCGAGGCCTGGGTGCGCGGCCCCGGCGAGGACTGGTCCGAGCGCGTCGAGGCGGAGGGCGACGTGCCGCAGGCCCTGTACGACGAACTGCGCGACCGCGGCTGGCTGAGCCTCGCCGCCCCCGTGGAGCTCGGCGGCCGGGGCATCCCGTTCCCCCGGTACCTCGAGCTGCTCGAGGTGATCTCGCGCTCGCACGGCTCGATCCGGATGCTCGTGCACGTCAACAACGGACTCTGGCGGGCGATGGCCCCCTTCGTCGACGACGCCCAGCGCGAGACCCTGAAGCAGGCCGTGAGCGGCGAGAAGCTCGTGGCCTTCACCCTCACCGAGGCGACGGCGGGCACCGGGGCCGACCTCCGCACGACCGTGCGCCTCTCCGACGACGGCTCGCACTACCTGCTGAACGGGGAGAAGCACCTGATCACGTTCGGGGTGAAGTGCGACTACTGGCTGCTGTTCGCCCGGCTGGCGGGCACGGCGGGTGCGGAGGGCACGGTGGCGCTGCTGGTGCCGAACGCCGGGCTGCCGGGTGCCGAGGTGATCGACGACTCCGACACGATGGGCGTGCGCGGAACCGACCACGCCATCCTGAACTTCACCGACACGCCGGTGCCGGTGTCGGCGCGGATCGGCGCCGAGGGCGAGGGGCTCGCGGTGGCGCTCGGCGGGTTCCTGCTGCCGAGCCGGGTCTCGGTGGCGATGAGCGCCGTGGGGCTGGCCGAGCGGGCCCAGGAGCTCGCCGTGGAGTACGCGCTGACGCGCGAGACCTTCGGCAAGAAGCTCGCCGAGCGGCCGGTCATCCAGGCGTATCTGGCCGAGAACTACGCCGACATCGCGGCCGCGCGGGCGCTCGTGCTCGAGGCGGCGCGGGCCTACGACGAAGGGCGTGCGGATGCCGGTGCGCTGTCGAGCGCGTCGAAGATCGTGGCGGTCGACATGCTCGCGCGGGTGACCGACAAGGCGCTGCAGGTGCACGGCGGGCAGGGGTACTGGCGCCGCAACGCGATCGAGCGGGTGTACCGGGACGCCCGGGCGCAGCGCTTCGAAGAGGGTACGAACGAGATCCAGAAGACGGTGGTGGCGCGCGCGGTGCTCGCCGCGGCCGTGGCGAAGGCCGAGGAGGCAACACGATGAGCACCGACGAGACATCCGCCCCCTCCCCCCGCGTCGTGGTGATCACCGGCGCCTCGCGCGGGATCGGGCGACTGCTGGCCAGGAAGCTCGGCGCACAGGGCGCCGCCGTGGCGATCAACTACAAGGTGAACGCCGACCTCGCCGAGGACTCGCTCGCCGACGTCGTCGCGGCGGGCGGATCGGGCTTCACCGTGCAGGCCGACGTGGAGAGCCCGGAGGACATCGACCGCCTCTTCGACGAGGTGCGCGACCGCTACGGGCGCCTCGACGCCTTCGTCTCCAACGCCGCGGCGAGCGCCTTCAAGCCCGTGGCGCAGTTGAAGACGCACCACCTCGACCGCAGCTACGCCATGAACACCCGGGCGTTCGTGCTGGGCGCCATCCGGGCCGCCGAGCTGATGGATCGCGGCGGCCGCATCCTCGCCATCACTAGCTACGGCTCGCAGCGGGCGTTCGCCACCTACGCGGCGCTCGGTTCGGCGAAGGCGGCGAACGAGTCGTACGTGCGGTACATGGCGAACGAGTTCGGGCCGCGCGGCATCACGGTGAACGCCGTGAACGGGGGGCTGATCGACACCGATTCGCTCGACTACTTCTACAACAGGGTGCCGGGGATGGCGCCGATCGGGTCGGTGCTGAAGACCGTGCCGCTGCGCCGGCTGGGGACGGCCGACGACATGGCGGATGCGGCCGACTTCCTGCTCTCGGCGAAGGCCGGCTACATCACGGGGCAAGTGCTGAACGTCGACGGCGGGTTCACTGTCGTGGCGCCGCCGTACTGGGAGGACACCACGGGCGACCTGCGGGCCGCCGTGCTGGGGGCTGAGGCTGAGGTGGGAGCGGATGACGCCGTGGGCGGGCATCCGGATGCCCGGTCCGGCTCCGGCTACGGCTCCGTCGCGGGCGCCGGTTCGCCCTCGGGCACCGTGGGCGAGTAGCGTCCTCTCCGTGACGACGGCCCTGCACGCTTCCCCCACCACTCCCCCGTCGCTCGCCCGCACGCTGTCGCCCTGGCGGCTCGGTGCGCTCGAGCTCCCGCACCGGGTCGTCACCGGCAGCATGCACACGGGGCTCGAGACGGTCGACGACGGCGGGGCGGCCCTCGCGGCCTACTACGCCGAACGGATCGCGGGCGGGGCGGCGCTCGTCATCACGGGCGGTCTCGCCGTCAGTCCCGAGGGCTGCGGCGCCGACGACTTCAGTGTGCTGGGCGAGCCGGCGAGCGACGCGCGGTTCGCGCTGGCCGTCGGCGCCGTGCACGCGGCGGGCGGGCGGATCGCGGCGCAGCTGTTCCATGCGGGCCGCTACGCCTTGCTGGAAGGGATGACGGATGCCTCGGGCACGCCCGTGCAGCCCGTCGCCCCGTCGGCGCTGCCGTGGCGGAGTTCGGGCGCGCAGGCTCCGCGAGCCCTCGACGAGGAGGGCATCCGCCGCACCCTCGACGACTTCGAGCGGGCGGCCTCGCAGGCGGTCGCACTCGGGTTCGACGCGGTCGAGATCATGGCCTCGGAGGGGTATCTGGTCAATCAGTTCTGTTCGCCGGTGACGAATCGGCGCGACGACGAGTGGGGTGGCGACGCGGTGCGGCGTCGGCGCTTCGCGGTGGAGGTGGTGCGGGCCGTGCGGCGTGGGGTCGGCTACGACGTGCCGGTGATCGTGCGGATGTCGGGTGCCGACCTGGTGCCGGATTCGAGCTCACAGGACGAGACGGATGCGCTCGCCCGCGCGCTCGTACTGGCGGGGGCGGATGCGCTGAACGTGGGGATCGGCTGGCACGAATCGACGGTGCCGACCGTGCAGGCGGCCGTGCCGCACGGGGTGTGGGTGGGGTACGCGGAGGCGATCGCGCGGGCCGTGTCGCTGCCCGGGGCCGCGGGAACAGGGGGCGCAGCATCCGGAGCCGATTCGAACAGGGGCGCAGCCGTGGACCGGCTGCCCGAGACGGCCGTTCCGGTGATCGCGAGCAACCGGCTGACCGATCTGCGCGACGCCGAGCAGGTTCTGGCGGGCGGACTGATCACCGCCGTGGCGCTGGCGCGGCCGTTTCTGGCGGATGCGGCGATCATCGATCGCTCGCGCTCGGGCCGCTTCGACGCGGTGAACACCTGCATCGGCTGCAATCAGGCGTGCCTGGACAACAGTTTCGTGAAGCAGCCCGTGTCGTGTCTGGTGAATCCGCGGGCCGGCAACGAGACGCGCTACCCGCTCGAGCTGACGGCGCGGCCCTCGCGCGTGGCCGTGGTGGGCGGCGGGCCGGCGGGACTCGTCGCCGCGACCGACCTGGCCGAGCGCGGTCACGAGGTGACGCTGTTCGAGGCGCAACCGCACCTCGGCGGGCAGTTCACGCTCGCGGCGCTCGTCCCGACGAAGGAGGACTACGCCCTGACCGTGCGGCACTACGCCTCGCGTCTGGCGGCGGCCGGCGCGCGGGTGGAGTTGGGGCGCACGGTCTCCGCGCGGGAGCTGGCGGGGCTGGACGCGTGGGCGGGTGGCGGGGCGCCGGGCGCAGGTGGCGGGGCGACAGGTACGGGCGAGATGGGATCCGCGGCCGGTGGCGCCGGAGGGTTCGACGCGGTGGTGCTGGCGACGGGGGTTCGGCCTCGGCCGCTCGACATCGCCGGATCGGAGCTGCCGCACGTGCTCAGCTACGAGCAGGCACTGCTGGAAGGCGTGCCCGCCGGGCGGGTGGCGATCATCGGCGGTGGCGGGATCGGGGTCGACCTCGCGAAGTACCTCGTGCTGTCGCACTCCCCGGCCGAGCGGGCGCGGGCGTTCGAGTCGCGCTTCGCGATCCCCGGACCGCGCACCGACCTGGAGGCGCCGGAGCTGCCGCAGCGGATCGCCGCGCGCGAGGAGACCGCCGCGGCCGGCATCCTGGACCGGCTCCCCCGGTCGTCGGATCCCCGCCCCGGATCGGACGTGGTGCTGCTGCGCCGCTCGGGCAAGGTGGGTGCGGGCATGGGCCTGACCTCGCGCTGGGTGGCACTCGGCGAGCTGCGCGAGGCGGGCGTGCGGATGCTGACCGGGCTCGAGTACGAGGCGATCACCCCCGAGGGGGTGCAGATCGTGCTCGCCGACGGCACCCGCGAGCTGATCGCCGCCGACACCGTGGTGGTGTGCGCCGGCCAGCTCCCGCACGACCCGCTGAGTGCCGCCCTCACGGAGCTGGGCGTGCGGCACGAACGCGTGGGGGGCGCCCTCGACGCGACCCGTGTCGATGCCGTGCGCGCCACCCGTCAGGCCCTGGACGCCGCCCGCCGCCTCGCCCCGTAGCCCGCGCTCGCCCGGCCCCGACCCGCCCCAGCCCCGCCCCGCCACGCCCGCCCAGCCCAGCCCAGCCCAGCCCAGCCCGAGCATCCGCCCGCCGTCGAGTGGCGACTTGACAGAAGTCGCCGGTTTTCGCGCCGACTTTCCACAACTTGTGTCATGTCGCGGGACGGTGAGGAGGCGCTCGGCGACTTGGCAGAAGTGGCCGGTTTTCGCGCCGACTTGCCACAACTTGTGTCATGTCGCGGGACGGTGAGGAGGCGCTCGGCGACCTGGCAGAAGTGGCCGGTTTTCGCGCCGACTTGCCACCACTTGTGTCATGTCGCGGGACGGTGAGGAGGCGCTCGGCGACCTGGCAGAAGTGGCCGGTTTTCGCGCCGACTTGCCACCACTTGTGTCATGTCGCGGGACGGTGAGGAGGCGCTCGGCGACCTGGCAGAAGTGGCCGGTTTTCGCGCCGACTTGCCACCACTTGTGTCATGTCGCGGGACGGTGAGGAGGCGCTCGGCGACCTGGCAGAAGTGGCCGGTTTTCGCGCCGACTTGCCACCACTTGTGTCATGTCGCGGGACGGTGAGGAGGCGCTCGGCGAGATGACAGAAGTCGCCGGTTTTCGCGCCGACTTGCCACAACTTGTGTCATGTCGCGGGACGGTGGGCGGGCGGGTGCGGCTAGAGGGGGGCCGGACGGGACGGGGCGGGTGGGCGCGGCGGGTGGAGGTGCGCGGGGGTGGGGCGCGTAGCGTGTGGGGATGGCGAATCTTCTTCATCTGGACTGTTCGGCCGACCTGCGGCGGTCACGGTCGCGCGCGATCGGGCACTCGTTCAGCGAGGCGTGGCTGGCCGCCCAGGCGGGCAACACCGTGACGCACCGGGATCTGCACCGCGATCCGCTGCCGCACCTGGCCGACGCCTCACTGCACTGGCCGCCCCGGCTACGGCCCGCGGATGCTGCCCCTCCCGCCGCAGCGGAGGCTCTGCAGGCCTCGCTGATCGCCGAACTGCTCGCCGCCGACGTGCTGCTGATCGGCGCGCCGCTCTACAACTACTCGCTGCCCTCCAGCCTCAAGGCCTGGATCGACAACATCCACGTGCCCGCCGTCACCGCCCCGTTCGACGGCGACACGCAGCCGATGGCCGGACGCCCGGCCGTGATCGTCACGAGCCGCGGCGCCTCCTACGACGCCGGTTCCCCCACCGAGGGCTGGGACCACGAGATCCCCGCGCTCCGCCTCATCCTGGGCACCGCCCTCGGCATGGACCTCACGGTCATCGAGACCAACCTCACCCTGGCCGAGGACGTCGCAGCCCTCGCCGACCAGATCCCCCGCAGCCGCGACGAGCTCGCCGCCGCCCACGCCCGGGCCTCCTCGCTCGGCAGTTCCCTCGGCACCCCCACCCCTTGACAGTCATCGACCCGTCACTTCGTCCCGGTATTCGCTCGTCAGAGCGGGACTGAGTGACGGGTCGATGCCCGTGGGGGGGGTGACCCGCGGCTACTGGGCTCGCTGGAGGGCGATCAGGCCCGTGGGGAAGCGGTCGCGGGCCGAGACGTAGACCTTGCCGAGGGCCTCGTCGACCGAGACGCCGTAGACCTTGTTGCCGTAGGCGGTGCCCGGGTAGTTCGCGATCTCGGTGAGGTCGGCGGCATTCAGGATGCGGATGCCACTGGCCTCGAAGGCGTCGGAGGAGTGCCCGATGTAGAGGCGCCCCGCCTTCGAGTCGACGGCCACCGAACGGTAGTCCGGATCCGTCACCGCGAGCGACTGCAGCAGATCGAACGACGTGCCGTCGTACACCCGCACGCCCTCGGTCCCGGAGCCGTTGTTGGTGGTGTAGAGACGGTTCGCCGCCGCATCGAACGCGATGCCGTGCGTCGCCCAGCCCTCACCCGGCGTCTCGACGACCTGGATCATCGCCCCGGTCTGCGCATCCATCACCTGGAAGCCCGTGCCCCGGTTGGCGCCGAACACCCGCCCGGTGGCGAGGTCGACGTCCATCCCGCGCACGTTCGCCGTGAAGGCGAACGGCCCGCGCGTGATCGCGTCGGTGGCCACGTCGAGCACGACCCACGAGGCGCCGTACGCCACGTAGAGCTCGCCCTTGGCCGAGTCGAGGGCGACATCGCGCACACCCTCGCCCTCGGCGCCGGCGATGGCATGCGTGGCCACCACGGCATCCGTCACCGGATCGATCTCGAGCACCCGCGCGGGGCGCTGCTCGTTGCCGACGAAGAGGTGACCGGTGGCCGGGTCGACCACGGAGCCGACCGGCTTCACGTCGAGGTCGGCGTTCGAGGCAGCCGACGGGATCGCCGTCAGCTCGCTCGCCGCGTACGCCAGGCCCATCGGCGGCTCCGGATCGGTGGGATCGGTCGGATCCGTGGGATCCGTGGGATCGGTCGGATCCGTGGGATCGGTCGGATCCGTCGGGTCGGTCGGATCCACCGGCCCACCCACGCCCGCACGCCGGCTGATCGTCACGGCCACCGGAGCGAGCTCCGAGCCGGGCGGGTTCAGCCGGAAGTCGCGGTTGGACACGAACACCCGCTGACGCTCCTCGTCGACCGAGATGCCGTAGCCGTCCTTGCCGTACGCGGGATCGGCGATGTCGGCGAGCAGCTCACCCGTCTTCACGTCGTGCACCGAGAAGCCGCCGGTACCGGCGACCTGTCCGGTGTAGCCCACGTAGACCAGACCGTTGGTCGAGTCGACGTCGAGCTGACGGGCGTTGACCCGGCCGACCTGCTCCCAGACCTGGCCGAATCCGTCGTCGGCGTCGAATGCCGCGATCTGCACGGAGTCGGCCGCGTCGCGGAAGTACGCCGTGGTGACGAGCCCGTTCGCCGGGTCGGCCGCCACGTAGTACGCGTCGCCCGTTCCGCCGATCACGCCGAGCGAGGCGCCCGACGCGGCATCCAGAACCTCCACACCCCGCGAGGGGATGGCGCCGTAGACGAGCCCGCGCTCGGGGTCGACGTCGATCGATCGGTTCGAGGCGATGAACGGGAACGGCCCTGCCACCGTCTCGCCGAAGTTCGCGTCGGCGATGGAGACGACCCGCCAGTTGGTGTTCTGCTGGCCGACGTAGAGCAGCTGCTTCTCGTCGTCGATCCCGAGGTCCCGGATGTTCTCGGGCATCGTGATCGTGCGCAGGATCTGGTTGGTGTCGGGGTTCAGCTCGAAGATCGAGCGCCCGTTCTGGTCGCCGAGGTAGAGCACGTCCTTCGCCTGCGAGAACGCGGATCCGGCCGGCAGCGAGGCGTTCGACTTGTTCACCACGTCGATGGATCCGGCCACGTCGTAGTCGAAGCCCGCCTCGAGCACGCGCTGCGAGACCGTGACGGCCACCGCATCCAGCTCCGACCCGGGCGGGTTCAGGCGGAAGTCGCGGTTGGAGACGAACACCCGCTGATGCTCCTCGTCGACCGAGATGCCGTAGCCGTCCTTGCCGTAGGAGGGATCGGCGAAGTCGCCGAGCTGCTCGCCCGTGGCGAGGTCGAGCACGGTGAAGCCGCCCGATCCCGCCGCGGTACCGGTGTAGCCGACGTAGACGAGACCGTTGGTGGAGTCGATGTCCACCTGACGGGCGTTCACGCGGGTGACCTTGTCCCAGACCTGGCCGAAGCCGTTCTTCGCGTCGAAGGCCGCGACCTGCACGGCATCCGGAACCTCCTCGAAGTAGGCGGCGGTGACGTACCCCTTCGACGGATCGGCGGCCACGTAGTACGCGCCGGCCGTTCCGTCGATCACGCCGAGCGACTCGCCCGTGGAGGCCCGCAGCACCTCGATGCCGCGGGAGGGCACGGCGCCGTACACCAGGTCGTTCACCGGGTCGACGTCGATCGAGCGGTTCGACTCGATGAACGAGTACGGGCCGCGCACGACCTGGCCGAAGGTGTCGTCGGCGATCGAGACGACCACCCAGTTGCGGTTCTGCTGACCCACGTAGAGCAGCTGCTTCTCGTCGTCGATCCCGAGGTCCCGGATGTTCTCGGGCAGCGTGATGGTGCGCCGCACCTCATCGGTGTCGGGATTCATCTCGAAGATGTTCCGGCCGTTCTGGTCGCCCAGGTACAGCAGGTCCTTCGACTCGGAGTACGCGGATCCGGCGGGCAGCGAGGCATTCGACTTGTTCACCGAGTCCAGCTGCGAGACGACCTGGTAGTCGACCGTGCCGACCGGGGTCTCCGGATCGGTGGGGTCGGTCGGATCGGGGTTCGGCACGCAGCCCAGGCACGGGGTGCCGGGGTCGCTCGGGTCGATCACCTGGGGCGCCTCGTCGTCGGTCACGGCCTTGCCGGCATCGTTCTTCACGATCGTGAGACCGTCGAAGTACTCGCCGTCGGCGGTGCGCGACTCGTAGCGGAGCGTGTCGCCCGCGACGTCGATCAGCTGGTAGAGCTCGACCTCGCCCTCGAGCTTCTTGAGGTGGCCTCCGTTCTCGTTCCAGATGCGGGGACCCGCACCCGAGTACATCTTCGAACCCACCACCGACACCGCGTACACGGGCCCGTCGTAGTTCAGCTCGGAGTTCCAGGTGCTGGGGTTGCCCTCCTCGGCGGCGAGCGTGTTGCCGCGGCCGTAGTTGTGGTCGTGGCCCTGCAGCACGAGGTCGACGTTGTTCGCCTCGAACAGCGGCAGCCAGGCCTCACGGATGGCGCGGTTGTTGCGCCCCTCGTCGAGCGAGAACACCGGGTGGTGGAAGTACACGACCGTCCACTTGTTGGGATTCGTCTCGAGGGTCTGCTTCAGCCACTCGGTCTGCACGGCGAGCGCCGCCGCATCCGTGATGTTGCTGTTCAGCGAGATGAAACGCACGCCCTGGTAGTCGTTGTAGTAGACCGTGCCCTTGAGCAGCGCCTCGATGCCCTCGGCGCCGGTCGGGCCGTTCTCGGGGTAGTCGAACTGGGCCTGCCACTGCGTCGAGAGCTCTTCGCCCTCGTACTCGTGGTTGCCCGCCGCCGCGAGGAAGTTCTGCGTGCCGAACTGGTAGCCGGCCGCGTCGAACACCTCGCCCCACTGGCTGTCGTCGTTGGCGGCATCGATCAGGTCGCCCGCCTGCAGCACGATGCTGGCGTCGGGGCGGTCGCGGAACGCGTTGCGGATGACCCGGCTCGCGTCGCTCTTGATGCCGTTCTGCACGTCGCCGAGGTAGATGAACGAGAACGGGTCGGCGGTCGCTGCGGCCGTGGTGAAATGCTGCCACTCGCTGAAGTTCGTGCCGTCGCCCACGCGGTACTGGTACTGCGTGTCGGGCTCGAGGCCGGTGAACTGCACCGTGTGGAAGGTCTCGTCGTAATTCGCCGTGGAGAGATCGGTGTTCTTCGCGGCATCCACCGTCATGATCCCGGTCGGGTACGGCGTGGCCGTGGCGACGCGATACTCGGCCTTGGCGGTCGAGACACCCTTGCTGGTGCGCCAGGTGACCGACTGCGAGGTGGCGAGGTCGCCGTTCGGGGTGAGCACGATGCGATCCGGGATCACCGACGGCCCGTGCTGCACGAGCGGGGTCACCGTGGCGGCCTGGGCGCTGCTCACCCCCAGCACCGGCGTGAGCAGCGAGGCGGCGACGGCCGCGATCGCGAAGCCTGCGAGCATCCGCGCGCTGCGGCCCCGCTTGGACGTGTTCGTCATGGTCTGACGACCTTTCGATGCTGTGGTCGGGGAGGTTGGGGTGGTTCCGGATGCGGGGCGGCGGTCGTCGCGGCCGGTTCCGGATGCGGGGCGGCGGCTCATGCGACGCCGCCCTCACGGCGACCGCGGCGGTAGAGCACGAACAACACGGCGAGGCCGGCGAGCAGGGCGGCGCCGCCGAGGGCGATCCCGACCCCGACGCCGTTGACGCCCGTCTCGGCGAGGTTCTTCACGCCGGTCGCGGCCGATCCGGGCTTCAGTACGGTGATTGCGACGTATGCCTCGGCACCCGACTCGAGACCGCGCACCACGATGTGGTGCTCACCGGGAGCGACCCCGGCCGGGATGTGGGCGGTGAAGAAGTAGGCGCCGTTCGCATCCGCGGTGGGGTAGCCGAGCTCGATCGGGTCGGAGTGCAGCGTGACCTCGAGATCTTCGTTCGGCCAGAAGCCGCTGCCCTTCATGCTGAGCGAGTCGCCGGCCGCGATTCCCGTGGCGGAGAGCTCGATCGGCGAGGGGTTCGCCGCCGGCTTCGGCTGGGTGGGGTTCTCGGTGGGCTGCGGGCTCGCGGTGGGCGGCGCCGTGGGGCTCGCCGTGGCGGTGGGCTCGGGGGTGGCGGTCGGCTCCGGGGTCGCGGTGGGCTCGGGGCTGGTCGTGGGCTCGGGGCTCGCGGTCGGCTCGGGGGTGGGCTCCACGGTCGGCTCGGGCGTGGGCTCCACGGTCGGCTCGGGCGTGGGCTCGACCGTCGGCTCGGGGGTCGGGGTGGCCGTGGGCTCGGGCGTGGGTTCGACGGTCGGCTCCGGCGTGGGCTCGACGGTCGGCTCCGGCGTGGGCTCGACGGTGGGCTCCGGCGTCGGCTCGACGGTCGGCTCCGGGGTCGGGGTCGGGGTCGGAGTCGAGGTCGGCTCCGGGGTCGGGGTCGGCTCGGGCGTGGAAGTGCCCTCGCCGGGCACGACGGGCGTCGGGCGCTCGGGGGCGTCGATGTCGGAGCGGGTGGATCCCGGTCCCGAGGCCCAGGCCACGGTCTCGTCGGTGACGAGCTTCGTGCCATCCGTCTTGGTGATGGTGAAGGCGTCGAAGAGCTCGCCGGTGACCGTGTGGCTCTCGAGGTGCAGCTGGTCGCCCACGACGTCGACGGTCTGGTACATCTGCGTGTCGCGGTTCATGCTGCGCAGGTTCGCGCCGTTGGTGATCCAGTTGTTCGACTCGAGCGGGTCGGGCACGTACATCTTGGGGCCCGCCACGGTGACGAGGTAGACCGGTCCGGTCTGGCTGGTGGCGGCATCCGCCCCGGCCGGCAGGTTCTGCTCGTTCGCGAACAGGTTGCCGCGCCCGTAGGCGTGGTCGTGGCCCTGCAGCACCAGGTCGACGTCGTACTTCTCGAACAGCGGCAGCCAGGCCTCGCGGATGCTCGCGTTGTCGCGGCCCGAGGTCACCGAGAAGATCGGCTGGTGGAAGGCGATGACGGTCCATTTGTTCGGGTTCTGCGCCAGCACCTGGTCGAGCCAGGCGGTCTGCTCGGCCAGCAGCGCGCCGGAGCCCATGTTGGCGTTCAGCGTGATGAAGCGCACGCCCTGCAGGTCGACGTAGTAGACGTTCTCGTCGAAGGTCTGCTTCACCTCCGGCGTGCCGGCCGGACCGTTGCGCGGGTACTCGAACTGCGCGCCCCAGTACCGGCTGAGCTCGGGGCCAGGGTAGTACTCGTGGTTGCCGGGGGCGGCGATCACGTTGAGGTAGGAGTTCTCGAAGCCGGCGGCGCCGAACCACTCGCCCCACTCGGCATCCGCGACGTCGGTGTCGATCAGGTCGCCGAGGTGCACGACGGCCTTGGCGTAGGGGCGGGCCTCGTAGGCCGCCCGGAAGGCGCGCGAGGCGTAGCTCTTGACGTCGTTCTGGGCGTCGCCCTGCACGATGAACGAGAACGGCTCGGCGGTGGCCGCGGCGGTCTCGAACTCGAGCCACTCGCTCCAGGTCTCGCCGTCGCCCACGCGGTAGAGGTAGGCGGTGTTCTCGGCCAGGCCCGTCATCGTGGCCGTGTGGTACTTGATCGTGTAGCCGAGGTCGGTGGCGAACTCCGTCGTGGAGGTGGCCGCGACGGTCGTCGAGGCGGTGACCGGGCCCTTCGTCATCGAGGCCAGCTGCACCTGCGGGGTGGTGACGTCGACCGAGGTGCGCCACGACACGTTCTGTGTGGCCGCCGGGGTCTCCGTGGGGGTCAGGATGACGCGGTCGGGCACGGCCGAGGCCACGTGCACGAGCGCGGGGTTGACGGGTGGCGGGTTGAGTCCGCCAGCGGCGTAGGCGATGCCGCCGCCGAGCGTGCCGAGGGCCACGACGGCCGCGAGGCCACCGGCGACCAGCGCGGTGCGGGGTGTGAGGCGCGTCAGGGCGCGCGTGAGCTTCTCGCTCTTCATGTGATGGGACGTCCTTCGGTGAGACGGCACGGGTTGCCGACGGATGCCGCGCACGCTTGGTTCGCGCACGACGCCGATCACGCTAACGAAGGGGCGGGGGCGCATCCGGGGGTCGGTGGGAGGTTTCACGGCGCGTTCATCCGGTGCTCGGCAACGCGCTACGAGAGCCCGTATTCGGTCATCCACTCTTCACACGGGGATGCCCCTCCCGGGTTGGCAGCGGTGCCATCGACCTGCTATACGCGTATAGTTCTGACGTCCGTCTGCGCTTCGATAGCGTAGGAGACCCCGACGATGCAGAGGAGAGATCCGTCCCATGACCACCCGCCGAACGCTTCGAACCCTGTCCGTGCTGATCCCCCTGGCCCTGACGGGGGCTCTGCTGAGCGGATGCAGCGGTTCGGGCGACGATCCCACGGACGACGCGCCCGCCGGCCCGCCGCCGGCCTCGGCCGCCCCTGTCACCGGTGCGCCCTCCGCCACGGCCGACGCCGGCGGATTCCCGACCTGCGACGAGGTCAAGGCGGCGCTCGGCCCGGAGGTGGCGGGTCTCGTCGAGCTCGCCGACAGTGAGAACGGCGTGGCGACCGGTTCCGACGGCCCCGCCCTCGGCTGCGCCTGGCACACGAAGGAGACGGCCGATTCGAGCATCGACCTGGAGGAGTACGGCGGGCT
Organism: Herbiconiux dendrobii; assembly: GCF_052048175.1. Classification (NCBI taxonomy): domain Bacteria; kingdom Bacillati; phylum Actinomycetota; class Actinomycetes; order Micrococcales; family Microbacteriaceae; genus Herbiconiux; species Herbiconiux dendrobii. The sequence continues at coordinate 995,484 of NZ_JBLZQV010000001.1, read as the reverse complement.
CTCGCTCGGGATCTCGCGCGACCCCGAGTACACCGAGGAGAGCATGGAGCCCCTGGGCTGGAACGTCGAGGACGGCCGGGTGGCCGCCGCCGGAGCCTGGGCACTCAAAGTCGGCGGTGGATACGACCCCGCCGAGCAACTGGACGTGACCGGGGTGCAGGTCGTGCGGGACGGTGTCGTCGTCGTGCTCACCTCCGGCGGGGTGGCGCTCCAGGACGTGCCGCAGCTGGCCGCGCTGACGAACGAGTGGGCGCTGGGCGCCGGCGTGGCGGCCCTCGACCTGATGGACTGATGGGCTGGTCGACTGATGGACCCTGATCGGACGCTCTCATGACCGCCCCGCCGCCCTTTCCGGACGCGCGCCTGCGGAGGTTGCCGTTCCCGTCGTGGCCGATCTGGCTCGTCTTCGGGCTGCTCCTCGTGCCCTGCATCGCGATGCTCGGCGTTCTCGGCTTCGCGAAGGATGCGGCGGCCGATCGCCTGGGCCTCGAACGCGACGCCGTGGGGCGGAATGTCGTGCTCACGGGAGTGCTCTCGGAGGTGGAGACCACGTCCGGGCTGCCGAAGACGAGCAGCCTGTACGAGGTCACGATCCCGGACACGGGGACCGGCACCGGAACCGATCCCGGTCCCGATGCCGATACCGATACCGGAGCCGAGGACCAGGTGACGTTCCGCGGCGACGAGCAGTGGGGCTTCCCGCCGTCGTCGGACTACCCGGCCGAACTCGACTTCCTGGTCGTGCTCGACGATCGACCGCGCGCCGTGCAGCACGGCCCCGTCGGCAGCATCCGGCCGGTCACCGAGCAGTCGGTTCGCGAGGCCGAAGACGAGTTCACGTCGGCGCGGGCCGTCTGGGTGGCCGGGATCGTCGTGTTCTGGCTCTTCACCCTCGGCCTGCCCGTGCTCGCGATCCTGCTCGCCGTGCGGCGGCACCGGGCGAAACGGCGGCTCGCTCCTCGCGCCCTGCTGTGACGCGGCACGCCGTGGATGGTGAGAGGTCCCCATCGCGGCGGATCTTGCACACCCGTAGGTTAGGTCGGTGTCCCGGTCGAACCGGGCGGGAAGGGATCGGTGGATGCGACGAGTCGGGAGGCTGTCCGTCATGGCGCTCGTGCTGGGGCTGGCCGGCTGCGCCGGGGCGGACGACGCGGACGACCAGGCCCGGTACGACGCGATGCTGGAGATCGAGAAGGTGCCCGGGGTGCTCGTCGCGCCGTACGAGCGCTTGGTGCAGGTCGACCCGGCCGCATCCGAGGACGAGATCGTGACGACGGCACTGGCCGTCCGCGAGATCCTCGACGGCCTCGGCTCCGACCGCCCGAGAGAGCTCGACCTCATCGCCGTGTATCCGGGTGACGCTTCCGTGACGACCGAGTTCACCACGCGGTCCTACGAGGATGCCGACCGGTTCGAGCGGGATGTGCGCATCTGGGCAGGCCTGCTCGACGAGGGTTTCACCGAGGTCAGGTACAACGTGTTCGACGACACGGGCGACGGGGTGCTGAACGTGCATTCCGGCGAACCGGGCGAGCCCGGACCAACGGTGAGCCAGGCGTTCGACGCCATGGTGACTGCGCTGGGTGACGACCTGACGTCGTTCCCGGGACTGCAGACCGAAGCGCTCGTCGGCGACGTGCTGGTGACGAACCGCTCCGGCCATCCGGCCTTGCCCGCCGGCTGGGACACCGCGCTCGAGGAGGTCACGAACCTGGAATACATCCCGAAGGCCAGTGCGCAGTTCGAGCCCGACACGACCGCGCTCCGTCTCACCGGCACCACCGGCCTCACCGCCGAGCAGACCGCGGAGATCCTGGGGATCCTCGGCGGCGCGGGAGTGCTCCAGCCCTCGGTGAGCGTGAGCTACGCCATCCGGGGCGACGACGGTTCGCTCACGACGCTGTTCGGAGCGACCCCGTGAGGCGGCGGCTGGTGGTGGTCGCCGTCGTGGCCGTGCTCCTGCTCTCCGGATGCACGCCGCGATACGACACGCCTGACGATCGATCGCAGGCCTTCGGCGATGCCGTGGCCGAGACCCTGCGCGACGTCGAGCCGCAGCCGGCCGAGCTGCGGGTGCGAGGGAGCTCTGACGGGATCACGCTCGACGCCCGCCTCGGCGACCTGTCGTCATCCGACACCCGCCGCTTCATCGAGGAGGCGCTGCCGCTCGTCGGGGACTCGCCGCTGGGCGCCCTGCCGGTGCGACTCGTGCTGAGCCACGACGACGTCCGGTCGGGGGCGGGGGGCCTGGAATGGCTCGGCTACGATCCGGCCCGCTCGGACCGGTACTTCTCCGCGGTACAGCTGTGGCTGGACGTGCTCGCCGACCCCGGAGTTCGGGTCGGGGAGAGGTTCGAGGTCCAGGCGGCGTACGTCTCCGGCACGGTCGAGGTGTTCGACGGCCGGGATCTGGAGGCCTATCGCAGTGAGCTCGTCGGAGTCCTCGAGCAGGCGGGATACGTCGATCCGTCGATCACGGTCGTGGCCACAGCGGCGCAGTAGGAGGACGGTGCAGGAACGCAGAGTGGTCCGGGCGGACTCGCCGGGCCGATCCGAGCTGGACGCGCAGGGCTGGGTCGTCATCGCCCGGTCGTGGGGTGCGGGCCTGGTGCTCGACGAGGAGCGGCGCCAACGGGTGCGGCACCTCGTGAACCGGGCGCATCCGCTCGTCAGCGTCAGGGAGGTCACCGCGAGCGACGTCGAGGCCGTGCTGGCCCTGGACCGCGCGACGGCGGACGACTACCCCGGCGACATCGCGACGGCCCACGACGCCCTGACGACGGCCGGCGCGACGCCGACGGCCACCCACCGCGGCTGGGGCGCCTTCACCACGGATGGCCTGCTGGTGGCGATGACGTTCGCCGACACCGACACCAGCCCCGGCCCCGGCCCCGGCCCCGGCGTCACGGAGACGGATTTCACGGTCGTGCGTCGAGGATGGCGCCGCCTCGGGCTCGGATCCGCCGTGAAGGCGGCGTGCGTGCTCGCCCTGGCCGACGAGGGCCACACGGTCTTCCGCACCGGCGGCTCCTTCGACAACCCGGCGAGCATCGCCGCCAACCGCTCCCTCGGCTACGAGCTCGACGAGGAGTGGCTCACCTACGTGCCCGGAGGACCTCCCTCAGGAGGCGCACGCTCGACCTGACGTGCTGCGGGGACCTCGAGCGACCACGTCACGTCCAGCGAGCGGGTCGGCGGCAGTGCGATGTCTGCAGGATCGATGGGAGCGGTGCCGGCGGGGAGCTCGTTGGTAGCGTCGAGGCTGATCTGGCATTCTCCGATGAACTGGCCGGTCGTGGGGTCGATGAGTACGTCGGCGTAGTTATCGGTGTACGCGGCTGAGAAGCCGGCGTTCTCGTCGCTCGACGTGTTCCCCTCGACCGACCGGATCTCGGTCTCGATATGTACATGCCCCGGGACGCACCATCTGCAACACCGACCGTCAGATCATTCTCGCCAAGTTCCTGCCGGGACGATCCTGCGCACGCTCGGCAGCCTGTCTGCCATCCGACGCCATACTCTCCGGCGTGTTCGATCAACGCAGCCAGGACGGCTCGGAGAAGAGTGTTTGGAGCTCGTTCAGGAGGCGCGCGGCGTGGAAGCCGTCCGCCGCCGCGTGGTGCACTTGGAGGGCCACCGGCATGACGGTGCGCCCGTCATGGTCGCGGTACCGCCCCAGCGTGAAGATCGGCAGCAGATGCCTCCACCCGTGGCGGAGCTGGAGGCTGAACCCGGTGAACGACGCCCAGGGGATGCTGGAGATGTCGAACACGTTCGCGGGCATGTCCGGTTGCGGCTGGAACGACGTGGCCTGGCGGTTCCGTGCCGCCACCTCGGCCGCCTGCTCGTGGAACGTCGGGAAATCGGCGTGGAACGGGGACCAGACACTGGCGAAGGTCTCGCGGTCGGGGTTGCAGACGGTGAACGCAGGATGCACGACGTCCCAGATCGCAGGCTTTCTCTCGTCCACGAGGGTCAGGCGGAATTCCTCGTGCCGATTGACCAGCGACGAGATCGCCCAGATCTGAGCGACGTAGGTCTTCCATGCCGATCGGCGAAGAGCGGCGACCGTCTCCGTGACGTCGATGTCGACCGTGATCGCGTAGGTGCACTCGACCTCGGTGAAGTAGTGGTCGAAGTGCTCTCTCCGGGGCCACGCATCCAGGTCGATGAGGCGAGGATCAGTCATGCCGAAAGCCTAGGAGGCGCTGCGTTGCGTCGCCGTCTGCGCCGCCGTCCGCGCGGTCGGCCTCCAGGACGGCCCGTTCTTCGGGCGGAGTGAGGCCGGCCCGGCGTTCGCGGTGCGCGTTCCGGGCCGTCTCATCCGCCAGCACCCGGGCGAGAGTGTCGTCGAGGAAGGAGAGGGTGCCGCCGGTGGCGAGGAAGGACGCCCCGGATCGCTGCAGGAAGGCAGTGTCCGTCTCGGGGAGCCAGAGCGGCAGAGATCGCGGCCCGGCCCAGTGGTTCACGCCCTGGGCGAGCAGGAAGCGGTCGTCGAGCGGCACGAGATCTCCCCCGTATCCGGTCGCTTCGACGGCAGCGGAGAAGAAGTTCCGCATGGGGTGGATCTCTCCGACGGCGTTGATCGTGCCGGTGACGCCGGTGCGTCCCGCCCGTTCGATCCACGCCGAGAGGTCGGCGACGTCGATGACCTGCACGAAGCGCCCATCGGGCGTCGGGACGACAGCCGGGCCCGTCCGGCTCAGCCGCGCCGGCCAGTATCCGAAACGGTCGCTCGGATCGCCCGGGCCGACGATGAGACCCGGGCGGGCGATGAGGAGGCGGTCTCCGAGCGCTGCGGCACTGCTGCGCTCCGCCGCGACCTTCGCATCGGCGTAGGAGGAGAGGTCTGTGGGCTCCACCAGCCGGGCGGACTCGTCGGCGCCGGGCTCGTCGTTCGAGGCGTACACCGAGACCGACGACACCAGCGTCCAGTGCGAGGCGTACCCCGCGAGCGCACTCAACGCGGACTCGACCAGAACCGGCTCGGAGGAGAGCTCGATCACGTCGTCCCAGCGCGTTTTCAGGTCGTCGTATGCCCCCGTCGACAGGCGGTCCGCGCGAATGTGATGCGCCTCCTCGGCGACCTGCCCCGACCGCCCGCGCGCCAGGCAGACCACCTCCGAGCCGGCCTCGACCGCCCTCCGCGAGATCTCCCGACCCAGCCATCCCGTTCCGCCCAGCACCAGCACGCGTCGCATGCCGACAGTCAACCAAGCCCCGTCACGTTCGCCGACAAGGCTTCGCTCCCAGCGCAAACGCCGGACATGACGGATCGCGGACGCCGCGGCGGCGGGTGGCCGCACCGCCTCTCGCTCGGGAGTGGAAGTCCCGACGGGTCGCGGGCTAATTTCGACAGATGTACTACAACGACGCGGCAACGACCGGGAACTCTGATGTCAAGGAGCCCCGCGCGAAGACCAGATGTCTCGCCGTGCTCGTGTCCGTAACGGTCACCCTCGGCTGTGCGCTGACTGGCTGCGTGGCCGATGTTCCCAGCGATGACGCCGTGCCGTCGGTCGCAGCGACCCCGGTGGCTGAGGAGGAACCGTCGCCCGCCGTGACTGACGTCGCCGACAACCCTCCACTCGTGGACACCGGCGTCCGCGAGCACGCAACCGGTGAGGTCGTCCTCGACGATGCCGGGCAGATCGTGAAGTACGTCGTCGCCGAGGGTGATCGCGGCGACGAGATCGGGCTGCGGCTCGGCACGGAGGCCACGCAGATCTACCACGACGCGGGAGAGTTCGAGGGCCGCAACATCCTCAACTGGGGTCAGATCCACCCCGGAGACGTGCTGCGATTCATCTCCGGCCGATGATGCCCGTTCCGGGGAACGATGCGACACGCCGCCGGCCGAGACCGTGCGGTTCCGACGGCGGTTGACAGGTGTCGAGCTGGGATCAAGGCTGGGTGAGGAGGAGGGACCATGACTGGGGTACTCGAGGGCGTTCGCGTCTCCGCGGGGCGCTCGCGGGCGGCGTTCGTCCCGGGCGCGGCCGTGATCGCACGAATTCGGAGGATGGTGATCGCCGCGGTCGTGGCGGGTCTGGCTTATTCCTCTCTGACCGTGGCCAGCAAGGGCATCTGCGCCGGTGGGGTGGATGCGTCCGGCGGGTTCACCGATTCGTCGGGGAACCCCACGGCTGTAGCGCCGTCGTGCCTCTCCCTCACACTGGGACCGAACCCGCTGATGCTGGTGCTGTTCGCTGCGATCGTCGTCCTCGCGCTCACGCGGGTGCTGAATCGAGCGCAGAGCGAGAAGGACGCGGTGCGCATCATCGATCGATCCGTGGTCGCGATCGCGGTCCTGGCCGCGCTCGGCATCGTGATCTCGCAGATCTGGTTCGGTCTGATCCCGATCTGGGACTGGACTCCCACGGGATCGTATTCGTTCGTCTATCCGTTCCCGTTCGGCAGTGTCGACCTGTCGATCAGGCCGATGACGACGTCCTAACCCGGGACGCAGGCGGCTAGCGGCCGGTGTGGCCGGTGTTGGCGGCCGGCGCCGGATTCGCTGCGGTCCACGCCACGTCGAGCCGGAGCGCGGACCCGTCGACCCTCGTCGACGGCATCCGGTTCGCCGACCGCGCACGGTGCGGTTGCGCTCGGTGCCGCCTGGGCTCAGCCTTGTCTGCATGACTGACGAGACATCCGGGATCGATGTCAGGCGCGACGACGGGAAGGCGTTGATCGGCGTTCTGGCGGTGCTCGAAGGGCTCATCCGGGCCGGCCGGATCGGGCCGAGCGAGGTGAGCTCCTTCCGCCGGCGCCTGGCCAGAGACGGTGTGATCGAGGTCGATGACAGCACCTCGGATGACGGGTCGACAGACGTCGAGATCGGCTTGGGTGAACTGAACGCACGGCTGCGGCGATCGCTCGGAGAAATGTGGTGAGGGCCGGGAGGCGAAACGCGACTACCCGATGACGCTGCGGTAGCCGGGAACAGTGCTCGACGCGTACTCCCCCGGGAGTAGGCGGGGCGGGCCCGGGGGCGGATGTCGCGGGGTGCGGGCGCGGCTACGATCGAGCCATGCCGCAGCAGCCGGGTCGGAGCAGGGCCGAGCGTGAGCGCTGGGCCGCCGAGCGGTGGGCGGAGTCGGGCTGGGGGGACCGGGACTGGGAGCCGCGCTTCCGCATCGGGGGCCGGCCCGCGCTCTGGATCCCCGTCATCGTCTCGTTCCTCGTGCAGATCCCGGCCGCTCTGCTCAGCTGGCACGCGCGCCGCTTCGAGAGCGCCTTCGACGACGACCCCGGCCGCTTCGCGCTGCGCCTCGGGCTCGCGGTGCTCGGACCCGTGGCGCTGCTGTTCGCCCGGCGGTTCCCCGGCCCGGTCGTGGCGGTGGTGTCGGCGGCGGCGGGCGCGTACGTGCTCGTCGTGTCGGGCAGCGCGGCGCCGCCGTACGTCGCGGTGGTGTTCGCCGTGATCGGGGCCGTCGTGCGCGGCGCGCGCGTGTGGGCGTGGGTGTCGGTCGGGGTGGCGTGGGCCGTCACCCTGCCGCTCGGCGTCGTGCTCGGGGTGTCGTGGCAGCCGGCGCTCGTGGTGGCCGTCACGCTCGGGCTGCTGCTCGTGCTCGGCGTCGGCGAGGCCCTGCGCACCCGGCGCGAGCGCTCCGACGAGTTCCGGCGGCGGGTCGCCGAGCGCCGGCAGAGCGCCGCCCAGGCCGAGCGGGTGCGCATCGCCCGCGAACTGCACGACGTGCTCGCGCACTCCCTCAGCCAGATCAACGTGCAGGCCGGAGTGGGCCTTCACCTCATCGACACCCGGCCCGAGGAGGCCGCCAAGTCGCTCGCCGCCATCAAGGCGACCTCCAAGTCGGCGCTCGACGAGGTGCGCTCGGTGCTCGGCGTGCTGCGCGAGGGGGCGGATGCGACGGTCGGCGGGACGGATGCGACGGACGGCGCCGTTCCGGATGCGGCGCCCCTCGTTCCCGAGCCGGATCTCAGTCGCCTCCCGGGACTCGTCGCATCCGTGCGCTCGCAAGGGCTCACGGTGACCTTCGACGACCGGATCGGCGACGCCGCCGTGCCCCAGGCCGTGCAGCTCGCGCTGTACCGGATCGTGCAGGAGTCGCTGACGAACGTCATCCGGCACGCCGGCGCCTCCGCAGCATCCGTCACTCTCGCCTGCACCGACGCGGAGTGCACCGCGGTGATCGAGGACGACGGCGACGGCCGCGGGGCCCCCGCTGAGAGCCGCGCCGCCGCCGGCCTCGCCTCGCCCGGCTCCCTCACCGAGGGCCGCGGTCTGCTCGGAATGCGCGAGCGCGCCGCCCTGCTCGGCGGGCACCTCGAGGCCGGCCCGCGCCCCGGCGGAGGCTTCCGGGTGGCCGCCGCACTCCCCCGGCGCAGCGGGGGCTTCGGATGATCCGGGTGGCGATCGCCGACGATCAGCAGTTGATCCGGGGCGGGTTCCGGGCGTTGCTGGCCTCGGAGCCCGACCTCGAGGTGGTGGGCGAGGCCGGATCCGGGGTGGAAGCGGTCGAGCTCGTGCGTGCCCAGCGGCCCGACGTCATCCTGATGGACATCCGGATGCCCGACGGCGACGGACTGTGGGCGACCGAGCAGATCACCGCCGATCCGCAGCTCTCGGCGACGCGGATCGTGGTGGTGACCACGTTCGAGCTCGACGAGTACGTGGCGCGGGCGATCCGGGCGGGGGCGAGCGGGTTCCTGGTGAAGGACACGGAGCCGGTCGAGCTGATCCGGGCCGTGCGGGTGGTGGCGGGCGGCGAGGCGTTGCTGAGCCCGGGCGTGACGCGTCGGCTGCTGGAGCGGGTCGCGCACGATCTGAGTGCTGCGCCCGACGCCCGGCGGCTCTCGGCGCTCACCCCGCGCGAGCAGGAGGTGCTGGCACTGGTGGGCGAGGGCCTCACGAACGACGAGATCGGCACGCGCCTGCACCTCAGCCCGCTCACGGCGAAGACGCACGTCTCGCGCATCATGTCGAAGCTCGCCGCGCGCGACCGCGTGCAGCTCGTGATCGTGGCCTACGAGACCGGGCTCGTGGCGCCCGGCCGCTGACACCGGTGGCTGAGACCGGTCGCTGAACCTGGTCGTGCCCGCCCGGGTCCACGCGCGCACGAGGCGTGCTCCGTAGGGAGTACGGCAAGTGTCGCCCGGGGGCCGATTCGCGCGAGGGCCGGGGCGGCGAGGGTGGAGTCCTGAGGTTCCACCGGAACCAGAGAGAAGGATGACATCGTGTCGACCGCCGTGCTCGCCACCGCCCCCGCCCTCGCCGCCGCCCACTTCGGGCCGGGATTCGGCTTCGGAGGCGGCTGGCTGTTCCTGCTGATCCCGCTGTTCTGGATCGCCCTGTTCGCCGTCCTGTTCGCCACCGTCGGCCGCCGTTGGCGCCGCGCCGCCTGGGCCCACCGGGCCGGCGGGTTCGACCAGCCCGGACGCCGCGCCGAGGCGACGCTCGCCGAGCGCTTCGCGCAGGGCGACATCGACGAGGTCGAGTACCGCGCCCGGCTCGAGGTGATCCGCACGAACAACCCCGCGCCGCAGTTCCCGGGCCGCTAGCGCCCCGCCCGCGCCGCTCTCCCCCGCGCGCACCTCCGCCGACCCGTCACGTGATGCCGTTATCCGGTCGTGATAGCGGCATTACGTGACGGGTCGGCGGAGGTGGGGGTGGCTAAGCGGGGGTGGGGGGCGGCCGCGCAGGTGGGGTGGGTCAGCGGGAGAAGAGGCGGCGCAGGAGGCTGCCGAAGGTGGTGCGGGGCGCGGATGCATCGGCCCGGGATGCGGAGGCCGGGGCCCGGGATGCGGAGGCCGGGGTGCGGGATGCGGAAGCCGGGGTGCGGGATGCGGAAGCCGGGGTGCGGGATGCGGGGGAGGCCCCGCGGGCCGGCGCGGGAGGGCGCCGAGCGCCCGCGCCCGCCGCGCCGGCGGCGGCGGCCGGCCGCCCCGTGCGCCAGGCGTAGCGGCGCGTGAGCGCCGCCGCCACGAGCGCGAAGCGCTCGGCGTCCAGCGCCACCGCCTCCCGCCGGATGCCGCCCTGGTGCAGCCGGAACACCCGCTCGAGCCGCACCCAGCTGGGCCGCCCGACCGAGTCCCACGGGCCGCTGCCTATGCCCACGTCGTAGGTGTCGTCGTGCGGCTTCGAGGTCAGCTGCACCCCGAGCAGGGTGCCGCCCGGCTCCGCGGCCACCACGAGCACCGGCCGATCCTTGCCGCGACCGTCGTTCTCCTCGTACGGCACCCACGTCCACACGATCTCGCCCGGGTCGGCATCGCCGTCGGTCACCGGGTTGTACGCGATCGACACCGGCCCGACCCCGCGCGGATCGACCTCGCGCGTGGCCGCCGGACCCGAGCGCCCGGGGCTGTCGCGATCACCGCCACCGGCACCACCGCGCCCATCCGCTGCACCGTTCGATCCGCGTCCGCCACCCGTAGCCATGCGCCGACGCTATCAGTCGAGCCCGGACCCACAGGCGCCTCATAGCCGCCTCGAAGGGATTCTTGCCCGGGAGCAACGATTCGCGAATCGCCGTCTCCGGATGCGCCCCTCCGAGGCCTCCGGGGGTTTGGATGGGCAGCGGGAGCCGTCGATCTTCGCCGCGGCCCGACGTTCGAGGACCCATGACACCAGCACCCCGCCCCACCCGCCGTGCCGCGCGCCGCAGCCCGCTGCGCGCGCTCACCACCGCCGTGCTGGCGATCGCCGTCGCGGCATCCGCCACCATCGCGGGCGCCCCCGCCTACGCCGTCGACTACCCGAGCTGGGACGACGTGCTCGCCGCCCGCTCCAGTGAGAGCGCCAAGCAGGCTCAGATCACCGAGATCACGAACGTGATCGCCCAGCTGCAGGCCGAAGCGGATGCCGCCCGCCAGCTTGTCGCCGAGCGCACCGCCGCGAACGACGAGGCGCAGTCCGCCCTCGCCGCCGGCCAGCTCAAGGCCGACACCCTCACCGCCTCGGCCGCCGCGGCCGCCGCGAAGGCCGAGGAGTCGAAGAAGCGCGCCGCGGTCGTGGCCGCCCAGTTCGTGCGCACCGGCGGCAACGACCTCACCACGATGCTGCTCACCAGCAGCTCGTCCGAGGCCGACGACCTGCTCGCCCAGCTCAGCTCGGCCGGCCAGCTCACCCAAGCGGTCAACGCCGTCTACGCGAGCGCCGATCAGGACAAGAACACCGCCCAGTCGCTCAGCGAGCAGGCGACCGTGGCCGAGGCCGAGCTGAGCACCCTGGCGGATGCCGCCCAGGCGGCTCTCGAAGAAGCCGCCGAGGCCCAGCGCGCGATGATCGCAGCGCTGCAGGAGCAGTCGGCGCACCAGGCCGAGCTGAACGCCCAGCTGACCAGCCTGCAGCAGAACCTCGCCACCACCGAGCAGCAATACCAGGAGGGTGTCGCAGCGGCGGCGGCCGCGGCTGCTGCTGCAGCGGCCGCCGCGGCCGCAGCCGCGCACCAGGGCGGCAACGTGGTCGGCCCCGTCTCGGGCGATGCCCAGGCCCTCGCCCAGGAGCTGATGGGCGACGTCGCCGCCGGCACCTTCCACGGCTCCACCCCCGATCACATCTTCGAGATCGCCTGGATCGCCCAGGGCCAGGATGTCGAGAACTGCGGCATCGACGTCGTCATCCTGCAGGCCATGGTGGCGGCGGTGCGTGCCTTCGGAAGCGCGGGCGTGAGCGACATCAGCCGGCGCTGCACGGGCCAGATCGAGGGTGCGGGAACGGCATCCGCCCACTACCGCTCGGGCGGCGGCCACGCGGTCGACTTCACCTCGGTGGGCGGCGTGCCCACCACCGGCGCGAACGACGCCTCGCTGAACCTGATCGCGGTGCTCGACCCGATCATGCCCAACGGATCGCGGGTCGGCCAGTCCAACTGCCGCTACGCCGCCGGCAACGAGCCCTCGTACATCAACTTCGTCAGCTTCGCCGACACCTGCAACCACCTGCACATCGACGACTTCTGAGAACCGGGACGGTGTTGCCGCTTGCGCTGAGATGACTAGACTGTCTAACTATCAGGGGCAGTTCGTTTCACAGGGGGTGGTGAGCATGGCGGTACCGACGGCCGTGCCGGCGAGCATTCCGTTCGACCCCGCCCTCGCCGACGTGGTGATCGTGCATCGCGTGGGCGAGCAGTGGGTGCTCGAAGTGCGCCGCTTCACCGGTGACCGCCTGGCGAGCACGGTGCTGCACATCCACGGCGACGCCCGCCCGCGGCACGTCGTCACCCTGGCCCGCCACCTGCTCGAGCGCTGGGGACTCGTGCCCGACCAGCTCCCCGGCTGGGACGACCGCACCGGCACCTGGTCGTCGACCCTGCGCATCCCGCACCCTCTCATCCGCGCCTGACGTCCTCATCCGCGCCTGGCGTCCTCATCCGCACCTGACGTCGGCATCCGCGCCTGACGCCGGCACTCGCGCCTGACGCCGCAGAGCGACGGGAGCACGCGATACTGGCATCATGAGCCCCGCCGCGACCCCTCCACCGGAAACCGGCAGCTCGAAGCCGCGCGGGCCGAGCGTGTTCGACGTGGCGAGGGCCGCCGGGGTGTCGCATCAGACCGTGTCGCGCGTGCTCAACGACCATCCGAGCCTGCGCCCCGCCACCCGGCAGAAGGTGCTCGACGCCATGCGCGAGCTCGGCTACCGGCCGAACCTCGCCGCCCGCGCTCTGGTGACCAGCCGCTCCCGCATCATCGGCATCCTGTCGACGGCGCACGGCGAGTACGGACCGGCGTCGAGCATCGCGGCCGTCGAAGCGGCGGCCCGGGCGCGTGGGTACAGCGTGAGCATCGCCACGGCCGACGGACTCGACGCGGCCTCGGTGAACGAGGCGCTCGAGCACCTGCTGGCGCTGTCGGTGGAGGGCCTCGTGGTGGTGGCACCGCAGACGCCCGTGCTGACGACGCTGGGACGCCTGCCGATCGGGGTGCCCTTCGTGACCCTGCAGACGCTCAGCACCCTCGACGGCGCCACCGTCGCCCTCGACCAGCACCAGGGCGCCCGCCTCGCCACCGCCCACCTCGCCGATCTGGGGCACACCGGGATCGCCCACCTCGCGGGGCCGGCCGACTGGATCGACGCCGGATCGCGGGACTCCGGATTCCGCGCGGAGCTCGCCTCCCGCGGGCTGCAGCCGGCCGTCGTCGCGGCGGGCGACTGGAGCGCCGACTCAGGCTACGAAGCCGCCCGCGCCCTGCTGCGGCCCGGCGTCACCGCCGTGTTCTCGGCGAACGACCAGATGGCCCTCGGGCTGCTGCACGCCGCCGCCGAGGCCGGCCTCACGGTGCCGGACGACCTGAGCGTCGTGGGCTTCGACGACACCCCGGAGGCCCGGCACTACCGGCCGGGGCTGACGACGGTGCGGCAGAACTTCGCCGAGGCCGGGCGGCAGGCACTGGCCCGCCTGCTCGGGCAGGCCGAGGCCCCACCCTCGGTGGAGCCGGCGCTCGTGCTGCGCGGGTCCACGGCTCCCCCGTCGCACTGACCGAACGCCTCGGGGACACTTTGACCGAACGCCTCGGGGACGCACTGACGGAGCACCTCGGGTACGCACTGACAGAACACCCCTGCGACGTGTATGCTCGTCGCTGATGTGAGCGATCACATACGCGAACACATGCCAAGCCGAAGGAGTCCCCGAGCATGAGCCAGCCCGCCCTCACCGAGCACGAGGCCGCCCGGGAGACCATCGCCGCCGGACGCGCCATCCTCGGCATCGAGCTCGGCTCCACCCGCATCAAGGCCTGCCTGATCGGCGACGACCACGCGGTGCTCGCCGTCGGCGGTCACAGCTGGGAGAACGAGCTCCGCGACGGCGTCTGGACCTACTCCCTCGACGACGTCTGGACGGGCCTCCGCGCCGCCTACGCCGCCCTCGCCGCCGACGTCGCGACCCGCTACGGCGTGCACCCCACCGGCTACGGCGCCATCGGCGTCTCGGCGATGATGCACGGCTACCTCGCGTTCGACGCGGCCGGCGAGCTGCTCACGCCGTTCCGCACCTGGCGCAACACCAGCACCGGCCCTGCGGCCGCCGAGCTCTCCGAGCGGTTCGGGGTGAACATCCCGCTGCGCTGGTCGATCGCCCACCTGCACCAGGCCGTGCTCGATCGCGAGGCGCACGTGCCGCGCATCCGGCACCTCACCACCCTGGCCGGGCACGTGCACGAGCGCCTCACCGGGCGGCGGGTGCTGGGGGTCGGCGACGCCTCGGGGATGTTCCCGATCGACTCGCGCACGAACGACTACGACGCCGGGATGCTCGCCCGTTACGACGAGCTGCTCGCCGAGGCCGCCCCCGAGCTCGGCCAGAACCTGCGCGCCCTGCTGCCGGAGGTTCTCCTCGCCGGCCGGCCGGCGGGCGAGCTCACCACCGAGGGCGCGGCCCTGCTCGACCCGAGCGGCACGCTGAAACCGGGCGCCCCCCTCTGCCCGCCCGAGGGCGACGCCGGAACCGGGATGGTGGCCACCGCCTCGGTGGCTCCGCGCAGCGGGAACGTGAGCGCGGGCACGAGCATCTTCGCGATGGTCGTGCTCGAGCATCCGCTGCGCGAGGTGCACCACGAGCTCGACCTGGTGACCACGCCCGCCGGCGACCCGGTGGCCATGGTGCACTGCAACAACGGGGCGAGCGAGCTCGCCGCCTGGGCCGGTCTGTTCGAGCGGTTCGCGGCGGCCTCGGGCACACCGGTCGAGGCCGACGCCGTGTTCGAGGTGCTGTTCCGCGAGGCGATCGACGGGGCCCCGGATGCCGGCGGCCTGCTCGCGTACAACCACCTGGCCGGAGAGCCGATCGCGGGTCTGCACGACGGGCGCCCGCTGTTCGTGCGCACCCCCGGGAGTGCGTTCACGCTCGCGGACTTCATGCGCGCCCAGCTCTACGGCGTGTTCGGCACCCTCGCGCTCGGTCTCCGCGTGCTGGCCGAGGAGGGCGTGCGGATCGAGCGGATGTTCGCGCACGGCGGCCTCTTCCGCACCGCCGGGGTGGCCCAGCGGTTCCTGGCCGGCGCCCTGGACGCCCCGGTGACCGTCGCCCGCACGGCCTCGGAGGGGGGCGCCTGGGGTATCGCGGTGCTGGCCGCGTATCTGCGGCCCGCCGCATCCGGGGTCTCGCTCGACGACTTCGTGACGCGCGAGGTGTTCGCCGGCGCCGAGCTGAGCAGCGTGGAGCCCGACGCCGCCGACGTGGCCGGTTTCGCCGCCTACCTCGAGCGCTACCGCGCCGGACTGGCCGTGGAGGCCGCGGCCGTCCAGGCCCTCCCGCTCGAAGCCGGCGCGACCGGTGCAGGTGCCCCGGAGTCCGCCGCATCCGGAGCCTTCGCCCCCGACGACGAGCTGCAGGCCGCGATCGACCGCATCCGCCAAGAGGTCAGCGACCTGCACTCCCAGCTCACCCGCTACAACCTCGTGCAGTGGACCGGCGGCAACATCTCGGGCCGGGTTCCGGGCGCCGACCTCTTCGTGATCAAGCCCTCCGGCGTCGACTACGACGCGCTCGCCCCGCAGAACATGATCCTCTGCCACCTCGACGGCACCGTCGTCGCCGGCACCGAGGGCTCGGACCGCTCCCCCTCCAGCGACACCGCCGCGCACGCCTACGTGTACCGGAACATGCCCGAGGTCGGCGGCGTGGTGCACACCCACTCCCCCTACGCCGTGGCCTGGGCCGCGCAGGGCGAGCCGATCCCCTGCGTCACCACCGCGATGGCCGACGAGTTCGGCGGTGAGGTGCCGATCGGGCCCTTCGCCATCATCGGCGACGACTCGATCGGCCGGGGCATCGTCGAGACCCTCCGCGGCCACCGGTCGCGGGCCGTGCTGATGAAGAGCCACGGCCCGTTCACCATCGGCAAAGACGCCCGCGACGCCGTGAAGGCCGCCGTGATGGTGGAGGACGTGGCCCGCTCGGTGCTGTTCTCCCGTCAGGTAGGCGGCGGCGAGACCCCGCCGCCGATCGCCGCCGACGCCGTCGACTCCCTCTTCGCCCGCTACCAGAACGTCTACGGACAAGACCCGACAGGATCCCTCGCATGACCCGTCTCAGCACCGACCTCTCCCCCTACGAGATCTGGTTCTTCACCGGCAGCCAGAACCTCTACGGGGAGGAGACCCTCCGCCAGGTGGCCGAGCAGTCGCAGCAGATCGTGGCGACGCTGGACGACGCATCCGCGATCCCCGTGAAGATCGTCTGGAAGCCCGTGCTGAAGGACAGCGAGTCGATCCGCCGCGCCGCCCTCGACGCGAACGCCGACGACCGCGTGATCGGCATCGTCGCCTGGATGCACACCTTCAGCCCCGCGAAGATGTGGATCGCCGGCCTCGATGCGCTCACCAAGCCGCTGCTGCACCTGCACACGCAGGCGAACGTCGAGCTGCCCTACGCCGAGATCGACTTCGACTTCATGAACCTCAACCAGGCCGCCCACGGCGACCGCGAGTTCGGCTACATCCAGACCCGCTTGGGCGTGGCCCGCAAGACCGTGGTCGGCCACGCGAGCAACCCGCTGGTGCAGAAGCAGATCGCCGACTGGGCCCGCGCCTCCGCCGGCTGGCAGGCCGTGAAGACGCTCAAGCTCGCCCGCTTCGGCGACAACATGCGCTACGTGGCGGTGACCGAGGGCGACAAGACCGAGGCCGAGCTGCGCTTCGGCGTGCAGGTGAACACCTGGGGCGTGAACGAGCTGGCGGATGCCGTGGCCGCGGCGTCGTCGGCGGACGTCGACGCGCTGGTGGCCGAGTACGAAGATCTCTACGATGTGGTGCCCGAGCTCCGGAGCGGCGGTGAGCGGAACCAGTCCCTTCGCGACGGCGCCGCGATCGAGCTCGGGCTCCGCTCCTTCTTGGAAGAAGGAGGCTTCGGAGCGTTCACCACGAGCTTCGAAGACCTGGGCGCACTGAAGCAGCTGCCCGGGCTCGCCGTGCAGCGGCTGATGGCCGAGGGCTACGGCTTCGGCGCCGAGGGCGACTGGAAGACCGCCATCCTGGTGCGCGCCGCGAACGTGATGGGCGCGGGCCTGCCCGGCGGGGCGTCGCTCATGGAGGACTACACCTACGACCTGGTCGAGGGTGCCGAGACCATCCTGGGTGCGCACATGCTCGAGGTGAGCCCCTCGCTCACCACGGCCCGGCCGACGCTGGAGATCCACCCGCTCGGCATCGGCGGCAAGGACGACCCGGTGCGCCTGGTGTTCACGGCCGATCCGGGTCCCGCCGTGGTGGTGGCCCTCTCGGACATGCGCGACCGCTTCCGGCTCGTGGCGAACGTCGTGGAGGTCGTCGAGCCGCGCGCGCCGCTGCCTCACCTGCCCGTCGGCCGAGCCGTCTGGCGACCGGAGCCCTCGTTCGCGGTCTCGGCCGCCGCCTGGCTCACCGCCGGGGCCGCGCACCACACCGTCATGTCGACCGCGGTCGGCATCGAGGTGTTCGAGGATTTCGCCGCCATCGCGAAGACCGAGCTGCTCACCATCGACGCCGAGACCACCCGCAAGGGCTTCGCGAACGAGGTGCGCTGGAACCAGGCCTACTACCGCCTCGCGCAGGGCCTCTGACCGCTCGGCGTCCGCGGCGGTGCGGCGCGGTTCAGGCGGGGGTGACGTCGATCATGGTCACGCCCGCCGCCGGGGTTCCCGAGGCCATGGCGAGCAGGGCATCCGGAACCTCGGCGAGGCCGATGCGGCGCGAGATGAGCCGTTCGGGCCGGAGTGCACCCGAGAGCACCAGGTCGAGCAGGCCCGCGTAGGCCGGCGCCGGCATCCCGTGGCTGCCGAACAGCTGCAGCTCGCGGGCGATGACGTCGCCCAGCGGCACGCGGGGGTCGTCGGCGAACAGCCCGATCTGCACGTGGCGGCCGCGGGCGCCCAGAGATCGGATGGCGGTGCGCACGGTCGACTCGCGCCCGAGTGCCTCCACCGAGACGTCGGCGCCGTCGGCCGCGAGGGCGCCGCGCGCTCCCCCCGTGCGGCCGGCCAGGGCACGGATGTCGGCCACGACCTCATCGTCCGCCCTGCCCGCGCTGTTCACGGTGCCGACGGCGCCGAGGCCGGCGGCACGATCGAGGGCGGCGGGGTCGACATCGACCGCGATCACCCGCGCGCCCACGGCGACGCCGATCATCACCGCGCTGAGGCCCACGCCGCCGCATCCGACCACCACCAGGCTCTCGTCGCGCGCCAGCCCTGCCTGGTGCACGAGCCCGCGGTAGGCGGTGGCGAACCGGCAGCCCAGCAGGGCGGCCGCGCCGGCGTCGAGCCCGGCGGGCACCTCGATCAGGTTCACGTCGGCGTCGTGCAAGGCCACCCGCTCGGCGAACGACCCCCAGTGCGTGAACCCCGGCTGGGTCTGGTTGCGGCACACCTGCCCGTTGCCGGAGGCGCACTCCGCGCAGCGCCCGCAGGCACAGACGAACGGCGTAGTGCCCCGCTGTCCCACCCGGAATCGCTCGACCTCCGGCCCCACCTCGTCGATGACGCCGACCACCTCGTGCCCCGGCACGTGCGGCAGCGCGATCCCGTCGTCGTGCCCCAGCCACCCGTGCACGTCGCTGCGGCACAGCCCCGTCGCCTCCACCCGCAGCACCACGCCTCGGGGGCTCGGCGTCGGATCCGCCACCTCCTGGAGCACGGGCCGCTCCCCGAACCGGTCGAACCTGATCGCACGCATGCTCCGACGCTAGCGGATGCGTGCCGCGACACCATGGCGGCGGCGGGCAACAAAAAAGGCCCCTCGGAGAGGAGCCGGATCTTGCTGGGGTACCTGGACTCGAACCAAGAACAACTGAACCAGAATCAGCCGTGTTGCCAATTACACCATACCCCACTGGCCAGAACCGAAGCCCGGGCCGAAGATCTACAGTAGCCTATCCGCCCGGCCATTCCAAAAGCGGACGCGCCCGGACCGAAAGCGGATGCGCCCGGGGGCGCCGCGCCAGTAGCGTTGAGGCATGACAGTCAAGACCATCGGCATCCTGCTGTTCGACGGCGTGGAGGAGCTCGACGCCGTCGGGCCCTGGGAGGTGCTCTCCTACTGGACCCTGGCGCACCCCGAAGACGCCTACGAGGTGCGGATGCTGGCCAAGACGCTCGACCCCGTGCGCGCCGCCAAGGGGCTGCGGCTGCTGCCCGACACCACCGTCGCCGAGGCGCCCCCGCTGGACGTGCTGCTCTACCCGGGCGGGCAAGGAACCCGGCCGCGCCTGAAGGATCCGGCCGAGCTCGAGTGGGTGCGCGCCCAGCGTGCGACCGTGCCGCTGCTCACCAGCGTCTGCACCGGGTCGCTCGTCTACGCCGCCGCCGGCGTGCTGGCCGGCCGCCCCGCCACCACGCACTGGGGCTCGCTCGACCTGCTCGCCGAACTCGACCCGAGCATCCGCGTGCGCCCCGACGACCGCTTCGTCGACGACGGCGACCTCATCACCTCCTCGGGCGTCTCGGCCGGCATCGACATGGCCCTGCACCTGGTCGACCGCCTGGCCGGCCGCGAGCGCGCCATCGAGACCCGCCGCGGCATCCAGTACGACCCCGAGCCGCCCGTCTGAGCCGGGTGGAGGCGTGAGCCTCCGAGAGACGCGGCGACCGGATTCGAACCGGTGTAGACGGATTTGCAGTCCGCTCCCTGACCACTCGGGCACGCCGCGATGCAGTCCACTCTGCACGATTCGCGCTCGACACGCGTCGGACATGTCACCCGAGGTCACCCTGTTCCGGCATGTTACGCGCCGATGTGCGCGCTCGACCGACTCGACCTACCGTGGCTCCTCGTACCACCGAGAGGAAGTCACATGTCCATCAGC
Organism: Herbiconiux dendrobii; assembly: GCF_052048175.1. NCBI lineage: Bacteria > Bacillati > Actinomycetota > Actinomycetes > Micrococcales > Microbacteriaceae > Herbiconiux > Herbiconiux dendrobii. Next base: position 975,730 of record NZ_JBLZQV010000001.1, on the reverse strand, counting down.
AAGAAGTTCCTGGCCGCCGCCGCGGTCGCCGCGTCGATCACGCTGCTCGCCGGCTGCGCCTCATCCGGAAGCGCCGACAGCACGGCATCCGGAGACAGCACCGAACCCGTCAAGATCGGCGTCGTCGGCGCCAGCGACCCCTACTGGGAGACCTACAAGCAGGCCGCCGCCGACGAGGGCATCACCGTCGACATCGTCGACTTCACCGACTACGCGCAGCCCAACCCGGCACTCACCGAGGGCGAGCTCGACCTCAACCAGTTCCAGCACATCGTCTACCTGGCGCAGTACAACGTGTCCGCCGACGCCGACCTCACACCGATCGGCTCCACCGCCATCTACCCGCTCGGCCTGTACTCCACCAAGTACGGCTCGGTCGACGAGATCCAGCAGGGCGACACCGTCGCCATCCCGAACGACGAGAGCAACCTGGCCCGCGGCCTGCTCGTGCTGCAGTCGGCCGGCCTGGTGGAGCTGAAGGACGGCGGCAGCATCTTCGCCACGCTCGACGACGTCGACGAGGCGAAGTCGAAGGTGAAGGTCACGACCCTCGAGGCCTCGCTCACGCCCACCTCGCTTCCGGATGTCGCCGCCGCGATCATCAATAACGACTTCGTCGAGGACGCCGGCCTCACCCCCGAGGACGCCATCGCGCAGGACGACCCGTCCGACCCCAACGCGCTCCCCTACGTCAACATATTCGCCGCCAAGGCCGAAGACGCCGACAACCCCACCTACCTGAAGCTCGTGCAGATCTATCAGGACACCCAGGCGGTTCTCGACGGCGTTCAGGATGTCTCGGGCGGCAGCGCGGTCTTCCTCAAGACCCCCGTGGCCGACCTCCAGGCCTCCCTCGCCGACGTCGAGGCCGACACCAAGGCCCACCAGGGCTGATCGGTGGCGCTCGTCAGTCTTCGCGACGTCACCAAGACCTATCCGCCCGCCAAGAGGGGCGGCGAACCCGTGACCGCGATCGACGGCGTCTCGCTCGAGATCGAGGCGGGCGACGTGTACGGCATCATCGGCTATTCCGGTGCCGGCAAGAGCACGCTCGTCCGCCTCGTGAACGCGCTCGAGACCGCGACCTCCGGCAGCATCCTGGTCGACGGCATCGAGGTGAACGGGCTGCGCGAACGGGAACTCCGGCGGCTTCGGCTGGGCATCGGGATGATCTTCCAGCAGTTCAACCTGTTCAGCTCGAAGTCGGTCTACAAGAACGTGGCCTACCCGCTCGAGGTGGCCCGCACGCCCAAGAACGAGATCGGCCCGCGGGTCGAGGAGTTGCTGCGCTTCGTGGGCCTGGCCGACAAGGCGCGCAATTACCCCGAGCAGCTCTCCGGCGGCCAGAAGCAGCGCGTGGGCATCGCCCGCGCGCTCGCCACGAGTCCTCGCATCCTGCTGGCCGACGAGGCCACCAGCGCCCTCGACCCCGAGACCACGCAGGAGGTGCTCGCGCTGCTGAAGCGCGTGAACGAGGAGTTCGGCGTCACCATCGTCGTGATCACGCACGAGATGGAGGTCATCCAGACGCTCGCCACCAAGGTCGCGGTGATGGACGGCGGGCGGATCGTCGAGCAGGGCGACGTGTTCGACGTGTTCTCCGACCCGCAGGAGGCCTCGTCCCAGCGCTTCGTGGCCACCGTCGTGCGCGGCATCCCGTCGCCGGCCGAGCTCGCGGTGCTGCGGGAGCGGCATCCGGGCCGCATCGTCACGCTCTCGTTCCGCGACGGCGACAGTTCGCAGGGCAGCGTGTTCCTCACCCTCGCCCAGGCCGGCGTCGCGCTCGAACTGGTCTACGGCGGCATCAACGACATCCGGGGCCGGGCCTTCGGGCACCTCACCTTGGTGCTGAACGGGGACGAGGCGGTGATCGACCGCACGCTGGCGAGCCTGGCCGATGCCTCGGTCGAGGTGACCGACCACGGCCGCGAGGGCACGATCGACGGCCACTTCGGCGCCGGACGGGAGGCCCACGGTGGATGACCTGATCCAGCTGCTGCCGAAACTCGGCCAGGCCACCTTCGAGACCCTCTACATCGTGGGCTTCAGCCTGCTCTTCGGTGGCATCGGCGGCCTGCTCGTGGGGCTCGGGCTCTACACGACCCGGCCCGGCAACCTCTATTCGAACCGCGTCGTGTTCGGCATCCTGAACGTGGTCGTGAACATCTTCCGGCCGATCCCGTTCATCATCTTCTTGGCCGCCGCCCAACCGCTGGCCCGGCTGGTGGTGGGCACCGGCATCGGCAACACGGCGATCATCTTCACGCTCTCGCTCGCGGCCACCTTCGGCATCAGCCGGGTGGTGGAGCAGAACCTACTCACCGTGCAGCCCGGCGTGATCGAGGCGGCCCGATCGGTGGGTGCCAGCCGGCTCCGGATCGTAGCGAACCTGCTCATCCTGGAGGCGCTCGGGCCCCTCACGCTCGGCTACACCTTCGTGTTCATCGCGATCATCGACATGTCGGCCGTGGCCGGCTACGTGGGCGGCGGCGGGCTCGGCACGTTCGCCATCCAGTACGGGTACCGGCAGTTCAACCCGGTGGTGACCTGGGCGGCCGTGATCGTGATCATCCTGATCGTGCAGGCGGTGCAGTTCCTCGGCAACGCCCTGGCGCGCAAGGCGCTGCGCCGCTAGCCCGCGCGTTCGGTCGCGGTCGCTGTCGCTGTCGCGTTACAGCGGGTAGGCGAGAGCCGCGTCGGCCGGGAACGAGAACACGACGGCGCGACCGGGAGCCAGGTCGAGCTCGGCCACCAGGCCGGGCTCGACGTCGGCCGCGATCTCGGCGGAGCGCACGCGCACGAGGTCGCCGCGCGGCTCGAGGTCGGTGATGGTCGCCGGCAGCACGTTCCGGGCGGCACCAAGGGCGGCGCCGGGGTGCGGTTGCGGGTGCAGGCCGGCGGATGCGCGGGATCCGGAGAGGGAGTCCGGCGATCCGTCCGGCAGCTCGACGCTCACCCGGGACGGCCGCACCGACACGCCCATGCGAGCTCCCGGTGCCGGCGCCGGTCCCGCGGTGGGGCCGTCGACGCCCGGCGCCGACTCCCCGGCGAGGCCCTCGGCGTGGATGCGGTGACCTCCGTCGGTCAGCACCGCGTCGCCGTCGCGCACGCCGACGATCAGATTGAGCGCGGCGAGGCCGGCGGCGAACGGCGTTCGCGGGCGGTCGAGCACCTGGCGCGTCGGGCCGGCCTCCACCACGTGGCCGCCCTCGAGCACGAGCACCCGGTCGGCCAGCGTGAAGGCGTCGAGCACGTCGTGGGTGACGATGATCGCGGTGCGCTCGGCCAGCACCTCGCGCAGCAGGCGGCGGAGCGCCGGCGCCACCGAGACGTCGAGCGCGGCCATCGGCTCGTCCAGCAGCAGCAGATCGGGCTCCGAGGCGAGGGCCCGGGCCACGGCGATGCGCTGCGCCTGCCCGCCCGACAGCTGGGTGGGCTTGCGGCCGGCGAGTTCGCCCGCCCCCACCCGCTCGAGCCACTCGGCGGCCCGGTCATTCGCCGAAGAACGCGAGCGGCCCTGGCTGCGCGGCCCGAACGCGACGTTGTCGAGGGCGTTGAGGTGCGGGAAGAGCAGTGCGTCCTGCGCCAGCATCGACACCCCCCGCGCGTGCGGCGGCAGCCAGCGGGAGCGCCCCTGCTCCCCCACCTCGAACAGCACCCGCTCGCCCAGTCGGGCGCGGCCGGCATCCGGCTTGAGCAGCCCGGCGATCAGGGTGAGCAGGGTCGACTTGCCGGCACCGTTCGGACCGAGGATCGCGACGGTCTCGCCCGGCTGCAGCGCCAGCGACACCGCGAAGCCGCGCGCCCGCACCTCGGCCTCGAACTCGAACACCGGTTCCGGCACGGGCACCTCCGTCACGAGCCGCTCCTGCGCAGGCGGAATCCGTTCGCCTCACCGGCCTGGTGGGCGATGGCCACCACGATCACGGCGACGACGACCAGCACCAGCGAGAGGGCGACCGCGGCATCCGGATCGGTCTCCCGCTGCAGGTAGATCTCCAGCGGCAGAGTGCGGGTGACGCCCTGCAGCGAACCTGCGAAGGTGAGGGTGGCGCCGAACTCGCCGAGTGCCCGGGCGAACGAGAGCACCGCGCCCGAGATGAGCGCCGGCAGCACGAGCGGCAGCGTGATACGCCGCAGCACCGTCGTGGGGCGGGCGCCGAGCGTGGCGCCCACCGCCTCGTACCGCGTGCCGACCGTGCGCAGCGCGCCCTCCAGGCTCAGCACGAGGAAGGGCAGCGCCACGAAGGTCTGCGCGAGCACCACGGCGGTGGTGGAGAAGGCGATGGTGACGCCGAGCGCCTCGAAGCTCTGGCCGAGCAGGCCCCGCCGTCCGAAGGTGTAGAGCAGCGCGATGCCGCCCACCACCGGGGGCAGCACGAGCGGCAGCAGCACGAGCGAGCGCAGGATCTTCTGCCCCCAGAACTCGGTGCGCGCCAGCACGATCGCCATCGGCACACCCAGGACGACGCACAGCACGGTGGCCGTGAGCGAGGTGCGCAGGCTCAGCCAGAGGGCGTCGACCGACGACTCCGAGGTGACGAGCGGGATGAACTCGCCCCAGTCGACCCGCGTGACCATCGCGATCAGCGGCAGCAGCACGAAGCCGGCACCGATGATCGCGATGGTCACCACCCAGCCGGGGACCCCGGCGTAGGTGGCGCTGCTGCTGCGGGAGGACACGGGCGGGGTCAGGGCTTGCCGAAGCCGGCGGCTTCGAGCACTCCCCGGCCGGCCGCTCCGGTGACGAAGTCGACGAACGCCCGGGCGATCTCGGCGTTCGCCGACGCGGTGACCGGGGCGATCGGGTAGGTGTTCACGGCCTCGCTCGACTCGGGGAACTCGATGCCCTCGACGGCGTCACCCGCGGCGATCACGTCGGTGACGTAGACGAGGCCGGCATCCGCTTCGCCGCTGATGACCTTGCCGAGCACGTCGGTGACCGAGGACTCCTCCGAGACGGGCGTGAGGGTGACGCCGGTGGCCTGTTCGACCGTGACCGTGGCCGAGCCGCAGGGCACCTGGGCGGCGCAGACGACGGTCGTGACCTCGGGCTTCGCGAGGTCGGCGAAGGCGGCGACGCCGGCGGGGTTGCCCGGCGGCACGGCGATGGTCAGTACGTTCGTGGCGAAGTCGACCGGGGCATCCGCCGCGATCAGGCCGACGTCGGTGAGCTTGGTCATGTTCTTCTCGTCGGCCGAGGCGAACACGTCGGCCGGGGCGCCCTCGGTGATCTGGGTGACCAGGTCGGAGGAGCCGGCGAAGTTCAGCTCGACGGTGACGCCGGGGTTCGCGGCCTCGAACTCGTCGGCCAGCTCGGTGAAGGTGCTCTTCAGCGAGGCGGCGGCGAAGACGGTGATCGAGCCGTCGAGGGCGGCGGCCGTCTCGGTCGCGGCGGGCGCTGCGCTGGGGGCGGGGGCGGGGGCGGGGGCGTCGGAGCTTCCGCTCGAACACGCGGCGAGGGTGAGGGCGACGGCCGCCGAGAGGACTGCGGCGGCGATCGTGGTGGTGCGGGTCATGCTGGCTCCGGTCACTCTCAGGCCTTTCCGGCGGGGGTCTCGATGATCACCGTCGTGGCTTTGACGACGGCGATGGCCACGGATCCGGGCTCGAGACCGAGCTCGCGCACGGCCTCGCTGCTCAGCAGGGAGACGATCCGGTGCGGGCCGCACTGCAGTTCCACCTGGGCCATCACCGTGTCCAGGATGATCTCCGTCACGATGCCGACCAGCCGGTTGCGCGCCGAGCGGCCGATCTCGGAGGGATCGACGGGCAGCACCGCGTTCGTGCGGGCCAGCTCGGCCATCGCCAGGCCGTCGACGACGCCGCGCCCGGAGTCGTCTTTCGAGCCGGGCAGCACGCCCTGATCGATCCACCGCCGAACCGTGTCGTCGCTCACCCCGAGAAAGCTCGCGGCATCCTTGATCCGAATCTGCGACATGGCATCAAGTCTAGGGCCGCATCTGCGGATAGCGGACAGGGCGGGCGGACTCCGCACCCGGGCCGGTCGGCGCTCCGAGACATGGCCACAGGATGCCGGGTGGGCCAGGGTGGACGGATGGACACGGAGCAGACCCCGCAGGCCCGGCCGGTGACGACCGGCGGATCGACCGTGCAGGAGTGGACCCGCGAACTGGCGGAGTCGACGGGATCGCCCGGCGGCGGCGCCGGAGCCGGGGTGATGCTGGCCATCGCGGCCTCACTCACCTCGATGGTGGCCGGCTACACGGAGGCGCCGGAGACGGAGCAGGCGGAGCCGGAGCAGGCGGAGCCGGCACACGAGTCGCCGGTCGAGGCCATCCGCTCCCGCGCCCGCGCCCTGCGCGAGACCGCTCTCCGGCTGGCCGACGCCGACGCCGACGCCTCGAACGCCTTCGGGGCAGCATTCCGGCTCGAGAAGGGCGAAGAACGTACCCGTGCGATCCGCGAGGCGTCCCTCGCCGCGGCCCGCAGCTCGGCCGAGCTGGGCCGGCGGGCGATCGAGGCCCTCGACGACCTGGCCTGGCTCGCCGAGCACGGCAATCCCGCTCTCATCTCCGATGTCGTGGTGGGGCTCGGCGCCCTGCGCGCCGCCCTCGCCGGTGCCCGCACCAACGTGAGCTTCGACCTCGGATCGCTGCGCTCCACGGGCCTCTCGCTCCCCCAGATCCACGACGCCGAGCCGGAGCTCTGGTCGGCCGTCGGCGATCTCGACCGTGCCCTCGCCCGCATCGACGCCCTGACCGCACGCTCCGACGACCGCGCGGCGCCCACCGACGCCGCCGGGCATCCGTAGCCCCGCGCCGCGGCACGATCCCTAGGATGGCGGTGTGACGGCACCCCGAAAGCGACTGAGCCGCGACGAGCGGCGCGCGCAGCTGCTCGACACCGCGGAGGGTCTGTTCGCCTCGCAGGGCTACGAGGCCACCACGATGGACGACGTGGCCAAGGCCGCCGGCGTCACCCGGGCCGTCGTCTACGCGCACTTCGCCAGCCGCGAGGCGATTCTGCTCGACGGCATCCGGCGCGCGCACGAGGAGCTCGACCGGCGCCTCGCCGAACTCGCCGCCGACACCGACCCGGGCGTGCCGGTCGCCGACGTGGTCGAACGCGGCGGCGACCTGTTCTTCGCCATGCTCGAGAGCGCGCCCAGCCGGTGGGCGCTGCTGTTCGCACCGATCCTGGCGAATGCCCCGGATGCGGTCGCCAGCCTTCCCGAGATGCGGCGGACCACGGTGCTGCGCATCATGGACATCGGCGTGCGGATGCGGACCGACGTCGACGCCCGGCAGGTGGAGGCGGTGGCGTACATGGTCAGCGGCCTCGGCGAGCAGCTCGGCCGCTGGTGGCTCACGCAGCCCGACGTGCCCCGCGAGCAGGTGGTGGCGTATTACCGCGACTTCATCGTCGGGGGGCTCGGCGCCACGATCCGCGATGCCTAGGAGACAATTTAACTATACGTGACGTATAGTTAGCGCATGGACACGGACGTTCTGGTCATCGGAGCCGGCATCTCGGGAATCGGCGCGGCCTCCTACCTCGCGCGGCGCCGGCCGGGCACGAGCTTCACCGTCGTCGAGGCGCGCGAGAACATCGGCGGCACCTGGGATCTCTTCCGCTACCCCGGCGTGCGGTCCGACTCCGACCTCTACACCTTCGGCTACGAGTTCAAGCCGTGGCGCGACGACGAGTCGATCGCCAGCGGCGACCGCATCCTCGCCTACCTCCAGGAGACGGTCGACGAGAACCGGCTCGCCGACCGCATCCGCTTCGGGCACCGGGTGATCTCCTCCGACTGGAGCAGCGCCGAGCAGCGGTGGACCACCGAGGTCGAGACCGTCGCCACCGGGGAGCGGCAGCGCATCCGTTCGCGCTGGGTGTTCTCGGCCGGCGGCTACTACCGCTACGACCAGGGCTACTCCCCCGAGCTCCCCGGCCTCGACGCCTTCGAGGGCCGGGTCGTGCATCCGCAGTTCTGGCCCGCCGACCTCGACTACGCCGGCACACGGATGCTCGTCATCGGCAGCGGGGCCACGGCCGTCACCCTGGTTCCCAACCTGGCCGGGAAGGCCGCGAGCGTGGTGATGCTGCAGCGCACGCCCAGCTACATCCTGCCGCTCGCCTCCCGCGACGAGCCGGCGCTGTGGCTGCGCCGGGTGCTCGGCGACCGGATCGCCTACCCGCTCATCCGGCGGAAGAACGTGACCCGGCAGCGGCTGGTCTGGCGGATCAGCCGGCGCTTCCCGAACCGCATGCGGCGGTTCATCCGCTGGGCGAACGTGAAGAGCCTGCCCGTGGGCTATCCGGTCGACACGCACTTCAACCCGCCCTATCAGCCGTGGGACCAGCGGCTCTGCTTCGTGCCGAACGGCGACTTCTTCGCCTCGATCCGCAGCGGCGACGCCGAGGTGGTGACCGATCGCATCCGCACCTTCGACGCCGACGGCGTGCAGCTCGAGTCGGGCGAGCGGATCGACGCCGACATCGTCGTGACCGCCACCGGCCTGAGCGTGCAGCCGCTCGGCGGCGTCGCGCTGAGCCTGGACGGTGTGCCCGTCGACGTGTCGAGCCGGGTGTCGTTCAAGGGCATGATGCTGAGCGGCGTGCCGAACTTCGCCTACGCGATCGGCTACACCAACGCCTCCTGGACCCTCAAGGTGGGGCTGCTCTGCGAGCACTTCGTGAAGCTGCTCGACCTGATGGACGAGAAAGACCTGGCGACCTGCACCCCCGTCGCCCCGGAAGGGCTCGAGACGCGGCCGCTGCTCGACTTCGGCGCCGGCTACATCCAGCGGGTCGCCGACACGCTCCCGCGTCAGGGCTCGGCGGCGCCGTGGCTGACCTCGGCCGACTACCGCGCCGACGTGAAGGTGCTGCGCCGTGCCTCAGTGGTCGATCCCGCCCTCCGCTTCGGCCGCCGCAGCGCGAGAACGGCGGGCGCGACGGCGGCGGGCGCGCGGACGGCCGCCTCATGAGCGTCGAAGGGGGCGACCTCTTCGCGGAGGCCGGCCACGGCATCCGGATCTGCTACCGCAGCGACGGGCCGACGGATGCTCCCGCGGTGCTGCTCATCGCGGGGCTCGGTCTCGACCTCACCTCCTGGCCGCCGTCACTCGTCGACGGCCTGCTCGGCCGGGGTCTGCGCGTGCTGCGCACCGACAACCGCGACGCCGGCCGATCCACCCGGGCCACGACGCCGGCGCCGACACCGTGGCAGCAGCTGCGGGGCGTCGCCCCGGCCGGCGCTTACACGCTCGAGGACATGGCGGCGGATCATGTGGGCCTGCTCGACGCCCTCGGCATCCGCCGGGTGCACCTGGTGGGCATGTCGCTCGGCGGGATGATCGCGCAGACGATCGCGGCGGCGCATCCGGATCGCGTGCTGAGCCTCACGTCGATCTTCTCCACGACCGGCGCCCGCTCGGTGGGGCAGCCGGCACGCTCGACCCTCGTGCGGATGGTGCGGCCCGGCGCCGCCACCGGGCCCGACTTCGCGCGCCGGCACGTCGGGATGCTCGGCCACATCGGCTCGACGCGATACCCGGTCGACGTCGCTCGCGAGACGCGGTGGGCGGTCGATGCCTGGGAGCGGGGCGCGGGCGAGCAGCGCGCCACCGGGATGGCCCGGCAGATCGGTGCGATCAACGCCTCGGGCGACCGCACGCAGGCCCTGGCCCGCATCACGGCGCCGACGCTCGTGCTGCACGGCGATCGCGACCTCATGGTCGCCCCCAGCGGCGGACGGGCCACGGCCGCCGCCGTCCGCGGTGCGCGGCACGTGACGATCCCGGGGATGCGGCACCACCTGCCCGAATCGCTCGCGCCCGAACTCCTGGCGCTGATCGGCGACCACATCCGGGACGCCGGCCCCGCACATCCGTCCCCCGCCCCGTCCTCCACTCCCTCGGCCACTCCCAGAACGGACAGCACCCCATGAGCACTTTCACCGGCAAGGTCGCGGTCGTCACGGGGGCGGGCTCGGGCATCGGGCAGGCGCTCGCGCACGCGCTCGGGGCCTCGGGCGCCCGGGTCGCGATCAGCGACGTGGATCCGGAGAGGCTCGCCACGGTTGAGGCCGCGCTGCGGGCGGAGCGGGTCGACGTGCACGCCCTGCCCGTGGACGTGAGCGACCGGGCCGCCTTCGGCTCGTACGCCGAGGCCGTCGCCGAGCACTTCGGCGTGGTGCACCAGCTCTACAACAACGCCGGCATCGGGGCGAGCTCGCGGCCGCTGGTCGACACCTCGTACGAGATCATCGACCGGGTTCTGGCCGTGAACCTGGGCGGGGTGATCACGGGCACCAAGGAGTTCCTGCCGCGGCTCATCGCCTCTGGCGACGGCCACCTGATCAACGTCTCGAGCCTGAACGGCATCATGGCGCAGCCGCGGCTGGCGGCCTACGTCACGTCGAAGTTCGCGGTGCGCGGCTTCACCGAGGCGGTGCGCTCCGAGCTGATCCGGCAGGGCGCGCCGGTGAAGGTGACGGTGATCCATCCCGGCGGCGTGCGCACGAGCATCGCCGAGATCCCGGCCTCGGCGACCGTCTCGGCCGTCGAGCGCCGGCAGGCCGAGGTCTACAACACGAAGCTGTTCCGGATGACGGCCGACGACGCGGCCGCCCGCATCCTGAAAGCCGTCGCCGCCGGCAAGGGCCGCTTGCGCCTCGGCCAGACCGTCGCGGTCGACCGCCTGGTGCGGCTCTTTCCCCAGTCGTACCCGCGCGTGGTCGCCGGCTGGGACAAGCGCACCTTCGGCTAGGTCGACGTGCCTCCGAGCAGGGTTCGAACCACGGCGGAGGCAGGCGCGGGCCGAGCGGCCGGTGTCAGCGCACGGAAGAGCACGGTGCCGATCAAGGCCTCGGCGATCGCCTCGGGATCCCCGGATGCGCCGATCTGCCCGAGCTGCGCGCCGCGTTCCAATCGCTCGACGAGAGCCCTGAAGAACGGGCCCGTGCTCGTGTCGTACAGCAGTCGGCTCTCCTGCTCGTTGTCGGAGGCGGCCGTGACCAGGCCGAGCATCACTGCTCGCAGGCGCGGCTCGGCGAGCGAGACGAGAACGCCGTCGAGCCAGGCGGTGAGGTCGGCGGCCAGGTGCCCCGAATCCGGCACCGGCGACCGCGGCAGGTCGAGTTCTCCGGCGATGACCAGATCGGCCACGATCAGCGCTTTGGAACTCCACCAGCGGTGCACGGTGGCCCGTCCGCTCCCTGCCCGGGCGGCTATCCCCTGGATGGAGAGCTGCTCGTAGCCCACCTCGGCCAGCAGATCGCGGGCGGCGAGCAGGATGGCGTGCCGTGCCTGCTCGCTGCGGGGGCGACCGCGCTCAGCCACGGGGATGCTTTCTTGCCTTCATGGTATTACGATACAGGTGACTCGTTAATCGGCGCACGTTGTCGCCGGCGGGTCGACCGAGAAGGGAAGTGCACATGTCGAACGACATCGTGGTCGTCGTCGGAGTCGGCGGAATGGGTGAAGCCATCGCACGCGCAGCGGGGGCGGGTGAGAATGTGCACGTCGTGCTCGCCGATTTCAGTCAGACCGCACTCGATCGCGTGTCCGCCGCCCTGCAGGCCGACGGCATCGCCACCTCCTCCCATCTGGTCGACGTCTCGTCGCGCGCCTCTGTCGCGGCCCTGGCCCAGGATGCCGCCGCGCTCGGCCCGGTGACGAAGGTCGCCTGGACCGCCGGGCTGTCTCCGGTGCAGGCCTCGGCCGAGGCCATCCTCGCGGTCGACCTCGCGGGTGTGGCCTATGGGCTCGACGAATTCGCCGCGGTGATAGCCGACGGGGGTGCCGGTGTGGTGATCGCCAGCATGGCGGGCACCATGACGGGCGAACAGCTGCCGGCGGAGCTCGGCGTCGCGCTCCAGCACACGCCCTCCGACGACCTGCTCGGCCTGCCTTTCCTCTCTCCCGCCGCCCTCCCCGACCCGGGCGCGGCCTACGGCATCGCCAAGCGTTCCAATCAGCTGCGGGTGCGCAGCGCGAGCCTCAGCTGGGGCGCTCGCGGCGCGCGCATCAACTCCATCAGCCCGGGAGTGATCAGCACGCCGATGGGCGATCAGGAGCTCGCCGGCGAGAACGGCGCCCAGATGCGCGCGATGGTCGCCGCATCCGGAACCGGTCGTCTGGGCTCACCGGACGACATCCTGAGTGCCGCCCTGTTCCTGCTCGGCCCCGACTCGTCGTTCATCACCGGGACCGATCTGCTCGTCGATGGCGGCGTCGTCGCGGCCGTGCTCTCCGGCGCCCTGCAGGAGTAACTCACACCCGGGCGCTGATGCCGTCCTTCAGCACGGCGAGTGTCGCGGTGAAACGGTCCGGATCGGCGCGGGAGATGCCGACGTAGGTGATCGCCGCCAGGAGGAGGTGCACGACGGACTCGATGTCGGCATCCGCGCGCAGCTGGCGGTCGGCCACGCCGCGCTCCAGCCGGGCCACGAGGTTCTCGTGGGCCGGCAGAGCGAAGGCCTGCTCCAGCGCGACGGCGATGGCCGGCTCGGTGGCGCTGATGGCGGTCGCCGCCCGCAGCACTTCTCCGTACGGGCCGCGCATCGCACGGGCGCAGCGCTGCAGCCAGAGGTCGAGATCAGCCCAGACGTCGGGCGACTCGGGCAGCACGTTGGCCGGCACCTCGATGAATCCCTGCAGCAGCGCGTCGGCGACCAGTGACGCCTTCGACGGCCACCACCGGTACAGAGTCCTCTTCGCCGCACCCGACTCGGCGATCACGCCGTCCATGGTCATCGCGGCGAAGCCGGTCGACGCCAGCTGATCCGCCACGACCGCGAGAACCCGCGCACGCAGCGACTCGTCGCGGGGCCTCCCCCGCGGTCGGTCACCGGCTTCGACGCTCACATCCCGAGCGTAGCCGAGCCGCCTCTTGCATTTAGGAGACGGAGAGTATTCAATATCGATACGTTCCATCGAAGGAGATGCGATGACCGATTCGACCGTCAACCCGCCGGCCGCCCCGAGCTGGCTCAGCCCCGAGGCCCGCGCCGGCCTCGAGGTTCCGATCACCCGAACCCCCTACCCGCCGCTGGACGACACGGCCGCCTGGCAGGAGTTCATCGGGCAGGTCGACACCATGGTCACGGGCATGCTCGCCGGTATGCCCTCCCTCGCCGAATCCGCCCAGATCGACGCCGACGGGGTTCCGACCTACGTCGTCACCCCGCCGGGAGCACCCACCGGCGATGACGCCCCGGTGTTCCTGAACATCCACGGCGGCGGCCTCATCATGGGCGCCGGCGACCTCACCCGCGTGATGACCGAGATCGGTGCGGCGGGCAACGGCGTGGTCAACTGGGCGCCCGACTACCGGATGCCGCCGCTGCATCCGTTCCCGGCCGCACTTGACGACGTGGTGACCGTCTACCGCGCTCTGCTGGCCGTGAAGTCGCCCGACGCGATCGTCGTCGGGGGCGGTTCCGCCGGAGGCAACCTCGCCGCCGCCCTGCTGCTGCGCGCGAAAGACGAGGGGCTGCCGATGCCCGCGGCCCTCGTGCTCAACACCCCCGAGGTCGACCTCACCGAGTCGGGCGACAGCTTCACCACCCTCGCCGATGTCAGCGTGGGCCTGCAGAGCCTGCGCGAGGCGAACCTGCTCTACGCGGGCGGCCACGCCCTCGACGAGCCCTACCTCTCGCCGCTGTTTGGTGATCTGACCGGCTTCCCGCCCACGCTGCTCACCGGCGGCACCCGCGACCTCTTCCTCTCCAACACCGTGCGCATGCACCGGCGCCTTCGGGAAGCGGGCGTGGATGCCGATCTGCACATCTTCGACGGCCGCCCGCACGCGGGGTTCGGGAACGCACCGGAGGAGATCGCCGTCACGCTGGAGACCCGCTCCTTCGTGCATCGCCACCTCGGCCTCGGCTAGCGATCCCCGTCAGGCCGGACGGAGGAGTCAGGCCAGGCGGAAGACGCGGATGGCCACGGTGTCGGGCTCCGGGCGGGCGTAGCCTACGAACTGCGCCTCGGTGAGCCAGCGGTGCTGCTCGGCGCCGGTCTGGAACACGAAGGCCGTGCGGTAGTAGAGGTCGGACTCGGGCACCGCCTCGCCGGCGTACAGGCGCTGCTCGACCGCGGCATCCGCGTGCCAGTAGCCGCGGTTCACCACGTCGATCGCGGCGCCGTCGGCGGCACGGATGAGGTAGCGGGCGTCGAGCTGCGTGGTCGCACCCCGGGTGACCCACCAGTCCGCGCCCACCGGAAGCACCTCGCCGGTGAGCCGCGGGCCGGTGACCGTGCCGCCCACGATCGGCGTCACGTTGAGGTCTTCGGATGCGCTGCGACCGACGCGGATCGGCTCGCTGACGGCGACCCGGAGCTCGAAGACGAACTCGAGCGAGGGCTCGAAGGCGGGCGCGACGCCCTGCCCATCCGTCCCGTCGACGCCGCCGATGCCGCCGATGCCGCCGACCCCGCTCACGCGACGACCGCCTGACGTGCATCCACGGGTGTGAGCGTGCCGAGCGCGGCTTCCACCGCGCGCGCCGCGGCGAGCGCCACGTGCTCCCCGTTGCGCGGCCCGATCAGCTGCACGCCGGTCGGCAGTCCGTCGTCGTCGAGCCCGGTGGGCAGCGCCACCGAGGGCAGGCCCAGGAAGTTCACCGTCACGAGCAGCCGGTGCGCCTTCCACAGCTCGGTCGTCGCGGCTGGCCCGGACAGGTCGAAGCCGATCTCGGGCATCCGTCGCGCCGACACCGGGCCGAGCACGACCGGATACTCGCTCTGGAACTTCTCCCACGCGCCCGCCACGAGCGCTCGGCGGGCCCACGCGCCGCCGTACTGCTGGCCCGACTCGAGCACCGTCGTCTCCTTCGCGTTGTCGAGGAAGTACTGCGTCGACCCCTCTGACAGCGGCATCGGCAGGGCCCCCGGCAGGAACGCGCCCACCATCTCGGTGGTCGAGATCTCGCGCCACAGGGTGGCGGCCTCCTCGATCATCGGCGGCTCGGCCTCCACGATCTCCCAGCCGGCGGAGGCCAGCGCCGCAGCGGCCCGGTCGACGGCGGCCGCGACCTGGGGGTCGACACCCCAGCCGAGCGGATCGCGCACCACGGCCACGCGCTTCGGACCGTCGTACGAGGACGGATGCGGGAGGGTCAGCGCGGTCGGGTCGGATCCGTCGGCACCGTGCATGAGGCCGAAGGCGGTGTCGAGGTCGTCGACGCGGCGCGCGATCGGCCCGTTCACCGCGAAGAACTGCAGCGACAGCGCCACCGGCTCCGTGACCTCGAGCATCGGGGCCGGAACGCGCCCGGCCGAGGGCCGCAGTGCGCACACACCCGCGGCGTAGGCCGGCAGCCGCAGCGATCCGCCGTAGTCGTTGCCGAGCCCGAGCGGCGTCATCCCGGTCGCGACCGCGACGGCGTCCCCACCGCTGGATCCGCCGGGCACCCGGCTCGGGTCCCACGGGTTGAGCGTGCGGCCGAACAGGTCGTTGTCGGTGTCCCAGCGCAGCCCCCAGTCGGGCATGTTGCCGCGCCCCACGGGGATGGCGCCGGCCTCGAGCAGGCGCCGCACCAGCGTGGCGTCCTGCGCGGGCACGGCCTCGGCCAGGAACGGCCATCCGCTCGTCGTGGCCGACCAGGTGAGGTCGATGTTCTCCTTCACGGTGAACGGTACGCCCGCGAGCGGACCCACCTCCTCTCCCGCGTCGAGCCGGCGGTCGACCTCGTCGGCGAGGGCACGGGCGCGGTCGGCGAACACGACGGTGAGGGCGTTCACGACGGGATTGATCTCGTCGATGCGGGCCAGGTGGGCGTCGACGACGGCTCGCGCGGTCGTGGAACGGGAGCGGACGGCCTCGGCGAGCTCGCGCAGGCTGAGCTGCCACAGGGAACGGTCGGTCATTTCTCTCCTTCATTGGTGACGATGTTCGTCGCTCTTGTGGCCACGGCCGGGAGCGATGCGGTGCGGGTGGGGATGCGGCGCCGGGGCACCCACCCCTCGCGCGGGATGGAGTCGAGCAGGGTGCGCGTGTAGTCGGCGCGCGGCTCGTCGAGCACCTCGGCGATGGGCCCCTGCTCCACGACCCGGCCGGACTTCATCACCACGACCTGGTCGCACACGCGCCGCACCGTGGTGAGGTCGTGCGAGATCATCAGCAGGGCCACCCCGGTGTCGCGCCGGATGCGGTCGAGCAGGGTGAGGATCTCGACCTGCGTCGTCACGTCGAGCGCCGAGACGGCCTCGTCGAGCACGAGGATCTCGGGATCGGCGGCGAGCGCCCGCGCGATCGCCACGCGTTGCCGCTGCCCGCCCGAGAGCGAGCGCGGCCGCTGCCCGGCTAGGGCGAGGTCGAGGGTGACGGCAGTGAGCAGCTCGTCGGCCCGGGCGGTCAGCTCGGCCCGGGTGGCGCGGGGCCGGTGCACGGCCACCGCCTCCGCCAGGCATTCGCGCACGGTCTGGCGGCGGTCCAGCGACTGGTACGGATCCTGGAACACCATCTGCGCGATCCGGGCGCGATGCCGCCTGGCCTTGGTGCCGCGCGCCGCCGTGGTCCAGTCCTCGCCCTTCACGAGCACCGATCCGCCGTCGGCCGCCTCCAGGCCGCAGATGACCCGCGCCGTGGTCGACTTGCCCGATCCGGACTCGCCCACGATGCCCAGCGAGCCGCCCGGCGCGAGCCGGAAGCCCACGTCGTCGACGGCCACGAACTCCTCGCGCCGGCCCGTGGAGGACAGCACCGAGAACACCTTCCGCAGCCCCTCCACCACGAGCACCGGCTCGGCGGCGGGCGGCCGCTCGGCCGAGACCTCGCCCGGCAGCGAGGCCGACAGCAGCCGCTTCGTGTACGGATCGGTCGCATCCTGGCGCATGGTCGCCGCGTTCAGCGTCTCGACCACCCGGCCGTGCTGCATCACGGCGACCCGGTCGCAGACGGCGCCGGCGAGGGCGAGGTCGTGCGTGATGAACAGCAGCGTGAGGTCGCGGTGCCGGCGCAGGTCGGCGATGACGGCCATCACCTCCTCCTGCGTGGTCACGTCGAGGGCCGTCGTGATCTCGTCGGCGAGCAGGATGGGCGGATCCATCGCGAGGGTGGCCGCGATCATCACCCGCTGCAGCAGGCCGCCCGACAGCTCGGCGGGCCGCTGGCGCATCCGCCGCTCCGGGTCGGGGATGCCCACCTCGGCGAGCAGGTCGACCGCCCGCCGGCGCGCCGCATCCGGTCGCTCCTTCGCCACCGCGATCAGCGCCTCGGTCATGAAGTCGCCGATGGTGCGCAACGGGTTCAGGTGCGCGCGGGGGGTCTGGAAGACCATACCGATGCGAGTGGCGCGCAGCCGCCGCAGGTCCGCCTTGGGCAGCTGCGAGAGGTCGTGACCTTCGACCCGGATGGCGCCGGTCGTGGTGAATCCGGCGGGCAGCAGGCCGGCCACCGAGCGCACCGAGAGGGTCTTGCCCGATCCGGACTCCCCCACGAGGCCCACCGATTCGCCGGCCCTCACCTGCAGCGTCACGTCGTGCACGATCGTGCGCGGCCCGGCGCCGGGAGCGCCCGGAGCCGCCGGCGCGGCGATCGAGAGGTGGTCGAGTTCGAGCACGAGGTCGCTCATGAGTCCTTTCCTTCCGCCCACGCGGTCACCCGCGCGCCGAGGATGTTGACCGCCAGCACCGTCACCACCACGAGCAGCGCCGGGAACACCGACTGCTCGGGAGCGCCGGTGAGCAGCGAGGCCTGCCCGGCCGAGATCATCACACCCCAGTCGGATGCCGGCGGCTGGGCGCCGAGGCCGAGGAACGAGATCGCGGCCAGGTCGAGCATCGCGTAGCCGAAGCCGATGGTCGACTGCGCGATGATCATCGGCAGCAGCGCCGGCACGAGGTGCTTGAAGGCGATGGCACCCGAGCTCACGCCCTGGATGCGCAGGGCCGCCATGTACGGCTTGCCGAGCTCGGCCCGGGCACCACCCCGCACGAGTCGCGAGACGATCGGGAGGTAGGCGATCGACAGCGCGATCACCGGGGCGACGAGCCCCTTGCCGAACATGGCGACCGCGAGGATGGCCAGCACGAGGCCGGGGATGGCGAAGATCACGTCGATGACCCGGTTGCTCACGCCGTCGACCCAGCCGCCGAACCAGGCCGCCACGATCGCCAGGGTGGCGCCCAGCAACCCGGAGAGCACGACCACCACGACCGGCGCGAACACGCTGGCCGCCGCCCCACTGAGCACGCGGGAGAAGATGTCGCGCCCGAGGTCGTCGGTGCCCATGATGTGGGCGGCCGACACGGCGCCGTTGGCCGGCCCCACGAAGAGCTGATCGGGGTCGTAGGGGGCGAGCAGCGGCCCGAACAGCGCCATCACGACGATGCCGAGCAGCACGATCGCTGCGGCGACGGAGAGCCATTCGCGCTGGGCGGCCCGGCGGGCGACCCGCGGAACACGGCCGCCGGCGAGTTGTGCGACGCTCATGCGTTCCTCCTCGGTCTGGCGGAATCCGGATCGATCGTGGCGATGATCACGTCGACGACGGCGTTCACCACCACGAACAGCGCCACCAGCATCAGCGAGATCACCTGCACGACCGGCAGGTCTTTGCGGGCGGCGGCCTCGGTGAGCAGCGAGCCGAGCCCGCCGATGCCGAACGCCACCTCGGCGATCGCCGAGATCGCGAACAGGCCGGCGATGGTGGCGCCGGAGATGGAGAGCACCTGCGGCGAGGCGTTCAAGAACACGTGCCGCCGGAAGATCTGCTCGGAAGGGATGCCGCGTACCCGGGCGGTGTCCACGTGCTCGGAGCCGAGCTGCGCCACCACGGCGCCGCGGGTGATGCGGCTGAGGTAGGCGATGTAGAGCACCGAGAGCGAGATGGCGGGCAGAGTGAGGTGGTAGAGGTTGTCGAGCAGTCCCTCCCCCGCCCCGTACACCGGGAACCAGCCGAGTTCGCGGCCGAACAGCCAGATCAGCAGGATCGCCACCACGAAGGTGGGCAGCGCCACGCCGACGGAAGTGGCGACGAGCACCGTCCTGTCGGTCGCTCCGCCCCGTCGGGCGGCGAGGATGCCGCTGCCGATACCGAACACCACGATCAGCACCACGGTGTACAGCACCAGCAGCACCGTGATCCCGATCCGCGGCGCGATCAGGTCGACCACGGGCGTCTTGTACACGAACGAGGTGCCGAGGTCGCCGGTGAAGATGCCACCGAGCCAGCGCAGGTACTGCAGCCAGATCGGATCGTCGAGGTGGTACTGCGCCCGGATCGTGTCGATCAGCTCGGGCGTCGGCCGCACACCGCCGGTGATGGCGGCGATCGGGTCGCCCGTGAGCTGCAGGGCGCCGAAGATGACGACGCTGGCCAGGAAGAGGGTGAGCAGCAGCCCGCCGAGCTTGCCCAGCAGGGGCCGGATCGTGGCGCGGTTCATCCGCCCGCCCCCTTCCCGGCCAGCGCCCCGGTCACTTGCCACCCAGCGCGAGCGCCCAGGGGCTGGAGTACGCGGCGATCGAGGTGACGACACCGGTGAGATCGTTCGACAGGAACGTGGTGTGGTACGCCCCGGCGAGGGTGACCTGCAGCTGGTCGGGCGCGAAGATCGCCTGGGCGTCGACGTAGGCCGCGGCGGCGCCCTCGGCATCCGGCGTCGTGCGCGCGGTCTGCAACGCGGCGGTCACGTCGGGGTTCGCGTAGCCGCTCCAGTTGAAGATGCCGCCCTGGTCCGGCGGCAGCAGGAACAGCTGCGGGTAGGCCAGCACGCCCGGGGTCTCGGTGTAGCCGGTCGCCGCGATGAGGTCGGTGTCGGCGCGCACGCTCTCGTTGAACGGGTCGGAGAACATCGCGGCGTAGTCGGCCGCCTGGCGCTCGTCGATCTCGGCGGTGAGGCCGATCTGCTGGGCGGCGCTCTGCATGATGGCCGCCGTCTGCGAGAGTTCGGTCGATCCGGCCGGGATCACGATGCGCAGCGGCACCGAAGTGTCTTCACCCGACTCCTCGACGAGCTTCTTCGCCGCGTCGAGATCATAGGTGGGCGCCTGCAGGGCGTCGTACCCGGCCTCGTAGGTGGCCGCGGCATCCGACCCCTGCCAGGAGAAGGGAGCCACGAACGTCGACTGCGCTTCGCCCAGACCGTTCAGCACGGTCTGGATGTACTGATCGCGGTCGATGGCGAGGCTGAGGGCCTGCCGGATCTTCGGGTTCGCGCCCAGGCCCTCGCTGCGCGTGGGGCCGAACGAGAACGACGCGGTCGAGGGACCGACCACGAAGGTGCCGGCGTCGGACGACTCGAACTCGCCGCGGTTCGCCGGCGGCACGTTGAACGCCCCGTCGATCTCCCCGGCCAACAGTGCGTTGGTGAGCGTGGTGCCGTCGGGCACGAACTTGTAGGTGATCTTCTTCACCTCGGGAGCACCGCCCCAGTAGGTGTCGTTGGCGACCGTCACGATCTCCTGCCCGGGGGTCCACGACTCGAGCTTGTAGGGACCGGCGCACAGCACGCCGCCGGCCGAGGTGCCGAGGGCGGCGCCCGCCTGCTCGCCGAACGCCTTGCTCAGCACGGCCCCGGCGCCGCCCGCGATCGCATCGCGGAACGTGGAGTCGGGGGCGACGAAGCGGACGGTCACCTGGTTCTCGCCGGTGACGGCGATGCCGTCGGCGCCGGGCGCGATGAGCACGGTCGCGCCGTAGAACGCCGAGCGCTGATCGCGGTCGCGCTCGAGGCTGTAGACCACGTCGTCGGGGGTGACGGGCGAGCCGTCGGAGAAGGTGACGCCGGGGCGGATGTCGATGACGAAGGTGACCGGGTCGACGAACTCGGCGCTCTCGGCGATGCCGGCCTCGACGCCGAAGTCGGGCGTCACCCGCAGCAGGTTGTCGCACAGGTTCGGGGTGACGAAGTTGTAGTCGCCCCCGGGAGCCAGCAGCGCCGGCTCCCCTTCGGCCAGGCCCCAGGTGACCTCGTCGACGGCCTTCGTGCCCGCGGGCATCGACGAGACGAGGTCGACGGGGGTGGAGGTGGCGGATGCTCCCGAAGGAGTGTCGGTGCTGCTGTCCCGGGGTGTGCATCCCGCGAGCAGCACGACCGCTGCCCCGACTGCGACGACCGCGGCGGCTGTGCCTCGGATTCTCATCTCGTTCCCTTTCGTATCTGTTGTGCAACAGTGTTGTACATCATTGTTGCATCCACGTTACGGCGCTGTATAGAGTTGATGTCATGCCCCGCGAGGTGAATACCGACCAGCGATACGCCGACATCGCTGCGGCGACCATCCGGGTGGCGCGCACCACGGGTGCGCAGTCGGTCACCATCCGTTCGGTGGCCCGCGAGCTCGGGGGTTCCACCACCCTCGTCACGAACTACCTGCCGTCTCGCGCCGCGCTCATCAAGAACGCCCTCGACCAGGGACGGGACCGCTGGCTCGACGAGCGCAACGCCAGCGTCACGGCGCTGCCGGCTCCCGATCGGCTCGCCGGCCTGGTCGACTGGTCGCTGAGCTCGAGCCCCGACGACGCCGTTCTGCGCACGCTCATCCTCGAGATCGTGGCCAACGTGGACGTCGAGCCCGAGCTGCGGGCCTCGCTGCAGCGGGAGTCGCTCGAGTTCCAGGACGACCTGGAAGCGACCGCGCGCGAGTCCGGCTTCGCCGACCCCCGGCACGTCGCCGAGCTGCTGTACGTGCTCGTTCGCGGAACGTACATCGCCACCATGGAGGATCCGGAGCACTGGGACGACGCGCGCGTGAGAGCGATGGTGCACGCCACGATGGCGGGGCTGCCCCGGTCGACCCGCTCCACCGCCGATCACAGCGCACCCTCGACGTCGGCGCCGGTGTCGGAGTCCGCACCGTAGACGCTCTCCCCCGCCACCCGGGTCTGCCGCACGCGCACGCGGTACAGCTCCTCGGGCGCCGAGCCGAACGGATCGATGTCGAGCACCGTGAGATCCGCGGCCATCCCCGGCACCAGTGCACCGGTCGTGGCGCTCCGGCCGCCCACCCACGCCGACCCGGCCGTGTACGCGGCGAGTGCGTCGGCCAGGTCCAGCGCCTGATCGGTGCGGATGCGGTCGTCCGGCTCCTCCCCCGGGGCCGCGCGGTTGACGGCGACGTGGATGGCCTCGATCGGGTCCTGGGTCGAGACCGGCCAGTCCGATCCGGCGGCGAGCCGTGCTCCCGCATCCCGCAGCTCGCGGAACGGGTAGTGCCGCCCGACCAGTCGCGGATCGATGAACGGGAAGGTCAGCTCGTCGAGCTGGTCGTCGACGGCACCCCACAGCATCTGCAGGTTGGCGGTGGCGCCCAGGGCGGCGAAGCGTGGCACGTCGGCGCTCTGCACGAGCTGCAGGTGGGCCAGGTGGTGGCGGGATGCGCGCACCCCGTTGGTGTCGCGCGCCGCCTCGAGGGCGTCGAGCGCGAGGGTCACGGCCCGGTCGCCGAGCGCGTGCAGGTGCACCTCGAAGCCCTCGGCATCCAACGCCACCACGGCCTCGGTGAGGTCGTGCGGGGAGAGGAAGGTGAGTCCGCTGTTGCCGGTCGCGTGCCCGCAGGCATCGCGGTACGGCTCGCTGAGCGCGGCCGTGAAGTTCTCGGCGACCCCGTCGACCATGATCTTGACGGTGTCGGCGATCAGCAGATCGGGCCGGCCGAGGGCCTCGACCCGGGCACGGCGTTCACGCAGGCCGGCGAGCTGGGCGAGGCCACCGTCGCGCTCCCACCACAGGGCGGCGGTGATGCGGGCGCGCAACGTGCCGGCCTGCACGGCGGCGACGTAGGTGTCGAGCAGGTCGTCGACACCGGCGGTGCGGCCCACCCAGGCGTCCTGCCAGCCGGAGAGACCGAGTGCGAAGAAGTCGCTCTGCGCCCGGTCGAGCGCGCGGGCGGCGAGCTCGGTGCTGGTGCCGGGGACGACGTGGTCGATCAGGTGCGCCGCGCCCTCGTGCAGCACGCCGCTCGGGGTGCCGTCGGCCTCGCGTTCGATCCGGCCGTCGGCGGGATCGGGCGTGGCGGCGGTGATTCCGGCGAGCTCGAGCGTGCAAGTGCTCACCCACACGCCGTGGTGGTCGCGGTTGTGCAGCATGACCGGGCGCCCGCCCACCACGCGGTCCAGTTGATGACGGGTGGGGGTGCCACCCGGGAAGTGCGGCATCGACCAGCCACCGCCGAGCACCCACGCGCCCTCGGGCAGCGTCGCGGCGTACCGCTCGACGCGCGCGAGGCAGTCGTCGGCGTCGGCCGCGTCGGCGAGGTCGCACTGCAGCAGCTCCACGGCCCCGGCGATCGGATGCGCGTGGGCGTCGTGGAAGGCCGGCAGCACGAGGCCGCCGCGCAGCTCCACCACCTCGGCGGCCCCGGCCGCGCGCAGCTCGTCGTCGGCGGCGACGGCCGCGATCCGGCCGTCGCGCACGCCCACCCCCAGCGGGCGCGACCCCTCCCAACCGGCCGAGAAGGCCCGGCCGCCCACGAGGATGCTGTCGAACGCCGCGGTCATCTCAGCGCACCACGTAGATGCGGATGCAGACCTGGCCGTCTTCGTCGCGCGCGAGCCCCACGAACTGGTGCTCGGCGAGCCAGCGGTGGGCCGGGGCATCCGTCTGGAACACCGGCGCGGTGCGGAAGTAGTACTCGCTCTCGGAGACGTTCTCCCCTGCCTCCACCCGCGCCATGACCTCCTCGGAGGCCCGGTAGTAGCCGCGGTTGAGGATGTCGATCGCGGTGCCGTCGTCGGCCCGGATCAGGTAGCGGGCCTCGAGCTGGGCGGTGCCGCTGCGCTCCACAGCCCAGTCGCCGCCGCCCGGGAGCACCGTGCCGTTCAGCAGCGGGCCGGCCACGGTTCCGCCGCTCACGGGCGTGAACGTCAGCTCCTCGTCGGCGCTGCGGCCGATCCGCACGAAGGGGTCGATGCCGGCGCGGATCTCGAAGGCGAACTCGAGAACGGGGTCGGGCAGGGTCGGAACAGTGGTCGCGGATGGGGTCGTCATCAGTCCTCCAGGGTGGTGATGGTCAGGGCGAATCCGGCCTCGGGACCGAGGACGAGGGTCTGGCGGTTGGGCCGGGTCTCGACCGCCGACCAGGGGTCCTCGCCGGTGCCGGGCTGCGGGATGAACTCGGGGTGGTCGCTGCTGCTGACGTGCACCCGCAGCCGATGGCCCGGCGCGAGCCGGTAGGCCACCTGGCCGAGGTCGACGGTCACGCCGGTGGGCCGCCTGGCGTCGGTGAGCTGCACCTGGCCGCGCGCGATCCGGAACGCCCGCCCGTCGGGGGCCACGTCGAGCAGGCGCACGAAGAAGTCCATGACCGGCCCGTCGGAGTGGATGCGGGCGGTCGCGGTGACGGGGCCGGCCAGGTCGAGCTGCTCGTCGAGCGCGTCGCCCGTGAAGACCAGCACGTCGTCACGGTCGCCGAGGGCCGCCTCGTCGGGCTGGGCGGCGAGGAAGGCGAAGGCGTTGGCGACGCTGGAGGGGACCGTGTCGGCGGGATCGTGCGTCCACCCTCGTTCGGTGGTCGCGGCATCCGGAGCCGTCGCCAGCAGACCTTCGGCGGTGGCGAAGAGCGCGCGCTCTGCGGTGTGCGCCGGCGGCCAGGACTCGGCGGTGCGCACCTCCCGGGTGCCCGCGAGCGCCCAGGTGACACGAGGGATGTCGTCGGCTCCGCCGTTGGCGCGCACGAACACCTCGAAGAAGTCGAGGGCGGGCTGCAGCATCCGCGGCAACTCGGCCCGGATCTGCGACTCGGATCGCTCCTCGACCCGGGCCTCGAGCGGGTCGTCGAGGTAGAACGACTCGTGGTCCATCGCCTCCAGGCGCAGGAAGTGGTTCATCGCCCAGGCCGGCCGCTTCTGTATCTCGGCCACGTCGGCCCACGACAGCGGCGCGCAGTTGTCCCAGAGGCCGATGGTGTGCAGAGTCGGCACGGGGCGGGCGTCGAACGGGCTGCCCGCGGGGAACCGCCGCAGGTGCACGGGCCGTGGGAACCACTGGTCGTACGAGATGGAGCGCGAGCCGATGGCGGCGATCGCCTGCTCAGCCTGGTCGCTGAACGGGCGGCGCTCGGGGTCGAGCGGCCAGAAGTAGGCGTCTTGCGAATGGAAGTAGGACAGCGGGTAGAGGTAGGTGATGGCCCACTCGACCCGGCGCACCACGTCGTCAGCGTTCTTCTGCACCGGCTCGCCGAGCTGGGTGCCGGTCACCCGGGGTGCGATGGCCTTGAGAGCCGGATGCTGCGTCGAGACCGCCGCCCACTGCGTGTAGCCGTAGTAGCTGTCGCCCCACATCGCCACGCGGCCGTTCGACCAGGGCTGCTGCGCGATCCAGTCGATCGTGTCGTAGCCGTCGTAGGCCTCGTTGACGAACAGCAGCGTCTCGCCCTCGGAGCGGAACTTGCCGCGCACGTCTTGCGCGACGACGCGATACCCCGAGCGCATGAAGTACTCGGCGATCAGCGGGATGAAGGTGTAGGCGCCGCTCTTGTCGTAGGGCAGGCGGATGAGGATGGTGTCGCCCGGGGCCTCGTCGCCGCCCGGCAGATACACGTCGGTGGCCAGGCGCACCCCGTCGCGCATCCGCACGAACTCCTCGCGGGCCAGGGGGCTGACAGGCCCCGGGCCGACCTTCTCGATCTCTATCACGGTGTCCTTCCGAAGTTGCGGTTTCCACACGGTAGACACTCTGATAGTTTTTAGTCAAGTCCGACTAATAACTTTTCAGGAGCCACTGTGGGCCGCCCTTCCCTCGCTGCCGAACGCCGCCGCCAGATCCTCGAGGCGGCCATCCGCTGCGTCGCCGCGCACGGTCTCGCCGGCACCACACTCGACGGCATCGCCGAGGAGGCCGGGATGGCCCGCGGCCACGTACGGCACTACGCCGGCAACCGCGACGCAGTGCTCGCGGATGCCGCCGTGCTGCTGTACTTCGGCGAGGTGCCCGAGGCCGAGGCCGAGGATCCCGTCGCGGCGCACGGCGGCACCTTTCTGCCGGACAACACCACCACCATCGAGGCCGCGCTCGACTACCTGTTCGGCGACTTCGCCGAACCCGGCCCCGAGAACACCGTGGCGCTGGCCTTCGTCGACGCCGCGCGCACGAATCCGCGCATCCACGCGATCGTGGTCGACGCGTACCTGTCGTCGCAGACCGAGCTGGCCGCGATCCTCGCCACGACGCGCCCCGGCTGCGAACCGGATGCCCGTGCCGACGTCGCGTACGGCATCCTGACCCTGGCCATCGGCAACGTCTTCATGGCCGACCTCGAGGTCTCGGCGCAGCGCACGGCCTCCGCGCGGCGCAGCGCCGAGCGCCTGATCGCCGCCCTGCCCGCGTCACCCACGGACCAGCGCTGACCAGCAGACGGTTTCGCTCGATCGGTGTCTCGGAGCGGACCAGAGGGCGTGCCTTGAGAAGCGTGTGTCGAGATGGTGATGGTTGCTTCAAGACGGCGAGTTTTGTTCGATGGCGTCACGAATCTTGACGTCGACCTCATCGAACGTGATCGACCGACCGCCAGTGATCTCCGACCGTCTCCTGTGGTTGATCTGGTCGGAGTCTGCGGCCGAACCGCGACGATGTCCCAGTGGAGAGCTGCGACAGGATCAGACCGTGGTGCGTGTGCAGTGGCGCGTTCGCCGGCCGGGCTCGCGTGCCCGGCCGTCCGCGACTGTCACGGGCAATCTTCGACTGCCCCGAATGCAATCAGGCCCTTACCGAACCACACAATTGTCGACCCGGCCATGATCATCGTCGGCAAGCGCGGAGCGCGCGGCAGCCCCGTGCGGTTCGGTGGCCGGGTGGTTGGCACGTCGATGGGGCTGCCGCGCGCTTCGCGCTTGCCCTCGATGACTGTGCCCGGTTCTCAGAGACGGGCAGGCTGGATTAGGCGGCTGGGTGGCGGAGGGTGCGTCGCCGGGTGGTCGGGATCGGTGTTTGAGCGATGTCGATCCACCTCGGTGGGATGAGGTGCGGCACACCCGCAAGCATGGTCAGTTTCCAGGCCGACTTATGCAGATGCGAGTGATGGAAATGACAGAGCAGCACGCCATTGTCGATATCGGTACGTCCCGGCGGATGATCCGCGGAAACCCATTCGTCTGCATGGTGTGTTTCACAGAACGACGGTGGCCGGTCACAGTCGGGCCACACGCACCCGCCGTCTCGCGCGGCGAGGGCCCGGTTCTGGGCGGGGCTGAAGAGGCGTTCTGTCTTGCCGTGGTAGAGCACCGCACCGCGATCACTGAATAGAGTCGCGGCGATCGGAGAGGTGCAGCGCAGTTGGGCGATGGTGGAGGCGGGAACGGGTTCGTCGATACCGTCGATCCACCCCACACCGCGACCGGTCTCGACGTTATCGAGGGAGATGTGGACATTAACCGTGGTGGTGGCGCCGTTCAGGCGCGGCATGTCGGGGGCGCCGGCCGCGCGGGCGATCAACTCGGTGACGGTGTCAGCGTTCTTCTGCACCTGCGTGCGGATGTCAGCAGTGGCGGTCTGCGCCACGAACTCGTCTTCGGTGAGGAACCGGGGCCCGCCGCCCGGTGAACCGGCGACGCGGGGGCTTTGCATGGCCTGGATGCTCGCCAACCACACCCCGCCTTGTTCGGGGGTGAGCGCGAACCGCCCACGGATCATCCCATCGCTTGCCTGCGCAATCGTGAGCGACCGCTGCTGCTGGAGCCGCTCATCCCTGGGCTCGGCACCATCCGGGTCGATCACCTCACGCAGATGGGTGGCGAGCCTGGCCGCCTGATCGGCAGTCAGATGGCGCGTAAGGGTCTCGTCGACGAGGGTCTGCTCGGCACTGGCCACGACATCAGGGGCGCATCCGCGCTCCGTCAGTTCGGTGCATCGGTTGACGATGATCGACGCCGACTCAACCCCGAGGACACCGTCGTCAAGGGCCTGGCCGACGGCCGGGAACGGGGCTGGCCCTTCGCCGCCACCCAACAGCACGCCACCGCGAAGCCTGCGCCCGAGCTCGAGTCGCGCCTTGCTCTCCCGCGCCGAGGTGCCGGTGACGGTGGAGACGAGCTTGACCGGGCTGGTGAAGTTCTGCGACCGACTCAACCCCTCATCCCCCAGCTCGCTGCGCGACCGCACCCCGACCTCACCAGCCACCCGCACCTGCCCCGCCGAAATCGTCCGCCCAATGGCCTCGAAATCGGCCATGACCTTCAGCAATTCCTCGTGGGGAAGCCCTGCCAGCCTTGCGCAGATCGTGCCCACGACACCGCGGAGATCGTTGGCGATCTCTGGGAGTTGAGCGTCGTTCTGCATACTGAGATTCTATCAGAAAGACCTGATGAAAGCTCGAATCTTTGCGATCGAAGAGCCCCCGCGGAGTGGGTGATCCGGTCGATTTGTAGTCTCCGGCCGCTGAGGGACACGTCCTCCGCGATCCCCATACCGACGATCGTCGCCCGCCGACCACCGGCGCTTTACGAGACGCGCCTCAGGCGTTCTCCGCGAACACCGTGGACGCGATGCGGAACGCGGTGTTCGCGGCCGGGACTCCCGAATAGATCGCCGACTGCAGGATGACCTCGCCGATCTCCGCCACCGTCAGCCCGTTGCGTCTAGCGGCGCGCAGGTGCATCGCGAGCTCCTCCTCGTGGCCATGGGCGATGAGCGAGCTGAGCACCGCGATCGAGCGCGAGCGCCGGTCCAGTCCCGGGCGCGACCACACGTCACCCCAGGCCGTGCGGGTGATGAAGTCCTGCCAGTCGGCGGTCAGATCGGTCGTGGCCGCCGTGGCGCGATCGACGTGCTCGGCGGAGAGCACCGCGCGGCGCACGGCCATGCCCTGCTCCCAGCGCTCGGCGTCGGTGAGGCCGTCGCCTTCGGGTCTGGTCATGGGCGTGCTCCCTCGGTGTGGCGGGCGAAGAACTCGATCAGCGCGGCGGCGGTGGCCTCCGGCTGCTCGGCAGGCGGAAGATGCGCGGCGCCCTCGATCACGGCCGACTCCCCATTCGGCACACCGGTCGCGACCTCGACCGCCTTCGCCTCAGGAGCGACGGCGTCGTGACGACCCCAGAGCGCGAGCACCGGAACGCGATCCGGGACCTCTCCGAGCCGTTCCCGCACGTCGTGGGCGGCGAGCGCCTCGCAGCACCGGGCGTACGACTCGTCGTCGGCGTCCTGCAGAGCATGCAGCAGACGCCCGGTGAGCTCCGGATGCGCGGCCACCGAACCGGGTGCGAACCAGCGTTCCGCCGAGGAGACGATGAGGCTGGAAGTGCTCTCGGCCCGCACCTTCGACGCCCGGTCGTGCCACGCCTGCGGGTCGCCGAGCCGGGCGCCCGAGGCGACGATCGCCGCCGCCCGCACCCGGTCGCCGTGCCGCAGCAGCAGTTCGAGGCCCGTCGCACCGCCGAGGGAGACGCCGGCGACGAAGAAGGACTCCCCGCCGGCGGTCACGCCGTCGACCGCGGCCACGACCGCGTCGGCCAGCTCGGCCACGGTGAAGGCGTCGGCGGTCGCCGCCGACCCACCGTGCCCGGGTAGATCCCAGGCCAGCAGGCGGTAGTGCTCGGCGAGCGCGGGCACCGCGGCCTCCCACAGAATCGTCGAAGTGCCGAGCGACGGCCCGAGCACGAGCAGCGGCAGCCCGGCACCGCCGCCGAGCTCCCGGATGGCCAGCGTGGGAACGGTCATCGCCGCGCCTCCTCGGTGCTGTCGTGGGCGGTGGCGCTGTCGGTGGTGGCGCCGTCGCGGGTGATGGCGCCGTCGTCGGCGGCTACACGGTCGGCGGCGCCACGGCCGTTGGCACCATCGACGGCGGGTGCGGCGTCGCCGGTGTAGGTCGCCGGGTCCAGGAGCGCGGCGATGTCGAGGTCGCGCGCCTCGGGCAGCTCGGCGAGCAGCGCCGCCAGGTCGCCGCCCTTACCGGCGGCGGACACCAGGGCAGCCACGCGCTCGGCGCCGATGAGGGGCGTGAGCACGATCGAGAGCCGCTCGGCCAGGATGAGTCCGTGAGTGACCGCGAGATTCCGGGCCACCGCCTCTTGGTCGACACGCAGGGCCGCAGCGAGCCTCGCCGCGTGAGCGCTCGCCCCCAGCACGACCCGCAGCAGCTCGCGCAGCGTCGGCCACTCGGCGTGCCAGGCTCCGGCCGGGCGCTCGTCGTCGGCGAGCGCGGCGCACAGGTGCAGGGTCGCCGCGAGCTGCGGGGCGCGCAGGGCGGCCGAGCGGATGAGCACGGCCGACACGGGGTTGCTCTTCTGCGGCATGGCCGACGATCCGCCACCGGCCCCGGCGGAGAGCTCGGCTATCTCGGTGCGCGAGAGGGTCACGACGTCTCCGGCCAGCTTGCCCAGCGCATCCGTGGTCTGGGTGAGGGCGTCGGCGAGCTCGGTGACGGGCCAGCGGCTGGTGTGCCAGACGTCGTGCGCGTCGTCGAGCCCGAGCGCCTCGGCGTACCGGGCCGGCAGCAACGCGGCCTCGGGGCCACCGAGTTCGAGGAACGAGGCCCGGGTTCCGGCCGCCCCACCGAGCTGGACCGGCAGGGTGAGCTGCTGGAGACGAAGGCGGGCACGCCGGATGCCGCCGAGCCAGACTGCGGCACGGAGCCCGACGGTCGTGGGCACGGCGTGCTGGCCGAGGGTGCGGCCGGCCGCCACGAGGTCGCGGTGCTCGGCGGCGAAGGCGGCCAGCGACGCCTCGGCCTCGGCGAGGTCGACGACGACGGCGTCGACCGCCCGGCGTGCGACGAGCATGAGCGCGGTGTCGAGCACGTCCTGGCTGGTGGCGCCGCGGTGCACCCAGCGGCGCTCGTCGGCCGGGAGCGCCCCCTTGAGCAGACCCACGAGCGGAATCACGGGGTTGCCACCGTCGATCGCAGCCTCCGCGAGCCCGGCCACGTCGATCGCGAGCGAAGACCCGGCCCCGGCCGCAGACCCGGACCCGGCCCCGGCCGCAGACCCGGCCCCGAGCACGGTCCCGGCTCCAGGCACGGCCTCGGCATCCGGACCCCACGCGGCGCCGATCGCCCCGGCCGTCTCGGCGGGGAGGGCACCGATCGCCGACCAGGCCCGCACCAGCCCGAGTTCGGCCTCCACGAGGGCGGCGTACACGGCGTCGTCGGAGACGAGGTCGTCGTGCCCCACCGTCACCGGCGCGAGCAGTCCGCGGTCGAAGGCGTCAGAAGGCAAGGAACACCGTCTCCCCCTCGCCCTGCAGGCGGATGTCCTGGTGCAGCTGACCGTCGGCCGCGCGCGAGGCGACGAGCGTCGCCCGCTCCCCCGCGTCGAGCGAGGCGAGGAACGGATCGGCCGCCAGAGCGGCGGCGTCGTCGGGCAGGTAGATGCGGGTGTGCAGCTTGTCGGGCAGCCCACGGGCGTAGACGATGGCGGCGAAGAACGCGGCCCGGCCCGGTGCGGCCCCGGGAGCGCGGGTGAAGAACTCGTAGCGGCCGTCGTCGTTCGTGAAGGCCCGGCCGAAGCCGGTGAACGTGTGGTCGTCACGCCGGAACGCGCCCCGGGAGCGCGGTACGACCCCGTCCGGATCGGCACCGAAGATCTCCACGAAGGCGTCGGGCACCGGGTCGCCCGCCCCGTCGAAGACCGTGCCGCCGAGCAGCACGGCACCGGGAGCATAGGGATCGACGACCTGGTTCATCCGCTCATACGCCAGGCCGTAGGCGAAGAACGGGCCGACCGTCTGGCCGGGCGTCGGCCGCAGGGTGCGTGCGGGAACGGACACGGTCACTCGCTCTCGTTCTCGTTCTCGAACCACGTGGCATCCGGCCCGTCGACCACGATGTCGAAACGATACCCCGTGGCCCACTCGGGCGAGGTGAGGTCGTGGTCGTAGACGCCGATCAGGCTCTCCCGGTCTTTCGGCCGCCAGATGGAGTTGAAGATGGGATCGAGCGCGAACAGCGGGTCGCCCGGGAAGTACATCTGCGTCACCAGCCGCTGCGTGAACGAACTGCCGAAGACGGAGAAGTGGATGTGCGCGGGCCGCCAGGCGTTGACGTGGTTCTTCCACGGATACGGGCCGGGTTTGATCGTGGTGAACGCGTACTCGCCGGCGGCGTTCGTGACGGCCCGCCCCGCCCCGGTGAAGTTCGGGTCGAGCGGCGCCGGATGCTGGTCGCGCTGATGGATGTACCGGCCGGCCGAGTTGGCCTGCCAGATCTCGATCAGCTGGTTCGCGAGGGGCCGGCCCCACGAGTCGGTGAGGCGGCCGCGCACGGTCATCCGCTCGCCCAGCGGCTCCCCCGCGTGCTGCACGGTGAGGTCGCTCTCGACCGCCGCCACGTCGCGCTGCCCGAAGGCGGGCGACAGCAGCTCGATGGTCTCGGGATCGACCAGCTTGAGGTTCTTGGTGGGGTGCCGCAGAAGGCTGGATCGATACGGCGGGAAGTCGTGCACCGTCGACCGGATGCTCTCCCCGGCCTGTTCACGGCGGGCCAGTTCGGCGTGCCGTTCGCCGATCTCGGCGGTGATCTCGCGCTGCGAGGCCTGGTCGGGCGCGGCCAGCAGGCTCTCGGGAGCCACGGCGGTCGGTGCGGTCACGGTGTCTCCTTCGACGCCTCGGAACGGGATGGATCCATGGTGGGGCATCGGGCGGACCGGATGTGAAGTCTTCCCGATGAATGGGAACGATGGCGCAGGCGTGGCATCCTGGAGCATGGCCAACTCCCCCACGGGCGACTCCGCGACCGACCGCCTGGTACGCATCCTGGACACCTTCACCCCCACCCGCACGGTGCAGACCGCCACCGAGATCGGCCGCCGCGCCGGCCTGCCGAGCTCCACCGCGCACCGCATCGTGAACGAGCTCGTCGAGGCCGGACTGCTGGAGCGCGACGAGGAGCGCCGGGTGCGCATCGGCATGCGGCTCTGGGAGTTGTCGACCCGCTCCTCGCACGCGCTCCGGCTGCGCCAGGCCGCGATGCCGTTCATGGAGCGGGTGCAGTCGCGGGTGCGCGAGCACACCCAGCTCGCCATCCTGGAGCAGGACGAGGCGCTCTTCCTCGAACGTCTCAGCAGCCCCGACTCCGGCTCGAACATCACCCGCGTGGCCGGCCGGCTGCCCCTGCACGCCTCGAGCTCCGGCCTGGTGCTGCTCGCGTTCGGGGCGCCCGATCTGCAGGAACGGGTGCTCTCGTCACGGCTGGCGCCGTTCACCCGGGCGACCCTGAGCGATCCGGAGGCCGTTCGCCGCAAACTCGCCGAGGTGCGGCAGCTCGGCCACGCCATCGCGCCGGGCTCCATCGAGGAGGTGTCGACCGGAATCGCCGTCCCCGTGCGCGACGAGACCGGGAGCGTGATCGCCGCCCTCTCGGTGGTGCTGCCCCGCGACGCGGAGCCCGCCTTCGCGGTCGTGGAGCTGCATCGGGCGGCCGTCGACATCGCCCGCTCGCTCGGCTACCGCTCCTGACGCGGATTCCCGATCATCGGGAATCATGGACTCCGGATGCGCACCCGCCTCGCACAATGGCGGCACCATCGTCGAAGGAGACGCCATGTCCACCACCATCCGCACCCGCGTCGCCATCGTCGGCGCCGGGCCCGCCGGGCTCGTCCTGTCCCAGCTGCTGGCCGACGCCGGCCTCGAGTCGGTGATCGTCGACTCCCGCTCGCGCGCCGAGATCGAGTCGACCATCCGCGCCGGCATCCTGGAGCAGGGCACCGTCGATCTGCTGCGCGCGATCGATCCGGCCACCCGCGTCGACACCGTCGGCCACCGGCACGACGGCATCGAGTTGCGCTTCGGCGACTCCGGCGGCGAGGGCCACCGCATCGACTTCCCCTCCCTGGTGGGCCGCAGTGTCTGGCTCTACCCGCAGCACGAGGTGCTGAAAGACCTGCTCGCGCTCCGGCTCGGTGCCGGTCAGGACATCCGTTTCGGCGCGACGGTCCAGGGCGTCGACGACTCGAACGCGCTGCACCCGGCGGTCGTCGCCACGGATGCGCAGGGCGAGCCGCTGCGGATCGACGCCGACTTCGTGGTGGGCGCCGACGGATCGCGGAGCGTCGTGCGCGCCGCCGTCACCGGCTCGCGCTCGGGCGCCTACCTGCGGGAGTACCCGTTCGCCTGGTTCGGCATCCTGTGCGAGGCGCCGCCGAGCGCCCGGGAGCTCATCTACAGCAACTCCGACCAGGGCTTCGCCCTGATCAGCCAGCGCAGCCCCCAGGTGCAGCGGATGTACTTCCAGTGCGACCCCGACGCCGACGCGGCCGCGCCGAGCGACGCCGAGATCTGGGACGCCCTGCAGGCACGGGTGCCCGGCACGACCCTGAACGAGGGCCCGATCATCCAGCGCGACGTGCTGCGCTTCCGCAGCTTCGTGGCGCACGAGCTGCGCCGCGGCCGGGTGGCCCTGGTCGGCGACGCCGCGCACACGGTGCCGCCCACCGGCGCCAAGGGCATGAACCTCGCCGTCGCCGACGTCGTGCTGCTGGCCGAGGCCCTGCGCGCGCTGCTCGGCGAGGGCGACGAGCGGCTCATCGACACCTACGCCGAGCGGGCCCTCGACCGCATCTGGAAGGCCCAGCACTTCTCGTGGTGGATGACGAGCCTGCTGCACACGGCCCCCGATGCCGGCGACTTCGACCGCCGGCGGCAGCTCGGCGAGCTGCGCACCGTGGTCGAGTCCGAGGCCGGCCGCACCTATCTGGCCGAGGCGTACACCGGCTGGCCGCCGGCCCGACAGCCACGGGCACTATAAACGGGAGCTATCAGCCGTATCCCCTAAAGCGTCTTCCCTGATGAACCACCGCGCGACCACCATCGGGTAACCGTCCAGAAAGGGTGTTCAATGACGAACAGCGCCTCACTCACCGACGCTCCGCGCACCGTGCGCGACGCGGTGGTCAATCCCGTCACCGGCAGACCCGCCACCACGATCCAGGGGGTGCTGCTGCTGATCGGCAGCTGCCTCCCCGTGCTCGGCGCGGTGCTGCTGGCGCCGATCCTCCCCACCCTCACCGGCGTCTTCGCGTCGGTGCCGGGATCCGACGCCCTCGTGCCCCTCGTGCTCACCATCCCGGCGCTGATGATCGCCCTGATCGCGCCCTTCGCGGGTGCCATCGTCGATCGGCTGGGCCGTAAGCGCCTGCTCGTCGTGGCCCTGATCGCCTACGCCCTGCTGGGCACCGCGCCCCTCTACCTCGACAGCCTCGGGGGCATCGTGATCAGCCGCGTCGGCGTCGGCATCACCGAGGCCGCCATCATGACCTGCTGCACCACCCTGCTCGCCGACTACTTCGTCGGAGCGCGGCGGAACAAGTACTTCGGGCTGCAGACGGTCGTCACCTCCCTGGCGGCGACCGCCTTCTTCGTGCTCGGCGGCGCTCTGGGGGCGAACGGATGGCGCACGCCGTTCTGGCTCTACGCCGTGAGCCTCGTGCTGGTGGTCCCGGTCGCGTTCCTGATCTGGCAGCCGCGGGTGCAGAGGGCCGCCTCCGGAGTGAAGGCGAAGCTGCCCCCGATCCCGTGGCGTGCGCTGGCCCTGCCGCTCGCGGTCACGCTGTTCGGCGGCATCCTGTTCTACTCGCTGATCGTCGAGATGCCCTACGTGCTCGCCGGGCAAGGCATCACCGAGGTGGCGGTGATCGGCGCGGTGACGGCCGCGGCCTCGCTGGCGACGGCGATCGGCGCCATCCTGTTCCGCTGGATCGCGCGCTTCGGAGCCCACCGACTGCTGCCGATCGCCCTCGGGCTCGGCGGGATCGGACTGGTGGTGATCTGGTTCGCGCCCTCGACGCCCGTCGCCGTCGTCGGGGCGATCATCACCTCGTTCGGCAACGGCATCCTGCTCCCGACCCTGGTCACCTGGGCGATCTCGGGGCTCGCGTTCGAGCAGCGCGGCCGGGGCACCGGCCTCTGGACCGGCTTCCTCTTCTTCGGCCAGTTCGCCTGCCCGCTCCTCATCCTCGCCCTCCAGGGCGGAGTGGGCACCCTGCCGGCCGCGCTCGGCGCGCTGGGGGTGGCCGCCCTGGTGCTCGCGGTCGTGCTCGCCCTCGTGCTCTCCCGGTCGGCCGCGGTGACGCGCACCCCGGTGGTGGCCGCCCACTGAGCCACCCGCCGCGAACACGCTTCAGCCCCCATCCCGCTCGGCGGTGATGGGGGCTGATTCGTACAGCGGGTGCGCCTCAGCGGGTGCGGGACCGGCTGCGGAGCGAGGCGTGGCCGATCGCGGGGGCGGCGAGCGGATGCCCGACCACGTTCACGATCTCGCCGACGCCCTCGATCACCATCCGCACCTCGTCACCCGCCACGAGCGGCGGCGGCGTGAGACCGCCGGTCCTCCCCCAGAGCTCGGCGAGGCATCCGCCGTTGCCGACGGTGCCGGAGCCCAGCAGATCGCCCGGCACCACCACGGAGTTGCGGGAGGCGTAGGCCACCAGAGCCGCGAAGGGCCAGCCCATGTTCGACACCAGGTCGTGGCCGATCAGGGCGCCGTTCACGAGCACCTCGGCCCGCACCGCGAGGAAACCCTCGTCGTCGACGAAACCCTCCAGCTCGTCGGCGGTCACGATCCACGGGCCCAGGGTCGTGGCGAAGTCCTTGCCCTTGCAGGGGCCGAGCCGCACCTTCATCTCACGGGACTGCAGATCGCGGGCCGACCAGTCGTTCATCACGGTGTAGCCGAAGATGTGCGAACCCGCCTCGTCGACCGTGAGGTTCTCTCCCGGCCGGCCGGGCACGCCCCCGATCACGGCGGCGAGCTCGAGCTCGAAGTCGAGCCGCGCCGTCTCGGGCGGCCGCACGGTCTCGCCACTCGCCCGCACCGTGTGCGGGTTCGTGAAGTAGAAGGTGGGGGCCTCGTACCACTCGGGCACCACCTCGCTGCGGCCGTCGACGGAGGCGCTGACGCCCTCGACGTGCTCCTCGAACGCCACGAAGTCGCGGATGGTGGCGGGCACCAGCGGGGCGAGCAGGGTCACCTCGTGGAGAAGCACCCCCGATACCCGTCCCAGCGCGTGCGCCTGTGCCGTCTCGCGTTCGAGCACTCGGGCGGCGTCGAGGCCGGCGGCCAGGACCTCGGCCACCGTGGAGCCGTCGGCGAAGCCGATCACCTCGTCGCCGACGACGAACCCGTCACCCCGCACATCCCCGTGCCGCCAGCGTGCGATCCTCATGAGCGCACCCCGCCCGGCAGGAGTGCCTCGGCGTTCTCACCGAGCACGGCATCCCGCACCTCGTCGGGCAGCCCGGCCGCCCGCACCGTGGCGACGGGATCCTCGAGCCCCATGTCGAACGGGAAGTCGCTGCCGAGCAGCACCCGTGACGCCCCGGCCACCTCGATCAGCGCGCGGAGCGTGCGCTCGTCGTGCACGACCGTGTCGTACCAGAGCTTCGTGAGGTAGCTCGAGGGCTCGTGCGCGCACTGCCGCGCCTCGGGCCGCACCCGCCAGGCGTGATCGGAACGGCCTATGACGGTGGGCAGGTAGCCGCCGCCGTGCGCCGCCACCAGGCGGAGCCCGGGATGCCGGTCGAGCACCCCCGAAAAGATGAGGTGCGAGAGCGCCACCGCGTTCTCGGCCGGCTGCCCCACCGTGTTGGCCAGGTAGAACCGGTCCAGGCGCTCGTCGAGGCTGCACCCGAAAGGATGCAGGAACACCACCGCGCCGAGCTCGGCGGCCCGGGCCCAGAACGGCTCCAGGCGGTCATCCGAGAGCTCGACGTCGCCCGCGAACGACGAGATCTCCACACCGGCGAGCCCGCGGCCGAGCACCGCGTCGTCGAGCAGTTCCACCAGGCGGGCCGGATGCTGCAGCGGTACCAGGCCGAGGCCGGTGAGCCGACCGGATGCCTGGGCCACGTGCTCGGCGATCAGTCGGTTCGCCTCGGCGGCGGTCCACACCGCGAGTCCCTCGTTCGCCCAGGGGTAGAAGTGGCTCGGCGAGGCGCTCACCCACTGGCGCTGCACGCCCTGGGCGTCCATGGCGGCGAGCCGCGTGCCGAGGTCGGTGAGCTTCGCGAAGCGTTCCCCGATCATCCGGCCTGACGCCTCCAGGCTCGGCAGGCCGTTGCGGCGGCGCTCGAGCGCGGCGGCCTCGGCCGCACCCGCCGGGTCGCGGCTCTCCACGGCCGCGTGCAGCTGAGGAAGCAGCAGGTGCGCGTGCACGTCGGTGATCATGCGGGTTCCGCCATCCGGTGCGCGATGCCGAACAGCAGGCCCGGGGCGTCGGCCTCGCGATCGGCCTCGAGCTGCCATCGCCCGAGTTGCACGGAGGCCTCGACCACCGCGGTCGCCCGCGGGATGCGGCGGGCGTGGAAGGGGGTCCACAGCTCGTCGTCGAGCTCGTCGGCGGCGAGCAGCAGTTCGCTCAGAACGAGGGCGTCTTCCAGCGCCTGCGCTGCGCCCTGCGCGATGGTGGGCGGGCAGCTGTGGGCGGCGTCGCCGATCACGACCACGCGCCCGCGGTTCCAGGGCGCCGGCACCACATGCGCGGTGAACCAGGTGTAGTTCACCCGGGATCCGGCCTCGAGGTCGGCGCGGATCGACTCCCACGGACCGCCGTAGGCCAGCGACTGCTGCCGCATGATCTCGACGGCCTCGGCCTCGGTGACGCCGGCGCGGTCCTGCGCCTTCTCCACCAGGAACGCGTACATCGTGTCGTCGCCCGTGGGCGTGTACCCGGCGATGTAGGAGGGGCCGCCGTAGTAGAGCTCGGTGTGCTCCACCTCGGCGGGCCGCGACACGAAGGTGCGCCAGATGCCCATGCCGGTGGGCTCGGGCCGGGTCGGGATGCCGACCAGCGAGCGCACCAGCGAGTGCACACCGTCGGCGCCGATGAGCAGGTCGAAGGTGCCCGCGGGCGCGTCGGCGATCTCGAGCTCGACGCCCGCGGCCGTCTGAACGAGGTTCGTGACGGGGGCGCCGAAGTGCACGCGCACCCCGAGCTCCTCGGCGCGGCGCAGCAGCACCCGGGCCAGGTCGGGACGGTACATCCCCATCCCCGCGGGGTAGTCGGGCCCGCCGGTCTTCACCTCGGGCAGTTCGGCGACCACCGGGGCGTCGGGGCCGGGCGCCCGGAGCGACAGCCCCTCGAAGGGATGGCCGAGCTCGCGCGCCTCGTTCCACACCCCCAGCCGGTCGAGCACGCGCAGGGCGTTGCCCTGCAGCGTGATGCCGGAGCCGTGTTCGTTCAGCCCGCCCCGCAGCTCGAAGACGTCGACCTCGACGCCTCCTTGCGCGAGCAGGATGGCGGCGGCCATGCCGGAGGCGCCGCTGCCCGCGATCGCCACCGTTCGTACGGCGGTCACTTGGTGTCCTCGGTCATTGTCAGAACCTCTCTGTTCCGGAGTGATGCGGTGATGCGGTGATGCGGTGATGCGGCGGGCCTGCCGGCGTCGTCAGAGCACGGCGACGGGATTGATCGGCGAGCCGACCGCGCCCGTGATGGGCAGCGGCGGGGCCGCGAGCAGGACGTCGTAGCGGGCTCGATCCCGGCACAGCCGGGCGAGCTCGTCGAGGTCCCACATCTCGCCGATGGTGAGGCCGATGTTCGGGATGGCCACCTGGTGCAGGGGCTGGAAGGCCACGTCGAACTCGTTCGGCCGCACCTCGAACCCCCAGGTGTCGGTGGCGATCGCCGCGATGTCGCTGCGGTGCAGCCAGCCGGCCGTCGTGAACGACAGACCGGGGCTGTCGCCTCCGGCGTAGTCGCCCCAGCCCTCGCGGCGCGCCCGGGCGAGCCGGCCGGTGCGCACCAGCACGATGTCGCCCGCGCCCACCCGGCTGCTCGCGCCCTGAGCGATGATGCACCCCTCGAGATCGGCCACGGTGATGGCGTAGCCGTCGGCGAGCTCGCCCGACCCGGGCTCGAGGAACCGGCCGACATCCAGCAGCACGCCGCGCGACACGATGGCCGAGGCCGCGTGCTCGATGCCGGTCACGAGGTCGCCCTCGCTGGTCACCACGTCGCCCGCGGCGCGGCCGTTCCAGGCCCGGCCGTGATCGAAGATGTGGCCGAGCCCGTCCCACTGCGTGGAGCACTGCAGGGGCATCGCCACGATGTCGTCGGCTCCGCCGATGCCGTGCGGGAACCCCTGGTTGCCGCGCTCGGCATCCGTTCCCGTGTCGAGCATGGTGTGCACCGGATTGGTGCGCCGCCGCCAGCCCTTCTGCGGGCCGTTCATGTCGAAGCTCTGCGCCAGCGACACCGAGAGGCCCTCGCGCACGAGCGCGGCGGCCTCGATCCGCTTCGCGCCGTCGATCAGGTTGAGGGTGCCGAGCGCGTCGTCCGCGCCCCAGCGGCCCCAGTTGCGGAAGGCCTCGGCGGCCCGGGCGATCTCCGATGCGGGGTCGGAGCGGTCGAGCTCGGCGGGGTTCTCGGTGGGGTTCTGAGCCGGCCGCGTCATCAGGCCGCCTCCGCCACGCAGCGAACCGTCTGGCGGCCGAGCCCCTCGATCGAGCCGACCATCTCGTCGCCCGCGCGCAGGAGGCGGCCCCAGTGCGCCCCGTTGCCGGCGGGGCTGCCCGTGAGCAGCAGGTCGCCGGGCAACAGCGGCATGGTCTGCGACGCTCCCGACACCAGGGCCGGGATGTCGAAGAGCAGGTCGCTCGTGGAGGCGTCCTGCATCGTGTCGCCGTTCAGGTCGAGCCGGATGCCCAGGGCTGCGGGGTCGACGAACGGCGCGGGCACCAGGAACGGCCCGGTGGGCAGGAAGCCCGGGGCGTTCTTGCCGCGGTACCAGTCGGTGCCGATCTCCTTCATGTCCTTGCGGAACACGAGGTCGCGGGTGGTGATGTCGTTGACGATCGTGTAGCCGGCGACGTGATCCATCGCCTCCTCGCGCGAGACCCGGAAGGCGCGGGCTCCGATCACCACCGCGAGCTCGAGCTCCCAGTCGTGCTTCTCGCTGTACGACGGCAGGGCGAGCGGCTCGTCGGGGCCGACGACGCAGGCCGGAAGGCCGATGAAGAAGTACGGCTCGCCGTTCTCCCGCCGGTCGTCCATCATCCGGCCGGCCCAAGCGCGAGCCTCCTCGGGCGAGCGCGGGTCGTCGGGCGCGAGACCGGAGACCACGAGGTCGATGACGTGTGTGCGGTAGTTCGCACCGGTCTGCAGCACCTGCCGCGGAGCGACGGGTGCCGTCAAGGTCACGTCCGCCAGCTCCGTCCACCGCCGCTCGTCGCCCGCGCGGGCGATCGCCGCGAGGCGATCCCAGTCCGGCGATTCGAGGAACCCGTTCAGACCGCCGGCACCGAGTTCGTCGTCGTTCAGCAGGGTGACCCGGTCGCCGACGACCAGCCCGACGCGCGGCTCGGCCGCATCCGGAACCGTCACCCGCACGAGCGAGAAGGCGGCGTCGGGCAGTTCACCGAAGGCCATCAGCCGCGACCTTGCGTGGCGTAGGGGTTGAGGAGGGCGTCCTTGATCTCGTCGGGCACGCCCTCCTCAGTGGCGCTCGGGCCGTCGGCCGGCGGGAACGACTCGGTCATCGACATCGGCATGGCGCCGTTGCGGTACAGGTTGTTCGAGCCGAGCGAGGGCTTCCAGGTGTTGGGCGTCCAGTCGGGCACGTAGTTGCGGTAGCCGCCGGTGTTCAGCTCGATCCGGAGCGAGGAGGGCTCGCGGTAGTAGAGGAAGTTCTGTTCGCCGATGCCGTGGATCGACGGGCCGTACTCGATCGGCGTGCCGTTCTCCATCAGCACGTCGGCGGCGATCAGCAGCTCTTCACGGGTGTCGACCCAGAAGGCGTAGTGGTTCACGCGGCCGGCGCGACTCGAGCCGTCGAGCACCACGCCGAGGTCGTGCGACTTCTCGTTGGTGGTGAGCACCGAGAACACCGAGATCGGCGCCTCGTCGAGAACGGTGCGGGCCATGATGCGAAAGCCGAGCACGTCGTTGTACCAGGCGGCGAAGGCGTCGACGTCGCTCGTAGCGACGGTCACGTGGTCGAGCTGGCGCGGGGCGCCGGCGACCGTGGAGCGCTTCTCGGGGCGGTCGGGGAAGATCGAGGCGACGTGCCCGGCGGCCTGGTGGCGTTCGACGTCCCAGTGCAGCGTCATGCTGTGGCCCCACGGCCCGGTGAAGCGGTAGGCGCGGCCGATCGAGACGCCGTCGAACCATTCGCCCTCCACCCCGGCGGCCTCGAGTCGCTTCGCGGCCTCCTCCAGCGCCTCGGGGCTCGAGGTGCGCCAGGCCATGGTGGCGAGCGAGGGCTCGTCGCCCGGCACGACGACCACGCTGTAGCGGTAGTAGTCGCCCCAGCAGCGAAGATACACGGCGCCGTCCTGGCGATCGACCACGGTCAGTCCGACCTGGTTCACGTAGAACTCGACCGACGCTTCGACGTCGGGCGAGGTGATCGCCACGTACGAGAGGTGGGAGAGGAGCTTGATCATCGTCGACCCTTTCTGCGGGCCTCCGTCGGCCCTTCCCCCACTATCGACGCCGTGGTGGGTATCAGGGAATGACAGTCTGACTAT
Organism: Herbiconiux dendrobii; assembly: GCF_052048175.1. NCBI lineage: Bacteria > Bacillati > Actinomycetota > Actinomycetes > Micrococcales > Microbacteriaceae > Herbiconiux > Herbiconiux dendrobii. The sequence continues at coordinate 933,421 of NZ_JBLZQV010000001.1, read as the reverse complement.
GGTCGTCATCAGTGTCGTTTATGCAAGAATGGCGGCGAAGACCCCGACCGAAGGATCACACCGCCGTGACCGATGAACGTCTGCTGTCCCGTCTGGACCTCAATCTGCTGGTGTCGCTGGATGCGCTCCTCACCGAGCGGAGCGTCACCCGGGCCGCCGAGCGCCTGCGGCTCAGCCAGCCCGCCCTCAGTGCCTCGCTGGCGCGCCTGCGTTCGCACTTCGACGATCCGCTGCTCGCCCGCCAGGGCAACAACTACGAGCTCACCCCGCTCGCCATCCGGCTCACGGAGCTGACGACCATCGCCCTCGAGGCCTCCCGCCGCGTGTTCGAGAGCCAGACCAGCTGGAGCCCGGCCGGCTCCACCCGGGAGTTCACGGTGTTCGGCTCGGACTACGGATTCGCCACGATCGCGAAGGCGGTCTCCGACCTCGCAGCGAACATCGCTCCGGGGGTGCGCTTCCGCTTCGTGCTGCACAATCCGTTCATCGTCGAGGATGCCGCGAACCGTCTGCGGGCGGCCGACGGCCTGATCATCCCGCACGGGTTCATCGTCGATCTGCCCTATGACGACCTGTGGCACGACCAGTGGGTGGCGGTCGTCGCCGACGACAACGACGCGGTGGGCGAGACGCTGACCATGCAGAACATGGCCGAGCTGCCCTGGGTCACCACCTACCAGTCCCGCTCCGCCTTCACCTCGGCCGTGCGGCAGGTGCAGCAGCTCGGCATCGAGCCGCACACCGAGGCGGTGGTCGAGAGCTTCCTCGCCCTGCCGCACTTCGTGGTCGGCACGCGGCGCATCGGGCTCATCCAGACGGCGCTGGCTCCGCTCGTGGCGGCGCTGCCCGGCGTGCGCACTGTTGGGCTACCGTTCGACGCTACGCCCATCCTGAACGCGCTCTGGTGGCATCCGGTGCACGACCGCGATCCCGAGCACGTGTGGATGCGCGAGATCTTCCGGCAGGCCGCCGCCTCGCTCGAGCAGCCCTGACCGCTCGGCGCGCTCGGCGACTGACGAGAGGCGAGGATCATGACGACAGTTCTGGCATCTCGGCAGCGCCGCCCCGGGCGCGTCAGTCCAGGCCGAGCCGGCGCAGGTAGGCGTTGACGAAGCGGTCCTCGGGGTCGAAGGCGGCCCGGAGGCGACGGAAGTCGCCGGCGCGCGGGTAGCGCGACAGCCAGTCCGAGCGGTCGAAGACCTTGCCCCAGTGGGTGCGGGCCGAGTCGGGCAGCACCGCCTCGATCTCGCGGAGCACGGCGAGAACGGGCGCAGCATCCGGATGCCAGGTGAAGTGGAACGCCACCACGTCGCGCCCCGAGGCGGGACTCAGCCACAGCTCGTCGGCGGCCACGGTGCGCACCTCGGCGATCTGCAACACGGGTGCGATCCGCTCGGCCAGACCCTGCAGGGCGGCGATCGTGCGGGGCGCGTCCTCCCGGGCGACGAGGTACTCGGTCTGGATCTCGTCGCCGGCCGAGGGCGTGAACCCGAGCCGGAAGTGCGGCAGCCGGTCGTACCAGGGCCCGGCGACGCCGAGCTGGGGCGTGCACGGGTCGCCGTCGATGCCGGGGATCGGATGCAGCTGGACGGATGACGCCACCGCGCCGATCTCGGGCAGCTCGCGAGGGTCGCCCCCGACCCGCGACTTCACCCACCACTGGTCGATCAGCTCGGCGCTCCGCCAGGTGGTGAACAGGCTCACGCTGTCGCCCGCGGAGGTCACGCGGTCGAAGTCGGCCAGCACGCGATCCCAGCGGGCACCCTGGTACACCGTCTGCGCCACCTCGTAGGCGGGCTCGACGGCGAGCGTGAGGTGGGTGACGATCCCGAGCGCGCCGAGCGACACCACGGCGCCGTCGAAGTCGGGCTCGCCGCGCCGGAGCGTGCGCTGTTCGCCGCGCCCGTCGATCAGCTCGATCGCCACGACCTGGGTCGCGAGCGATCCGAGCCGGTCGCCCGAGCCGTGGGTGCCCGTGGCGACGGCGCCCGCGACCGAGATGTGCGGGAGCGAGGCCAGGCTCGGCAGGGCGAACCCGCGCTCGGTCAGGGGCTCGGCGATGTCGCCGTAGCGCAGCCAGGCGGGCACGCGGGCGGTGCCGGCCGCCGCGTCGACCACGAGGTCGCGCTCGAGGTCGACGGCCACCTCGGCCAGGGAGACCTGAACCCCCTCGGTGTCGGCCAGGTCGTTGAACGAGTGCCGCGACCCGACCACGCGCACCCGCGCGTTCTCGCTCACGATCTCGGGCAGTGCCTCGAGCGAGGTCGGGCGGGCGAAGCGCTCGGCGCGGTAGGCGACGTTCCCGGCCCAGTTGCGTGTGTACTCTGCGTCTGTCATCGCGACTACTGCGCCGTGAACTTCTCGATCTGCATCACCAGCACGACCCGGTCGGGCGAGTCCGGCGGCGGCGTCTGCTCGGGGTTGCCGTACCGGCGGCCGAGCACCACGTAGAAGGCCCCGGTCGGGTCGGGCTCGACGGCCACCAGCGTGCCCCGCACCTCGATGTACCGGAACGGGTTCTCGGGGTCGATCACCGACAGGCTCATCGAGGGGTTGTGCTGCAGGTTGCGGTACTTCGCCCGCTTGGTCGTGTGCGTGAAGCGGAGGGTGTCCCCGTCGCGCAGGAACCACATCGGGTTCACCTGCACGGTGTCGTCGGGCCGGATCGTGCCCAGGTGCCCGTAGTTGGGCTGCTCGAGCAGGGGCGCGTACTCCGCCGGAATGAGTTCGGTCATCGTCTTCTCCGTCCACCCGCGGCGCACCGCCGCGACCTCCAGACTAGGCCGCCGGGCGCCGTCGGCGACTCAGGCGAACGGCCCCGCATCGGGCCGGGAGTGCTCCAGTTCGCGGCCGATCGCCGAGGCCACCGCGAGCAGCGAGGGCACGAAGACCTCGCGCATCCGTTCCAGGCTCGACGATCCGGTGGCCGAGACGTTGACGGCGGCGACCACGCGACCCGCCCGGACGACCGGAACGGCCACCGAGCGCAGCCCGTTCTCCAGTTCCTGGTCGACGATCGACCAGCCCTGCTCGCGCACCCGGGCGATCTCGGCCTCGAGTGCAGGGGCCGAGGTGAGGGTGCTGGCCGTGAAGGCGACGGGCTCCGGATGCGCGAGCCGGGCGGCGCGCTCGTCGGCCGGCAGCGCGGCGAGCATCACCCGCCCCATCGAGGTGGCGTAGGCGGGGAAGCGGGTGCCGATGGTGATGCCGACGGTCATGATGCGCCGCGTGGGCACGCGCGCGACGTAGACGATGTCGGGGCCGTCGAGCACCGACGCCGACGTGGACTCGCCGAGCTCCCGGGAGAGCCGCTCGAGGTGCGGCTGCGCGATCTCGGGCAGCCCGAGGCCGCCGAGGAAGCTGTAGCCGAGCTCGAGCACCCGGGGGGTGAGGGCGAACAGCCGGCCGTCGGAGCGCACGTAGCCGAGTTCGACGAGCGTGAGCAGGAACCGGCGGGCCGTCGCCCGACTCAGCCCGGTCACGGCGGCCACCTGGCTCAGCGTCATCTCGGGCCGCTCGGCGTCGAACGCCGTGATCACCGCCAGACCGCGTGCGAGCGACTGCACGAAGCCGCCGCCCGGCTCGCCCGCATCCTCTCGCATCGTCTCAGGCTAGTCGCATCGTTCCGGGCTAGCGCTCGAGCACCACCGCGAGGCCCTGCCCCACCCCGATGCAGATCGCCGCCACCGCCACACCGCCGCCGCGGCGCACCAGTTCGTGTGCTGCATGCCCGATAATCCGCCCGCCCGAGGCGCCGAGCGGATGGCCGATCGCGATGGCGCCGCCGTGGATGTTCACGATGGCGGGATCCAGCTCCGGCCAGAGCCGGAGACACGCCAGGGACTGCGCCGCGAAAGCCTCGTTGAGTTCCACCACGTCGACGTCGGCCCAGGTCTTGCCGGCGTTCGCGAGCGCCCGGTTCACGGCCTCGACGGGGCCGATGCCGAACACGTCGGGGTCGACCGCGGCGGCGGCCCGGCCGATGATCCTGGCCAGCGGTTCGGCGTCGATCGGAGCGGACTCCGAGCCGATGACGAGCATCGAGGCGCCGTCGTTCAGCGGCGAGGCGTTGCCGGCCGTGATGCTGCCGTCGGGGCGGAAGGCCGGCGTGAGCGCGGCCAGCGACGCGGCGGTGGCGTCGGGCCGGATGCCCTCGTCGCGCGTCAGCGTCACACCGGGAACCGGCACGATCTCCGGGTCGTAGAGGCCGGCGTCCCACGCGGCGGCCGCCTTCACGTGGCTGGCGGCGGCGTAGGCGTCCTGCTCCTCGCGGGTGATGCCGAAGCGCTCCGCGAGGCGCTCGTTCGACTCGCCGAGCGAGATCGTCCACTCCTCGGGCATGCGCCGGTTGACCAGCCGCCAGCCGAGGGTCGTCGAGTGCAGGCGCTCGTCGCCCGCCGGGTAGGCGCGCTCGGGCTTGGCGAGCACCCAGGGCGCCCGGCTCATCGACTCCACGCCGCCCGCGAGCACGAGCTGCACATCGCCGGTCTCGACCGCCCGGCTGGCATCCATCACGGCCTGCACGCTCGATCCGCAGAGCCGGTTGACGGTGACGCCGGGCACCGAGGTCGGCAGTCCCGCGAGCAGCACGGCCATCCGGGCGACGTCGCGGTTGTCTTCGCCGGCCTGGTTGGCGGCGCCCGCCACCACGTCGTCGACGGCCGCCGGGTCGAGATCGGGGTGGCGCTCCAGCACCCCGCGGAGGGCGGTCGCCAGCAGGTCGTCGGGTCGCACCCCGGCGAGCGCCTTGCCGAACCGGCCGAAGGGCGTGCGCACGGCGTCGTAGACGAAGCTGGCGGTCATGCGGGGCTCCCGTCTGTGGAGGCACCGGATGCGGCGTGGCCGGATGCGGCGTGGTGGGACGCGGCGTCGCCGGACGCGGCCGAGGCGCGCGCGACGCCGTCCTCGAGCGCGAGCCCGGTGATCGCGCGCAGCTCGTCCACCGTCGTGCCGCCGAACGTCTCCGACACGACGAGGCCACCCTCGGTGACCTCGAACACCGCACGGTCGGTGTACACCCGGCTCACGCAGCGCCGCCCGGTGAGCGGATAGCTGCACTCCGTCACGAGTTTCGACACCCCGTCGCGGGTGAGCAGATCCGTCATCACGAACACCTGCTTCGCGCCGAGGGCGAGATCCATGGCGCCGCCGACGGCCGGGATGGCGTCGGGCCCGCCGGTGTGCCAGTTGGCCAGGTCGCCGTGCTCGGAGACCTGGAAGGCGCCGAGCACGCAGATGTCGAGGTGCCCGCCGCGCATCATGGCGAAGGAGTCGGCGTGGTGGAAGTAGGCGGCTCCGGTGAGCTCGGTGACGGGCTGCTTGCCGGCGTTGATGAGGTCGGGATCGATGCGGCCGGGCGCGGGCGCCGGGCCCATGCCGAGCAGCCCGTTCTCGGTGTGCAGGATGATCTCGAGCCCCTCGGGGAGGTAGTCGGCGATGAGGGTGGGGGCGCCGATGCCGAGGTTCACGACGGCACCCTCCGGGATGTCCTGGGCGATGCGTGCGGCGAGAGCACGCCGGTCGATGCCGGTGCTCATGAGGCCGCCTCCGCTCCGACGAACCGGCCGTCGCTCAGCCAGGCCCGTTCCCCCAGCGCCACCACGCGATCCACGAACAGGCCGGGGGTGACGACCGTCTCGGGGTCGAGCGCGCCGAGCTCCACGACCTCGTCGACCTGCACCACCGTGGTGCGAGCGGCCGTGGCCATGATCGGCCCGAAGTTACGGGCGGTCTTGCGGTAGACCAGGTTGCCCCACCGGTCGGCCTTGAACGCCGAGACGAGGGCGTAGTCGGCGCGGATCGGGTACTCGAGGATGTAGTCGCGGCCGTCGATGGTGCGCTCCTCCTTGCCCTCGGCCACGAGGGTGCCCACGCCGGTGGGCGTGAAGAAGGCGCCGATGCCCGCACCGGCCGCCCGGATGCGCTCGGCCAGGTTGCCCTGGGGCACGAGCTCGAGCTCCAGCTCGCCGGCCCGGTAGAGGCCGTCGAACACCCAGGAGTCGCTCTGGCGCGGGAACGAGCAGATCACCTTCGCCACCCGCCCCGCCTTCAGCAGGGCCGCGAGCCCGGTGTCGCCGTTGCCGGCGTTGTTGCTCACGATGGTGAGGCCGGTGGCGCCCTGCTCGAGCAGGGCGTCGATGAGGGCGACCGGATGCCCGGCGAGCCCGAAGCCCCCGATCATCACCGTCGAGCCGTCTTCGATGCCCGCCACCGCCTCGGCGGTGTCGTCGACCACTTTCGAGATCATCTGCGCTCCGTTCGCATCGTGAACACTTGTGCGTCTAGTGAACCAGTGTGCCACGAAAGAGGGCAACAAAAAAGGCCCCTCGAGAGGGGCCTTACAGTGCTGGGGTACCTGGACTCGAACCAAGAACAACTGAACCAGAATCAGCCGTGTTGCCAATTACACCATACCCCACCGTCCCCGACCGAAGCCGGAGCCGACCCTCCACGGTAGCGCATGCCGACCGGTGATCCAAAAGCGCGGGCGCCCAGCGAGCGGGCCGGCCCGGCCGGGCTCACAGCCGCCTGAACCAGCCCGGATACTCGAGCACGAAGCCCTCCTCGTCCACCCGCAGATCGCGCACGAAGTCGGAGTCGCGCGACTCGTAGCGGTACACCGTCGACTCCACCCGGGTGTAGCGCTGCGGATCGGCGCTCACCCGCATCAGCGCCACGTCCACGTACGCCGTCACGATGTCGGCGCTCTCCCCCACCGCCAGCTGCAACCGGCGCACGGGGAGGGTGTTGCTGAACGGGGTGACCGAGATGTCGACGTCGATCGCGTCGGCGAGGCCGGGCAGCATCCGGGCGTCGTCGCTCACCCATCGGCCGTCTCCGGTCGAGCGCATCGCGAGGGAGCGGCCGCGCAGCGTCTCGGCGACCGAGACGTAGCGGCTGCGCCATCCGTCGTCGCACTCGACCCGGTAGTACACGTCGTAGGGCTCCGGATCGGCGAGCACCACATGGCCCACGGCCACGCATCCGCCGGGCGAGAACGCCACCGTGAGGTCTTCGCGGCCGCCGCCGCCCGCCTCCGACTCGCGCGTCCACGCCAGCGAGAGCGACCGCTCGGGATGCTGCGCCTCGGTCATCGCGTCACCTCCGGTCGACCGGATCCGTGACCGACAATCTACTCCTGGGCGGCCTCTTTGCGGGAGGCCCGGCGCTGGCGGAGGTAGGCGACGACGGCCGAGCCGACCGTGATCACGACGATGCCGATCAGCACCCACTCCATGTACTGCTCCACGACCGCGGCCACCTCGGGGATGTTGCCGAGCACGAAGCCGAGGCCGACGATCGCCGCCGCCCAGATGGCCGCGCCGAGCGCGTTGAAGCCGAGGAAGTGCAGGTAGTGCATCTTGCCGACGCCCGCCGCCACCGGGGCGAAGGTGCGCACCACGCCCACGAAGCGCGCGATCGTCACGGCCCAGCCGCCGAAGCGGTCGAAGAACGACTGCGTGCGTTCCACGTTCTTGCGGCTGAAGAAGCCGGAATCGCGCTTCTCGAAGATGCCCGGACCGGCCTTCAGGCCGATCAGGTAGCCCAGCTGATCGCCGAGCACCGCGGCTACGAAGACCGCCAGGACGACCACCGGCAGCGGCAGCGGGATCGCCCCCGTGAACGTCAGCAGCCCGGTGAAGAACAGCAGCGTGTCACCCGGCAGGAAGAAGCCGATCAGCAGCCCCGTCTCGGCGAACACGATCGCGCAGACGATCAGCAGCCCCCACACGCCCGCACCCTCGACCACGCCCTGCACGCCGAACAGATCCTGAACCATCACCTGCTGAGCCTAAGCGCTCGGCGTCGACTCGCCGCGCGCCGATCCGGGCGGCTCAGCCGATGAGGGCGCGGTTCACCGCGGCGGCGACGCGCGCGCCGGCGCCGGCGGCCACGATCAGCTGCTGCGGGCCGGGGGGCGTGAGGTCGCCCACCGCGTAGAGCCCGGGTACGGATGTCGCCCCGCGCCCGTCCACCACGATGTGCCCCTCGTCGTCCTGCTCGAAGCCGAGCGTCTCGGCGAAGGCGAGCGGCACCGACCAGAGCGGGCGCACGAAGCCGCCCGTGCGGGGAACGACCGTGCCGTCCTCCAGCTGCACCCCGGTGAGGCCCGACCGGTCGCCTACGACATCGGCGAGGGGACGACGCTCGATCGCGATGCCGCGGGCGACGAGGTCGGCCTCCTCCGTGGCCGTGACGGCGTCGGGCGACCCGCCCGTGAACACGATCAGGTCGTCGGTCACCTGCGAGATCAGCAGGGCGCGCTCGGCCAGGTCCGGCGTCGAGCCGATCAGCGCCAGCGCCTCGCCGCTCTTCTCGAAGGCGTCGCACTCGATGCAGCTGTGCAGGCTCGTGCCGTAATAGGCCCGGATGCTCGGCAGCGCCGGCAGCGTCTCGCTGAGCCCGCTCGCCAGCACCACGACGGGCGCCTCGATCGTCCGATCGGCCGACCCGCGCACCCCGCGCGACGTGATCGTGAACCCGCCGCCGGCGGAAGCCGTCACCGAGCCGACGAGCCCCTGGTGGAACTCGGCATCCGGGTACCCGGCGAACTCCTCGCGGCCGAGCGCGCGCAGCTCCAGCGGCGAGACGCCGTCGCGCGTCAGGAAGCCGTGCGACACGAGCGTGGCCGAGTGCCGCGGGCGGTTGCTGTCCAGGATGAGCACCCGACGGCGTGCCCGCACGAGGTTGAGGCCCGTCGACAGGCCGGCGGGCCCGCCGCCGATGATGACGACGTCGTAGCGATCGGCGCCGGATGCCACCTCCGCAGCCGCGCCCGGCGCAGTACCGGTCGCAGCCGCATGTGCGGACGCTGCCGCATCCACCCCGCTCATCGCGACTTCACCAGCGCGTCGAGGCGCGCGACCGTCTCGGCCTTGCCCAGGATCTCCATCGACTCGAACAGCGGCGGCGAGATGCGGCGCCCGGAGAGCGCCACCCGCAGCGGCCCGTAGGCGATGCGCGGCTTGAGCCCGAGCCCCTCGATCAGCGCCGCGGCGAGCGCGTTCTGGATGCTCTCGGCGGTCCATTCCGATTCGGGAATGTTCTCGACCGCCCCGATGGCGGCGACCAGTACGAGACCGCTGTTCTCGGGCAGCCCGGCCAGCGCGTCCTCGGCGTAGGTGAGCTCGTCGGCGGAGACGAAGAACGAGCCCATCAGCTCGGGAGCTTCGCCCAGCAGAGCCATGCGCGTCTGCACGAGCGGCGCGACCTCGGCGAGCACCGCGGCGTCGGCATCCGAGACGGGCAGGGACACGACGCCGGCAGCGGCGAGGTACGGCACCAGGCGCCCGGCGAAGTCCTCCTCCGACAGCAGGCGGATGTGGTCTCCGTTGATCGACTCGGCCTTCTTGAGGTCGAAGCGGGCGGGGTTCGGCAGCACGTCCTCCACGTCGAAGGCGGCCACCATCTCCTCGATCGAGAACACGTCGCGATCCGGAGCCAGCGACCATCCGAGCAGCGCCAGGTAGTTCACCAGGCCCTCGGGGATGAAGCCGCGGTCGCGGTGGTGGAACAGGTTCGACTCCGGGTCGCGCTTGGAGAGCTTCTTGTTGCCCTCCCCCATCACGTAGGGCAGGTGCCCGAAGCGGGGCACGAACGAGGTCACCCCGATGTCGATCAGCGCGTGGTACAGCGCGATCTGGCGGGGCGTCGAGGAGAGCAGGTCTTCGCCGCGCAGCACGTGCGTGATTCCCATCAGGGCGTCGTCGACCGGGTTCACGAGCGTGTAGAGCGGATGCCCGTTCGGGCGTACGATCACGAAGTCGGTGAAGGAGCCCGCCGGGAAGGTGATCTCGCCGCGCACCAGGTCGTCGAACGACAGGTCGGCATCCGGAACCCGCAGGCGGAGCGCGGGCTCGCGGCCCTCGGCGCGGAACGCCGCCTTCTGCTCCTCGGTGAGGTCGCGGTCGTAGTTGTCGTAGCCGTGCTGCTTCGAGCGGCCGGCCGCCTCGTTGCGGGCGTCGATCTCCTCGGCGTTCGAGAAGCTCTCGTACACGTGGCCCGACTCGATCAGGCGGGCGATCACGTCACGGTAGATGTCGTAACGCTCCGACTGGCGGTAGGGGCCGTGCGGGCCGCCCACGTTCACACCCTCGTCCCAGGTGAGGCCGAGCCAGCTCAGCGCCTCGATGATGAGCTCGTAGCTCTCTTCGGAGTCGCGGTTCGCATCCGTGTCCTCGATCCGGAACACCAGCGTGCCGCCGGTGTGCCGGGCGTAGGCCCAGTTGAACAGCGCGGTGCGCACGAGACCGACGTGCGGGGTGCCGGTGGGGCTCGGGCAGAACCGCACGCGCACCTCGGATCCGGTGGCGTCGGAGAAGGGGTGGGCGGGGGCTGCGGGATGCGGTGACGGTGCGCTCATGACCCGTCGATTCTACGGGGCGCGGGGCCCGGGGAACCCGATCCGCAGCTCTCATCATTTCCTGGTTGCTGGTCTGTCGACTTATATTCGACGAGGGGACGCGGCTTGGAGATCGCGCCCTTGACGGGAGTGCGCGTACTGGTGCGACCAGCTCGGCTGTGGAGTGACGCGGTTCGGAGCGCCCTCGACGAGGGGCGATCCGCCGACGCGGCTGCGCTCGTCACCGACTCCTGGCGGCGGTACGTGATCAGTGATCCGGCCCTCGTCCGCGTCACCATCCGCGCTCTGCCGACCGGGGTCTGGCAGGCCGATCCGTGGCTGCTCACCGGTCTCGCCTGCACCTATTACAGCGCCGCGGAGTCGGTCGAGCGCGCCACGTCGACCCTGTACTTCGCGGAGGCCAAGCGTCAGCTCGCCGTGCACGACGCCGAGCGCGAGGCCGCACATCCGGCCGCAGCGGGAAGCGCCGGGTCGGATGCGCATCCGCACGACATGATGGCACGCCTGGTCTTCGCGGTGGATCAGCGGCACCGCGGCCGGTTCGAGCGCGCGCACGAGCTGCTGGAGAGGCTCCGCGAGGATCTGGAGCGGGACCGCTCCGCACAGTTCGACTGGCGGATCGGGATGGAGGTGCGCCTGCGCCTGGAACGATCGATCCTCGACTGGCATCGCGCCGCGTTCGACCACCACGAGTCCTCGATCGGGCCGGCACTCGCCATGGCCCGTGAGCAGCTGCTGCCCGACGAGCGCGTGCGGGCGTACGGTACGGCCGCGCTCTACGCCCTGCTGAACGAGAACTACCCCCAGGTGCAGGAGTGGGTCGATCGCGCCTTCGCCGCCGCGGATGCCGCCGAGCACCCCGACGACCCGAGCGAGATCCCCCTGCGGCACTCGGCGGCCGCCGCCCCGGCGGTGTTCGCGCTCGCCCTGATGGAGCTCGACCGCGGCAACTTCGACCGCGCCGCCGAATTGGCGCCGGATCTCGACGGGGCGGTGCGCGGAACGGAGTGGCGCAGCTACTCGGCCCTCGTGACATCGATGACGCTTCTGGTTCGAGGTCGGCCCTCCGAGGCTCTCGAACCGCTCCGCCTCGCTCGTCAGCTCGCGCACCGCTGGACCGGCGCCCATCTGCTGGACTCCCTCACCTACGTCATCCGGGTCGGAATCGAGGCCGCGCTCGGCCGCAACCACCCCGCCGAGAAGCCGCCCGGCGCCCAGCTCGACGACGCACGGCACCTCTTCTGCAGCGGTCGCTACAGCGGCTGGCTGTTCATCGGCCAGGGCCGGCACGAGGAGGCCATCGGCGCCGTGGCCGAGTGCCTGCGGCTCGGCGAGATGCACTCGCGCGGCTCGCTGATCGAAGCCCTGCTGGTCGACTCCACCGCCCGCGCCGCGCTCGGCGACGAGTCCCGCAGCGCTTCCAGCTTCGACTACGCGATGCTGCTGTGCGCCGACAGCGGGTTCCGCCGCGCCCTCTATCACCTGCCACCGGTGCTGCTCGGGCGGATGGTGACGGCGGCGATCGCCCGTCCGCAGCCTCCGCGGGTCAGCGAGCTGCTGCTCGAGCTGTCCGACTCCCTGAGCCGTGACGACGGCCCGCTGGCCCGACTGAGCGAGCGGGAGCAGGAGATCCTGATCGGTCTCGGCGCCGGACGGTCGCTCCGCGAGTTGTCGCAGCAGTTCTTCATCTCGCACAACACGATCAAGACGCACGTGCGGCACATCTACCGCAAGCTCGGCGTCGGCTCGCGCAGCGAGGCGCTCGTGGCCGCACGGCTGTCGGGCGACATCCCGCCCGCCTCGGCCCGCTCGAAGCGCTGACCACGCCCGGGCGGATGCTCGCACGCGGGTGCTGTTCGGTCGGCGTGCCGAACGCCGTCACCCGTGGCACGCTGGGCAGATGAATTCGAGCCCGAAACGCGCTGCCCGCGACGTCAGCGACAACCGCGCCTTCCGGGTGCTCGCCCGGAGCGGCTACGCCGTCAACGGACTGCTGCACATCCTGATCGGCGCCATCGCGATCGGCATCGCCGTGGCGGGCGGGTCCGGCGGCGAGGCCGATCAGTCCGGCGCGCTCCGCGGCGTCTCCGACACGCCGGGCGGCCTGTTCGTGCTCTGGCTCGCCGTGGTGGGACTGTTCGCGCTCGGCCTCTGGCAGATGGTGCAGTTGCCCCTCATTACGGCTGGCGACGCCAAGAAGACGTGGGGGCGCCGGGCGACGGAGGCCGGCAAAGGCGTGGTCTACATCGCGCTGGGCATCACCGCCCTGGTGTTCGCCCTCGGCGGCTCCACCAGCTCGTCCGACTCCAGCCAGACGCTGAGCGCCCGGCTGCTGTCGACCCCCGGCGGCGTGTTCCTGCTGATCGCGATCGGACTCGCCGTGTTCGGCGGTGGCGTGGGGTTCGTGTCGATCGGCATCCGGCGCACGTTCCGCAAGCTCATCCGGGTTCCGTCCGGCGCGGCCGGACGCGGAGTCGTGGTGCTCGGCATGGTCGGGTACATCGCCAAGGGCATCGCGCTCGGCGTGGTGGGGGTGCTGTTCGTCGTGGCGGCGCTGACCGTCGACCCGGAGAAGGCCTCGGGACTGGACGGCGCGCTGAAGGCGCTGGCCGATCTGCCGTTCGGCATCGTGGTGCTGATCGCGGTGGGCATCGGGCTGATCGCGTACGGGGTCTTCCTCGGTGCCCGCGCGCGCCTGGCGCGCCTCGAGCGCTGAGGCCCAGCCCGCTACGCTGAGCGCGTGCCCGGCATCGATGCGTACCTGAGCGATCTCGACCACCCCGACCGCGAGGTGGTCCTGGCACTGCGCGAGGTCATCCTGGCCGCCGATCCGCGTGTGCACGAGCGGGTGAAGTGGAACGCACCGAGCTTCGCCCTGGCCGATGACTTCGCCACGCTCAACCTGCGGCCCCGCACCCCGGTGCGGGTCGTGCTGCACACGGGAGCGAAGCCACGGCCGGGGAATCCGGAGATCGTCGTCGACGATCCGGATGCGCTGCTCACCCGCCTCGCACCCGACCGGGCGGTCGTCGCCTTCGCCGACCTGCCCGCGGTGGAGTCCCGGCGCGACGCGTTCACCGCCATCCTCCGTCAGTGGATCGCGCAGGTCCCCGCCTGACGCCGCGGATGCCCGGCCGACGCCGTGGCCGCCCGGCCTGACGCTGCGGATGCCCCGGCTGCACCATGCGCCGGGCGCGGCGGGTGCACAGGCTCACGGGCGCGGGCGGTAGGCCGACAGCGGGGCGTTCGCGCCGTGGCCCTGGTTCTCGAACTGGTCCAGCAGCATCCCGTCGCCGTCGAACCGGTAACCCACCACGCGCCAGCCCTGCACCGAGACCCTCACCTGCACACCGTCGGCGGTGGCCGTGCCGGGCAGGTCGAGCGGGCCCTCGAAGTACCAGTACTCCGCGGCGGCCAGCTCGTCCGGGGTCTCGATCGACCGCCGATCCGTCGTGACGTACTGGAACGAGTCGGCCGGATGCTCGTCGAAGACCTCGCGCTTGTCGCCCCTCAGCACCGCGCGGAACGGCGCGAGTGCGTCGTCCTCCGCCTGCGAAGCGCTCCCGATGCGCGCGCGGGCGGCGTCGAACAGCGCCGTCACCCGGGCACGCAGGGCACCCATCGTGCTCGGCTCACCCGACATCCGCACGGCGTAGTCGTCGGGCACGGATGCCACGGCCTCACGCAGTTCGCGATAGCCCGGCGCCTCCCGCTCCACCGCCTCGGCCGTCAGCACCTGGGCGAGGTCGAACGGCGGCGCGGCACCGACCAGGTCGGACTCCCACGTCAGCAGCAGCCGCTCGGCCCGGTCGACGAACGCCTGCACCGCTGCCGGCGCCCCGTCGTCCAGCACCGCACCCGCGGACGCCGCCTCCGCGGTCCCGTCTCCGAGCACCGCACCCGCCGATCCATCGCCGAGACCGGGCGCCCCACCGGGCTCCCCCACGCGGTGGGTCCGCAGCGCGTACACCTCGTCGATCCCCGCGAGCCGCCCGGCACCGGAGGTCCCTTCGTCGAGGCCGGGCCCTCCCCTCCACGCACCCGCCGTCGGCCCCGCCGGCGTCTCCTCACCCACGACCTGCTCTTCCCCCACGATCCGCGCCTCGCCGAGCATCACCCACCCCGTCCACGGATCGGCCTCGACCGCTCCCGGCGCCACGATCCGCCCGCCCGCCACCGAGAACGCGACGATCCGCACCACCCGCGAATCGCACAGCACCTTCAGCTCGTACCCGGCGTCGCCCGCATCCAGCAACTCCCACCCGGCACCCCAGCCGGAGTCCTGCAGGTTGTTCCAGCCGCGCACCGTGTCGAACGTGGCGGTGGCCTCGGTCACCACCACCGATCCGTCGGTCGCGGTCGACACCGCATCGGTCTGCATCCCGGATGCCGCTGCGAACCGCACGCCGTTCCGGAAGCAGTGCGCCTCCAGACGCGACCCGTCGACGTCACCGCCCAGCGAGACGGTGACCCGCAACCGGGGTGCATCCGGTTCGTCGACGGCGTCGAGGCACATCAGAGCGCGCGACAGCAGACCACCCACCGCGAGGGCGTACCGGTGCTCGCCCTCGAGCGCCACCGCGGTCACGACTCCCTCGTGCAACACGTCGTCCACACCGTCGAGCTCCGAGACCAGCCGCAGCGTGAACCGCGCGGAGCCGGGCCCGTCGAGGTCGCCCGAACCACCGCCGCTCCCGCTGCCGTCGTGGCGCAGCTCCACGCGCGTCCAGCCGTCGTCGGCCAGCTCCGGCACCGCCACCCGTGCGTCGAACCACGGCGCCCCATCCGGCTGCTCCACCGAGAGCACCACCGAGGCGCCGGCCGGCGTCGGCCCGCCGAGCATCAGGGCGAACGCGGGGCTCCACCCCTCGGCTCGATACCCACCGGTCGAGGCGGCGTGAGCGTGCAGTGCGTGCGAGACGAGGAGTGCCATTGAGCAATCCTCATGGCTGTCGCGCCCAAGCGCAAGCGATCTTCGACCCTCGGTGCGGCCAATTATGTCGTGGCGGACGGCGCCTTCGGTGCCTCGCGAGAAGCTTTCTTCGCCTTCTTCTCGGCCTTCTTGCGATCCTCCGCCCGCTGCTTCTCGTCGAGCTCGCGCTTCTCCTCGTCCGAGGGCTCGGCGAACGCCGGCGCCGGCTCGCTCGGCGGGTTCCAGGCCTTGAGGATGGCCCAGGCCACCGCCGCGATCGGCACCGACAGCACCGCGCCGACGATGCCGCCGAGGATCGTGCCCGCGGTCAGCGCCACCAGGATGACCAGCGGATGCAGCTTCAGCGAGCGCGCCTGCACCACGGGCTGCAGGAAGTTGCCCTCGAGCTGGTTCACGGCGATCACGATCGCCACCACGATGAGCGCCACGACGGGTCCGTTGGCCACCAGCGCCACGAGCGCGGCCAGGATACCGGCCACGGTCGCGCCCACGATCGGGATGAAGGCGCCGATGAAGACGATCACCGCGAGCGGCAAGGCCAGCGGAACGCCGAGCACCGCGAGGCCGATCCCGATACCGGCGGCGTCGACGAACGCGATGATGGCCGTGCCGCGAACGTAGCCGCCGAGCGTCTTCACCGCGGTGCCGCCGATCCGTTGCCCGCGGGCGAGCGCGCGCCCGCGGAACGGGCGGAGGAAGAAGGCCCAGATCCGGTCGCCGTCCTTGAGGAAGAAGAACAGCACCACGACGGCCAGCAGCGCCCCGGTGACGACCTCGGCCGCAGCCGACACCCCGGCGAGCGCCCCGGTGCCGAACTGGCTGGAGGTGAAGAAGCCGACCACGGCGTCGCGTGCGCCGTCGAGCTGCGAGGGGTCGATCGGCAGGGCGCCGCTCTGCAGGTAGCCCGTGACCTGATCGACGCCGTCGCTCGCCGACTGCGACAGCTCGTCCCACTGCCCGCGCACCGCGAACACGATGAGGGTCACGATCCCGCCGAAGATCACGATGCCGCCGATCAGCGTGATCCAGGTCGCGACCATCGCGGGCACGCCGTGCCGCCGCATCCAGCGGATCACCGGCGACAGCGCCGCGGCCAGGATCAGCGCCACGAGCACCGGGATCACCACGAGCTTCAGCTGCACGAGCGCGAACACGATCACGGCCGCCAGCACCAGCCCGAGCAGGATCTGGGCACTGCGCAGCCCCACCTCGCCCAGCCGGTCGGTGAGCAGGTCACGCAGCGCGGGCCGCGGGTGGCGCCCCGCCGGCGCCGCGGCGCCGCCCGCATCCGTCGCCCCCGATGCGGTCGGAGGCTGCGGGGAGGTCGAGGACGCGTCGAGGCTCATGCCCTCAACCCTGCCATGAGCCCGCGCGACCTGCCCGCCCTTGCTCGTCCCCGATCCACCCCGCCGCGCCCCGCCCCGGCGGCGCCGCTCTTGCCGGGGTTGGCGGCGGCGCTCAGGCGGCGCTGCGGAGCGACTTCAGCCGGGTCAGGATGTCGGGCGCCCGGCGCTCGAACTGCGCCGCGCCGATCCGCAGCCCCACCACCAGGAACACCGCCCCCAGCACCACGCCCACCAGCAGCGTCAGCCAGCCGAACAGCGCCGAGGAGAACACCAGGCTGAGCACGGCCAGCACCGCCACCGGGATGAGCAGCGCGAGCGAGACCCCCCAGGCCGCGAAGCCCACCAGGGCGGTCGTGAACCCGGCGCCGGGTGCCGACTTGAACGGATTGTCGCCCGCCTGCGGCACCGGCACGATGATCAGCGCCGACGAGACGCTCACCACGCCGAACCCGCCGAGCAGGGCTCCCGCCGCGAGTCCGAGCAGCAACGGCAACGAGCCCCACGAGTCCGTGACGGCCACGGGGATGATCGTGCCGAGCAGTGCGAGCGGCACCGCGATCACGGCGAGCGCCGTCACGCGCCCGATCCGGTCGTCGATTCCGCGTACGCCGTCGGCCACGTGCGTGGCGAAGGCGGTGCCGTCGTAGGAGATGTCGGCGTAGATCGCGAGCGCCAGGAAGTAGGCGATCAGCGGGCCGGTGAGGTTCACCAGCCAGGGCAGCTCGGTGTTGTTGGAGTAGAACCAGAGCAGCACCGGTACGAGCGGCACGATGATCAGCTGGCGGGTGTAGCGCGGATCGCGGCGCCAGTAGGTGAGCGAGCGTGCGGCGATCGCCCCCGCGGGCGAGGCGGGCAGCACGCCGAACAGGCCGGTCTTACCGCGCGCCACACGCTTGGCCGACGAGGCCCGCGGCGTCACGAGCGCGATCGCGAGGCTCCGCCGCCACACCACGAGCAGGAGCGCCAGGGTGGCCAGCGCGATCGCGAACTTCACGAGGGCCGGCCCCCAGTCGCCGATCGCGATGTCGGCGGGAACCGACCACGGCGCTCCGAGCGGCGACCAGCTGAGCGCCCGGGCGATGTCGGGCAGGCCCTCGGCCGACGCGGCCACCCCGCGGCTGATGCCCGCGATCACCGGCCCGATCAGGATGAGCGGAATGAAGATCAGGATGCCGCCGACCTCGCGGAAGCGCCGGTTCGACTGCAGGCTGGTCGACAGCGCGGCCATGGTGCGCGACCCGATCACGCAGATGAGCACCGCGATCACGCCGCTCACCAGGGCGGCGACCGCGGCGGCGGGCGAGCGGATCCAGGTGGCCACCGTCGCCAGCACCGCGATCGAGGTGACGATCCCCGGCACGCCCAGGATGCCCGTGAGCGTGAGCCCCAGCATGAGCTGCCGCATCGACAGCGGGAACACGACGAGCCGCGCCGGGTCGAGCGTCTGCTCGATGCCGAAGGCCACCAGCGGCACCACGATCCAGCCCAGGATGAGCGCCGAACCGGCCAGGATCACGATGGTCGAGGCCAGTTCGACCGGCGCGAACCCCAGCGCGATCAGCCCCGCCACGGCGAGCGCCAGGATGCCGACCCCGTAGATCGCCCCGATGATCACGGCCACGAGCTGCCAGGGACTGCGCTTCAGCGAGTTGCGCAGCACCAGGAAGCGCAGCCTTACGAGCGCCGCAACCATTCCGGCCCCTCCGCGTGGGTGCGACCGCCGACGAGTTCGACGAAGCGGTCTTCGAGCGTGGATCCGCCGCGCACCTCGTCGACCGTGCCGGCCACGAGCACCCGGCCGTGGGCGACGACGGCGACGTGGTCGCACATCCGCTGCACCAGGTCCATCACGTGGCTGGAGACGATCACCGTGCCGCCGTTCTGCACGTAGCCGGTGAGGATGTCGCGGATGTTCGCGGCCGACACGGGGTCGACCGACTCGAACGGCTCGTCGAGCACGAGCAGGCTGGGCGCGTGCACGAGGGCGCAGGCCAGGGCGATCTTCTTGGTCATGCCGGCCGAGTAGTCGACGACGAGGGTACCGGCGGCGCTCTCGAGATCGAGCAGCCGCAGCAGGTCGCCGACGCGCTCGGCCACCTCGGCGCGGTCCAGGCCGAACAGCAGCCCGTTGTAGGTGACGAGCTGCTCACCGGTGAGCCGGTCGAAGAGCTTCACGCCGTCGGAGAGGTTGCCGACGAGGGCCTTGGCCTTCAGCGGCTCCCGCCACATGTCGACGCCGTGGACGAGCGACTGGCCGGCATCCGGGCGCAGCAGCCCCGTGGCCATCGACAGCGTCGTGGTCTTGCCGGCGCCGTTCGGGCCGACGAGACCGTAGAACGAGCCCGTGGGCACGCTCAGGCTGAGCGAGTCGACGGCCACCTTGTCGCCGAACCGCTTGCTGAGCCCGTTCAGCTGCAGCGCGACGTCGGTCGACGGCGCGGCGGCGGCCGGCGCGGGCACCCCGGCGGGTGCGACCGGCGCTCCCCCGGGAGCCGGAATGGATGGATCGGACATGCGTGTTCCCCTCACGTGTTGTCATCTGTCGTGTCGGCGACGGCATCACGGATGCGCGCACTAGCCCTCCCACTCTGCCCGCTCACCCCCGCCCGGGCCAACCGCCCACGCCGAAGTCGTCCACTCAGGTGGGCGTCCTACGCTCGGACGATGAGCCATCCGACGAGCGCACCGGCGAGTGCCCCGCAGCCGGCCCGCCGCGGTGCCGCCGCCGCGCGCTGGCGATCCCACCTCCTCTCCACGCTCTCGGGTCGGAGCGACGGACGCCCCGAGTGGGTCGCCGCGATGGCCGAGGGGGAGGATGCCGGCTACTTCGGCCCCGGGTCGGCCGCCTGGGCGGTGCACGGCGACATGGCGACGCTGGTCGCCGGCATCCGGGCCCTGCTCATGCAGACCCTGCATCCGGGGGCGATGGCGGGGGTGCACGACTGGTCGCGGTACCGGGAGGATCCGCTCGGCCGGCTCTCCGGCACCATCCGCTGGCTCGTCACGGTCACCTTCGCCGACACCGCGCTGGCGCGACACGAGTCGGGCCGCGTTGCACACTTCCACGACCGCGTGCGCGGAGACTACGTCGACGCCGCGGGAGTGACGCGCGCTTACTCGGCCGGCGATCCGGAGCTGCTGTCGTGGGTGCACCTGGTCTTCACCGACGCCTTCCTCGGCAGCCACACCCTCTGGGGCGGGCCGATCCGCGGCGGCGCGGACGGCTACGTGCGCGAGTGGGCGACGGCGGGCGAGCTGATCGGGGTGGCCGATCCGCCCCGCAGCGCCGCCGAGCTGCACGAACAGCTCGAGGCGTTCCGGCTGGCCGGCGTGCTGAAGAGCGACGAGCGCGTGGCCGAGGCCGTGCGCTTCATCCGCCGCCCACCGCTCGCGCGCGGCTTCCTTCCCGCCTACCGCATCCTCTTCGCCGGAGCCGTCGCGTCCCTGCCCCCGGAATACCGCCGGATGCTGGGCCTGCGCCGCTCCCCGCTGCCCGTCATCTGGGCCACCGGCCGGGTTCTCGCGATCGTCCGCAGCTTCATGGGCCGAGCCTCCTCCTCGGAGGCCGCCGCCCTGGCCCGCATCCGCCGCCTCGCCGCCGAGGGCAGATTCACCGCGCCCCGGTCGCTCTAGTGCCCGCCCGCGCCCGCCACGTCACCCGGCGTGACGGATCGGCGGGGCCCACCGCTTCGCCCTCTCGGCCGCCGTGTCCGCTGAGTCGGCTCGTCACCGGCCTCACGGGCCTCCTCACCGGCGGCCGGCGTCGCGGACCCCGTTCGGGCGGGCTGCTCGCGTGTGTCATCGAGGCGACCTTCTGGGATGCACGGGAACCGGTAGAGTTCTCTGTGAACGCGCGGGACGGATCGCCATCCCGCGACGAGGTGAAGGAGCGTTCCCGATGACGACAGTCGTGCTGCCGGAGGCGCCGCGCAAAGAGCTGCCGAAGCCGCTGAAGGGCGGCGTGTTCGTGATCTTCTGGCTGATCGCGCTCGCTCTCTGGTTCATCGCTCCGAACATCGCCGACCCGCGCCTGGGCGCATTCCTCATCGACACGGGCATCGTCTTCGCCTCGGTGGGCTTCGCCACCGCGCAGATCGGCTGGTTCGTGCCGTTCCGCAACACCCTGATCGCCGGCCTCGTCGCCATCGCGCTGTTCGCGCTCGGCGACTTCCTCGTGATCACCGAGCTCAGCTACTTCCTGCGCATCTTCGTGCCCTTCATCGCCCTGCTCTCGGCGCTGTACGCCACGGTCGGCCGCGTGAAGGTCTGGCACGGCTGAGCCACTGAGTCGAGCAAGCCGGCCCGCAGGCCCCCAGCCGCCGGCCCACCGGCCGGTCGAACCGGTGTTCTTCGGCTGACCGGAAGAACCGCGATTCTTCGGGAACGGATGCGCCGCCGGGCCCCGGATGCCGCGCCGCCGCTTGGTAGCGTCAGGCATGACCACCCCGCACATCCGTGATTTCCACCCCGACGACCTCGACGGCATCCTGCACCTCTGGGAGCAGGCCCGGCTGAGCGACGGCGAGCCCGTCTACGCGCTCTCCGAGGTCATCGCCTCCTGCCAGATCGACCACGCCGTGGTGGCCGTCGAGGGCGACCGGATCGTCGGCGCGGCCGTGGGCCGTGCCGCGCACGCGCAGGGCTGGATCGTGTTCTTCGCCACCGAGGCCTCGGTGCGCGACTCGGGCGTCGGAGCCCGGATGCTCGCCGCCCTCGAGCGCCACATGGCCCCGCTCGGCCTCGCCAAGCTCTCGGCGCTCATGCCCGAGTCCCAGGCCCGGCTCGACGACTTCACCGAGCAGGGCTTCGAGCTCAAACGCAACCTGCGGTACGTCGAGCGCGAGCTGCCGGTGCAGCGCGAGGAGCTGCTGGTGCTGCGCGAGCTCGGCGGCCGGCTGCTCCCTCGCGGCCTCTGGGACGCCGTCGGCGGCATGCAGAAGGAGAAGGAGATGCTCGAGCTGCGGCTCGTCACCCCCCTCGCCGAACCCGACCTGGCCGAGCGTTTCGGCGTCGTGCCGCCGCGCGCGGTGATGCTCTTCGGCCCTCCCGGCACCGGCAAGACCACGTTCGCCAAGGCCGTCGCCTCGCGCCTGGAGTGGTCGTTCGTGGAGGTCTTCCCCTCGCGCCTCGCCGGCGACCCGAAGGGCCTCGCGGGCGCGCTGCGCGAGACCTTCCAGAAGATCTCCGAGCTCGAGCACGCCGTGGTCTTCATCGACGAGGTGGAGGAGATCGCCTCGCATCGCCAGGGCGAGCCGCCCTCGCCCACGCAGGGCGTCACGAACGAACTGCTCAAGCTGATCCCGGAGTTCCGCGAGCAGTCGGGACGGCTGCTGATCTGCGCCACGAACTTCATCCGGGCGGTGGATGCCGCGTTCCTGCGCCACGGCCGCTTCGACTATGTCGTGCCGATCGGCCTCCCCGACACGGATGCCCGGCGCGCGATCTGGAGCGGCTACCTGCCCCGCGACGTGGCGGCGTCGGTGGATGTCGCGGTGCTGGTGGAGCACACGGCGGGCTTCACGCCGGCCGACATCGAGTTCTCGGCCCGCAAGGCCTCACAGGCCGCACTCGAGCGCGCGCTGCACGGCAGCATCCCGGTCGGCGCCGGCCACGGCGGGCCCGGTGCCGGCCCCGTGGGCCCGTCCACCGACGACTACCTCACCGCGGTGCGC
The DNA here is from genome assembly GCF_052048175.1 of Herbiconiux dendrobii. Classification (NCBI taxonomy): domain Bacteria; kingdom Bacillati; phylum Actinomycetota; class Actinomycetes; order Micrococcales; family Microbacteriaceae; genus Herbiconiux; species Herbiconiux dendrobii. Next base: position 911,107 of record NZ_JBLZQV010000001.1, on the reverse strand, counting down.
TCGACCCGCCGCACGGTCTCCGACGACGTCGCCTTCGAGTTCCTCGAGGACATCGACCGGATCGCGCGCCTCTGACCCTCTGACCCGCCGAGGCCCCTAGGGCCGCTTCGCCCGGGGCAGCCCGGCCACGACGAGGTCGTAGGAGTTCACGATGAGGTCGGCCACGAGGGCGGCATCCGACCCCGGGCCGAGCGTCAGCGTCACCCAGTGCTTCTTGTTCATGTGGTAGCCGGGGATGATCCACGGATGCTCGCGCACCAGCGCCTCGGCGTGCGGCGGAGCGGCCTTCAGGGTGAGGGTTGCGGGCTCGCTCTCGAGGTCGGTCAGCGCGAAGACCTTGCCCACCACCTTGAACACCGAGGTCTCCGGCCCGAAGGGGCGCTCCTCGGTGGTGGCCGGCAGGCCGGCGCACACCTCGAGCGCCTCGCCGCGGGAGATGCCCGTCGAGTGACTCATGCCCCGAGGGTACTCCGGCCCACCGACGGCGTGGGGGCGCCGGATGTCGGTGGCCGCGATTAGCGTCGAGAGCGCACGACCGAGAACCCCACCACCCCCAGCACCCCTCACCCTTCACCCCTCACCCTCACCCCGAACAGAGCGAGCACCATGGCACCCGGCGGATTCGCCACGATCGACTTCGAGACCAGCGGGCTCGCGCCCTCCCGCGGCGCCCGCGCTCTGGAGATCGCGGTGGTGCACTCCGATGCCGACGGCGTCATCACGGGCCGGTGGGACACACTGATCAACGCGCACGGCCCGGTGGGCCCCACCTTCGTGCACCGCATCACCCGCGCCGCGCTGGTGAACGCCCCCGACTTCGGCGAGATCGCCCCCGAACTGCTCGAGCTGCTGCGCGGCCGGGTGGTCGTGGCGCACAACGCGGGTTTCGACCTGCGCTTCCTCGTCGCCGAACTCGAGCTGATCGGCTACCGCTTCGCCGCCCCGCCCGTCTCGCTCTGCACGCAGCGCCTGGCCCGCCGGTACCTGCCCGATTCACGGCGTTCCCTTGCCCGGCTGTGCGAGGTGTTCGGCATCGACCTCGAGGGCGCGCACCGCGCATCCGTCGACGCCTTCGCCACGGCCCAGCTGCTCGAGTGCTACCTCGCGAGCGCGCCCGACCGTTCGCTGTTCACCGCCCACCTCGCCCGGGCGGCCGCGGCGCCGTTCACGCCGCTGCCCTCGCGGGGGAAACGGTGGTACCCCCGCGAATCCGCAGGGGTACCGGAGGCCCGCCGGCCGGCGTTCAGCGCCGGGTCGTGGTGACCTCGCCCTCCACGATCGCGGTGAGCGCCGCCGTCGAAGGACGGGCTTCGGTGCCGGATGCCACGGAGGTGCGAGCCGCCGCGGCCGCTACCCCGCCGGCGCCCTCCTGCGCGGCCTCGGCCGCCTCATCCGTTCCCAGGTGGTCGTCGACGCTCATCGTCGACTCGTCGAAGGGCCGCTCCCCCGCGAGCACCGCGGTGAGCTGCTCGCGGTCCAGCTGCCGGGTCCAGGTGCCCACCAGCACGGTGGCCACGGCGTTCCCGGTGAAGTTGGTGAGCGCGCGCGCCTCCGACATGAAGCGGTCGATGCCCACGATCACGCCCACGCCGTCGACGAGGTCGGGCCGGTGGGCCTGCAGGCCGCCCGCCAGGGTGGCGAGCCCGGCGCCGGTGACACCGGCGGCGCCCTTCGAGGCCAGCATCATGAACAGCAGCAGCGAGATCTGCTCCCCCAGCGCCAGCGGCGTGCCCATCGCGCTGGCGATGAACAGCGACGACATCGTGAGGTAGATGGCCGTGCCGTCGAGGTTGAACGAGTAGCCGGTCGGCACCGTGATGCCGGCCACGGGCTTGGAGACGCCGATGTGCTCCATCTTGGCGATCAGCCGCGGCAGCGCCACCTCGCTCGAGGAGGTCGAGACGATCAACAGGTACTCGCGGGCCAGGTACTTCATCAGCCGGAAGATGTTGACGCGGGCCACCATCCACAGCAGCGAGCCGAGCACCACCACGATGAACAGCGCGCAGGTGATGTAGAACGCGATCATCAGCGTGCCGAGACTCAGGATGGCCTGGAACCCGGTGTTGCCCACCACGGCGGCGATGGCGCCGAAGGCTCCGATCGGGGCGACCCACATGATCATCGAGAGGATGCGGAACACCAGCGCCTGGATCTGCCGGATCGCGCCCAGGATCGGCACCCCGCGCGGCCCCATCTTCTGCAGCGCGAAACCGACGAGCAGCGCCACGAACAGCACCTGCAGGATGTTCCCGGCCGTCAGCGACGACAGCAGCGAGGTCGGGATGATCCCGAGCACGAACTCGGTGGGGGTGGCCGCCTCGGCGGAGTCGCCGGCGTCGTAGGTGCTCGCACCGATGTTCAGGCCCTCTCCGGGGTGGATGAGGTTGCCCACCACGAGGCCGATCGTCAGGGCGAAGGTCGACATCACGATGAAGTAGCCGAGCGCGAGCCCGCCCACCTTGCCGACGGTGGCGGCCTTCGCGATCGAACCGACGCCGAGCACGATCGTGCAGAAGATGATCGGCGCGATCATCATCTTGATCAGCCCCACGAAGGCGTCGCCGAGCGGCTTGAGCCCCACCGCGAACTCCGGGGCGAGCAGGCCGAGCGCCGCGCCCGAGACGACCGCGACGATCACGGCGATGTAGAGATAGTGCGAGGGGTCCAGCCGGCGGCGGGGTCTCCGGCCGGCCTCCCGGGTGCTCGATGACACGGTGCTCGACGACATGTGCTTCCCTCTTCCTTGAGTGCGGCCCACCGGGTGTTGGTCCTGGGGGGTCCGGATGCGTTCCGCCCAGACTGCGGGGGGCACCTGGGCTCGAGGGAGTTGTGTTCATACTGGTCGCGCACGGATCGTCCCGCGCGGCCGGAGCGCTGCCTACAGTAGGAGCACGCGGCGACGGGGCCGCGCACGACGACGGGATCGACGGATGAGCGGGATCGACGGATGAGACGGTGGAGCATCGCGACGCGGCTGCTGGCGTTGCAGTTCGTCGTCATCGTCGGCCTCACCGCCGCGGCCGTGGCACTGATCTGGGCCGACGCCCGTGCCGACGTGGAGCGGGACGCCGCGGCCCGCAGTCTCGCCGTGGCGGAGACGATCGCGCAGGATCCGTTCACGCTGGAGGGCGTGACGAGCGCCGACCCCAGCGCGACGCTGCAGCCCTACGCCGTCGCGGTGATGGAGGCCACCGGGATCGACTTCGTCACGATCATGTCGACCGACGGCATCCGCTACACGCACCGCGACCCCGCCGAGATCGGCAAGCCCTTCCTCGGCACCATCGACCGCGCGCTGGCCGGCGAGGCGTTCACCGAGACCTACACCGGCACGCTCGGCCCCTCGGTGCGGGCCGTGGTGCCGATCGAGGACGCCGCCGGGCAGGTCCGCGCGCTGATCGCGGCGGGCATCACCGTGTCGAACACGCAGGTGGCGCTCGGCGGCCGGATCGGCACCGTGCTGATCGCGGCGGCGCTCGCGCTGCTGGTCGGCGGAGCGGCGTCGTGGGCCCTCAGCCGTTACCTCCGGCGGGTCACCGGCGGGCGCGGTGCCGAGGAGATGAGCCGCATGTTCGCCTACTACGAGGGGGTGCTGCACGCCATCGGGGAGGGACTGGTGCTGCAGGACGACGCGCGCCGGGTGGTGCTCTACAACGACCGCGCGGCCGAGATGCTCGGGCTGCCGCCGCTCGCCGCCCGGCGCGGGGGCCGCGCCGATCCGGTCCCCTTGGCCGATCTCGCGCTGAGCGGTGCCGTCTCCGAGGTGCTGGCCGGCGTCGATCCGGTGGTCGATCAGATCTTGATCACGCCCACGCACGTGCTGGTGGTCGACCGCGACCGGATCGTGGCTCCCCGTGGCCGCGCCGGGTCCGGTAGGGCAGGCCACGCCGCGGCGGCCAGCGCCGGGGCGGGCAGGGCAGGCCGCGCAGGGCGGCGCAGCGCACCCGGGTTCGCCGGCACCGTCACCACGCTGCGCGACCACACCAAGCTGCAAGAGCTCACGGGCGAACTCGCCACCCTCACCACGCTCTCCGATGCGCTCCGCTCGCAGGCGCACGAGTTCGCGAACCGGCTGCACACGATGATCGCTTTGATCGAACTGGATCGCCCCGCGGAGGCGGCCGAACTCGCCGCCGGGGAGCTGGGCCTCAGTCAGCAGCTGGCCGATCGCATCCTGACCGCCCTCGACGAGCCGGTGCTGATGGCCCTGCTGCTCGGCAAGTCGGCGCAGGCCGCCGGGCGCGGCATCGACCTCGAGGTGTCGATCCCGCAGCCGCTGACCGGCGGCGCCGTGCCGCCGCGGGAGCTGATCACCATCGTCGGCAACCTGATCGACAACGCGATGGATGCCGTGGGCGGCCCGGGTTCGGGCTCGGTGACCGTGACGGTGCAGCCGTTGCCGGCACCGGACGACGGCCTCCTGATCGAGGTCTCCGACAGCGGGCCGGGACCGGATCCCGAGATCGCCGCCACCATGTTCGACCTGGGCCGCACGACCAAGGCGGGCGACAGCCACGGCATCGGTCTGGCGCTGGCCCGCCAGGCGGTGAACCGGTTGCACGGCTCGATCCGGGTGGACGGATCGGCGTTCACCGTCACGCTCCCCTCGGCGGTGGAGCCGGTTCCCACCCCGGCCGGCCGCTCATGAGCGACCCGGTCCAGCCGCCGCTGCGCGTGCTCGTGGTGGAGGACGAGCCGCTCACCGCCGACGCGCACGCCGCCTACCTGGGCCGGCTGGACGGCTTCGAGGTCGCCGGCATCGCGCACACGGGGCACGAGGCGATCCGGCTGCTGCGCGACGGCCTGGAAGGCACCGGCGAGCCCGTCGACCTGATCCTGCTCGACGTGAACCTGCCCGACACCACGGGGATCGACCTCTGCCGGCGCCTGCGTGCCGCCGGCATCGAGACCGACGTCATCGCGGTGACCGCCGTGCGCGACGCCGCGGTGGTGCGCAGCGCCGTCTCGCTCGGCATCGTGCAGTATTTGATCAAGCCCTTCGGTTTCGCTTTGTTCGCCGAGAAGCTGCGGGCCTACCGGGACTTCCACGACCGCATCGGCGCCTCGGCCGTGACCGACCAGCAGGAGGTCGACTCCACCTTGGCGGCACTCCGGCAGGGCTCAGGCACGCCCCTGCCGAAGGGCCTCACCGTCGAGACGCTGGACCGCATCCGGGCGCACCTTCGGGCCGCCGCCCCGGCCGGCCTCTCGGCGGCCGAGCTCGGCGCTCAGCTGACGCTCTCGAGGGTGACGGCTCGGCGGTACCTCGAGCACCTCACCGGCACCGGGGCCGCCGAGCGTGCCCAGCGGTACGGGACGCCCGGCCGACCCGAGGTCGAGTACCGGGCCTCCGCCCGCGCCTGACGCGGCTCAGTGACCGATCGGCACGCCCTGGGCGGCTCCCCCGGCCCCCGACTCGAGCAGTTCGTCGTCGCCGTGCGCCGACTCCGGCGGCCGCCGCACGAAGAACGAGGCCACGACACCGGCGAGCGAGATGATCGCCCCGCACAGGAAAGCCGCCTGGATGCCGGCCGCCGAGGAGGTGACCTGGCTCGCGCCGGTGGCCAGCTGGGTGACGGTGACGCCCGACATCACGGCGATGAACAGCGCGGTGCCTGCGGCGCCGGCGAGCTGCTGCACAGTGCCGATGATGGCCGAACCGTGCGAGTACAGCCGGGGCCGGAGCGATCCGAGGCCGGCGGTGAACAGCGGCGTGAACATGAACGCCAGGCCCACCGAGAGCGTGATGTGCGCGGCCAGCACGAACCACATCGAGGTGTACTCGTTCACCATGGTGAGGCCCCAGAGCACACCGCTCACGATGATCGCGCCCGGGATGACGAGCGGTCGCGGACCGACCTTGTCGTACAGCCGCCCCACGAACGGCGCCAGCGCGCCCATCACGAGACCGCCCGGCAGTAGCAGCAGACCGGTGGTGAGGGCGTCGAGCTGCAGCACGTTCTGCATGAAGAACGGCAGCACGATGATGGTGCCGAACAGCGCCATCATGCTCACCCCCATCAGCAGCACCGCCACCGTGAAGGTGCGCGAGCGGAAGGTGCGCAGATCCAGCAGCGCCCGGTCGGAGCGCTGCAGCGCCATCTGGCGCAGCACGAAGGCGGCGAGCGCCACGAGGCCCACGATCAGCGGCAGCCAGCTCGACACGAACGTGGCCGTGGCGCCGCCGATGTTGCTGAGCCCGTAGACCAGCCCGCCGAAGCCGAAGGCCGAGAGGATGACCGAGAACACGTCGATCGGCACGTCGCGCGGCACCGTCACGTTCTTGACCTTGAGGAAGCCGAGCACGAGCGAGCCGATGGCGATGGGCAGCACGAGGATGAACATCCAGCGCCAGGAGAGCGTGCTGAGGATGATGCCGGAGATGGTGGGCCCGATCGCCGGGGCCACCGAGATGACGATCGAGATGTTGCCCATCGTGCGCCCGCGCACGGCCGGCGGCACCAGGGTCATCACCGTCGTCATCAGCAGCGGCATCATGATGGCCGTACCGCTGGCCTGCACCACGCGCGCCACCAGCAGCACCTCGAAGCCGGGCGCGACGGCCGCGATCAGGGTGCCGATGCTGAACAGCGTCATGGCGGCGATGAAGATCGGCCGCGTGTTGAAGCGCTGCAGCAGGAAGCCCGTGATGGGGATGACCACCGCCATCGTGAGCATGAACGCCGTCGACAGCCACTGCGCGGCCACCTCGGTGATGTTCAGATCGACCACGAGGTGCGGGATGGCCACACCCATGATGGTCTCGTTCAGGATGACCACGAACGCGGAGACCAGCAGCAGGTTGATGACGAGCTTGTTGCGGCGTACGACCTGCACGCCGGAGTCACCCGCCGACTCGGCGAGGGTGGTGGAGGAGGTGTCGGTCACGGAGATCCTGTCGATGAGGGCGGGATGAGGTGGGGAAGAAGTGAGGGGAGAGCACGCGTGCTCTCAGGGGTGAACACGATCCGTAGCCTTCCGTATTCCACCGACATCCGGATCGACGACGGTCACGGAGTCGGAAGCCCGATGTGAACACTGTACACATTCCCGCCCGCTCGGCTCAAGCCCCCGTGCCGGGCCGCCGTCCCGCCAGCAGCCGCAGTCCCACCACCGCGGCCAGGGCCGCCACCAGGCACATCCCGATCACCGTCGCGAGCGTCGCGCCCCACCCGCGGCCGTCGTACACGAGCCCCACGGCCCAGCCGAAGAAGGCGGTGCCGCCGAGCCAGGAGAGCTGGTAGATCGCCGTGGCCTGCGCGCGGCCGACGCGCGCCATCCGTCCGCTCAGCCCGCTGGCCACCGGATGCGCGCTGAAGCAGCCGATCGTGAACACCACGAGCCCAAGGATGGCCACCGCCAGAACGTCGCTGGCCAGCAGCAGCGCTCCCCCGATCATCACCGCGATGCCGCAGAGCATCACGCGCAGCGGGCCGAAGCGGCGCACCAGCCCGCCCGAGACCCGGCTGGCGACGGTGCCGGCCAGGTAGGCCAGGAACAGCAGGCTCACCAGGGCCTCGGGCACGAAGAACGGGCTGCCCACCACGTGGAAGCTGAAGTAGTTGTACACCACCGCGAACGCGCCCATCAGCAGGAACCCCTGGGCGAACAGGGCGAGCATCGTGGGGTCGCGGAGGTTGGCGAACACGCGTCGCCGCAGTGTCGGTCCGCCGGCCGGCGCGGGCCGGAAACCGCGCGCCTCGGGAACCAGCAGGCAGAACGCGAGAGCGGCCAGGGCACCGAGCACCGCCACCGCCTCGAGCCCGATCCGCCAGCCCACCGATTCCGACAGCGGACCGGCCACCAGCCGCCCCACGATCCCGCCGATGGTGTTGCCGGCCACGTAGGTGCCGGCGGCCACCGACACCCAGTCGACGTGCAGCTCTTCGGCGAGGTAGGCCACGGCCACCGCGGGCACCGCTCCCAGAGCCAGGCCCACGAAGCCGCGCGCCAGCAGAACGGTCTCGAAGGTGGGCATGAGCGGCACCGTGAACGAGATCGCGGTCGCGGCGACCAGCGAGATCTTCATGGCCGTGGTGCGGCCGATCCGGTCGGCGACGGATGCCCACGGCAGCACCGAGATCGCCAGCCCGATCGTGGTGGCCGAGACCGTCAGGGCCGCGGTGGCGGAGGAGATGCCGAGGTCGGTGCGGAGTGCGGGCAGCACCGCCTGCGCGTCGAACACCTGCGCGAAGGTGGCGAAGCCGGCCGCGAACAAGGCGAACACGATGCGGCGGTAGGCGCTCTCCCCGCGCTCGAAGCCGCGCCAGCCGGATCCCGGTCCCGAGGCGCCGCGCGAATTCACCTGCACAGCTTGGCACGACGCGGGCGGCGCCTCCGAATCGGCGGGCGGCGGGGCGTCTCCCCCCGATGCCTTTGTGATGTGCCACGATGCTTGCGTGATGTGAAAGACTCGTCGCAACCTCCCCGCCGGCGACCGAAAGCCCTTCGATGACTGAACACACCGAACCCGAACTCGCCGAGATCGCCGCCCGGCTGGCCCAGTCGGTCGGCCGTCTGAACCGCCGCATCCGGGCCAGCAGCGCGCTGACGCCGGGTCAGGTCTCGGCGCTGGCCACGATTGTGCGCTGCGGCCCGATCCGTCCGGGCGATGTGGCGCGCATCGAGAACGTCGCCGCCCCCACCGTCACGCGCCTGCTCGCCGACCTCGAGAACCGCGCGCTGGTCACCCGCAGCGCCGATCCCGACGACGGTCGCTCCTTCTTCGTGGAGGGCACCGCGGCGGGCGCCGAAGCCATCGACCAGGCCCGCGCCGAGCGCGCCGAGCGCGTGCTCGCCGTCTTCGAAGAGCTCGACGCCGATCAGATCGCCCGGATCGCCGCGGCCCTCGACGCCCTCGACGTGGCGGCCGGACTCACCGCCGAATAGCCGAACTGCCGAATGGCCGAGCGGTGCCCTCGGCGCCGCGCCCGGGGCCCTACACGAAGGGGTTCGACAGCACGCCGATACCCGAGATCTCCACCTCGACGGTGTCTCCGGACTCCATCGAGCCGATCCCGGCCGGCGTACCGGTGAGGATGACGTCGCCCGGCAGCAGCGTGAACACCGCGGAGGCGTACTCCACGATCGCGGCCACACCGTGGATCATGTCGGTCAGCGGGGCGCTCTGCTTGAGCACGCCGTTCAGGCGGGTCTCCACGGTCGAAGCCGCGAGGTCGAACTCGGTCTCGATCACGGGGCCGAGCGGGCAGAACGTGTCGAAGCCCTTCGCGCGGGCCCACTGGCCGTCGCTCTTCTGCAGGTCGCGCGCCGTCACGTCGTTGGCCACCGTGTAGCCGAAGATCACGCTCGCCGCATCCGCCGCCGCCACGTTCTTCGCCACCGAGCCGATCACGATCGCCAGCTCGCCCTCGTAGTCGACGCGGTTCGACTGGCGGGGCCGCACGATCCGGTCGCCCGGGCCGATCACCGAGGTGTTGGGCTTGAGGAACAGCAGCGGCTCCTTGGGCGCCTCGCCTGTCCCCATCTCGGCCACGTGGTCGTGGTAGTTCTTGCCCACCGCCACCACCTTGGAGCGGGGGATGACCGGTGCCAGCAGGGTGGCGTCGGCCAGCGGCACCCGCTCCCCCGTGGTGTCGAACCCGGCGTACATGGGGTCGCCGTTCAGCACCACCAGGTCGGTGCTCCCGGCCTCGTTCTGGTCGAGAATGCCGAAGTTGATGGCGCCCTGATGGCTGAACCGTGCGATCTTCATGCCTCAACCCTACGGCGACGACAGCGCGCCGCCCACCGGCCGGAGCGGTCGCTCAGGCGTCCAGCCGGGTGAGCCAGCCGTGGCGGTCGGCGATGCGGCCGTACTGGATGTCGGTCAGCTCCTGGCGGATCGACATCGTCAGCTCGCCGGCGGGCGCGTTCTCGTCGCCGATCGTCTCCCCGGGCGACTTGAGCGCCGAGATGGGCGTGATGACGGCTGCCGTGCCGCAGGCGAACACTTCGGTGATCTCGCCGGATGCCACGCCCTCGCGCCACTCGTCGATGGTCACGTCGCGCTCCTCCACCGTCAGCCCGCGGTCCTTCGCCAGCTGGATGATGCTGTCGCGCGTGATGCCCTCGAGGATGGTGCCGGTGAGGCGCGGGGTGACGATCCTGCCGCCCTGGTGCACGAAGAACACGTTCATGCCGCCGAGCTCGTCGACGTGCTCGCCGGTCTCGCCGTCGAGGAAGAGCACCTGGGCGCATCCGTTCTCGTAGGCCTCCTGCTGCGGCAGCAGCGAGGCCGCGTAGTTGCCGCCGCACTTGGCGGCGCCCGTGCCGCCACGGCCGGCGCGCGAGTACTCGGTCGAGAGCCAGATCGACACCGGCGAGACGCCGCCCGAGAAGTAGGCGCCCGCGGGGCTCGCGATCACGTAGTAGCCCACCTTCTGCGAGGGCCGCACGCCGAGGAACGACTCGTTCGCGATCATGAACGGGCGGATGTAGAGGCTCGTCTCGGGTGCGCTCGGCACCCAGCCGCCGTCGATGGCGACGAGCTGCTTGAGCGACTCCACGAAGTCCTCGGTGGCGAGCTCGGGCAACGCGAGGCGGCGGGCGGAGCGCTGCAGGCGCTCGGCGTTCTTCTCGGGGCGGAAGGTCCAGATCGAGCCGTCGGCGTGGCGGTAGGCCTTGAGTCCTTCGAAGATCTCCTGCGCGTAGTGCAGCACGGCGGCCGAGGGGTCCAGCAGCAGCGGGCCGTACGGGATGACCTCGGCGTCGTGCCAGCCGTCGGCGATCGTCCAGTCGATCTTCACCATGTGGTCGGTGAAGTGCTTTCCGAAGCCGGGGTCGGACAGGATGACCTCGCGCTCGGCCTCGTCACGCGCATCCTGCGACGGCGTGAGCTCGAACCGGAGGGGGAAGGTGGAGGTCGGTGCGATGGTCATGATGAGTCTTTCGTCAGTGGGTCGGAGTGAGTGCGGGGGCGGCGAGCGCGGCCACGATGGCGTCGCCGATCTCGGCCGTGCGGCGGGCGGATCCGTCGCGCGAGGCGATGTCGGCCACGACGGCCGTGCGCACGCGGGCGGCCGCATCCGGCAGCTGCAGGTGATCGAGCATCAGCGCGACCGAGAGGATCGCGGCGGTGGGATCGGCCTTCTGCTGCCCCGCGATGTCGGGAGCGGATCCGTGGACCGGTTCGAACATCGAGGGATGCGTGCCGTCGGGGTTGATGTTGCCCGAGGCCGCCAGTCCGATGCCGCCGCTGATCGCGCCGGCCAGGTCGGTGAGGATGTCGCCGAAGAGGTTGTCCGTGACGATGACATCGAATCTAGCAGGATCGGTGACCAGGAAGATGGTCGCGGCGTCGACGTGCAGGTAATCGACGGCCACTTCTGGGAAGGTGGCCCCCACCTCGTCGACGATGCGCTTCCAGAGGGTGCCCGAGAAGGTGAGCACGTTGGTCTTGTGCACCAGCGTGAGCTTCTTGCGACGAGCGGATGCGCGTGCGAAGGCGTCGCGCACGACGCGCTCGACGCCGTACGCGGTGTTGACCGAGACCTCGTTGGCGATCTCGTGCGGCGTGCCCACGCGGATGGAGCCGCCGGTGCCGACGTACGGGCCCTCGGTGCCCTCGCGCACCACGACGAAGTCGACGTCGCCGTGCTCGGCCAGCGGGCTGGGCACGCCCGGGTAGATCGTGGTCGGCCGCAGGTTGACGTAGTGGTCGAGCGTGAAGCGCAGTTTCAGCAGCAGCCCGCGCTCGATGTTCGCGCCCGCCAGGCGCGGGTCGCCGGGCACGCCGCCGACGGCGCCGAGCAGGATGACGTCGTTGGCCTGGATGGCGGCCAGATCCTCGTCGGTGAGGGTGTCACCGGTCTCGAGGTAGCGGGCGGCCCCCAGCGAGAACTCCGTCTTCTCGAACGCGACCCCGGCATCCGCCGTCACCGCATCCAGAACCTTGACGGCCTCCGCGACCACCTCCGGCCCGATTCCGTCACCAGGGATAAGGGCCAGCTTGATCGCGCGCGTCATACGACCAGATTAGTCCTCCGCGCACTCCTACTCGGTGATGTCGATCTCCACCATGACATCGGCCTCGATCGACTGACGGAGCGAGTCGAGCAGGCCGTCGGGGGCGGCCGAGTCGATGGTCAGCACGCTGAGGGCCTGGCCGCCGGCCTCGTGACGGGCGATCTGCATGCCGGCGATGTTGACGGATGCCTCGCCGAACTCCTTGCCGTACACCGCGACGATGCCGGGGCGGTCGGTGTAGATCATCACGATGAGGTGCTTGGCGAAGGGCACCTCGACGTCGTAGCCGTTGATCTCGACGATCTTCTCGATCTGCTTGGTGCCCATCAGGGTGCCCGAGACCGAGATCTGCGTTCCGTCGCTCAGCGCACCGGTGAGGGTGATGATGTTGCGGTACTCCTCCGACACGGGGTCGGTGATCAGCCGCACGGTCACACCGCGCTGCTCCGCCAGGAGCGGGGCGTTCACGTAGGAGACCGTCTCGCTCACGACGTTGGTGAAGATGCCCTTGAGGGCGGCGAGCTTCAGCACGCTCACGTCGAACTCGGCGAGCTCGCCCTTCACCACCACGTCGACGCTGGTCAGCGGGCTCTCGGCGAGACCCGAGAACACCTGGCCGAGCTTCTCGATCAGCGGGATGCCGGGGCGCACGTAGGGGTCGATGACGCCGCCGGCGACGTTGACCGCATCCGGAACCAGCTCGCCGGAGAGCGCCAGGCGAACCGACTTGGCGACCGAGACGCCCGCCTTCTCCTGCGCCTCGTCGGTCGAGGCGCCGAGGTGCGGGGTCACGATGATGTTGGGGAGGCTGAGCAGCGCCTCGGCGTCCTTCGGCGGCTCGCTCGTGAACACGTCGAGGCCGGCGCCGGCGATCACCTTGTTCTCGAGCGCGCGCTGCAGGGCGCCCTCGTCGATCAGGCCGCCGCGGGCGACGTTCACCACGAACGCGGTGGGCTTCATCTTCGCCAGCTGCTCTTCACCGATCATCCCGGTCGTTTCGGGGGTCTTCGGCATGTGGATGGTGATGAAGTCGCTCTGCTCCAGCAGCTCGTCGAGCGTCAGCAGTGTCACGCCGAGCTGCTGCGCGCGGGCGCTCGTGACGTAGGGGTCGTAGGCCACCACGTTCACACCAAAGGCCTGCAGGCGGGCCGTGATGAGCGCACCGATGCGGCCGAGGCCGATGATGCCGACGGTCTTCTCATAGAGCTCGACGCCGGTGTAGGCGGAGCGCTTCCACTGCCCCTGCGCCAGCGCGGCGTGCGCGGCCGGGATGTGACGGGCCAGGCTCAGGATGTGCCCCACGGTGAGCTCGGCGGCCGAGATGATGTTCGAGGTGGGTGCGTTCACCACCATCACACCGGCGGTGGTGGCCGCCTTGATGTCGACGTTGTCGAGACCGACACCGGCGCGGGCGATCACCTTCAGCACGGGCGCGGCGGCGATGGCCTCCGCGTCGACCTTGGTGGCGGAGCGCACCAGGATGGCGTTCGCCTCGGCGAGGGCGGACAGCAGCGCCGGCCGGTCCGTCCCGTCGACGGTGCGCACCTCGAAGTCGGGCCCGAGGGCGTCGACGGTGGCGGGTGAGAGTTCTTCGGCGATCAGCACGACCGGCTTCGACACAGACGTATCCTTTGGTTCTGCGTGGGGGGAACGCATCCACTGTACTGGGTGCAGGATGAAGGGATGTCCCCCGAGACGCTCGACGTCATCTTGACCGTGCTGCGCATCCTGATCGCCGTGGCGTTCGTGGGGATGGGGATCAACCACTTCGTGCCGCGGTCGGCGCGCACGATGGCCGCGATGATCCCGCCGTGGCTGCGACCCGACGGGCGCGTGACGCCGCTGACGCTCGTGTACATCACCGGGGTGTGCGAGATCGCCGGTGGGCTGGGGCTGCTGTTCCCGCCGACGCGGCTGGCGGCCGGCATCGCGCTCGTGGTCTTCCTGGCCTGCGTGTTCCCGGCGAACGCGTACGCGGCCGGTCGCCGCGACAGGTTCGGAGCGCTCGCCATCCCGTTCTGGCCCCGCCTGCTCGGCCAGATCGTGCTCGCCGCGCTGGTGCTGCTGGTGGCGCTGCCCCTGACCTAGCCGGCTATCAGACGGCGAGCAGGCTGAGCGAGATCACCGAGACAACGCAGAAGCCGACCGCGAACACCACGGCGCGCTCCCAGTTGCGCAGGGTGCGGCCCACGATCAGGGCGGCGGCGTAGACCACGATCGGCACGATCGCGTAGCCGATGATGAGCGCCCAGAGGCCGCCATCCGGTTCCGCACCCACCTGATTCAGCAGCGCGAGCACGCCCACGAGGTTCGCGATGCCGCCCCACAGGTGGTAGGCGTACAGGAACGCGAAGATCACGGCGACGGTCCAGCCGGCCGCCCCGAAGGTGCGGAAACCGCGTTTGGCGGGGCCGGGAGCGGAAGCCGTGGCGGGCGCCGATCCGGAGGCGGAAGCGGATGCGGATGCGGCGCTCATGCGGCCCTCCCGATCAGGAACGGCCACGGCACCAGCACCAGCATGCCGATCACGAGCCAGAGCATCGTGTACCGCACGTCCTTCTTCTGCGTGATGACGAGCGTCGCGATGAACCAGAACGGCGAGGCGGCGATGGCGAGCGTGCGCGCCACGATGTCGGTGAAGACGCCGAAGGTGAGTTCGGAGGCCACCTCCACCCGGGTGAAGCTGATGATCCAGCCGATCGTGTAGAGCAGGTAGATGCCCCCGAGCACGCCGAAGGCGATCAGGGCGGCCGAACTCATCTGCTTCGAGGCCGCCTCGGCCTCGGCCAGCTCGCGTTCGGCGGCGAGGTCTTCCGCGTCCTCCGCCTCGTCGAGCACCGTGCGCGCCGGTGGGGCGGCCTCCGTGTCGGCGATCAGCGGATCGTCGGCGGCCTCGTCGGCGCGACCGGCCGGCGAGCCCACGGGCTCCAGCGTCGGATCGTCGTCGCCCGCCCAGGCGAGCGCGTCGTCATCCCGCCGATCACTCATGCGCCCAGCCTAGCGCGCGCCCTCCGGCCTGCGGTCCACCCCGGATTCGTTGACATTCGTCAACGGCCGTCGACTAGCATCGCACCATGCACAGCCAGAGATGGGCACACCGTCGCGCCCTCGGCGCACTCGTCGCCACCGTCACCCTCGTCGCCACCGTGTTCTTCGCGACGCCCGTCGCGGCGCAGGCCGCCGGCCCGTCGGCCTCGGCGGCCGTCACGTCCGGCGTTCCGACGCAGCCCGATGTCACCGGTTACCACGCCGCCCACATCATCGACGATGCGCTGTTCTACGCCGACAGCACCGACCCGTTCAACGCGGGCCTCTCGGTCGCCGGCGTGCAGGCCGTGCTCGACGAGCGCGGCCGCGACTGCCTCGACGGGCCCCGCCCCTGTCTCAAAGCACACCTCGAGACGACTCCCACCGTGCCCGCCGACGGCGTCTGCGCCGCCTACCCCGGCGCGCAGAACGAGACGGTCGCCGCGATGGTCACCTCGATGTCCGCCGCCTGCGGAATCAGTCAGAAGGCGTTGATCAGCCTGCTCCAGGCCGAGTCGGGCCTGGTGACCAGCTCCACCCCGGGGCCGGAGGACTACGCGGGCGCCTTCGCGCAGAGCTGCGCGGTCACCACCGAGTGCGACAGCTTCTTCGAGCAGCTCTCCCTGGCCGCCCACCGGCTCCGGCACTTCTCCGGGGCGAGCGGATCGCCTTCGGCCCCGCTGTTCCCCGTCGGTTCGCCGAGCGAGGTGCCGTTCAGCAGTGACCTCGACTGCGGTTCCGCCCCGCTCACGCTCGACAACAAGGCCACGGCCGCCCTGTACTCGCTCACCCCGTCCCAGCCGAACGCGGCCGCCCTGGCGGGAGACCGCTCCGCTGCGTGCGCATCCTTCGTGAACCTCGACTTCTGGGCCACCTACTCGGACTGGTTCGGGCCCACCCGTGCCGGTGTCTTCGCGGTGGGCCGGGTCGATCCCGTGCTCGCGGCGGACTCTGTGATCAACGTCTCCGGATGGGCCATCGACCCGTCCAGCCCGGGCGTGCCGATCTCGGTGCGGCTGGACGTGACGGCGCCATCGGGTGCGCTCACGCACCCCACCGCCCTGGCCGACCAGGTCAGTGCGGCCGCCGTCGCAGCGCATCCGGAAGCGGGCTCCGCGCACGGCTTCGCCACGGGGCTCCCAGCGAACGAGACCGGCGACTACCAGGTGTGCGTCTACGCTCTGCCGGGGCCGGACAACACCCGTCGCGACGGCAGCCACCTCGGCTGCTTCACCGTGCTCGTCTCGCCCGTGACGCACGGCTCGGTCGACCAGGTGTCCGGAGCGCTGCGGATCGACGTGGCGATGGCCATCGCCGACCGCGCCTTCCCGTTCCCGCAGACGGCGCCCGTCGTGTACGTGGCCACCGGTTACAACTACCCGGATGCGTTGAGCGCGGGCCCGGCCGCCGCCCACCAGGGCGGGCCGCTGCTGCTCACCACGCCCGACTCGCTGTCCGGCCAGACGCGGGTCACCATCCAGCGCCTGCAGCCGCAGAAGATCGTGGTGGTCGGCGGGCCGAACTCGGTCTCCCCTGCGGTCTACGACGAGTTGAAGGTGCTCGCACCGAGCATCGTGCGTCTGGGCGGAGCCGACCGGTACGAGGCGTCCCGCGCCGTGGTGCAGTACGCCTTCGGCGACACCGGCGCCGCGCAGGCGTTCGTGGTGACCGGTGCGAACTTCCCGGATGCGCTGAGCGCCGGTGGCGCGGCGGGAGCGGCCGACGCTCCGGTCGTGCTGCTGCCCGGCGCAGCCGCCGGCGTCGACACCCCGACGCGTTCCCTGCTGGAGGGTCTGGACGTCACGAGCCTGACGGTGGTCGGCGGCCCGGTCTCCGTCACCCCCGCGGTGGTCACGGCACTGGACGACATCGCGCCCACCGCCCGGCGCAGCGGGGCGGATCGCTTCGAGGCAGCCGTCTCGGTCAACGCCTCCTTCGGATCGAGCACCGAGGTCTTCTTCGCCACCGGGCTGAACTACCCCGATGCGCTGGCGGGATCGGCCTGGGCCGGCCGGATCGGCGCGCCGCTGTACGTGGTGCAGCAGAACTGCGTTCCCCGTGCGGTGCTCGCCGAGGTGCAGCGCCTGGGCGTCGACCACATCACGCTGCTCGGCGGCCCGGCTTCGCTGGGCGACGGCGTGCGCAACCTGACCGCCTGCCCCTGACCTTCCCGGTTCGCGAAAAAGTGCCCAAGACCGAGGTCTTGGGCACTTTTCTGCGACCGAAGCGGATCCGACTGTGAGCTAGTCAGACCGCAAGCGGGTCCCGGTGTGTCAGCGGGCGGCGGAGCCATCCGTGTAGTCAGCGTCCTGCTGCTTCCAGGCGAACAGGGCGCGGAGCTCCTTTCCCGTGGCCTCGATGGGGTGCGAGGCACCCTTCTCGCGCAGGGCCAGGAACTCGGGGGCTCCGGCGTCCTGGTCGTCGATGAAGCGCTTGGCGAACGCGCCGTTCTGGATGTCGGCGAGAACGGCCTGCATGTTCTCCTTGACGCTGGGGTCGATCACGCGCGGGCCGGAGACGTAGTCGCCGTACTCGGCGGTGTCGGAGACCGACCAGCGCTGCTTGGCGATGCCGCCCTCCCACATCAGGTCGACGATCAGCTTGAGCTCGTGCAGCACCTCGAAGTAGGCGATCTGCGGCTGGTAGCCGGCCTCGGTAAGGGTCTCGAAGCCGTACTGCACCAGCTGCGAAACGCCACCGCAGAGAACGGCCTGCTCGCCGAACAGGTCGGTCTCGGTCTCTTCGGTGAAGGTGGTCTTGATACCGCCGGCGCGCAGGCCGCCGATGCCCTTGGCGTAGCTCCAGGCGAGGTCCCACGCCGATCCGGTGGCGTCCTTTTCCACGGCGACGATCACGGGAACGCCACGGCCGGCCTCGTACTCGCGGCGCACGGTGTGACCCGGGCCCTTGGGGGCGACCATGATCACGTCGACGCCCTCGGGCGCCTCGATGTAGCCGAAGCGGATGTTGAAGCCGTGGCCGAACACGAGGGTCTTGCCCTCGGCGAGGTTCGGCTTGATGTCGGCGGCGTAGATGCCGCGCTGGTGCTGGTCGGGCGCGAGGATGACGATGACGTCGGCCCAGGAGGTGGCCTCGGCGACGGAGAGGACCTTGAAGCCCGCTTCCTCGGCCTTGGCGGTCGACTTCGACCCCTCCTTGAGGGCGACGACGACCTCGACGCCCGAGTCGCGCAGGTTCAGCGCGTGGGCGTGGCCCTGCGAGCCGTAGCCGATCACGGCCACCTTCTTGGCCTGGATCAGGGCCAGATCGGCGTCGTTGTCGTAGAAGATCTCGGTCACTGTAGTTTTCTCCTTGGTTGAGGATGGATCAACGCCCGCGGGGCGAGGATGAGGGTGTTAGCTCTTGAAGACGCGCTCGGTGATGCTCTTGCCGCCGCGGCCGATCGCGAGAAGACCCGACTGGGCGATCTCCTTGATGCCGTAGGGCTCGAGCACGCGCAGGAAGGCCTGTGTCTTGCCCGAGTCGCCGGTGACCTCGATCACGAGTGCGTCGGTGGCCACGTCGACCACGCGGGCGCGGAAGAGGTTCACGGCCTCCAGCACCTGCGAACGGGTGGTGTTGTCGACCCGCACCTTGATCAGCAGGTGCTCACGCTGCACCGACTGCGAGGTGTCGAGCTCCACGATCTTGATGACGTTGATCAGCTTGTTCAGCTGCTTGGTCACCTGCTCGAGCGGGAAGTCCTCCACGTCGACCACGATCGTGATGCGCGAGAGGCCCTCGATCTCCGAGGCGCCCACGGCGAGCGACTCGATGTTGAAGCCGCGGCGGGCGAACAGCCCGGCCACGCGGGTCAGCAGACCCGGCTTGTCCTCGACGAGGAGGCTCAGAACGTGCGTGCTCATGGTCTACTCCTCGTCCCACTCGGGGGCGTGCTCTTTGGCGTACTGGATCTCGCTGTTCGACGTGCCCTGGGCGACCATCGGCCACACCATCGCCTGCGGCGAGACGATGAAGTCGATCACCACGGGACGGTCGTTGGTCTCCAGCGCGAGCTTGATGGCCGCGTCGACCTCTTCGGGCTTGGTGACCCGGATGCCCAGGGCGCCGTAGGCGTCGGCCATCTTCACGAAGTCGGGCACCATCCGCGTCTCGTGCCCGGTGTGCAGGTCGGTGAAGGAGTGGCGGCCGTCGTAGAACAGCGTCTGCCACTGGCGCACCATGCCGAGCGAGGAGTTGTTGATGATCGCGACCTTGATCGGGATGTCGTTGATCGTGCAGGTGGCCAGCTCCTGGTTGGTCATCTGGAAGCAGCCGTCGCCGTCGATCGCCCAGACCACGCGCTCGGGCTCGGCGACCTTGGCGCCCATGGCCGCGGGAACCGCGTAGCCCATGGTGCCGGCGCCGCCGGAGTTCAGCCAGGCGTGCGGGCGCTCGTACTTGATGAACTGCGCCGCCCACATCTGGTGCTGGCCCACGCCCGCGGCGTAGACGCCCTCGGGGCCGGTGAGCTCACCGATGCGCTGGATGACGTACTGCGGCGCCATCAGGCCGTCGTCGGGCTCGGTGTAGCCGAGCGGGAACTTCTCCTGCAGTCCGTGCAGGTACTCCCACCACTCGTCGATCGCGAGCTTCTCGGCGCCCACCACGTCGGCGTAGGCCTTGCTGAGGTCGGCGATCACCTCTTTGGCGTCGCCCACGATCGGCACGTCGGCCGTGCGGATCTTCGAGATCTCGGCGGGGTCGATGTCGACGTGCACCACCTTGGCGTGCGGCGCGAAGTCGGCCGCGCGGCCGGTGACCCGGTCGTCGAAGCGCGCACCGAGCGAGATGAGCAGATCGCTCTCCTGCAGGGCGAGCACCGCCGGCACCGTGCCGTGCATGCCGGGCATGCCGAGGTGCTGCGGGTGCGAGTCGGGGAAGGCGCCGCGGGCCATCAGCGTGGTGACCACGGGCACGCCGGTGGTCTCGGCCAGGGCCAGCAGCTCGGCCGAGGCCTCGGCGCGGATGACGCCGCCGCCCACGTAGAACACGGGCTTCTTCGCCTCGGCCATCAGCTGCGCCGCGGCCTGGATCTGCTTGCCGTGCGCCTTCGTGATGGGGCGGTAGCCGGGCAGGTCGATCTTCGGCGGCCAGATGAACTCGGCCTTGTTCTGCTGGGCGTCTTTGGTGATGTCGACCAGCACCGGACCGGGACGGCCGGTGGAGGCGATCTGGTAGGCCGCCGCGATGGTGGCCGGCACGTCTTCGGGGCGCTTGACCAAGAAGGAGTGCTTCGTGATCGGCATCGTGATGCCCACGATGTCGGCCTCCTGGAACGCATCGGTACCCATCAGGTGCGAGAACACCTGACCGGTGATCGCGAGCAGCGGCACCGAGTCCATGTACGCGTCCGCGATGGCCGTGACGAGGTTCGTGGCACCGGGGCCCGAGGTCGCGATGGCGACGCCGACCTTGCCCGTCGACGCGGCGTAGCCCTCGGCCGCGTGGCCGGCGCCCTGCTCGTGGCGCACCAGGATGTGGCGGATCTTGTCTTGCGTCATCAGCTCGTCGTAGAACGGGATGATGGCGCCGCCCGGCAGGCCGAAGACGTCTTTGACGCCGAGCAGTTCGAGCGAGCGGAGCACGGCACCGGATCCGGTGAGGATCTCGGGCTCGGCCGGAGCCGAGGGCGACGCCGCAGGTGTGGGGGCGGAGGGTGTCTTCTTGCTTGGCACGGGGAAGGCGTCCGTGGACATAAAGGTTTCCTAAGTCGAAAGCACGAGTGATGGATGCTCGGTACTGCTTGGCGATCCGCCTACAGCGCACCGACCGGTGATCCGCGTAGGGCGGACTAGCCGGTGATGGCGCCGACGGCGGCGGAATGCACCAGCTTGGAGTACTTCGCGAGAACGCCACGGGTATAGCGCGGGGGAAGGGGGGCCCAGCCGTCTCGGCGGGATTCCAGCTCTGCCTCATCGACCAGTAGGTCGAGCGAGCGAGCGGCGATATCGACCCGTATTAGATCACCATCGCGCACGAAGGCGATCGGACCTGCGTCGACCGCTTCGGGTGCTATGTGGCCGATGCACAGGCCGGTTGTGCCGCCTGAGAATCTGCCGTCTGTCAATAGTAGTACATCTTTGCCGAGGCCCGCGCCCTTGATGGCGGCGGTGATGGCGAGCATCTCGCGCATGCCGGGGCCGCCCTTGGGGCCCTCGTAGCGGATGACCACCACGTCGCCGGCGTTGATGCGGCCCTCGGTGAGAGCATCCATCGCCGCGCGCTCGCGCTCGAACACCCGCGCGGGGCCCTCGAACACGTCGGCGTCGAAGCCGGCCGACTTCACCACGGCGCCCTCGGGGGCGAAGGAACCCTGCAGCACGGTGAGGCCGCCGGACTTGTGGATGGGGTTGGAGAGCGGGCGCAGCACCTCGCCGTCCAGCGGCGCGATGTCCATCTCGGCGAGGTTCTCCTCCACCGTCTTGCCGGTGACCGTCATCTGGTCGCCGTGCAGCAGGCCTTCGTCGAGCAGCGCCTTCATCACGGCCGGGACGCCGCCGTGGCGGTCGACGTCGTTCATCACGAAGCGGCCGAAGGGCTTGAGGTCGCCGATGTGGGGCACCTTGTCGCCGATCTTGTTGAAGTCGGCCAGCGTGAGCTCGACCTCGGCCTCGGCCGCGATGGCCAGCAGGTGCAGCACCAGGTTGGTGGAGCCGCCGAAGGCCATGCCCACGGCGATCGCGTTCTCGAGCGACTTCTTGGTGATGATGTCGCGGGCGGTGAGCCCCAGGCGGAGCATCTCCACCACGGCCTCGCCGGAGCGGTGCGCGAAGTAGTCGCGGCGACGGTCGGCCGCGGCCGGCGACGCGGAGCCCGGCAGGCTCATGCCCATGGCCTCGGCCGCGCTGGCCATCGTGTTGGCGGTGTACATGCCACCGCACGAGCCCTCGCCGGGGGCGAAGGCGCACTCGATGCGGTGCGCGTCTTCCATCGACATACGGCCGGCGCGCACGGCGCCGACGGCCTCGAAGGAGTCGATGATCGTGATGTCTTTCTCCGTGCCGTCGGAGAGCTTCACCCAGCCGGGGGCGATGGAGCCGGCGTAGAGGAACACCGAGGCCAGGTCGAGCCGGGCGGCGGCCATCAGCATGCCGGGCAGCGACTTGTCGCAGCCGGCCAGCAGCACCGAACCGTCGAGGCGCTCGGCCATCATGACGGTCTCGACCGAGTCGGCGATGACCTCGCGGGAGACCAGCGAGAAGTGCATGCCCTCGTGGCCCATCGAGATGCCGTCGGAGACCGAGATGGTGCCGAACTGCAACGGGTACCCGCCGCCGGCGTGCACGCCCTCCTTCGAGGCGCGCGCGAGGCGCTCGAGCGAGAGGTTGCAGGGCGTGATCTCGTTCCACGAGCTCGCGATGCCGATCTGGGGCTTCTCCCAGTCGCCGTCGCCCATGCCGACGCCGCGGAGCATGCCCCGCGAGGTCAGGGCTTCGATTCCGTCGGTGACGGTGCGGCTACGCGGCTTGATGTCTATTTCCGGCATGTTACGAGTTTAGAACCGTCGGAGGGGTGTTCTTGCACGGATGTGCGGCCTGGGGAGAACTCCCCTGTCAGCGGGTGCCTGTGGTGGACAAGTCAGAGCGCCGCGAGGCGAGCGCGTCGAGCACCGCCGCGACCTCGAGCGGGCCGTCGACCCGGAACTCCGCGACCGTGTCGCCCGATCCGCTGCGCAGCCCGATGTCGCCCGGCCGCAGCGCCCGGAAGCCGTCTTCGTCGGTCACGTCGTCGCCCGCGAACAGCACGGCGGTGGCGCCGGTGCGCTCGCGCAGGCGCTGGACACCCTCGCCCTTCGTGGTGCCGCGCACCGAGAACTCCAGCACGTTCTTGCCCGCCCGCACCGTGAGCGCGTCGCTGATCGCCGCCGCATCTGTTCGGGCACGCGCCTGCGCATCCTGAGCCGCGTCGGGCGCCGAGCGCCGCGTGTGCAGGGCGAAGCCGGCGGGCTTCACCTCCACCCAGGCGCCCTTGGCACCGGATGCCACGGACTCCAGCACCTCGCGCAACCGCGCGAGCACGCGCTGCTCGTGGGGATCGAGGGCCAGCCGCACCTCGCCGTCGAAGCGCTCCTCGACACCGTGGGAGCCGACCAGGAGCGCCTCGGCGGGCAGCTCGCTGACGTGCTCGAGACTGGCCATCGCCCGCCCGGAGACGAGGGCGAGCGAGGTGTCGGGCAGCGCCAGCAGCCGCAGCATGGCGTCGTGCGCCTCGGGGAGCGCCCTGGCCGCTTCGGGGTCGTCGACCTCGGGTGCCAGCGTGCCGTCGAAGTCCAACGCCACGAGCAGGTGCGAGGTGGCGGCCAGGCGGTCGATCGACGCGGTCAGTTCGGGGCTCATCGGGCGTCCTCCTGCGTGCGGGCGTCCTCCTGGGTGCCGCCGTCATCCTGCGCGCGGCGTTCCTCGGCCCTGGCCTGCATCCGGGTGCGCTGATCGCGCGAATTGGCCCGCGGCAGCGAGAGATCGTGCGAGGGCGTGGTGAGCGTCTCCAGGAACGACGACGACCAGCGCGCCACGTCGAACTCCTGCACGCGCTTGCGCATGGCGCGCATCCGCCGTGCCTTCTCGGCCGCCGGCATGTCCATCGCCTGCAGGATCGACTCCTTCAGCCCCTCGATGTCGTGCGGGTTCACCCGCAGCGCCGTGCGCAGCTCGTCGGAGGCGCCGGCGAACTCGCTCAGCACGAGCACGCCGTTGTTGTCGAAGCGGGAGGCCACGTACTCCTTGGCCACCAGGTTCATGCCGTCGCGGAGGGCCGTGACGAGCATCACGTCGGCGGCGAGGTAGAGCGCCACCATCTCCTCGCGCGGGTAGCCGTGGTGCAGGTAGCTGATCGCGGTGTGGCTGATGGTGCTGTAGTCGCCGTTGATGCGGCCCACCGTGAGCTCGATCTCGTCGCGCAGCATCTGGTAGGTCTGCACGCGCTCCCGGCTCGGGCTCGCCACCTGCACGAGCGTCACGTCCTCGACCTTCACCGCGCCGTCGGCCAGCAGTTCGCCGAACGCCTTCAGCCGGTGGCCGATGCCCTTGGTGTAATCGAGGCGGTCGACGCCGAGCATGACGACCTTCGGATTGCCGAGCCCTTCGCGGATCTCCCGCGCCCGGGCCTGGATGTCGGGGCGGCGGGCCAGCTCCTCGTAGCGTCCCGCGTCGATCGAGATGGGGAACGCCTTCGCGACCACGGTGCGCACGAGCTTGTCGCCGGCCACCTGGGAGATGCGGTGCTTCGCGCTGGCGACCTCGGCATCCGCGCTGATCGGCACGTCGATGACGGTGCCCTTCGTCTGGAAACCGAGCAGTCGGCGGACGGCGCGGGTGAAGTTGCCCGCGTCGGCGGTGCGCTGGAAGCCGATGACGTCGGCGCCGAGCAGACCCTCCAGGATCTGGGTGCGCCACGGCAGCTGCGAGTAGATGCCGTATGCCGGAAACGGAATGTGGTTGAAGAAGCCGATGGTGAGGTCGGGCCGCTGGGCGCGCAGCATCTTCGGCACGAGCTGCAGCTGGTAGTCCTGCACCCAGACGGTGCCGCCCTCGGATGTCGCGGCCGCGGCGCGATCGGCGAAGCGCTGGTTCACGATCACGTAGCTCTCCCACCACTCCCGGTGGTAGGCGGGCGGCGCGATCACGTCGTGGTACAGCGGCCAGAGCGTGTCGTTCGAGAAGCCCTCGTAGTAGAACTCGACCTCGTTCTCGGAGAGGGCGACGGGGATGAGGTGGATACCGTCGTGCGCGAACGGCTCGGCCTCGTCGTCGGCGCTGCCGGTCCAGCCGATCCAGGCGCCGTCGGCCTCCTGCATCACGGGTTCCAAGGCGGCGACCAGGCCGCCGGGCGAGGTGCGGAAGGAGGGGTTGCCCTCGGCATCCGTGGTGCGGTCGATCGGCAGGCGGTTCGAGACCACGACGAAGGGGAACTCCTCGAACACGGGGGCGGCTCCGGAGCTGTCGGAATGGGGTCTGTCGGTGGAGGGCATGAGTCCGTTCGGTGTCTGCGGTGCACACGGATTCAGGCGAATCCGCCCCGGTCGTCCAGCCGCCAGACTACCAGGGGGCACCTGAGCGCCGCCCGGGGTAGCGTAGAGGCCACCATCGGACAAGACGGAGTCAGCGTGCGCAAATACATCCTGAACAGCAGCATCATCGGCGCGGTCATCGGCGGCGTCTCGGCCGTGCAGGCCACCCGCAAGGGCCCGCGCGACTGGCGCCTCATCCTGCTCTGGGTGAGCTGGGCCATCACGGTCGCCCTGGCGGTCGGCAGCGTCATGCAGAACGACGAAGACGCCCGCGAGCTCGAGGATTCCTGACGCGTTCCACGACGGGGGCGGGTTCCCGCTGATCTTCGGGCTGCTCTCGAGCGTGTTCTCCGTCGTGGCGGCGGCCGTGGCGCTCGTGCCCCGAAAAGCCCAAGGTGCCTCCCGCTCCGTCCGAGGACTGAGCATCACCGGGCCGTCTGGATCGGCCCGGTGAACTGGCTCGCCCGCCCCTCGGCGCCGTGGTCGCCGTGGAACAGGGCGGAGGCGTCGTGGTCGGCCTTGTGGTCGCCTGCCCGCGGCGGACGCGAGATGTCGGCCTCCTCCTCCACCATCCGCACGCGGGTGCGCGGTACCGACTGCGGGCTGCTGCGGTAGAGCCAGGCCACCATCTCCTCGCGGATGAAGCAGCGCAGGTCGAACAGGGTGGGCGCGTCGACCGCGGTCACCAGGATGCGCACGCGCACGAAGCCGCCCACGGCATCCGTCACCTGCAGCACGCTCACCCGCTCGTCCCAGAGATCGGTGCGGGTCAGGATGCGCGCGAGCTCGTCCCGCATCTCGCCCGGGGTCACGCGCCAGTCGAGGTCGAACTCCACCGAGCCGAGCAGTTCGGAGTTGCGACGGGTCCAGTTCTGGAACGGCTTCGAGGTGAAGTAGGTGCTCGGCAGCACCATCCGTCGGTCGTCCCAGATGTGCACCACCACGTAGGTGAGCGTGATCTCCTCGATCCGGCCCCACTCGTTCTCGACGATCACCACGTCGTCGACCCGCACGGCGTCGCTGAACGCGATCTGCATGCCGGCGAAGACGTTGCCGAGGGTCGACTGCGCCGCGAGGCCCGCGATGATGGAGACCACACCGGCACTCGCGAGCACGCTGGTGCCCACCGCCTGCGCTCCCGGGAAGGTGAGCAGGATGGCGCCGACGGCGATCACGATCACCGCGGCCATGCCGAGCCGGCGCAGGATGAGCACCTGGGTGCGCAGCCGGCGGGCGATCCGGTTGTTCGGCCGGTCGATCGTGTAGCGGGCGAGGGCGACGTCCTCCAGGAACATCGCCAGCGCGCAGACCAGCCAGGCCCCGACACCGATCGTGGCGATCAGGAACGCCTGGTTCACCGCCGGCATCCACTCCCCCGCCGGGGCCGTGACGGCCACCGCCACCCACAGCAGCACCACCACCAGGAAGACGCGGAACGGGATGCGCGCCCGCTTCACGAGGGCGTTCGGCCAGCGGCGGCGACGGGCCGCGAGGCGGATGATCAGAGCCACGAGGGCGGTCAGCGCCAGAGCGATGACCAGGGCGGACACGGAAGCGATCGCGAGGGCGATCCAGCTTCGTTCGACGGACATGGGTTCCCTTCTTCGTCCCGGTTCGGGGCGGGCGGTCGCCCGCCATGGGAAATTCCAGCCTAATCAGGGAATCGGAGACCGCACCCCGGCGTGTCGGGCTTCACCGGGAACGCAGGGGACGCACACTGTTCACACAGCGGTGGGTGCGAAGGGAGCAGCGATGATCGGGTGGAGACGGCGCGCGAAGGCGGCACGGGAGAGCACGGTCAGCCCGGAGCGCCTGTACGAGCTGGTCAGCCAGACCCTGATGGAGAACTTCGGTCCGCTCGGATCGTTCGCGATCACGCGGCGCAGCGCCGCCGACACCGACGACATCTTCCACACCGCGCTGGCCCGATCCGTGGCCCACGACATCGTGGCGAACCTCGCCGAGCACGGCATCACCGTGCGCACGAACCTCGGCCACGCCGAGGCCGGTGCGACTCCGGCCGCCGCATCCGCTCGCCTCGCGCCCGTCGAGCGCGTGTTCGTGCCCCGCGATCTCGCTCGCGCCGTCGCCTCGGCCACCACGCCGCGCACCGCCCCCATCGCCGTGCTGCCCGCCGCGGCATCCGTCGCCGAGACGCCCGCCGCCGCAACGGCCGCCTCCACCCCCGCCGTGCCCGTGGGCTCCGCTCCCGTGCTCGAGGGCCCCGACCCGCGCGACGACGACGCCCTGCGCGCGCTCGTCGCCCACCACGCCGAGGTCACCGAGGCCACCGCCCGCAACCACAACCAGGTGCGCTGGGTCATCTGACCTCCCCGCCGGGCACCCACGTGCTCGGCGGGTCGCCCTGCCGGGCCTGCGGCAGGGTCAGCCGATGGGAGTCCAGTCGGCGGGGCCTTCCGAGCCCGCCGGGTACTCCTCGAGGGGCACCTCGTCGGCCGCCCAGGCGGCGATCGCCGGGGCCAGGATGCGCCAGCCCTCGACCGCGGAGTCGCCGCGCACGCTCAGCGTCGGGTCGCCGTCGAGGATGCCCGCGAGCACTTCGCGGTAGGCCAGCAGCTGGCCGTCGCCGAAGGTGGCCTCCAGGCTGGCGCGCTCGAGCTCGTAGGGGTCTCCGGGACCGTTGATGTCGATCTCGAGCGACATCGCATCCGGAGCCAGGAAGATGCGCAGCACCGTGGGCGAGCTCTCCCCGGTGAGGCCCACCGGAACCTGCTGAGCCGGCTTGAAGGTCACCACGATCTCGCGGCGGCGCTGCCCGATCGCCTTGCCGGAGCGCAGCGTGATCGGCACGCCCTTCCAGCGCCAGGTCTGCACCTCGAGCGTGACCTCGGCCAGCGTCTCGGTCTCGCGCGCCGGATCGACACCCTCCTCGTCGGCGTAGCTCGGCAGCTCGCGGCCGTCGATGCTGCCGGCGGTGTAGCGGGCGCGACGGCTCGCGGTCTTCGGGTCGTCCTGCCAGAGGTGGGTGGCGCGCAGCACCAGCTCCTTCGCGTCGCGAAGGTCGTCTTGACCGAGCGTGGCGGGCGGCTCCATGGCGAGCACGGCCATCACCTGAAGCAGGTGGCTCTGGATCATGTCGACCAGCGCGCCGGCCTTGTCGTAGTAGCCGGCCCTGCCCTCCAGGCCCAGCTGCTCGTCGTAGACGACGTCGATCTTAGCGATGTGCCCGGAGTTCCAGAGCGGCTCGAAGATGCGGTTCGCGAAGCGCAGGCCGAGGATGTTGAACACCGTCGATCGGCCGAGGAAGTGGTCGACCCGGTGGATCTGGTTCTCCGGCACGAGCTTCGCCAGCTCGGCGTTCAGAGCGACGGCGCTCGGCACGTCGACGCCGAAGGGCTTCTCGAGGGCGAGCGTGAGCCCGGCCGGGAATTCGACCTTCTGCAGGGTGGTGACCACGGCGGCGGCGACCGCCGGCGGCAGCGCGAAGTAGATGGCCGGGGTGCCGGTGGCCAGGCCCAGCACGCGGGTGAGCTCCGCGGGGTCGGTGACATCGGCCTTGACGTACCGTGTGCTCTTCAGCAGGTCGTCGACCGCGGCTCCGGATGCCTGCACCTGGGCGAACGAGGCGGTGACGACCTCGTGCCACTTCTCGTCGCTCCAGTCGAGCCCACCGGCACCGATCAGCCGTAGCCGCCGCTCGGGCTGCGCCGTCAGGAGCTGCGCGAGACCGGGCAGCAGCAGGCGGGCCGTGAGGTCGCCGCTGGCGCCGAAGATGAGGAGCGTGTCTACCCGTTGTGTCATGTCTCTCACAGTAGCGAGGTGAGGTCTCTCGCAGTAGCAAGGTGGAGCGGGTGCGCAGATGAGGCGGATTGAGGCGGAACGGTGCGCACATGGGGAGCAGGGACGACCACCCGAAGGCCGCCCCTGCTCCCGATCATCGCGCAGGCATCGCAGCGGGTCTGACGAGGGACACCGCTGTGTATGGCGCGCACGCACGGCGCGGATGCTCGTTGCGCAGATGATCAGGCTGTGCGCCTGTGATCAGTCTGCGGCCCCCACCCGGCAGGGTGTGATGAGTACTTTCCACCTAATTTGCTCGGCCACTCGACGTCACCTCGGGCTCGCGCTATTGCCCGTACCGGTGGCGTAGTCGTCGTGATCCAGCTGCAGCTCGCTGAGCTCGGCCGAGAGCTCGCGCCGGCCGGCCACCCCGAGCTTCTTGTAGATGCGCGCCAGGTGGTTGTCCACGGTGCGCACCGAGATGCCGAACTCGGCGGCGAGCTCGGCGCTCGTGCGGAACGCCGCCGCCCCGGATGCCAGCTGCCACTCGCGATCGGTCAGCGGCGTCACCCGCGGCTGATCCTGTCGCTGCCGGCCCGCCATCGAGACCCCCGTGCGCACCGTCCAGGAGTCGGCCAGCCGGTGCGCCCGCGCCGCCTGCATCAGGTCGTCCCCGGCACGGTCGGCCGCCCAGCGAGCGGCGTCGATGGCCGGCCCGAGCAGCCCCGCCTCGGCCAGCTGCTTCGCGACCGGCAGCACGTCCTGCCGTGCCGCCACGGCCCGGGCGTGTGCTTCGCAGAGCGGGAACGCGTGGCGCGCCGCCGTCAGGTACGGCAGCATCACGGTCGAGCCGACCACGGGCTCGATCCGCACGCCCTCGTAGGCCACGAGAGCCGCCAGATAGCGGTGCCCGCCGTCGACCGCCTGCTGCAGCGCGGGAGCGAGGGAGCGGATGGCGAAGCCCGGCCGGCCGGACGAGGCCGAGACCCAGGCCCGGGCGAGTGAGGCGTACAGCTCCACCTTCGGATCGCGCACCTCGGCGGGCGTCAGCTGATCGAGCCAGCTGCGCGCGATCGCGAACCGGCCGGTGCGCGCGGCGATCGCCGCGGAGAGGGCGTCGGCGGAGGCGAGCAGGCCGGCGATGTCGCGCCAGACCAGGTCGCGGCGCCCCTCGATGATGAGCTTCCAGGCCCGGGCGGGCGATCCGGTGTGCAGTTCGATCATCGCGAGCGCGAACTTCCAGACGCCCTTGGCGCTCGGGTTGGACTCCTCGGCCCTGGCCAGGTTGGCGCGCGCCGCCGAGCGGGCCTGCAGGAAGCGGTCGGTGAAAGCGAGCACCAGAACCTCCGAGAGCTGCAGGAGGTCGCGGGCGTTGGGGAGCACGTCGCGAAAGCGCTCGCACTCCGCGAGCCCGCGCTGCACCGCCTCCTGGGCGAGCCGCAGGTTGCCTCCCATGGTCTGCAGCATCGCGGTCATGATCAGCAGGTTGAGGTCTCCCGAGGTCTCGACCGGGCCGAGCGCGCCGAGCGGATCGGGCACGGCATCCAGGTCGGCCGGCATCCCCTGACCCGCCATCAGCCGCCACTTCACCAGGTCGGACTCGATCAGCGCTCGGACCGCGGCATCGCCGAGCCGCCCGAGGACGGGCTCGGTGCGGATCACCGCGAGGTCGGGGCGCAGGGTGCGGAAGGCGAGGTGGTTGCCCTCCGCCTGGGCCAGTGCGGCCAGGAACTCCTCGTCGACCGGTCCCTCCTGGGCGTCGACGGCGGCCCAGGCGGCGGCGAAGTGATCGCTCGCCGCACGGATGCGGCCGATCTGCGAGAGGGCCTGCGCCTGCACGTACTCCCCGGCGGCGCGCAGCCGGCGGTCGTCGCCGGCGGTGGCCGTGGCCTGCTCGCCGAGCCGGATGGCCGTGGCATAGCGCTGCTGGCCGAGCTCCTCGCGGGCGAGATCGACGAGCGTCCACGGGGCGACCGGCTGGCCGGCGGCGAGCATCAGCAGAACCCGCCGCACGCGGTGCGCGGGGTACCCGTCGAGCATGTCGGCGCCGGCCGCGGCGAAGTCGCCCCGGTCGAGCTCGGTGACGGTGGCGAGCACCACGGCCGAGTAGAGCGGATGCGCGAGCCGCACCCACGTGCGCCCGTCGGTCAGGCGGGTGGTCACCAGCCCCATCGCCTCGGCACGCCGGGTCGCCTTCTCGGAGACGCCCGAGGTGCCCGCCTGTTCGACCGGGAGGTCGCCGGCCACCGCCAGCACCGTCATCAGGTCGTCGATCAGGAAGTCGCCCTGCAGCGGGTTCGCCGGGAGCGAGGCGACCAGCCCGGCGGACACATACGGCCACTGCTCGCGCCACGATCCGGCGTCGTCACCGAGTTCGCAGGCGCCGGCCGAGGCCTCGATCAGCTCCACCAGGGTGCGCACGCTGCCGGCCGCCAGACGCACCATCTCGGCGGCCGCGGCGTCGCCGACGCTCGGCCCGAGACGGTCTTTGACCAGCGAGTGGCCCTCGGTCGCCGAGAGCGGCGTGAGCTCGAACACCGCCGAGGCGTCACGCCCGAGACTCGGCGCCCCGACGACGGCGTTCTCCAGCCGCGCCCGCGTTCCCGGCTCGGCGATCGACTCCCGTCGCCGGGACACCACCATCGACGCCGACCCGCCCTGGCGCACCTGTTCGAGCACGCAGGCGCTGGCCGGGTCGAGCAGATCGGCGTCGTCGACCACCAGCACCACGTCGGTGCGGTTCAGCTCCCGGTGGAACCGGACCAGCGCGTGGTCGTCGGCCGGAACGCCGTCGGTGGGGCTGCCCGCGTCGGCCGCATCCGGCAGCGTCGCGAGAAGGGGTGCGAGCGCGCCCAGCGGCACACCCGAGAGATCCGAGCGGCCCCGCACCAGGTACACCGTGCGCTCCTCGGCGAGAGCCTCGGCGACCGCGTCCAGGAACGCGGTGCGGCCGGATCCGGGCTGCCCGGTGATGAGCACGCAGACGCCGGGACCCGAGCCCCGGAGGGTGAGGACGGTGCGCTTGAAGGCCCGGTCGCGACCGTGCAGACGCTGGCCGCGGACTCGGGGGGAGACGGATTTCGACGGGGACATGGGGATTCCTTCTGCGCCGCGACGGTGCGGGATTCGCGGAGACTCGGGTCGGAGAGCGAGGGTGACGCCCTGGGATCGGACAGTGCTGTTGAGTAGGTTTTACTCACGTTCTGAGCGCACTTCCGCTGTCTCGACAGGGTTTACGTAGCTCGATGCAGAGGGATACGTAGTGACCGCGCCGACCCCGTACGTGGCACGGCACCGGAGGAGCCCCTATCGTGGAGTCGTGACCACGACGACGGCCCGCCTCGTGCTGCTGCTGCGCATCTGCTACATCCTGGGCGCCGCACTGTTCCTGCTCGACGTCGTCTACGCCTTCGCCGCCCAGGGCTTCGAGATCCTGTTGACGGGCGACATCGCCGAGCACAGCCCGGCCGACAGCGTGATCGAGTGGATCGCCGTGATCGCCTTCGCCCTGGTCGCCCTCGGCGCCGTGCTCACCATCGCCGCGACGACGGGGGCGCACTCGCGCGCATCACGGTAAACCGCGATCGGCCTGCCATGATGGGGTGAAATGACCGAGATCAGCCAAGCGCAGGGTTCCGCCGCGGCGCGCGCCTCCCGAACCATCCTCGTGGGCTTCCTCGGCTCGATCGTGCGGCGGATGGGCAATTGGATGCCCATCGCCGGCGCCGTCGAGCTGATGGGCCAGTGCGGTCTCGACGAATCGAGTGTGCGGACGGCCATCTTCCGGCTGAAGCAGCGCGGCTGGCTGGAACCGGAGACCCGGGCCCGCGCCAAGGGCTACCTGCTGACCGAGCTGGCGCTGCAGTCGCTCGCGGCCGGCGACGAGATCGTCTGGCACGCCCGCCAGGCCGCCAACCTCGACGACGGCTGGTGCGTCGTGAACTTCTCGGTGCCCGAGTCCGCCCGGGCCAAGCGGCACAAACTGCGCGCCCATCTGGCCTCCCTGGGCTTCGGCAACATCGGCTCCGGCGTGTGGATCGCACCCGCCCGGATGCTCGACGCGGCCAAGCGGGCGATCGAGGAGCTGGAGCTCACCGGCCAGTCCGCGGTCTTCGTGGGCGACTACGCGGGCGGGCAGGATCTGGACTCGCTGCTGCGCAGCGGCTGGGACCTGCCGGAGATCGACCAGCGCTACCGCGACTTCATCGACACCCACCGCGAGCACGCCGAAGCGCTGGAGAGTTCGGGCGCCATCAACGGCGAAGACGCCTTCGTGACCTATGTCTCGGTGATCAACCAGTGGCGCAAGCTCCCCTTCCGCGACCCGGGTCTGCCCCGCGAGATCCTCGGCGAGGACTGGGCGGCGCCGGCCGCCGGCGTGCTCTTCGAGCGGATGGTGACGCTGCTGGAGGGCCGCGCCCTGGCCCACGCCGCGGCGCACTGGCCGTCCACATCCATCACTAACACATGACGATCGCCACGTTTCGAGAATATTAAACCTGTGCGCGGATCTTTCGCATCCGGGCCCGGGCGGCATACCGTGTGAGCGTCAGCCAGAACAGGAGCCCGCATGCCCAACCCGACCGGATCCCTCGCCCTCCCCGACTTCAAACTCGGCCTCTTCAGCCCGAACTGCTCGTCCGGACTCGCGGTCACCACCGTGCCCGAGCGCTGGTCGGGCAGCTGGGACGACAACATGGCGCTCGGCCGCCTCGCCGACGAGGTGGGGATCGACTTCCTGCTGCCGATCGCCCGGTGGATCGGCTACGGCGGATCGACCAACTTCCACGGATCCGTGCTCGACCCCGTGGCCTGGCAGGCCGGTCTGCTCGCGATCACCGAGAAGATCAGCGTGTTCGCCACCGTGCACACCGCCTTCAACCACCCGATCGTCGTGGCCAAGGCCCTCGCCACGGCCTCGCAGATCGGCCACGGCCGCGCCGGCCTCAACATCGTCGCCGGCTGGAACCAGCCCGAGTACGAGACCTTCGGCATCGAACTGCCCACCGACCACGACGCCCGCTACGCCCGCGCGCAGGAGTGGTGGGACCTCATCCGCACGCTCTGGGAGAGCGAGGAGCCCTTCGACTGGGACGGCGAGTACTTCAGCTCGAAGCACCTCGAGGGCTGGCCGAAGCCGCAGGGCGGGGGCGTTCCGGTGCTGAACGCCGGCTCGTCGAAGCAGGGCCGCGACTTCGCCGCCCGTAACGCCGACTACGCCTTCACCGTGGTGGGCGGCCCGGAGGACGGCGCCGAGATCGTGACCTCGATCAAGGCCGCCGGCCAGGCCGACCACGGCCGCGACGTGGGCGTCTTCACGCTCGGCCATGTGGTGTGCCGACCGACCCGCGCCGAGGCCGAGGAGTTCTTGCACTATTACGCCGACGAGAACGCCGACTGGGACGCCGTGGACAACCTGATGCGCCTGCAGGGCCTGCACGCGCAGTCGTTCACGCCCGAGATGCTCGAGATGTTCCGCGGCCGGTTCGCCGCGGGCCACGGCAGCGTGCCGCTGATCGGCTCCCCCGACGACGTGGCCGACGAGATCGCCCGCTACGCCGAGGCCGGCTTCTCGGGCATGACCATGAGCTTTCTGAACTACACCGACGAGCTCGGCTACTTCGCCGCCGAGGTGCTCCCGCGGCTGGAGAAGAAGGGCATCCGGCTCCCCCGCTGACCTCGGCTGCCGGGCCGGCCTCGCGGGCCGAGGTCCGTGCTCGCCCCAACGTCAGAGGGCGGGGGCGAGCACGGACGTACGCCAGGGCCGGGCCTGCTCGAGCTGTTCGGCCAGGTCGAGCAGCAGGTGGTCGGCGCCGTACGCTCCCACGAGCTGCACCGCGAGCGGGAGCCCATCGGTGCTGAAACCGGCGGGGATGCTCATCGCCGGCAACCCGGTCATGTTGGCCTGCGGGGTGAAACGCAGGATGCGGATGGATTCCTCGATGCCCGCGGCGCCCTCGGCGAACTGCCCGGCCGGTTGCGGCTGCAGCGGGAGCACCGGGCTGACGAGCACGTCGAAGTGCTGCCACCAGGACTGGACGCGCCGGCGGAACCCGTCGAACCAGCTCATCGCCTCCACGTGCTCGGCCGACGACTGCGACGCGGCCTTCTCGGCCCAGTGCTCGGTGATCGGATCGAAGCCCGCCTCGGCCGCCCCCGGGACTCCGGATGCGACGGCGGCGGCGACCGCGCGGTCCCGCGCGATCTTCGCGAAGGGCAGCAGGGCCTGGAACCAGTGCTCGGCGAAGTCGGGCGGGAACATCGCCGCCGGCCAGGCCTCCTCCACCGAGTGACCGAGGCCGTCGAGCAGCCGGCCGGTTCCGGTCACCGCGGCGGAGATCTCCGGATCGACGGCGTACACGCCCGCCGGATCGTGATCGAGCACGCCGATCCGCAGCCCGGTGGCGGTGCGCGGTTCTCCCCCGGCCGAGGACAGCGCGGGCGAGAGTACGGCGTCTCCGGGCTCTGCGCCGGCCAGCAGCGCGAAGACGGCACGGGCGTCGCGCACCGACTTCGTGAGCACCCCCGGCTGCGAGATGCCGTAGAGCGACTCACCCGCCGGCGCCCCGCTGATCGTTCCCCGGCTCACCTTGAGCGCCACCAGCCCGCAGTGCGCGGCCGGGTTGCGCAGCGAGCCGCCCCCGTCGGTCCCCTGCGCGAGGGCCGTCATCCCCGCGGCCACGGCGGCCGCCGCGCCTCCGGAGGACCCACCGGCCGAACGGTCCGGCTGCCACGGATTGCGGGTGAGCCCGTAGGCGAGGTTGCGGGTCTCGGAGTGCAGCCCGAACTCGGCCGAGTTGGTGCGGCCGATCGGCACGAAGCCGCCCGCCCTCAGCCGGCGCACGAGCGCCGAGTCGTGGTCGAAGGTGCAGCCGGCCCGCTTGCGCACGAGGCTGCCCTGGTGGTCGGGGTGGCCGATGGCGGCGGCCCCGAGATCCTTCAGCAGCACCGGCACCCCCGAGAACGGCCCGGGCGCGGCCGGCTGCCCCGCCGCATCCGGATCGAGATGGATCACCGCGTTGACGGCGGGATCCGCCTCCGCGATCCGGTCGAACGACAGTCCGATCAGCTCGGCGGGGGTGAGCAACCCGCTGCGCACCGCCTCGGCCTGGCCGGTGGCGTCGAGCGCCAGGAGGTCGGATGTCTCGCTCACCGGTCCGCCGTCTCGGCCTCGCGGTCCCAGCGCTCCACGGCAGCACCGCGCTTGCGCAGCTCGGCCTTGCTCACCTTGCCGTTGGCCGTGCGCGGCAGGTCGTGCTCGAAGACGATGAACCGCGGCACCGCGAACGGCGGCAGGTGGGGTTCGACGAACTCGATCAGCTCGCGCGGGTCGAGCTCGACCCCCGCCTTCACCTCGACCGAGACCTGCACCTCCTCCTCGCCGAGTTCGGAGGGCACCGCGTAGGCGGCCACGGCGGCGACACCGGGGTGCTGCAGCACGGTGGACTCCACCTCGACCGAGGAGATGTTCTCGCCCCGGCGCCGGATGATGTCCTTGATGCGGTCCAGGAACCGGAACCAGCCGTCGGCCTCGCGCACCACGCGGTCGCCGGTGTGGAACCAGAGGTCGTCCCACGCCTTGACCGTCTCGTTCGGCATGCCGAAGTAGCCGCGGGCGAGCGCGTAGGGCTGGTCGCTTCGGATGAGCAGCTCGCCGGGAACGCCGTCGGGCAACGGCTCGCCGTTCTCCGGGTCGATCACGCGGTTGTCGAAGCCGGGCACCGAGACGCCCAGGTAGCCGGGCCGCAGCTCGTCGACCGGAACGGCGATCGCGAGGTTCGTCTCGGTGGAACCGAAGGCGTCGACGAGGTTGACGCCGAAGCGTTCCTTGAACTCCGGCAGCATGCGCGCGGGCGTCGCCGGCGCGAGGGCGGCCCGAACGGTGTGCGGCACGAACTCGCTCTCGGGACGGTTGAGCAGGATGCCCACCATGGCCCCGAGCAGGAAGGTGAAGGTGGCGCCGCAGTCGGCGGCATCCTGCCAGAACCGGCTGGCCGAGAAGCGCCGCGCCACCACGAAGGAGGCGCCCGAGACGACCGCCTGGATGAAGGCGTTCAGCGCGTTGGTGTGGAACAGCGGGAGTGTGGTGAACAGCACGTCGTCGCGGGTGAAGCGCATGTGCAGCGTCTGGTTGCGGCCCCACCAGTAGAATTGCGCGTGCGGGCAGAGCACGCCTTTCGACGGGCCGGTGGTGCCCGAGGTGTAGAGGATGGCGGCGATGTCGGAGGGCGCGACCGCGGCGGCGTCGACCTCGCGGGAGATCGCCGGGATCGGCTCCACCGGCAGCGAGAGCACCCACGCGGCGCCGGCGGGGTCCTCCGCGGAGGCCTCGAAGCCCAGCACCCGCTCGATCCCCACCGGGTCGTCGAGCCGGGCGAACCCGGCCAGACCCTGCTCGTCGGCCAGCAGCAGGCGTGCGCCGCTGTTGGCCAGCGCGTGCCGCAGCTGCGGCGGCGTGAGGGCGGGGTTCAACGGCACGGCGACCGCGCCGATCCAGGCGGCGGCGAGGATCGTGTCCAGCAGCTCGAGCCGGTTCCCGGAGAGCATCGCGATCCGGTCGCCCACGGCCACCCCCGCATCGCTCAGCACGCCGCCGAGGCCGCGCACCACGCTCAGCTGCTCGGCGCCCGTGCGGGTCTGCGTGCCGGAGCTCAGCAGCAGCTCGTCGGGCATCTCGTCGGCGCGGCGCTGCAGCATCGCCGGGATGGTGCAGTCCGCCAAGGGGCGGTCCAGTTGAGGAATGCGAGTCATGGGGTTCCCTCGTTCTCGGTGTGTGCGGAGTTCTCGGTGTGTGCGGAGTCGTGGATGTGTGCGGAGCCGGGCAGATACACCTGCGCGGGAACGGCGGCCGGGTCGCCCGGCGAGCCGATGACGGTGACCGAGTCGCCCTCGGCGAGCGCTCCGGTGCTCGAGCAGACGACGGGCACGCCCCGGGCGCGCACCGAGGCGATGCGGAGCCCTCCGACCAGCTCGGTGACCTGCTCGACGACGCCGGGGCCGGCCGGCACGTCCTCGAAGCGATCGGCGCCACAGGCCCGGCAGGCCAGCCGCGGTGGGTAGACGACCGTGTCGCAGGCGAGGCAGCGCTGGAGGAAAGCCGGGGAGGGTCCGGATGCCCCGGCCGCCGCGCGGGCGCCGGCGCTCATCGGGCGGCCTCCAGCACGGCGACGTTCGCGCACGACCCGTACCGGTAGAGCACCATGCCGTAGCCGGTGACCACGCCGAGCCGCGCATCCGGAACCTGCCGCCCGCCCGCCACGCCCGCGAGCTGCCGGTAGGTCTCGACGAGCCCGTGCATGCCCGCGGCCGCCCCGGCCTGACCGGCCGAGAGCTGGCCGCCCGCCGTGTTCACCGGCAGCCGGCGGGTGCCGATGCGTTCGGCGAGGTCGCGTGCCGCATCCGGGGCCGCGATCGCCCCGAGGTCGATCAGCTGGGCGAGCGCCATCGCCGGGTAGTCGTCGTAGACGCTGAACACGTCCATGTCGTCGGCGCCGAGGCCGGTGCGCTCCCAGGCGCGCGGGGCGGCCTGGACGAGACCCGTCGTGAGGCCGTCGCCGTCTTGGTCGTCGACGCCGATCGTGGTCTCCACCGCCAGCACGCGCACGGCGCGGCCGCCCTCGGGGCTCGGCCCGTGCGCCGCGGTGAGCACCACGGCATCCGCCCCGCTCACCGGCGGCACGCAGTCGTAGCGGCCGAGCGGCGGGGCGACGAGCGGCGCCTCGAGGTACTCCTGCAGGCTGAGCGGGCTGCGGTAGACGGCGCCCGGGTTGAGCCCCGCCCACTCGCGCTGCGCGGTGACGATGTGCCCGTAGTCGCGCCGGCTGAGCCCGAGCGCGCTCATCTGCCGCTGGGTGAGCAGGGCGAACAGGGCGTTCGGCCCGGTCGCCGGCAACGGCACCAGGTGGTCTTCGGTGGCCCGGTTGTAGTGCTCGACCAGCATCCGGAAGGCTGCGGCATCCATCCGGTCGCCCGACACCAGCACGATCGTGGAGGCCTGGCCCGAGCGGATGGCGAGCTCGGCGTGCTGCAGCAGGTTGAGGGCGCTCGCGCCGCCGTTGGTGTCCTCCATCAGCCAGCGCAGCGGGCCGAGGCCGGCGCGCCAGGCGAGGTCGACGGCGTGGTCGGGGCCGAGGGTGAAACTCGAGACGCCGAGCCCGTCGACGTCCGACCAGGCCAGTCCCGCCGCCTCGACCGCCTCGCGGGCGGCGCGGACCAGCAGGGCCGCGGTGGTGACGTGGGGCTCCGGATGCCGGGTGTACGGCGTCTCGGCCACCCCGGCGATGAAGACGGAATCACTCATTCCCGATCCGCTCACCATCAGGTCAGGTTGACGAAGACGCTCTTCGTCTCGGTGAAGGCGTCGATCGAGTACGAGCCCATCTCGCGGCCCCAGCCGCTCAGGCCGATGCCGCCCCACGGGGCCGCGGGGTCGATCAGCGGGAGCTGGTTGACGAAGACGGTGCCCGCCTGCACCTCGGCGGCCACGCGGTGGGCGGTGCGGAGGTCGTTGGTCCACACCACGCTGGCGAGACCGTAGGCGGAGTCGTTGGCGCGCTCGATCGCCTCGTCGAGGTCGCGGAAGGAGAAGATCGGGATGACGGGGCCGAACAGCTCCTCACGGGCGACGGCCATGTCGTCGCGCACGCCGGTGAGCACGGTCGGGCGGTAGAAGCATCCGGAGGCGAGGTCTCCGTCGGCGCGCGAGCCGCCGGTGAGCAGGGACGCTCCCCCGTCGACCGCCGCCCGCACGGCGGAGTGCACCTTGTCGAGCTGCTCCTCGGAGATGAGCGGGCCGAGCACGGTGGCGGGGTCGCTGCCCGGGCCGATCACGAGCTGTTCGGCGGCGGCGGCGATCTTCTCCGAGAACTCCGCCAGCCGCGACTCGTGCACGTAGAAGCGGGTGTACGCCCCGCAGGCCTGGCCCGAGTTGAAGGCGGCTCCCTGGAGGTTGCCCTGCACGGCCGCGTCGATGTCGGCATCCGCCGCGATGATGCTCGGCGCCTTGCCGCCGAGCTCGAGCGAGACCCGTTTGAGGTTGCCGGCCGAGGAACGCACGATCTCCTGGCCCACCTCGGTGGATCCGGTGAACGAGACCTTGCCCACACCGGCGTGCGCCACGAGCGCCTTGCCCACCTCGGGGCCGCCGGTGAGCAGGCTCACCACGCCCGGCGGGAGGCCGGCCTCCTCGCACAGCTCGGCGAGCTTGACCGTGGAGAGCGGCGTCTGCTCGGCCGGCTTCAGGATGGCGACGTTGCCGGTGGCCAGAGCCGGTGCGAGCTTCCAGGCCGCAATGGCGAAGGGGACGTTCCAGGGGGTGATGAGCGCGGTGACGCCGATCGGCTCCCGCAGCGTGTAGGTCAGCTGACCGGGGATGGAGACCTGCGTGGTCTTGCCCTCGAGCTTCGTGGCGGAGCCCGCGTAGTACCGGAAGACCTGGGCGCCGAGGGGCACGTTGACGTCGCGGGCCATGCCGATCGGCTGCCCCGAGTCGTGCACCTCGAGCGCGGCGAGCTCGTCGGCGTCGCGCTCGATCAGCTCGGCGACGCGCCAGAGCAGGCGGCCCCGGGCGTCGGGGGTGAGGTCCCGCCACGCGGGAGACCGGAAGGCCTCCCGCGCGGCACGGACCGCGGCGTCGACGTCGTCACGAGTGGCCTCGGCCGCCGAGCCGATCACGACGCCGGTGGCCGGGTCCCGGGTGTCCCGGGTACCGCCGTCGCTCGCGTCGGCCCAGTGGCCGCCGATCAGGAGCCGGGTGGATCCGCTCATGCCGTCGTCGCCTTTCTTCAGGTGGTTCTGTGGATCGGTGGTTCTGTGTGCCTGTGGTGCTGTGGTGCTGTGGATCGGCCCGTCGGGACGGACGGCGGCTGCCGCTACTCGACCAGCGGGATCGTGTCGAGCGTGTACACGCGGTCTTCGGGGGCCACGTAGTCGGCCAGGTTCTCCTTGGTCCAGAAGGTGGCCTCGACGATCAGGTCGGCGGGCTCGCCGTCCTTCAGCAGCTCGGCGGCCTTGACCATCGCCCAGCCGGTGGCCGGCGGGTTCGGGTCCCAGCTCCCGGTGAGGCGTCCCTGCTCGACGGCCTGGATGGCATCCGCGTCGCCGTTGATGCCGATCGTGATGACGCCGTCGTTCGTGCCGTCGTAGATGCTGCCGCCGGCCTGGGTGACCGCCGAGGAGGCGCCGAGTGCCGAGGCGTCGTTGTACGACCAGATGGCGTCGACGTCGGGGTACTGCAGCAGCAGGTCGGAGACGAGCGAGGCGGCGGTGGCGCTGTCGTCGGCCGTGTTGTCGGTCTGGTTCACGATCGTGATGCCGGCCTTCTCGGCGGCCGCGGTGAAGCACTCGACGGTGGCGGTGATGGACGCCACGGGCGGCCCGCCGATCACGATCACCTTCGCGTCGGGCTTGGCGTCGGCGATGTACTGAGCGGTCTGGTCGGAGGGCCCGCCGTCGATGCAGACGTGGGTCTGCCACCACACGGTGCCGTCGAACTCGTCGGCCTCGCTGTTCAGGCCGATCAGCTTGACGTCCTTCTCGGCGGCCTGCGCGTAGGCGCTGCGCAGGGCGTTCGAGTCGAGTGCCCACAGGCCGATCGCGTTCACGCCGAGCTGCAGCATGGTCTGCACGTCGGAGACCTGCTTGTCGACCGAGAGGTTGGCATCCAGGATCTCGTTGCTCCAGCCGAGCTCGCCGGTGGCGGCGCCGATGGTCTCCGCGATCTGCTGCTGGCCGGGCTGCGCACCGACCGGGGTCGAGTATCCGAGCTTCCACGCGCCGGAGGCGCTGTCGCCGCTGCCGGTGTCGGCGGTGGTGCCGCCGCTGCAGGCGGCGAGCAGCAGGGCGGCGGGAACCAGTGCGGCGATGGCGACCGGTGTCTTGAACTTCATGTCGAACGACCTCTCTTCAGGGGATGTGAGTTGGTGCTTTCGGGTGTGGAGCTTTCGGGTGGTGCGGGGCTCCTCGGCCGGTTTTCGGGCGTGCGGATGCACGGCACCGGCACCCGAGGAGGGTCTGGTGGGCTGGATGGTGCGGAACGGGCCGGGTGTCAGCCGCCCTTTCGCACGGTCGCGACGAGCGCTTCCGCGGTGCGCTCGGCGACGGCCATCACGGTGATCATCGGGTTGACGCCGGGCGCGGTGGGCAGCGCCGAGGCGTCGCCGATCCACACCCCGGCGGTGTCGTGCAGCTGCCCGCGGCCGTCGGCCACGGAGACGGCCGGGTCGGCGCCGAGCCGACACGAACCCATCTGGTGGGCCGACATCGCGAGGTAGTCGCGCGGCGGCTCGGCCGCGAGCGCCTCCAGGAACGCCTCGAAGTCCTCCCCGTCGCGCCAGCGCAGGTCGCGCCACAGGAAGGTGAAGATCTCCTTCGCCCCCGCCGCCCGGTGCATCCGTGCGAGTTCCTGATGGGCGCGCACGCCGACCCGGTAGTCGATGTCGTCGTCCAGATCCCAGATCAGGGCGGCGCGGCCCTCCTCGTCGAGCACGACCCGGCCGGCGCCGTGGTCGTGCGCCACGCCGTGCCAGGTGGCGTAGCGGTCGAAGGAGCGCATCCGGTCGCGCGCCACGCGGCCCTCGGCGAGCGGGCTGAGGCCGGCCCAGCTGCCGATGTTGAGCGAGAGCGATTCCACGAGGAAGCCCTCACCGTCGACCACCTCGGTGAGGTCGAAGCTCACGGCCGACTGGATCTGGCCGTGCCAGGCCTCGATGGCCTCGTCGTAGACGCCGGTGACGATCCAGGCCGGGTGCAGGCGCAGGTTCTCGCCGACGGCGGGACCGCCGATGCCCGAGCGCAGCAGCAGTGCGGGCGACTCCATGCCTCCCGCCGCCACGACCACGGTGGGGGCGTCGACGCGCAGCGGCCGCGGCCCGTCGGTGGTCTCGATCGTGCCGGTGACCCCGGTCGCCCGGCCGTCGGCGGCCGTGACCCGGTCGATCCAGGCGTCGGCGAACACCCGGGCCCCGGATGCGACGGCGTCGTCGAGGTAGGTCACCACGGTCGAGGCGCGGAAACCCTGCTGGTGCGTGCATCCGTCGGCGCAGAACGGGCAGAACTCGCTCACCCCGTCGGCCACGAAGTTGCGCGGCAGGCGCTCGTGCGCGTAACCGAGCTCGGCGAGCCCCGTGATCATGGCGCGGGTGTTCGCATTGTGGTGCGAGGCCTCGGTGTTCACGCCGAGCCGGCTCCAGACCCGGTCGAGCTGGGCCTCGAACTCGGGGCCGTCGAGACCTTCGAGGCCCTCGCTCGCCCACAGCTCACGGATCTTCTGCGGCGGCCGCAGGCTCACCATGGAGTTGATCAGGGTGCCACCGCCGACGGCCGATCCGGCCAGGATGCCCATCTGCCCGGTCTCGGAGAACAGACCGCCACGGCCGAGGAACACCGCGCCGCCCTCCGACCCGTGCTGGGTGCGCTTGGCGTCGACGATGTGCGGGCCGGCGTCGAGCACGATCACCGAGAGGCCGGCCTGGGCGGCGCGAGCGGCGATGACGCCCCCGCCCGCTCCGGATCCCACCACCACGACGTCGGCGCTGAGCACCACCTCGTCAGCCGGCTCGGGCGTCTCGACCCGCAGGTTCTTCGGCGTCTCCCCCGGGGTGGCCGGACGGTAGGCCAGCGGGCCGTAGCCGAGGGCGGGCCAGACGGGGTTCACGCCGGTCTCGTCGACGGCGTTCACGAAGGTGCCCATGGCCATGCTCTTCAGCTGCCGCACCGCGTTGCGGTGGGTGAGCGAGGCGTCACCGGCGGCGCGCAGCATCGCGATCCGGGCATCCGGATCGGCGGCCGCGGCGGGGTCGAGGAACCCGCCGGCCACGAGGTGCTCGGCGAGCGAGGCGATCGCCCGGCGCAGGGTGGCGTCGAGGGTCGGCACCGCGGCGGCGACGGCGGTGTCGATGCCCCGGGCGACGGCGCCGTCGCGGTAGTAGGCCTCGAGCACCGGATCGCCGATCGCGTCGGCCGCCGGCTCGAGCGAGGGCAGCAGGGCGTCGCAGACGGCCCGGACGACCTCGTCCTGGGTCTCCCGCGCGATGAGGGCGGGGGTGAGGGTGTGCGTGTCGGTCATCGTCATCGTCCTTTCCGTCCGAATCGCAGCCAGCCGTACTGCCGCGCCACTCCGAGGGCGACGGCGAGGATGAGCACGATCCCGTTGACCGCGCCCCGCCAGAAGGAGGAGACGCTCGTGAGCGTCAGCCCGTTCTGGATGATGCCGAGGAAGAGCACGCCGAGCACCGTGCCGCCCACCCCGCCCTCGCCGCCGGTGTAGGCGGTGCCGCCGATCAGCACGGCGGCGATGACGGTGAGCAGCAGCGTGGCGTCGAAGGTGGGCGCCGCCCCGGCGAGCCGGCCCACCTGCACGAGCGAGGCGAGCGCGGCGGTGAAGCCCACGATCACGTAGACGAGCATCGTGGTGAGCCGCACGTTGATGCCGTTCAGCCGGGCCGCCTCGGCGTTCGATCCGACCGCGTAGATGCCCCGGCCGAACTTCGTGAAGCGCAGCACCACCGCGGTGATGACGATCAGCACGATGTCGAACAGCAGGATGAGCGGGATGCCGAGAACCTGGCCGAGCACGAAGTCGTTCACGAAGGCGAAGCCCGGGAAGTCGAAGACGTTGATGGTCTTGCCGTCGTTCAGCAGCAGCGCGATGCTGGCGAACAGGGAGGCCGTGCCCAGGGTGACCACGAGGAACGGGATGCGGGCGTAGCTCGTGAGCACGCCG
Source organism: Herbiconiux dendrobii (assembly GCF_052048175.1). Classification (NCBI taxonomy): domain Bacteria; kingdom Bacillati; phylum Actinomycetota; class Actinomycetes; order Micrococcales; family Microbacteriaceae; genus Herbiconiux; species Herbiconiux dendrobii. The sequence goes on along the minus strand of NZ_JBLZQV010000001.1, from coordinate 866,639 downwards.
TTGAGCAGGCCGAACACGAGCCCGGCCAGCAGGGTCACGGCGATCGCCGGGAGGGCGTCGGCGCCGCTCTGCAGCATCAGGCCGAAGACCATGCCGGTGGCCGCGCTGGCCGCCACGAGCGAGAGGTCGAGCCCGCCGGCCAGCAGCACGAAGGTGGCGCCGAGGGCGAGGACGAGGGTGACGCTGTTCGCACCGACCAGATTGGTGATGTTGCCCCAGGTGAGGAACACCGGCTGGGTGACGGCGAGGATCACCGTGAGGATGACGATGCCGGCGATGGCGCCGGTCGCGGGCCCGGTGGCGGCCGCGATGCGCGACCAGACCGGGCGTCGGGCCGGGGGCGCCGGCTTCTCGTCGACGCGCTCCAGGAGTGTCTCGTTCATCGTGTCCTTCCCGCGCCGGCTGTGACGCCGGTACTGATGTCGTCGGAGCCGGTCGTGATGACCGCGGAGGGGTGCTCGCCGGGGCGGGTGCCGCTCACGGCGTACGAGCCGAGCACCTCTTCCGTCAGATCGTCGCCGGAGACCACGGCCCTGATCGCGCCGTGGTGGAAGACGGCGACCCGATCCGAGAGGCCGATCAGCTCGGGCAGCTCGGAGGAGATCAGCACCACGGCCGCGCCCTTCTCGGCCAGCCGCTGGATGTAGCCGTAGATCGCGCTCTTCGAGCCGACGTCGACGCCGCGGGTCGGCTCGTTGAGCACGTAGACGGGGCATCCGCGGGCGAAGGTGCGGCCGAGGATGGCCTTCTGCTGGTTGCCGCCCGAGAGCAGCGTGATGCGCTTGTCGAGCGAGGAGGTCTTCACGCCGTAGTCGGCCACCACCTGCGAGACGTCGCGGCGTTCGGCGCCGACGCGCACGAAGCCGAACCGCGTGATGGTGTCCAGCCACGCCAGGCTGATGTTCTCCGCCACGCTGCGCGGGGGCAGCAGCGCTTCGCGGCGCCGGTCGTCGGGCACGTAGCCGACACCGGCCGCGATGGCGCGGCGGGGGCTGCCGAGGCGAACCGGCCGGCCGGCCACCCGCACGTCGCCGCGGGCCGGGACGGCGCCGCCGAGGGCCATCGCGAGCTCGGCCTTGCCCGATCCCACGAGCCCGGCCACCCCGAACACCTCGCCCGCCCGCACATCGAAGTGCGTGGGCTGCAGAGCCCCGTCGGCCGTGTGCAGGCCGTCGACCTCGAGCACCACCCCGGCGAGGGCGGGCTCGCGGCTGCCGTAGTAGTCGAGCAATTCGCGCCCCACCATCATCCGCACCAGTTCGTGCTCGGCGGTGGCGGGCAGCGGCGCTTCGCCGGCCAGCGCGCCGTCGCGCAGCACCACGGCCCGCGAGCAGCTGGCGTAGAGCTCGGGCATGCGGTGGGTGATCATGAGCACGGCGACGCCGCGGGCGGAGAGCCCGGCGACGATGTCGAGCAGGCGCAGCGTGGCGCCCTCGGAGAGCGAACTGGTGGCCTCGTCGAGGATGAGCAGACGCGCACGGGTGGAGATGGCGCGGGCGATCTCCACCTCCTGCTGCAGCTCCACGCTGAGCGAGTCGACCCGGCGCTCGACGTCGATGTGCACCCCGAGCTCGGCCAGCACCTCGGCCGCCCGGCGGCGGGTCTCCGGCCAGTCGATGGCGCCGCCGCGCCGGGGCAGCCGGCCGAGTAGCACGTTCTCGGCCACCGTGAGGGTGGGGGCGAGGGTGAGCTCCTGGCTGATCAGCACGATGCCGTGCTCGAGGGCCGCGTGCGGGTTGGCGAGCCGGCGCTCGACGCCGTCGACCAGGAGGCGGCCGCCGTCGGGCTGGTAGAGGCCGCCGACGATCTTCGAGAGGGTCGACTTGCCCGATCCGTTCTCGCCGGTCAGCGCCAGCACCTCGCCGGCACGGATCTCGAGCGTCACGTCGTCGAGGGCGAGCACTCCGGGGAAGCGCTTGACGAGGTTCTCCACCCGGATGAGGGCGGGCTGCGGGTCGGTCACGATCGGCTCCTCTCGACTTCCGCGGGCAGGCCGGCCAGGAAAGGCAGCACCACCGCGGCGACCTCGGCGCTCTTGTGCTCGAGCAGCGGGATGGTGCCGCCCTCGATCACGGCCACCTGAACGGCCACGGCATTCACCAGCGCCTCGGCGACGCGCGCCACGTCGGGCAGGGCGAACGGATCCTCGGAGGCGCCGATCACGAGGGCCGGCGCGCTCACGAGCCCGATCCGTTCTTCCATGCTGTAGCGGGCGCAGGCCAGGTGTCCCTCGGCGGGCACGACCCCGGGGGCGAGGGCGTCGCGGATGAAACGGTCCAGCAGATCCGGCCGCGCACCGGGGTAATAGGGAGCGCGCAGCTGCCACAGCGTGATGAGGTGCGATCCGTCGTCGGCGATGTCGGCCTCGTCGACGCCCGGGCCGTTCGCGTGGGCCGCGCGGTAGGCCGCATCCGTGTAAGCGGGCGAGGAGAGGATGACGGCGCTCACGCGCTCCGGATACGCCGCAGCCAGCTCGATCGCGACGACCGCCCCGGTGTGATGCCCCATCACCGCGAACCCCTCGAGCCCGAGCGCGTCGGCGAGCGCCACCGCTCCGGCGGCGAACTGCTCGATGCTCTGCGGCCCCTCGGGCTTGGCGCTCTGGCCGAAGCCGTACATGTCCATCGCGATCGCGCGGTGCCCGGCCGCGGCGAGCATCGGCAGCAGCTCGGCGTACTCGTCGAGCGAACGCGGCGTCTGGTGCAGCAGCAGCACGGCCGGTCCGTCGCCCGCCTCGGCGTAGTGCAGCTGGCCGAGCGCGGTGCGCGCGTAGCCGTACTGCACCAGGGACGACCCGGCCGCCTGCCCGATGACGCTGGTCATCGCCGGCTCCCACGCAGGCCGCGGCTCTCCAGCCTCGGCAGCACCTCCTCGACGAAGAACGGAAGCTCGTCGAGGTAGTTCATGAAGCTCAGGGTGATGCCGGCGAACCCGGCGTCGGCGTAGCGCTGGATGAGGTCGGCCACCGTGTCGGGGCTGCCGATCAGCGGTGCGCTGCCGTAGCCGGCGGCGAAACGGCCGCGGAACGTGCCGAGCATCTCGGGCGTGAAGGTCTTGGCGTGCAGGCCCTGCAGGCGCATGGCGTTGTCGATGCCCTCCCAGTCGGCCTGCTCGTCGGCGTAGTAGTGCAGGAACTCCTCGGCCTCGGCGTCGCTGGGCCGGCACACCACGTGGGTGAGGGTGATGGCGCCGGTCTCGCGGCCCCGGGCACGGGCATCCGCCGTCACCGACTCCACGATCGGCGCGCCGTCTTCGGGCGCGCCCACCACGGTGAACACGAAGTCGGCGTTGCGGGCGGCGTACTCGCGGCCCTGCGCCGAGGAGCCGGCGTTCAGCACGGGCGGCAGACCGCCGTACGACTTCGGCTTGCCGAGCACGTGCTCGAGCGAGTAGTGCTCGCCGTGCCAGTCGAAGGGCTCGTCGCTCGTCATCGTCTTCTGCACGATGTCCCACCACTCCTGGGCGAGGGCGTACCGGGCGTCGTGCTCGCTCGGCAGGTCGACGCCGAACATCTCGTACTCCGGCTTGTTCCAGCCGGCCACGATGTTGATGCCCGCGCGGCCGTGGCCGATCTGCGAGTTGGTGGCCAAGGCCTTCGCGGTCACCACGGGGTGGTTGAAGGCGGTGTGCACGGTGGCGAACACGCCGATCTGCTCGGTGACGGCCAGGAGGCCCGCCTGCCAGGAGAGCGGATCGAGGATCTCGCCGTGGAAGTCGGTCTCGCCGCCGTAGCCGATGAAGCGGGCGATGGGCAGCAGGAAGTCGATCCCGGCGGCGTCGGCGGCGATCGCCAGGGCCCGGTTGTCGTCCCACGAGCCCGACCAGCGCTCGGGCGCCTTGGTCATCGCGAGGCCTCCCGGGGAGTTGGCGCTGAACAGGCCGAGCTGGAAGTCGTTGCCGGTGCCACCTGAGCGTAAGTGCTTCATGACACGCAATCTTTACGGTCGATCCGGAAGGTGACTAATGCGTAAACGGGAACACTATGCAGATTAGGCATAGCTCGCCGCAGCGCTATGTCAAGGATGTTTCGAGGATGTTTCCTCGGGCTCCCGGGCGTTTCGATCTGATGACATCTCGGTCAGTTCCCGCGCGACGGTGACCACGCAGGCGATGAAGTCGGTGACCACCGGATCCTCGACGGAGCCCGCGCGGATCGTGATGCCGATCTCCCGCGGCACCGTGTCGACGGTCACCGAGAGCGGCGCGAGCGCGGCGTCGGCGAGCACGAGCGAGCGGGGCAGCACGGCCACGGCGTCGATCCGGCGCAGGATGGGGCGGGTGGCGGTGATGGTCGAGCTCTCGATCAGGTTCCTCGGCTGACTGAGCCCGTGCACGAGGAACAGCCCGTCGATCTCGCTGCGGAACACCGAGGAGTAGCCGGGCACGATCCACGGCAGGTCCATCAGGTCGGGCACGCCCACGTCCTGGCCGAGCAGCGGATGCTCCTTCCGCACCGCCAGCACGAGCGGATCCTCGTAGAGCCGCAGGTACTGGTTCTCGCTCGAGCGCTCGGTGGGGATGCGCCCCACCAGCATGTCGAGCTCGTTGCGGCTGAGCATGGAGCGCAGCGCGGTCTGGTACTCCTCGACCAGCGAGATGGTCACCCAGGAGGCGGTCTCCTTGAAGCGCAGGATGGCCTCCGGCAGCAGCATGTGCACCGTGGCCAGGTTGACGCCCACCCGCACGAGGCCGGTCGAGGCGCCGTGGACGAAGTCGTCGAGCCGCTCCCCCGCCTGCCGCATCGTGTTGAGCACCGCCGCGGCGTACTCCACGAAGATCTGGCCCTGGGGCGTGGGCTCGACCCCGCGGGGACCGCGCTCGAACAGGGTCGTGCCGATCGCCGCCTCGAGCTCCTGCAGGCTGCGGGTGACGTAGGGCTGCGTCACGCCGAGCGCGGCGGCCGCACCGCTCAGGGTGCCGTGCTCGGCCACGGCCTGCACGAGCAGGAAGTGCCGCATCCGCACCCGGCCGTCGAGTAGCCTGCTCACGATCGATGCCATGCGTGCCACAGTACGGCGTGGCCCGAGTATTCGCTTTTCTTGACGATCGATGCCAAGTCATGACAAACTGCCGCGACGAGCACGCCGCCTGCATCGCCCGGGAATCCGAGAAGGAGCACCACACGATGAGCCACGCCCCCGCCGCCCCCGCGTTCGACCGCGACGCCTACCGCCCCGACGCCGACTACGAGAACCTCGTCGGCGGCGTCTGGCGGCCCGCGGCGAGCAGTTTCGAGGCCGTCGATCCCAGCATCGGCGAGGCCTGGGCGGTGCTGCCGGAGAGCACGCCGGCCGATGTCGACGACGCCGTGCGCGCCGCGCAGGCCGCCTTCCCGGCCTGGTCGCGCACCTCGGCCGAGCAGCGCCAGCTCGTGCTGCTCGCGATCGCCGACCGCTTCGAGCAGCACGGCGCCTCGTTCGCGCCGTTGCTCGCCACCGAGAACGGCCGGCCCATCCGCGAGGCCTTCGCGGGCGACATCCCCACCGTCTCGGCCATCTTCCGGTTCTTCGCCGGGGTCGTCCGCGCCCACCACGGCGACCAGGTGCCGGTCTCCGACCCGCACTCGCTGGTGTACACCACGCGCGAGGCGCTCGGGGTGATCGCGGTCATCCTGCCCTGGAACTCGCCGCTGATCACGCTCGCCAACAAGCTCGCGCCCGTGCTGGCGGCCGGCAACACGGCCGTGGTGAAGCCCTCCGAGTACGCCAGCGCGAGCGTGCTGGAGTTCATGAAGCTGATCGAGGATCTGCTGGAGCCGGGCGTGGTCAACATCGTGTGCGGGCACGGGGCCGTGGGTGCCGCGCTCTCCGCGCACCTCGACGTGGCGAAGATCACCTTCACCGGCGGGCCGGCCACCGCGCGGCTCATCCTCGGCAATGCGGCCCTCGCGCTGACCCCGGCGCTGATGGAGCTGGGCGGCAAGGGCGCCATGATCGTGGCGGAGGACGCCGACCTCGATCGGGCGGTTCAGGATGCCCTGACCGGCATCTACATGGCCAACGGCGAGGCCTGCATCGCCTCGTCACGGTTGCTGCTGCACGAGAAGATCTACGACGACTTCGTGGGGGCCTTCGTGGAGGTGGCCGACCGCATCCGCCTGGGCGATGCGCTCGACCCCTCGACCGAGCTCGGCCCGCTCGTCTCGTCGAAGCAGCTCTCCCTCGTTCAGGGGCACCTGGCGACGGCCCGCGAAGACGGCATCGGCTTCCTCACCAGCGGCTCGGCGCCCGAGGGCCCGGGCTACTTCCAGGCGCCCGTGATGCTCGCCGACGACGCGGGCGCCTCGCGCATCGCCCGCAACGAGGTGTTCGGCCCGGTCACCGTGGCCGAGCGCTTCAGCGACTACGACGACGCCGTGCGGCGCGCCAACAGCACCCGCTACGGCCTGGCGACGGGCATCTGGACGCGGGATCTCGCCCGGGCGCACGTCGTGGCGCGGGAGCTGCGCAGCGGCATGGTGTGGGTGAACAAGTGGTTCGACCTGCCCGCCGGCATGCCCATGGGCGGCGTGGGCGACAGCGGTTTCGGGCGCGAGACCGCCGCTCAGACCCTCGACGAGTACTCCACCACGAAGGCGGTCAACATCGACCTCGACAAGCCCCGCCCGCCCCTGTGGGGCGCCGTCGCCTGAGTCTTGCGTCAGGCCGGCCGGATGACGACGGATGCGCCGGGGGCACCCAGCGACGGCGTCTCCCGCGGCACCCCGAGTCCGTGCACCCGCACCAGGCCGAGCTCGTGCACGGAGGCATCCACCCATCGCTCGAGCTGCTCGCGCGCCGCGGCGAACTCACCGCGCTCGAGCCACTCGCAGACCGCGCCGATGCGCCGCCGGGCCGCCAGCTCGGCCGGCCCCGGATCGTCGGAGGCGCGATCGTGGGCCTTCCGGAGCATCCGCAGGGCCGATGGCACGTCGCCGGAGAGGAACAGGGCGTATCCGCCCACCTCCGATCGCTGTAGGCTCCTCGAGTCCAGCCCCTCGTGGATCATCGTCTCGAGCTCCTCGCGCTCGTCGTAGCCGATCCGCAGCACCGAGCGCACGATCCCGCGCACGTCGTCGCTGACCAGCGAGATCTCCTCGCTGCGCGATCCGGTCACCCGCATCCCGCCCGTGATGCGGTCGGTGGGCACGAACAGCGGGCTCGACACCCGGGTGATGTGGATCACGTCCGGATCGGGCGTCGGCTCCATCGCGACCCCGAACAGCACGCGCCCGACGGGTTGCGAGTAGCACAGCCTCCCGCGGAACGCCCAGTCGCCCCGAGGCAGCACGCCGCGCACGAGGCGCTCCCACTCAGCGTCGTCCATCAGCCCGCCCCCTCCGCTCGGATCAGCGAGTCAAGACGGCAGGTTCGCCTTGACGTAGGCCACGATGGCGTTCGCATGGCCGTGGCCCAGGCCGTGCTCGGCCTTGAGCCAGGTGACCACGTCCATGTGCCGCTCGGTGTCGAGCCGGTCGGCCACGAGGTCGAGCCACTCCTGCATCGGGCGGCCGTAGGTCTTCTCGATGCTGGGGAAGTACGACGCCGGCCCCTTGACCTTCTCGCCCGCAGGAATCGTCGGTGCGATCACCCGATGTTCTGCCATGGCGACATGCTAACGCAGCGAGGTCAGGCGGCGGGGGTGGAGGAGCCGATCACGGCGACGCCCTTGATCTCGATCAGGGCCTCGGGCTGCCAGAGGGCCGTGGTGCCGATGCCCGCCATCGCGGGGTAGTCGGATCCGGCGAGCTCGCGCCAGATGCGGCCGATCTCCCGGCCGTGCGCCTGGTAGTCGGGGATGTCGGTGAGGTAGATGGTGACGTCGACGAGATCGGATGGCACGCCTCCGGCGTGCTCGAGCGTGGCGAGCACGTTCGAGAACGCCTGCCGGAACTGCTCGACGATGCCGCCGGGCACGATCGCGCCGTCGGCACCCATGGCGGTCTGGCCGCCGAGGTACACGGTCTGGCCGACCTTGGTGCCGTGCGCGAAACCGGAGGGCTTGGAGAGGCTCGGCGGGTTGATGGTCTGCTTGCTCGGCTGCGTCATGAGGATGCTCCCGTCGGGGCGGATGAGGGAAGGCGGATCATGCCCTCCTGGGCGACGGAGGCCAGCAGGCGCCCGTCGGTGGAGAAGAACGAGCCGTGCACGAGCGTGCGGGCGCTCTGCAGCGACTGCAGCTGCTGCGCGTAGAGCACCCACTCGTCGGCGCGGCCGTCGCGGTGGAACCACATCGCGTGGTCCAGGCTCGCGGTCGAGAGCCCGGCCGCGGCCCACGGGGTCGCGGTGGCCCGCAGGGCGCTCTCGAGGATCGTGTAGTCGCACACGTAAGCCAGCGCCGTGCGGTGCAGATCGACGTCGTCGGGCAGGGCGTCGAAGGCCTTCACCCACACGGCCTGGTGCGGCACGGCAACACCCTGCACGTCGAAGTAGACGGGCGAGGGTGCGTGCCGCATGTCGAAGCTGCGGCCGGATGCCCAGTACGCGGCGGCAGCGCCGGCCACGCCGGCGACCGCCTCGGCCGACGACGGCAGCGACTCCGGCCCGGGCAGATCCGCCGGCATCGCGATCTGGAGGTCGGGGCCCTCTTCCGGCACCTGGAAGGTGACGGTCGCGATGAACGCGGACTTGCCGTTCTGCCGCCCGGTCACGGTGCGCGTGGAGTACCCCCGGCCGTCCCGGACGCGCTCGACCTCGTACGTGACCTCGCTCGACACCTCGACCGGCCGCAGGAAGTGCCCGTGGAACGAGTTCACCCGGCGATCCGGGGTGGAGGTGCGCAGGGCGGCGGCGAGCGCCTGGGCCACCATGTCGCCGCCGTAGGCCTTGGGCCACGGCACGTACTGTGTCTGCGCGGTGAAGACGTCGTCGCCCGTCGAGGTCAGGTCGACGGCGGCGAGGAACGGCGCCGAGGTGGGGGCGAGCTCGGGTGCGTCGCTCATGCCCGGCGGTAGCCCTCGAGCGTCGAGTCGTCGACGTCGTCGAGGTTCACCACGATGTTGTCGGGCGTGCGCGTGGTGAGCCAGACGAGTTCTTCGGTGGTGGACATGTTCGCCTCGACGTGCGGCATGAACGGCGGCACGAACACCCAGTCGCCCTCGCTCATGTCAAGCCACTCGGAGTAGCCCTCGCCGAAGTAGATGCGGGCGCTGCCGCGCAGCACGTAGCCGCCGGTCTCGGCCTCGCCGTGGTGGTGCGGGAACGAGCGGTAGCCCGGCTCGTTGCTCACCTGGCCGAACCAGATCTTGGTGGCGGGGGTGTGCTGGATGCTCACTCCGGAGACGCGGACGGCTCCCCCGGACTGGCCGGTCTCGGTGTGCTCCTCACCGCGACGGGTGACGACGGGGACGATTTCTGCTGACATGGCAACCTCCACCGGCAAACTACCACCGGAGCGCATAAATCACACACTTTTATTCCGTTCGTAACATGAACGTGCCATTTTCGAGCGGATGCCCGGTATCGTTCAACCATGGAGCGCACAGTCGACGCCGTCATCATCGGATCCGGAATCAACGCGATGGTCGCCGCGGCCGAGCTCGGCAAGGCCGGCTGGTCGGTGGCGCTGGTGGAGAAGAACCCCGAGATCGGCGGCTTCATCGCCTCGGGCGAGCTCACCGAACCCGGCTTCGTGCACGACACCTACTCCTCGTGGCATCCGCTCTTCGTCTCGGGCGCCGCCTACGCCGCGCTCGGCGAAGACCTGCACGCTCAAGGCCTGGAGTACTGCAACACCGACGGCGCGCTCACCGGCAGCATCGCGCCCGACGGACGCTCGGCTGTGGCGTACCGCGACCCCGAGGCCACCGCCGCGGCCTTCGAGCACGCCTCCGACCGCACCAACTACGCCCTGATGCTCGAGCAGATGGGCTCGCGGGCCCCCGTGGTGTTCGGCGCGCTCGGCTCCGAGCTGCGCACGACGGCCGCGGTCGGCCTCGCCGCGAAGGCCCTGCGCGCCTTCAAGATCAAGGGCAGCGAGTCGCTCGCCCGCGACGCCCTGATGAGCGGCCGCTCCTTCGCCCGCGAGCGCTTCAAGGGCGAGGAGTCCGACCGCCTCTGGGCGCCCTGGCTGCTGCACGCCGGGCTCTCCCCCGACAGCGCCACCGGCGGCATGATGTTCGCCATCATGGCGCTCTCGATGCACGGCTTCGGCCTGCCCGTGGTGAAGGGCGGCGCCGGCAACTTCGTCAAGGCCTTCCGCGGGGTGCTCGAGGCCAATGGGGTCGAGATCGTCACCGGAACGAGCGTCGAGAAGATCGTCGTGACCGACGGCCGGGCGACCGGTGTGGAGACGAGCTCGGGCCGCATCCTGGCCCGCCGTGCGGTGCTCGCCGGCACCACGCCCGGCGCGCTGTTCCGCGAGCTGCTGCCCAGCGCATCCGTGCCCGCGCGCACCCGCAGCGAGGCCGCCCGCTACCGCTACGGCCGCGCCGCCATGCAGCTGCACCTGGCGCTCGACGCCCCGCTGACCTTCACGGACTCCCGGCTCGACGAGGCCCCGCTCGTGCACGTCAGCGACGGCTCCGGATCGACCGGTGTGGCCTGCGCCCAGGCCGAGGCCGGCCTGCTGCCGAGCGCCCCCACCGTGGTGATCGGCCGCCAGCACCTGCTCGACCCCACCCGCGTGCCCGAGGGCAAGGGCTCGCTGTGGTTGCAGCTGCAGGAGGTTCCGTTCGAGGTTCGGGGCGACGCATCCGGAACCATCGCGGGCGCCGACGGCGGCTGGTCCGCGGATGTGGTGCGCGCCTACGTCGACCGCGTGCTCGACCGCGTGCAGTCGGTGGCGCCCGGCCTCCGCGACTCCATCCTGGCGACCGAGGTCATCACCCCGCAGGACCTGAACGCCTACAACCCCAATGCGGTCGCGGGCGATCCGTACGCCGGTTCGGCCGAGATCGACCAGAACCTGCTCTGGCGCCCGCTGCCCTCGGCCGGCTCGCACAAGACCGCCGTGCCCGGCGTCTGGCACCTGGGCGCCTCCTCGCACCCCGGCCCCGGCCTCGGTGCGGGCTCCGGCCACCTCGTGGCCACCGCCCTCCTCAAGTCCCGCGCCCCGCGCCCCTGACCCCCCTCCCCCTCCGTCGACCCGTCACTTTCTCCCGTTATCCGGGCACCAAAGTGGGACTAACTGACGGGTCGACGGGGGGGGTGGGTGGGGTCAGGCGGTCGGCACGTCGCGCACGGCGACGACCATGCGGGTGACCGCGTAGCGCACGGCGCCGGACTCGTCGCCGATGGTGACGTCCCACACCCAGGTGCTGCGGCCGCGGTGCAGAGCCTCGGCGCGCGCCACGAGCACGCCGGGCACGGGCGCCGAGCGCAGGAAGTTCGTGCTGTTCGACAGCCCGAAGCCGATCCGGCCCGAGGGGCCGACCGCGTGATTGGTGCCCTCCGAGGCGATCGCCTCGGCGATGGCGCAGTAGACACCGCCGTGCACGACACCGGTGGGCTGGGCGTGGTGCGGCCCGGTCTCGAGCCGAGCAACCGCCTCGCCCTCGCCAAGTGAGACGATCTCGAGGCCGTAGAACCGGTCGAACGGAGAGACTGCCACATCCGCCCCGGTCACGGAGTCTGCGCCCGCCGCCGGGCCCGCAGCCCCGACTTGTACTGCTTGGGAACGGTCTTGTCGCGGTAGCCCAGATCCAACGCCGCGTTCAGCGTCCAGTACGGGTCGACCAGGTGCGGCCGCGCCAGCAGTGCCAGATCGGCGCGCCCGGCCACCAGGATCGTGTTCACGTCGTCGATCGACGAGACCGCGCCCACCGTCATGGTCGGGATGCCCGCCTCCATCCGGATGCGGTCGGCGAACGGGGTCTGGTAGAGCCGCCCGTAGTTGGGCTTGGCCTCGGTGCTGGTCTGCCCGGTGGAGACGTCGATGATGTCGCAGCCGTGCTCCTTGAGCACGCGGGACAGCTCCACGGCGTCGTCGCCGGAGAACCCGCCGTCGACCCAGTCGGTGGCGCTGATCCGCACGCTGATCGGCTTGTCGGCCGGCCACACGGCGCGCACCGCGTCGAACACCTCGATCGCGAAGCGGCTGCGGCCCGCGGCGTCGCCGCCGTAGCCGTCGGTGCGCCGGTTCGACAGCGGCGAGAGGAAGCTGGACACCAGGTATCCGTGGGCGAAGTGCAGCTCGAGGATGTCGAACCCGGCCCGCGCCCCGCGCTCGGCGGCGCGCACGTGCTCCTGCACGATCTCGGCGATCTCGGCCTCGGTGAGCTCGTGCGGCACCTGCCCGTCGGCGAGGTACGGGATGGCCGACGGCCCGACGATCGGCCAGTTGCCCTCGTCGAGCGCCTCGTCGATGCCCTCCCACATGAGCTTGGTGCTGCCCTTGCGACCCGAGTGCCCGATCTGCAGCCCGATGGCGGCCGAGCTGTTCTCGTGCACGAAGTCGACCACCCGCGCCCACGCCTGCTCCTGCTCGTCGTCCCAGATGCCGGGGCAACCGGGCGTGATGCGGCCCTCGGGCGACACGCAGGTCATCTCGGTGAAGACGAGCCCGGCGCCGCCCACGGCCCGGGAGCCCAGATGCACGAGGTGCCAGTCGGTCGGCACGCCGTCGACGGCCGAGTACTGTGCAGTCGGCGAGACCACCACGCGGTTTTTCAGCCGCAGGCCGCGCAGCGAGTACGGGAAGAACATCGGCGGGGTTCCGGATGGCGCGCCGTTGCCGCGCTCGGCCTGGTCGGCCGCGAACCAGTCGTCGACGCGGGCCATGTACAGCGGATCGCGCACGCGCAGGTTGTCGTAGGTGATGCGCTGGCTGCGGGTGAGCAGCTGGAACACGAACTGCGCGGGCGGCAGATCGGTGTAGCGGTGGATGCTCTCGAACCACTCCAGGCTCGTCATCGCCGAGCGGCGCAGCGATGCGGCGACCGGCCGGCGGATCTCCTCGTAGCGCGACAAGGCGGCGTCGACGGTCGGCTCGGCGGCGATCGCCCCCGCGAGCGCCACCGCATCCTCGAGCGCCTGCTTGGTGCCGGAGCCGATGGAGAAGTGGGCGGTGTGCGCGGCGTCGCCGATGATGACGACGTTGCCGGTGTGCCAGTGCTCGTTCGTGACGTCGCGGAAGTTCAGCCAGTTCGAGTTGTTGCCCTGCAGCGAATGGCCCTGCAGATAGTCGGCGAAGATCTCCTCGCAGAACTTCAGAGCCTTCTCGTCGGTCTGCCCGGGCACACGCTCGGAGGCGTCGAGCCCGGCGCGGCGCCAGGTCTCCGGATCCGTCTCGACGAGGAACGTCGATCCGTTTTGGCCTGTTGGTCCGTCTTGGCCGTACGGGTAGATGTGCGCCCAGAACAGGCCGTACGGGGTGTCGACGAACACGAAGGTGAAGCAGTCGATGGGGCGGTCGGTGCCGAACCAGGCGTACTTGAAGGGGCGCACCTCCACCTTCTCGCCGAACTCCGCCGCGTAGGTCTCGCGGGTGCGGCTGTTGACGCCGTCGGAGGCGATCACGAGGTCGTGCGTCTCGCGCAGGTCTTCGGCCAGCGGCGCCACGGTGTCGTGCCGCATCGTCACGCCGAGCTCGGCGGCCCGCTCGGCCAGCACCATCAGCAGGTCTTTCCGCGCGAGGGCGGCGAAGGCGTGCCCGTCGCTGCGCTCCTGGTAGCCGCGGAAGTCGACGTCCATCGCACTCCACTTGCGCCACAGCTTCTCGATCCGCTCGAAGCTCACCGGGTCGGCCAGGCGCAACCCATCGAGCGTCTCCTCCGAGAACACCACGCCGAAGCCGAAGGTCTCGTCGACGGCGTTGCGCTCGTAGACCGTCACCTCGTGGGCCGGATCGGCGAGCTTCAGCAGGATGGCGCTGTACAGGCCGCCCGGGCCTCCACCGATGCATGCGATTTTCATCGTGAGTGCTTTCCGTTCCGTCAGGTGCAGCAAGGTCTGAACTAGATATTACTCTTAATTTACGTTCGTCATCACTTACGAATGCCCGATTTCGGGGAAAGATCCAGCGTGAGGCGCGGCCGGAGCGGCCACCGGGCCTCCCGCCCGCCGGTCAGGCCGCCCGGGCGCAGGATCAGCACCACGATCAGCACGAGGCCCACGATGATCAGCCGGCTGCCCGAGGGCAGCGACACGATCACGCCGCCGAACTGCATCCCCGATTCCAGCAGACCCAGGATGTGGTTGAGTGCCGAGACCACGACCACGCCCACCACGGCGCCCCAGAGCGAGAGCATGCCGCCGATCACGAGCATCGCGATGGTGGTGAAGGTGAAGTCGAGGTTGAACTGGGAGGCCTGCACCACGCGGTTGGTCTGCGCCCAGAGCGCACCGCCGACGGCCGCGACCGCACCCGACACCATGAAGGCGACGATGCGGTGCTTCGTCACGTCGATGCCCGAGGCGGGCGCCGCCACGATGTCGTCGCGGGAGGCGCGCAGGAAGCGGGCGCTGCGCGACCGGCCGTACGCCCAGGCGGCCACGACCATGAGCAGGGCGATGACGAGCATCCCCTGCAGGTCGAGGGTCTGCGGGATGCCCACCATGGACTGCCCCGACTTCGGGCCGAGCGCCGTGGAGTAGGTGAGCACCTGCACCACCAGCATCAGCAGCGCGAAGGTGGCGATGCCGGCCTCGAGGCCGTGCAGGCGCATCAGCGCCGCACCCGCGATGAGCCCGACGACGCCGCCCACGACCGCCGCCACCAGCACGGCCACCAGCGGGGGCAGCGAGGCGTCGCGGAGCACCGGCAGCAGGCCGGGCATGATCGAGTCCTTCATCTCCACCGGGATGGTGAGCAGCGACATCGTCCAGGCGCCGATCGCCACGAACGCGAGGTGCCCGAACGAGAGCACACCGCTGTTGCTGACGAAGATCGACAGCCCCACCACGATCACGAGATTGACCAGCATGTAGCCGAGGTCGACGCGGGCCGAGGAGGAGACGCCGCTCGCGATCGCGGTGACGAGGTAGAGCAGGCCCAGCGGGGCGACGAGGGTCCACACGTCGCCGATCCACTCCGGAACGGGGACGAGGCCCGGGTTCTTACGATCGCGACGCATCAGGTGCGCACCTTTCCGGCGCCTGTGGAGAACAGGCCGTTCGGCCGCAGCACGAGCACGGCGATGACGAGGAGGTAGACGAAGGCCGTGCGGAACGGGTTGATCTCCGGCGGCAGCCAGCTGGTGAGCAGCGACAGCGCCACGCCCACCACGAAGCCGCCGACGACGGCTCCGCGCAGATTGCGCAGCCCGCCGATGACGGCGCCGATCAGGCCGAACAGGGTGGGCTGCACGCCGAACGAGGGGCCGACGGTGCCCGACTGCACGGTCAGCACGAACGCCACGGCCGCGGCGATGAAGCCGCTGATGGCGAAGGTGACGGCGATCACGAGGCCCGAGCGCACGCCCAGCAGGCGCGCGATCCGGAAGTCGGCCGAGGCCGCCTGCACCTGCAGGCCGATGCTGGTGCGGGTGAGGAAGAGCTGAACGCCCACCAGCAGCACCACGGCGAGCACGATCGTGACCACCGAGAGCAGGTTCAGCCGCACCGCGCCGAGGTCGATCGAGGTCGACAGACCGCCGGCCACGGATGCCGAGAGCACGTTCGCCCCGAAGACGCCCTCGTAGATGCGCTGCAGCAGGATGCTGAGGCCGAAGCTCGCGATCAGCAGCGTGGCCGGCGACTGCGAGCGCAGCCAGGTGAACACGGCGTAGTTCATCGCGAGCGCCACCGCGATCCCCACCACGGCCGCGCCGAGCACGGCGAGCACGGGGTTCATCGGCCAGACGATGATGAGCGTGTAGGCCGAGGCGGTGATGATCTCGCCGTAGGCGAAGTTGGCCAGCCGGAGCACGCCGAAGACGAGCCCGATGCCGAGGGCGGCGAGCGCGTAGACGGCGCCGGCGGAGGTGGCGTCGATGAGAGCCTGCAAGAAGTTCATGATCCGAGGTAGGCCTTCGCGAGGAGTTCGGCGTCGGTGGCGTCGGCGGGGCCGAGGGTCATCGTGATCCTGCCTTCGCCGAGGACGTGGGTGCGGGCGGCCGCGGCGACCGTCTGCTGGGCGCGCTGCTCGACCAGCAGCACCGCCGTGCCCGAGCGCTGCACCGCGGTGATGGCGTCGAAGACGGTGTCGATGGCGGTGGGCGAGAGGCCGAGCGAGGGTTCGTCGAGAACCAGCAGCCGGGGCTCGGAGAGCAGGGCGCGCGCGATGGCGAGCTGCTGCTGCTGACCGCCCGAGAGCAGCCCGGCCTGCCGGCCGAGGAACTCGCGCAGGATGGGGAACAGCTCGAGCACCCACTCGCGGGTGGCATCCAGCCCCTGCTTGCCGCGGCGGGCCACCTCGCCGAGGCGCAGATTGTCGCGCACGGTGAGACCGCCGAAGATGTGGTGGCCCTCGGGCACCAGCGCGAAGCCGGATCGGGCGATCTGCTCGGGCTTGCGGCCGAGCAGCGGGGTGCCGTCGAAGTCCAGCGTGGTCGCCCTGGCGCGCACGGCGCCCGCCAGCGCGAGCAGTGTGGAGGACTTGCCGGCGCCGTTCGGGCCGATGATGCCCACGAGCTCACCCGGCCCGACCTGGAACGAGACGCCCGCCACCGCGGTGACGCCGCCGTACGCGACGGTGAGGCCCTTCACCTCGAGGATGGGGCTCTGCCCGGAGGACGACTCCGGCGTGGTGCTGCCCTCAGGCATCGTCGCCTCCCGCGATGGTGGCCGCCATGCTGCCGAGGTACGACTCGGCCAGGCGGGGATCGGTGCGCACGGTCTCGGGCGGGCCGTCGACCACGTTCGCACCCGCGGCGAGCACGTGGATGTGGTCGCAGGCGCCGAAGATCAGGCGCATGTTGTGGTCGATCAGCAGCACGCCGAGGCCCAGGTCGTCGACCACGCCGCGGATGGCGCTCTTGAACAGCTCCATCTCGCCGTCGTTGAGGCCGGCGGCCGGCTCGTCCAGAAGCAGGTGGCTGGGGCGGGTGGCGAGCGCGCGGGCCACGCCGAGGCGCCGCTCGACGCCGTGCGGCAGGTGCTCGGCGCTCTCGCCGGCGTGCTCGAGCAGGTCGAAACGGTCGAGGATCTCGATCGCCTCCCGCCGTGCGGCACGCGATCCGCGGCCCACCCCGAGCGCACCCAGCTGCACGTTCTCGAGGATGGTCTGCCCCTTGAAGATGTGGCCGTGCTGGAAGGTGCGCGCCACGCCCCGGCGGGTGCGCCGGTACGAGCGCTCGCGGGTGCGGTCGACGCCGCCGAGCAGCACGCGGCCCTCATCCGGCCGGTCGTAGCCGCTCAGGATGTTCACCAGCGTCGACTTGCCGGCGCCGTTGGGCCCGATCAGCCCGGTGATCCGCCCGGCGGGAACGGTGAGGTGCACGTCGTTCAGGGCCTTGACCCCGGCGAAGTGCCGGGAGATCCCCTCCGCCGCCAGGATCCCTGACGGCGGAGAGGACTCACCCTGCACGGTGGGGAGGTCAGTCAACGAAGACGACCTTCTCGGGCGCCCGCTCCTCGAGGAAGGCGAGCTTGCCGTCGGTGATCTGCATCACGCGCTGGGGGCGTTCGACGTTGATGTGCAGCTCGTCGGTGAAGCTGGTCGGCCCCACGAGCAGATCCTGGTCGTCGAAGGCGAGGAAGGCGTCGGCCAGGGCCTTGCCGTCCCAGGACCCGGTGGTCTCGTGAGCGGCGACGAGGGCCTGGACCGTGGAGGTGCCGGTCACGAAGCTGCCCACGCTCGGCCGCTCGCCGTACTCGGCCTCGTAGCCGTCGGCCAGCTCGTTGACGGCCGCATCCGGGTCGTCGCCCATGATCGAGGAGTAGGTGACGGTGTAGTAGTCGCTCAGCCCGGGAACCGAGTCGAGCCAGAAGGTGCCGTCCATGCCGAAGCCGGAGACGATGGGCGCGGTCACGCCGTTGTCGCGCAGGTCTTTGGCCGCCTGGGCGCCGCCCGGGCTGTAGCCGCAGTTGAACACCACGTCGGGCGCGGTGCCCGCGGTGATCTGCGAGACGGTCTCGACGATCGACTCGCCCTGCACGTAGTCGTACGTGCCGACCGTGGTGCCGCCGAGCTCTTCGAAGCGCTTCTGCGCCACGTCGCACTGGCCGACGGTGTACTTGATCGAGGTGTCCGTGAGGAACACCGCGTTCTTCCAGCCCTTGCTGTTCGCGAACTCGGCCATCACCGACGACTCGCCGGGGGTGCCGTTGCCCATCGAGAAGCCGAGCTGCAGGCCGCCGGCGGGGCCGTAGATGGTGTCGCCCACGCAGGGGGCGATGTTCAGGATGCCCGCGGCCTCCGCCACGAGCGAGGCGGGGCTCGCCACGTCGTAGTCGCAGGTGACCACGATCACGTCGGCGCCGGCGTCGATGACCTGCTGGGCCGCCGAGGCGTACTTGTCGAGGTCGGATCCGGTGTCGACGATGTTGAGCTCGATCGGGGCGCCGTCGATGCCGCCGTCGGCGTTCACCGCGTCGACCTCCATCTTGATGGTGTTGAGCGCGGGGATGTCGAAGGGCGACATGAAGCCGGTCTCGGCCATCACGACGCCGATGGTGAGGCCGGCGGCGCCCTCGGTGGATCCGCCGGACGTGGATTCGGGGGCGGCGGTGCTGACACAGCCGGCGAGGAACAGGGAGGCGGCGACGACGGCGACCGCTCCGGTGCGTGCGATGGGTTTCATGGAAGGACCTCCAGTAGGGATGCGATGCGTGCGATGCGGTGCGTGCGGTACTGCTGGTGCGGTGATCTGGTGTCTCAAGCTACGGTGCTTTCGTTTCCAGAGAATTACAACGACATGACGATCGTTAGTTGAGGGTGCCAGAAGTCGGG
This sequence comes from Herbiconiux dendrobii, assembly GCF_052048175.1. Lineage (NCBI taxonomy): Bacteria > Bacillati > Actinomycetota > Actinomycetes > Micrococcales > Microbacteriaceae > Herbiconiux > Herbiconiux dendrobii. Next base: position 847,889 of record NZ_JBLZQV010000001.1, on the reverse strand, counting down.
CGTGCGCGCTAGAGTCGGGGCACACATCTGATTGGAGAATCGTGAGCGGATCGAATGTCATCGCCGAATTCCTGTCCGGGATCACCGGAGGCTCGCTGAAGGTCGTCGACCTGACGAACACGCTGAGCAGCAGCACCCCCGCCCTGCGGCTGCCGGATCCGTTCGCCAACCTGATCGACTTCAGCCTCGAAGAGGTCAGCGCCTACAACGAGCCCGGCCCGTACTGGAAGCACCACAACATCCACACCGGCGAGCACATCGGCACGCACCTCGACGCCCCCGTGCACTGGGCCACCGGCCGCGACGGGCTCGACGTCTCCCAGATCCTGCCGGAGCGCCTGATCGGCCCGGCCGTCGTGATCGACAAGACCGCCGAGGTGGAGGCCGACGCCGACTTCCTGCTCGAGGTCGACGACATCCTCGCCTGGGAGGCCGAGCACGGCGAGCTGCCCGCGAACAGCTGGCTGCTGCTGCGCACCGGCTGGGAGAAGTTCTCCGACAGCCAGGAGGCGTTCCTGAACGCCGACGAGAACGGCCCGCACACCCCCGGCATCTCCGCCGCGTGCGCCAAGTGGCTGGCCGAGGAGCGCCCCATCTCGGGCTTCGGCGTGGAGACGGTCGGCATCGACGCGGGCTCCGCCGGCGGCATGGACCCGGCCTTCCCGGCGCACTTCTACCTGCTCGGCGCCGACAAGTACGGCCTCACCTCGCTGCAGAACCTGGGCGAGCTGCCGGCCACCGGCGCCATGCTCGTGGTCAGCCCGCTGCCGATCGTGGGAGGCACGGGAAGCCCCACCCGCGTGTTCGCGATCACCGGCGCCTGAGCCGTGAACGTCGCAGAACTCGTCGGCACCGCCCTCGGCCGGCTCGGTGTCGGCCACGTCTTCACCGTGGTCGGCAGCGGCAACTTCGAGGTCACCAACGCCCTCGCGGCGGCGGGTGTGCCCGTCACCACCGCGCGGCACGAGGGCGGCGCCGCCACCATGGCCGACGCCTTCTCGCGCATGAGCGACCTGCCGGCCGTGCTCACCACGCATCAGGGCTGCGGCCTCACCAACGCGGCCACGGGCATCGGCGAGGCGGCCAAGAGCCGCACCCCGCTGATCGTGCTCACCGCCGACGTGGCCACCGGTTCGGTCACCTCGAACTTCAAGATCGATCAGGATGCGCTGGCCCGCAGCCTCGGCGCCGTCGCCGAGCGCGTGCACTCGGCCGGCACCGCCCTCGCCGACGTCACCCGGGCCTACCGCACGGCCGTCAACGAGCGGCGCACCGTGGTGATCAGCCTGCCGCTGGACGTGCAGGCCGCCGCCGCGCCGCCGCTTCCGGATGATCTCGCGGTGGTTCCCGACACGCCGATCCGTCCCTCCGCCGCAGCGGTCGAGGAGCTGGCGGCCGCCATCCGCGCCGCCTCTCGCCCCGTTTTCGTGGCCGGGCGCGGTGGCCGTGCGGCCGGAGCCGAGATCGCGGCGCTGGCCGAGGCATCCGGAGCCCTGCTGGCCACCTCGGCCGTGGCCAACGGGCTCTTCCACGACGAGCCCTTCGCGCTCGGCATCTCGGGCGGCTTCTCGTCGCCGCTGACCGCCGAGCTCATCTCCTCGGCCGACCTCGTGGTGGGCTGGGGCTGCGCACTGAACATGTGGACCATGCGGCACGGCAACCTGATCGGGCCGGATGCGACGGTCGTGCAGGTCGACGTCGAGGGCCGCGCCCTCGGAGCGAACCGGCCGATCGATCTCGGCATCGTGGGCGACTCCGCCCTCACCGCCGTGGACGTGCTCGCCGCTCTCGAGGCTTCGCCCCGGGAAGGTGCGGGATACCGCTCCGCTCCCCTGCCGGGTTCGGTGCGCTGGAACGACGTCGAGACCCCGGATGTCTCGACCGCGACCTCGATCGACCCGCGCGTGCTGTCGCGGGAGATCGACCTCCGGCTGCCGGCCGAGCGCATCGTCTCGATCGACTCGGGCAACTTCATGGGCTATCCGAGCGCCTACCTCGCGGTACCCGACGAGCGGGGCTTCTGCTTCACGCAGGCGTTCCAGTCGATCGGACTGGGCCTGGCCACGGCCATCGGCGCCGGCCTCGCGCAGCCCTCGCGGCTGCCGGTGCTCGGCACGGGCGACGGCGGCTTCCTGATGGCCATCGCCGAGCTCGAGACGGCCGTGCGCATCGGTCTGCCGCTCGTGGTGATCGTCTACAACGACGCCGCCTACGGCGCGGAGGTGCACCACTTCGGGGCGGACACCGACCTCTCGACGGTCACCTTCCCCGAGACCGACATCGCCTCGATCGCCCGCGGCTACGGGGCCACCGGTCTCACGGTCCGCACGGCCGCCGACCTCGCCGGCGTCGACGAGTGGCTCGCCACCCCCGGCGGCCCCGAGGCCCCGCTCGTGATCGACGCGAAGATCGCCTCCGACGGCGGCTCCTGGTGGCTTCACGAGGCCTTCAAGGGCCACTAGCCCCTCCTCCCCGGCACCGAGAAGTCGCAAACGGCCCCTGAAGCGAAGGCTCAGGGGCCGTTTGCGACTTCTCGCGCGAGGTGGGTGCGGGATTACGCCCAGATCTGGGTGTAAGGGTGGGAGCAGAGCTCGACCACGGTGCCCCAGGGGTCTTCCATGTAGCGGATGCGGTAGTTCTTGGCCGGGTCGATGACCACGGTGTCGGAGCGGGCACGGCCGCCGGCGGCGATGATGCGCTCGCTCACGCCGTCGAAGTCGACCGCCGTGAGCGAGAGGTGGTTGATGCCGGTCTTCCAGAACTCGAAGTTGTCCTCCGGGGCGACCGTGGCGGGCGAGGCGAAGTGGAACAGCTCGAGGCCGGCGCCATCCGCCCCGCAGAGGTGGGCGAAGCGGAAGCTCGTGAACCCGACCCCGTAGATGTTCGCGGCGGCGAGGCCGAGCGGGGAGTCGTCTTCGAGCACCTCGAGCGGTCCGGCCAGCAGGTAGTAGCCGAGCGTGTCTCGGTACCAGTCGATGGCGGCCTCGAGATCAGGCACGGTGACCCCGACGTGGCTGAAGGCGGTGGCGGGGGGCGGAGTGGCCATGGAATCGTTCCTTCGTGGCAGGGTGCGGATGCGTTGCAGGGTGGGGATGATCAGGCGGGCGAGGTCAGATCCGTCGCCGTCACGCGGTTGCGCAGTTCGCCGAGGCCGTCGACGCGCGTGACGATCTCGTCGCCGTCGGCCAGGAACACGGCGGGCTCGCGGGCGCTGCCGATACCGCTGGGCGTGCCGGTGAGCACCACGTCGCCGGCCTCGAGCGTCATGCCGCGGCTGAGCTCTTCGAGCAGCACGGGCACGGTGAACGCCATCGCCGTGGCGGGCGCGTTCTGCCGGGTCTCGCCGTTGACGGTGAGCGAGAGCTGCAGCGCACCGAGGTCGACCTCGTCGGCCGTGGTGACCCATGGGCCGATCGGCATCGTGCCGTCGACGCTCTTGCCCTTCAGCCACTGGCCGCCGTGCTGGCGCTGCAGGTCGCGCTGCGAGATGTCGTTGGCCACGAAGTAGCCGAACACGTGGTCGGCGGCGTTCGCGGCGCGCAGCGAGCGCCCCGGTGTGCCGATCACGAGCGCGATCTCGACCTCGTAGTCCCACTTCGCCGACAGCGAGGCGTCGAAGGCGATCGGATCGGTCGGGCCGATCACCACGCCCGGCCCCTTGGTGAAGAACGTCGGGTGCTCCGGCATCTCGACCGGTCCTTGGCCCTCGCGCTTGCCGAGGGATTCGTAGAAGTGGTCGGTGTAGTTCCAGCCGGTGCAGAGGATGTCGCGGTTGAACCGGGTGAGCGGCGCCAGGAAAACCGCATCGGAGGCGGGCACGGCCTCCGCCGTGGCGAGCAGCGCCGACACCTCCGCCAGCGCGGGCCCCAACCCGAGCCGCACGAGGTCGTCGATCGTCGGGGCGCCCACGGGCAGCAGGAGCAGCTGCTCGCCGCCGGTCTGGCCCAGCACGGCCGTACGGATGCCGTCGCCATAGGCGACGCGTGCCAGCCGCATCCTCAGCAGTCGCTGTCGGTGAGGTGCTCGTACACGAGCGCCAGGTCGCCGACGGCCACTCCGAGGGCGCTGAGCGCCACCCGCACGTTCGATTCGGTGCTCGGGGCGAGCCCGCCGCCGGCCTCGAGCGCCTTGAGGCTCTCGTAGGCGTCGAGCAGCTGCTGCTCCTTGGCGGTCAGCGCGTTGCCGATGAGGTCCACGGCCATGTCGTACTCCTTGGGTGTCGGGGGCCAGCAGAGAGCCGGCGCTAGCGCAGGTCTTGAAGGCGCTTGGCCTTCAGTTCGAACCGGGGCAGGGTGTTCTCGGGCGCGCGCTCGATGATGAAGCGCAGGCCCTCGTGCCCGTCGGCCAGCTCGGTGCCGAGCTTGGTGATGAGCTCGGACCACTCCGCATCCGTCACCGTCGGCACGGGCTCGGCGAGGAGGGTGATCTCGTCGCGGATGCCCTCGCGGGTGATCTTCACCTGGAACTCGTCGATCACGGGGAACGCCCGCACGATCGCCTCGACGGCCCGCGGGTAGACGTTCGTGCCGCGCACGAGCTTCATGTCGTCGACCCGGCCCAGGATGCCGCCCTGGTAGAGATCCCAGGTGCGCCCGTTCGAGGTGGTGGTGTGCGGCACCTTCACCACGAGGTCGGAGGTGCGGTACTTGATGAGCGGGATCATGCTGCGGCCGAACGAGGTGGTGATGCGCTCGCCCCGCTCCCCGTAGGGCAGCTCGATGCCGGTCTCGGGGTCGATCACGCGCTCCACGAACTGGTCCTCGATGATGTGGGTGCCGCCCGGCTGATCCTCCGGCTCGAACATGAAGATGGTCGAGATCTCGGTCATGCCGGCGGTGTCGAAGCTCTTGGCTCCCCAGAGCTCCTCGATCAGCTCCTTGGTCTTCGGCGGGATCGGCTCGCCCGAGAGCACGATCCGGCTCACCTTGGAGTTCTTGAGGTCGATGCCGAGAATCTCGGCCTCCTGGGCGAGCCGCAGGGCATAGGTGGGGGTGGATGCCACGACCGTGACGTCGTAGTCGATGATCTGCTTCACCCGGGTCGGTGTGGGCTGCGCGCCCCCGGGGATCGTGGTGGCGCCGAGCTTCTCGAGGCCGTTGTGCAGACCCCAGAAGCCGATGAAGGTGCCGTAGCCGAAGGCCACGTAACCGATGTCGTGCGGGCGAACCCCCATGCCCCAGAGCGCATACGACCACATCTCGGCCGACCACGACCAGTCCTTGCGGCTATCCAGAGCCCGCAGCGGGGTCTTGCCCGAGGTGCCGCTGGTGGTGTGGAAGCGGATGGCGTTCTCGTGCCCGGCCACCGGCAGTTCGCCGTAGGGCGGAAAGTCGTTCTGGCTGCGCATCCACTCTTCGCGGGTGAGGAAGGGCACCCGGTCGTAGTCGTCCCAGCTGTTCAGCTGCGCGGAGGTGAACCCGGCCCGCTGGAAGGACTTCTGGTAGAAGACGCTGCGCGCCTCGGCCCACTCGATCACGCGCTTGAACTTCACGAACTGCAGGGCCGACAGGTCTTCCCTCGACATCGTCTCGGTCTTGGGGTTCCAGTACGGGCTGTCATTCATCAGCGAATCACCTTTCGTTCGATTCCGGCGTGACGGAGCGGGTACTCACTCCGACAGTAGGGTTCGTTCGTTTCGGCCAGATTACATTGCAGTTACGATCGTCACTAGTAGGAAATGGAATTATTCCGACACGAAGGATCGACCGATCGCCCCCGGAACACCAGGGGCGGAGACCGGCTCGACGGGTCGCTCAGCGGATCACGCGAACGCGCGGTCGGCGAACATCGCGGCCCAGGCGAGCCCCGCGGCGACGATCGCGATCAGCACGATGACGGCTACGACACCCCAGCGCTTGAGCTTCTCGACACGCGGATCGGGGTAGTACTTGCTGCTGCGTCGCCTCCGGCGACGTCCCGTCGTCGAAGGCATGCTCCCACCGTAGGCTCACGCCGGGGCCGAGAGGTTTCTGGCATATGAACGGATGCTCGGCACTCGCCGAGTCAGCACCCTGAACGGTGACCGCCGAGCACCGCGACCCGCATCCCGGCAGGTTGCAGGTGCGCGCTCGAGGGAGTTAGGTTTGGTTAGGCATACCTAATTCGACGGCATCGCGGTCGCGCGGTGTGCCCCTCCCACAGCACCCCACCGAAAGGCACCTCCATGCCCCGCGCCTCCCGCCTGATCGCGCTCACGGCCGTCGCCACGCTCGCCGCCGGCCTCGCCGCCTGCTCCTCCTCCACCTCGGCCGACGAGTCGGGCAGCAACGCCGGCAGCAGCGACTTCACCCCGGTCACCATCGAGCACGCCCTCGGCACCACCGTCATCGAGAGCAAGCCCGAGCGCATCGCCACCGTCAACTGGGCCAACCACGAAGTGCCGCTCGCCCTCGGCGTCGTGCCGGTGGGAATGGCCGCCGCGAACTTCGGGGACGACGACGGCAACGGCACCCTGCCCTGGGTGGAGGAGAAGCTCGACGAGCTCGGAGCCGAGACCCCCGTGCTGTTCGACGAGACCGACGGCATCGACTTCGAGGCCGTCGCCGACACCCGGCCCGACGTCATCCTCGCCGCCTACTCCGGCCTCACCCAGGAGGACTACGACACCCTGAGCGAGATCGCCCCCGTCGTGGCCTACCCGGAGACGGCGTGGGGCACGTCGTGGCGCGACATGATCGAACTCAACGCCGAGGGCATGGGCCTCAAAGCCGAGGGTGAGGCCCTCGTCGCCGAGCTCGAGACCGAGATCGCCGACGCCGCCGCCGACTACCCACAGCTCGACGGCGTCTCGGCCGCCTTCCTCACCCACGTCGACACCTCCGATCTCAGCGAGGTGAGCTTCTACACCACGCACGACACCCGGGCCGCGTTCTTCGAAGACCTCGGTCTGGCCACCCCGGAGAGCATCGCCTCGGCCTCGGCCACGACCGATCTGTTCTCGCTCACCCAGAGCGCCGAGCAGGCCGACGCCTTCGACGACATCGACATCATCGTCACCTATGGCGCCGACGAGCTTGTCACGGCGCTGAAGGGCGACCCGCTGCTCTCGCAGATGCCGGCCGTCGCCGCCGGCGCCGTCGTGAACCTCGACGGGTCGGGCCCGGTCGGCACGGCCGCGAACCCCACCCCGCTGTCGATCTCGTGGGTGCTCGACGACTACCTCGCCCTGCTGGGTGCGGCCGCCGACAAGCTCGGCTGATCACCCACCGGTGACCACCCTCGCTCCCTCCCCCGTCTCGGGCGCCGCCGTCGTGCGGCGCCCGAGACGGCTTCGTGCGCTCTGGCTGCTGGCCGTGACCGTGATCCTGCTCGCACTGACGGTCGCCTCGGTGATGATCGGCTCGCGCGAGGTGGACTGGGCGGATGCGGTGGCCGCGTTCACGGGCCGGGCCGACGGTTTCGGCGGTGCCGCCGTCGAGAAGCGCATCCCGCGTACCCTCCTCGCCGTGCTCGCCGGGGCCGCACTCGGCGTCTCGGGGGCCGTGATGCAGGGGGTGACGCGCAATCCGCTCGCCGACCCGGGCATCCTGGGCGTGAACATGGGGGCCTCGCTCGCCGTGGTGACGGGGATCGCGTGGTTCGGGCTGAGCTCGGCGGGCCTGCAGATCTGGGTGGCGATCGGCGGCGCGGCACTGGCCGCCGTGTTCGTCTACACGGTCGGCTCGCTCGGCCGCGGCGGGGCCACCCCGCTGAAGCTCGCGCTCGCGGGCGCCGCCACCTCCGCCGCGTTGGTCTCGTTCATCAGCGCCATCGTGCTGCCGCGCGCCGACATCGGCGACGCCGTGCGCTCCTGGCAGATCGGCGGGGTGGGCGGCGGCACCTTCGCCGCCGTGCAGCAGGTGCTGCCGTTCCTGCTCGCCGGCTTCGCGATCTGCCTGCTCTCGGCCCGCGGCCTCAACTCGCTCGCGCTCGGCGACGAGCTCGCGGCCGGCCTCGGCGAGCGCGTGGCCGTGGCCCGCGGTGCCGCCGCCGTCGGGGCCGTGGTGCTCTGCGGAGCCGTCACCGCCGTCACCGGCCCGATCGCCTTCGTCGGCCTCGTCGTGCCGCACGCCTGCCGCCTGCTGGTGGGCGTCGACCACCGCTGGCTCCTCCCGTTCTCGGCGGTGACCGGGGCCGCGCTGCTCACGGCGGCCGACATCCTGGGCCGCATCGTGGCCCGCCCGGCCGAGATCGACGTGGGCATCATCACGGCGCTGATCGGTGCGCCGTTCTTCATCTTCATCGTCCGCCGGCAGAAGGTGCGGGCCCTGTGAGCACCGCCCTCTCCCCCGCGCCGGCCCGTTCGGCGACCGCCACGGCGATCGTCCGCAGCCGCCGCAGCCGGGCCGCGCGGCGCCGGGCCGTGATCGGGGTGCTGGCCGCCCTCATCCTGATCGCCTTCGCCGTGACGCTCATGGTGGGCCAGACCTTCTATCCGCCGGCCGACGTGATCGGCGTGCTGCTGGGTCAGGATGTCTCGGGCGCCACCTTCACGGTCGGCCGGCTGCGTCTGCCCCGTGCGGTGCTCGCGGTGCTCGCCGGTCTCTGCTTCGGGCTGGGCGGCGTCACCTTCCAGACCATGCTGCGCAACCCGCTCGCGAGCCCCGACATCATCGGCATCAGCGCGGGCGCGAGCGCGGCGGCCGCGTTCGCCATCATCACGCTCTCGCTCGGCGCCGCACAGGTGTCGGTCTTCGCCATCGTGGTGGGGCTGGCGGTGGCGCTGCTGGTGTACCTGCTGTCGTACAAGAGCGGGGTCGTCGGCACCCGGCTCATCCTGATCGGCATCGGGGTCGCCGCCATGCTCGACAGCGTCACCGCCTACGTGCTCTCCCAAGCGGCGCAGTGGGACCTGCAGGAGGCGCAACGCTGGCTCACCGGCAGCCTCAACGGCAGCAGCTGGGGGCAGGTGCTGCCCGTGCTGGTGGCCCTCGCCGTGCTCGCACCGCTGCTGCTCGGCCAGTCGAAGAACCTCGCGACGAGTCAGCTCGGCGACGACACCGCCTCGGCCCTCGGCGTGCGGGTCGACCGCACCCGGCTGGTCGTGATCGTGACGGCGGTGGGGCTCATCTCCTTCGCCACCGCGGCGGCCGGGCCGATCGCGTTCGTGGCCTTCCTCTCGGGGCCGATCGCGGCGCGCGTCGTGGGACGGGGCGGTTCGATGCTCGTGCCGGCGGCCCTCGTCGGCGCACTGCTCGTGCTGGTGGCCGACTTCGTGGGGCAGTTCGCCCTCGGCACCCGGTATCCGGTCGGCGTCGTCACCGGGGTGCTCGGCGCGCCGTACCTGATCTACCTCATCATCCGCACCAACCGCCGAGGAGGCTCGCTGTGACGACCGACCACACGCTCACCGTCGAGAACCTCTCGCTCGGCTACGGCGACCGCACCGTGATCGAGCACCTCGACCTGCTCGTGCCACCGGGCCGGGTGACGTCGATCGTGGGTGCGAACGCCTGCGGCAAGTCGACGCTGCTGCGGTCGATGTCGCGGCTGCTCGCTCCGCGAGCGGGCCAGGTGCTGCTCGACGGGGCGCAGGTGCACCGGATGCCGGCCAAGCAGCTCGCCCGCACGCTGGGCCTGCTCCCCCAGTCGCCCATCGCGCCGGAGGGCATCACGGTGGCCGACCTGGTGGGGCGGGGGCGGCATCCGCACCAGGGCATCCTCTCGCGCTGGAGCACCGCCGACGACGAGGCGGTGGCGAGCGCGCTCGAGGCCACCGACACCGTGGCGCTGGCCGACCGCCCGGTCGACGAGCTCTCGGGCGGGCAGCGCCAGCGGGTGTGGATCGCGATGGCCCTGGCCCAGCAGACCGATCTGCTGCTGCTGGACGAGCCCACCACCTTCCTCGACGTGAGCCACCAGATCGAGGTGCTCGACCTGCTGACCGACCTCAACCGCACCCGCGGCACCACCATCGTGATGGTGCTGCACGACCTCAACCTCGCGGCGCGCTACTCCGACCACCTCATCGCCCTCGCCGACGGGCGGCTGCACGCCGCCGGCGACCCCTCGACGGTGCTCACCGAAGACGTGGTGCGCGCCGTCTTCGGCCTCGAGAACCGCATCATCGCCGACCCCACCACCGGCAAGCCGCTCATGCTCCCCCTCGGCCGCCACCACGTCACCGCCTGAGCGCTCACCGCGTCAGCGGCTCCCGCGCCCTCTCGTCTATCTGCGCTCCTGCTGCTGGTGCGTGGCAGGTGTCCCGATCCTCGGCATCGCCATCAGCGGCACGGCCGATTCGATGCGGGCAGGGCGGCCGGCCGCCAGGTTCTCGGCCTGGCCGCGGACGTAGCCCGGGATGTGCTTCTCGATCGACGGATGCGCGGACAGCTCCCAGGTCGCCTCGACGATGTCCTCGAGAGTGCGTGCGATCGTCTCCCGTGCGGAGTCGGCAGGCACGCCCCAGGCCTCCGCTTCGGCGACGAGATCATCGACCGTGACGTCTGGGAGCTGCGAGACGCCGTTGATCTTCATGGCCAGCGCCGTGCCGAGGGAGAAGTCGAGGGCCAGCGGAGCGGCGTCGTAGAAGGGCGCGAGCCGGGTGCGTCCGGTGTCGTCGTGCAGGAGCGAGAAGTTCTTGGCGTGCGGATCCGTGTTCCCGGCGGAGACATTCAGCACGGTGTATCGGAGCAGTTCGAGCCGGTCGGAGAATCGACGCGGGTCCACGACCGATCGACCGGAGTCCACCAGGCCCGCCACCGCCCGCAGCGTCGAGGCCGGGTTCCGCGTCTCGAACTTGTCGTCGCCGCCCCAGGGCAGGCCCAGCGCCTGTCCGGCGTCCTCCTGATGAAGACGCTCGATGGTGCCGGACTGCGAGACCCGGCGGTCGTACCGTTCGATCACGAGCACATCGAGATCTCCGATCGTCTCGATCCCGGTGCCGAATCCGGCGAGTCCGAGTCGCCGAGCGATCTGCAGCACGTAGTGCTCGCCCTCGATCGCGGCGCGCTGTCCCGCCTCGACGGGCTTCAGGATGTGCGTGGAGGGGACCGTTCCGTTGCCCCGCCACCAGCGGCCGCCTTGCCGCGTCAGCGTGAGTTTGCGCTGGAAGCCCGGGTGCGCCGATCCGCCGCCGCCCACAAGGAATCCCGAGGCGTTCTGCAGGAGAGCCGCAACCTCCTCCGCAGTGAGCTTCTGCGGCTCACCGGGGTCTGGAGGGTCGCCGATCCGAAGCGCACCGGCGAGGTCGGCCCCCACATACCGGAGCAGCCCCAGCAGGTCGTTGCTCACCGTCTTCGCGTCCTTGGCCAACCGCTCGATGTGCGCACCCTCGGGCAGCAGAGCGCCGAAGAAGGACTCGGTCTGTTCCACGTCCGAGCGCGAGACGCGCAGGCTGCGACTCAAGACCGGCGAGTTCAGGCCCCACCGCGACTCCGCGTCATCCGACCAGCGCAGCAGGGCCTTGCCCTCGTGCGGGACGAGCTCGCCGATTCGGGTGCCGAACAGGCTGACGGGGAGTGCGGACTCGTCAGTCATTGTTCCAGTCTTCGGCGACCGTCTCCGCATGGAGCGTGATGCCCAGCCTTCGCAGGACGTCGAAGTAGTTCGCGTCGATGCGCTTGGGCTTGCCTGCCTCCAGCTCGGAAACATAACGCTGACTCGTCCCCAATGCCGCCGCGAGCTGGCTCTGTGTCAGACCGGCCTCCACGCGGATGCGGTGCACGAAGCGCCCGAGATCCTGTGGTTTCTCCAGCAATGAGCGCATACCGCCTCCTCTATTACCGTTCGGTAATCAGTCTAGCCGTGATTACCGATCGGTAGTAGCGAACGCACGCATAACCGTTCGGTAATTTCCTCGGCGGCGTGCAGCCCACGGCGATCTTCGAGACGACCGGCTGAGGCGGGCGCCCGGTTGGCGTGTCGTCGGTGGTCGGTTCTACGATGACGACTGCGCGGGCCGGCGCACTCCCATCCGAGAGGAGCACCCGTTGGCCGGCTGGCACCCCGTGGACAATCTGGTGCCCAGCACGTGGGTGTACCGGATCAGCGGGGCTGCCGAACCGTTCGCAGAGATCCGCTATCTGCCTGTCCTGGACGCTGACGGCTTCGAGGTGTGGCGGTTCCGCGTGGTGACGTGGCAGGTCCCGAGGGAACTGATCGGCGACGGCTACTACTCGACGCTGGAGGCCGCCGCGAAGGCGTGCGCGCACCATCACGTGGTCGTCTCGGTCCCGCGCATCCTGAACACGTCGCCGTCGCACGCGGGGCGGGGAATGTAGGCTCCCGGCGCACGACCTGCTCCGAGGGGCGGTCAGTCCGGTTCGGGGATGTACACGAAGGCCTGCGCCGGTGTGAACCCGGGAGCGCTGACCGTCATCACGGTGTCCGAGTACTGTGCGGGTCTCAGCGGCGTGTAGCGGACGGTGAAGCTGAACAGCCCGTCGCCTGCATCCACGATGATCGGCTGGTCCACGGTCAGCTCCAGCGGGTCGGCGAACGTCACCGAGAGGTCGGTGCCCTTCGGGTAGGTGGTGCCCGTCTCGAGCGTGAACACCCCGGCGACGTCGGCGGTACCACCGAAGAAGCTGGTGACGCCGTACCACTCCTCGGACAAGCTCGTCGACCCGGTGCTCTGCGGCTCCGACGCAGCGGCGGAGGGAAGCGACAGAGCATGCTGGATCACCGGCTTCGCCCACGCAGCCGCGCTCGGACCGGCGCCCGATGCGACGGCCACCGCCGCGGCCGCTGCGCCCACCCCGCCGAGAAGCAGCACGCGCCGTTCGACCGTCGGCTCATCCCCCGTCATGCGTGGCGACTCATCGGGCCGTGGTGGTGCGAGTAGTGGTGTTGTCTGTCACGTCGATCCCCCCGGCCTCATGTTAGGGGCAACTGCCGCTCATCGTCGTGCTTCAGGTGATCCTGAAGGAGAAGGTCTGGGGCACCGGGTCCGGCAATCCGACGGAGCTGGAGAAGGTCATCGGCGACGGCTACTTCGTGTCGCTCGAGGCAGCCTCGGGGGCGTGCGCACGGCACCACGTCTTCGTTTCCGTTCCACCGGTCCTGAATACATCGCCGTCGCAAGCCGGCCGCGGGAGCTGGAAGTGTCGCCTCTTCAGGACATGACCGCTTCAGGGCGCGGACCTTCCGTTACGGTGACCGTATGACCGAGGATGCCCCTCACACTCTCAGCCGCCGTACGGTCGTCGGAGCCGCCTGGGCCGCGCCCGTCGTGCTCGCAGCGATCGCTGTTCCCGCGGCCGCGGCCAGCGAAGACACGCGCCGCCTCGTCCTCGACGTCTCCCCTCCGTCGCAGGACGGGCCCCTCACCAGGTATCTGATCCGGGTCACGAACGACAGTGACACGGATATCCCTGCGGGCGGCCTCCTCGCGACTCTGCCCTACTCGCCCGACGGCTACTTCTTCGCCGGTTTCAGCGGCGACATCAGCTGGAACTACGGCACCTTCGACGATTCCGGCGACACGCCCTTCGCCTACTACGCCACCATCCCGGCCCACGACACCGCCGGACCGCTGCTGATGTACCTCGGCAAGAGGACCTCCGGCCAGACACCGCCACCCGTCGCCACCCTGACGTTCACCGCCACCGGGTTCCGGTCGGAATCGACAGCACTGCCCGTCACCTACGGATGACCAGGCGGACGATGCGCTGATTCACTCCTCCGCACCGGCTCAACGTGCCGCGCCCGTGCTCCCAGGAGGAATGTGAACGCCGGGAGTGCGCCTACCCATCGCGCACTCCCGGCTAGGGAACGAGCGGGGGAAACGCTCCCATGGCCGACACCATAACCGACCCCGAAGATTGTCCCCGCAGCAACACAGCAGTACCGACGTCGACGGGCTTCGTCGCCAGCACCACCCGAAGAGCGAAGCAGGCACCTGGTAGATACCGGATCGGCCCCGCCGTTCGACTCCCTGGCACAACGAAAAAACGGCCCGGGTTTGGAGACCCGGGCCGCTTGCGTGGTGCACCCCCTCGGACTTGAACCGAGAACCCACTGATTAAGAGTCAGTTGCTCTGCCGATTGAGCTAGAGGTGCGAGGCTCTTGGCGAGCCAGTCGTCAACATTAGCATGCTCCGAGGATGATGTGAAACCGAGCCCGGGATGCGAAATACTGGAGCCATGACCGACACCAGCGCACGCCTCGAGGCCGGACAGACGGCCCCCGACTTCACCCTCCTCGACGAGCACGGGAACTCCCGGTCGCTGTCGGAATTCCGCGGTCAGCGGGTCATCGTGTACTTCTACCCCGAGGCCGGAACGCCGGGCTGCACCACGGAGGCCTGCGACTTCCGCGACAACCTGAACTCGCTGAAGAGCGCCGGCTACGTCGTGCTGGGCATCTCGCGCGACAAGCCCGAGAAGCTGGCGAAGTTCGTCGACGAGCAGGGCCTGAACTTCCCGCTTCTCTCCGACCCGGATGTCGCCGTGCACCACCTCTACGGCGCCTGGGGCGAGAAGTCGCTCTACGGCAAGACCGTCACCGGCGTGCTGCGCTCGACCTTCGTCGTCGACGAAGACGGCATCCTCACCCTCGCGCTCTACAACGTGAAGGCCACGGGGCACGTCGCCTCGCTGCGCAAGAAGCTCAAGATCGACGCCTGAGCCCGCGCCGCACCGTCACTCGCGGCGGGTGGCCGCCACGACGGGTGGCGTGAACAGCAGCAGCATCGCCAGCACGGCGGGCACCAGTAGGTACCAGCCGATGGTGGGCGTGGCCACCAGGCCCTGGAAGCAGCCGATCGCGATGACGATCTGCAGCAGCTGCCAGGTGAGGGTCGCCGCCCTGGTCCATGGGCGCGCCCGGAGGGTGTGGATGGCGACGAACGAGAGGAACAGCGCGGCGACGGCCGCGAGCACCAGGATGGCCAGCGCCGTCGTGTACGAGGTGGGCCGCGCGGTCAGCAGCTCGAGCACGAGCCACACCACCACGCCGATCATCACCAGCGCCTCGGCGCCCACGATCACCGCGAGCAGCACCAGCAGAGCCGGTCGCCGAACCGGCTCACGGCGGCCCGTCACACCGTGTTCACCCGTTGTTCCGCGGCTGTTCGTCTCGTCACTCACGCTCGTACTCCCGAGAAAACCCTTGATTTGCAAATACCAGTATGCGACCATATTTGAGGTCAACGTTGCTCACAGTGACGTGAGCGGGTGCAATCTCCTCTGATTGCAACGTCTACCGTGCCGTTGACTATTCACCCGAATCCCCCCTTAGGTCGTTCGACCTACGCACCTGGCTACATAAGGAGCACCCGCTATGGATTGGCGCGACAAAGCCGCCTGCCTGACCGCAGACCCCGAGCTGTTCTTCCCCGTCGGGAACACCGGACCTGCCGTCGACCAGATCGACAAGGCGAAGGCCGTGTGCGCCCGTTGCACCGTCACCGAGGTCTGCCTGCAGTACGCACTCGAAACCGGTCAGGACTCCGGCGTCTGGGGTGGCCTGAGCGAAGACGAGCGCCGCGCTCTCAAGCGTCGCGCCGCGCGCGCCCGCCGCGCATCCTGAATCTCTGAGAACCCGCTGACCCGGTGTCAGCGGGTTCTTTGCGTGTCTAGGGCTTCTTGAGCCAGCGGAACGGGATCTCGATGGTCACGACCGTGCCGCTGCCCACCATGGTGTGCCAGTCGATCGTGCCGCCGAGCTCACCCTGGATGAGCGTTCGCACGATCTGCGTGCCGAGCCCCGAGCCGACCTTGCCCTCGGGCAGGCCGGTTCCGCTGTC
Source organism: Herbiconiux dendrobii (assembly GCF_052048175.1). Taxonomy (NCBI): domain Bacteria; kingdom Bacillati; phylum Actinomycetota; class Actinomycetes; order Micrococcales; family Microbacteriaceae; genus Herbiconiux; species Herbiconiux dendrobii. Next base: position 832,221 of record NZ_JBLZQV010000001.1, on the reverse strand, counting down.
CCGCACCTCCACCGTGAGCGTCTCCTCCGAGCGCGTGGCGACGATCTCGACCTCGCCTTCCTGACCCGCCAGCCCGTGCTCCACCGCGTTGGTGACGAGCTCGGTGAGCGCCAGGGCCAGCGGCGTGGCGTACTCGCTCGGCAGCACACCGAAGCTGCCCGAGGACTTCGGATGCACCGTGGTGTTGTGCGCGGAGGCGACCTCGGCCACCAGCAGCAGCACCCGGTCGAACACGGTGTCGAAGTCGACCTTCTGGTTCAGCCCTTCGGACAGCGTGTCGTGCACCACCGCGATCGCCGCCACCCGGCGCATGGCCTGGGTGAGGGCGTCCCGAGCCTCGTCGGAGTGGGTACGACGGGCCTGGATGCGCAGCAGCGAGGCGACCGTCTGCAGGTTGTTCTTGACGCGGTGGTGGATCTCGCGGATCGTCGCGTCTTTCGTGATCAGCTCGCGCTCCTGGTGGCGCAGCTCGGTCACGTCGCGGCTCAGCACGATGGCCCCGAAGCGGTGGCCGCGGGTGCGCAGCGGGATGGCCCGGAGCGACACGGTGACGCCGCGTGCCTCGATGTCGGTGCGCCACGGCGCCCGGCCCGTGACCACCAGCGGCAGCGACTCGTCGACCACCAGGCGCCCGGCCAGCAGCCCCGTGGTGACCTCGGCCAGCGACTGGCCCTCGAGCTCCCCGGCGAAGCCCATCCGGTTGAAGGCGGACAGCCCGTTGGGGCTCGCGAAGGTCACCACACCGTCGACGTCGAGACGGATGAGACCGTCGGATGCTCGCGGGGCTCCCCGACGAGGGCCGGTCGGAGCGCCCAGATCGGGGAAGTCGCCCGCCGCGATCATGGCGAACAGGTCGTTGGCGCACTCGTTGAAGGTGAGTTCCTGCCGGCTCGGCGTGCGGGCCTCGCTGAGATTGGTGTGCCGGGTGATGACCGCGATCGGCTTGTCGGTGGTGGTCTGCTCGGAGACCGAGAGGCGCCGCAGCACCGGGACCGCGCGCACGCGCGTGGGCGTCTCCTCGTACCAGTCCGGCGCCGCGGTGTCGACGATCTGAGCGCTCTCGAACGCATCCGTGACCTGCTTGCGCCATTCGGGCTTGATGGTCTGCCCGACGAAGTCGCGGTAGAACAGCGTCGCCGAGCTGGAGGGGCGCGAGTGGGCCACCGCGACGAAGGTGCCGTCGGCGGTGGGAACCCAGAGCACGATGTCGGCGAAAGCCAGGTCGGCCAGCAGCTGGCAATCGCTGACGAGCAGGTGCAGCCACTCCACATCGGCTTCGGTGGAGCTGCCGTGGGCCGAGACGAGATCGCTGAGTGTTGACACGAGAACTAGCCTACGGCGACTCGCCTGGCACTCGAATCAGAGGCCGATCGAGAGCCCGATTCGAGGGCCGACGGAAGGGGAGCTCCCGTGACCACGTTTCCCTACGAAGTGGCCACGGGAGCCGTAACATTCCGACCGGGGCTGCGGCAGATCGGGGGAACGGGCACCCCGGTCGGAAACTCGTGCTTTCGCGTGCCTTCAGTACACCAGCGGGCGCCACCTGGGTGTTATGAGCAATTGCCACCTAATACAGCCGGCAGCGGGACGGATTCCACAGGGCACAAACGCTGCTGGACAAGCTTTCTCGACACTGGTTGAGTAACAGCCCTCAGCACCATGGTGAGCAATCCTTACCTCTGCGGTGCTGCCTCTGAACAGAAGGAGCGCTCATGACCTCGACCACCCTGGAGATGCCTCGAGAACTCGTGTCGGGCCCACCGGCGCGTCTCGAGCCGGAGCCGGTCGACGACGACGCAGCACTGCGCGGCGATGCGCGCGCTCTGGCCGAGAACCTCGCGCGGTGCGTGATCGAGATCCTGGCCGGCACGCGGAGCCTGGATCAGATCGCCCGGTGGCTCTCCAGCGACGTGCACGCCCACCTGATGAAGCGCGTGGTGCTCTCGCAGCGTGCCCGCACGGCGCGCGGCGAGGCACCCGGTCGTCTGAGTTTCCGCATGGGCTCGACGGTGGTCAGCGAACCGCGTGACGGGGTGGTCGAGGCGGTCGTGATCGTGCACGGGCGCGCTCGGTCACGCGCCGTGGCCATCCGCCTGGAGGCGCTGGGGATGCGCTGGCGGGCCAGCGCCGTACACGTGCTCTGATCCGATGAAGGATGAGCCTCGAAGACGGGCGGGGGCTACTTCTTCTTGCCCTGGGCACGGCGCTGAGCGCGGTTGACCGGAGCCTGAGCCGCGGGCTTGGCACCCTGGGCCGCGGGCTTGGAGCCCTTGGCCGCGGTACCGGAGTTAGAGCCCGAGCCCGATGACTTCGCCGCAGAGCTGTTCCCGGCCGACCCGGAACCCGACTGCGACGCCGCGCCGGAGGAGGGCTGGGCACCCGCGCCGCGGGAGAAGGCGCTCGCCACCGGAGCCGACTTCTCTTCCGCCTGCTGAGCACGCGCGGTGGCGGCCTGCTCGATCTGGCCGCGCTGGTTGCGCACCTCGACCCCGCCGGAGTCGCTCGGCGCGGAGAAGCTGAGCTTCTCGGCCGGAGCGGTGGGCTGGGTGAGTCCCTTGGCCTCGACGACCGGCGCGCCGACCGCGCTCGGCGAGGAGTTCACCTCGACCTCGAGGTTGAACAGGAAGCCCACGGTCTCCTCGCGGATCTGGCCCATCATCGACTGGAACAGGGCGAAGCCCTCGCGCTGGTACTCCACCAGAGGATCGCGCTGCGCCATGGCGCGCAGTCCGATGCCGTCTTTGAGGTAGTCCATCTCGTAGAGGTGGTCGCGCCAGCGGCGGTCGATCACCGAGAGCACCACGCGGCGCTCGAGCTCGCGCATGGCCTGTTCGCCGAGGGTCTCCTCGCGGCGCTGGTAGGCCAGCTTGGCGTCGGAGAGGATCTCGCGGGCGACGAAGTCGCGGTTGATGCGACCCTTGCTGCCGGCCTCGGCGATGACCTCGTCGATGGTGATGGAGATCGGGTAGAGGGTCTTCAGTTCGGCCCACAGGGCGTCGAAGTCCCAGTCGTCGCCGGTTCCGCTGGAGGCGTGGTCGGTGATCACGGCGTCGACCACGTCGTCGAGGAACTTCTGCGCCCGATCCTGCAGGTTGTCACCCTCGAGGATGTGCCGGCGGTCGCTGTAGATGGCCTCACGTTGACGGTTCAGCACGTCGTCGTACTTCAGCACGTTCTTGCGGATCTCGGCGTTGCGGCCCTCGACCTGCGACTGGGCGCTGCGGATGGCACGGGAGACGACCTTGGACTCGATCGCGAGGTCATCCGGAACGCTGGCCCGGCCCATCAGGCTCTCGGCGGCACCGGCGTTGAAGAGGCGCATCAGGTCGTCGGTGAGAGAGAGGTAGAACCGGCTCTCCCCGGGGTCGCCCTGGCGGCCGGAGCGACCGCGGAGCTGGTTGTCGATGCGGCGCGACTCGTGGCGCTCGGTGCCGAGCACGTAGAGGCCGCCGGCCTCGATCACCTTGTCGGCCTCGGTCTGCACCTCGGCCTTCACGGTGTCGAACACCTCGTCCCACGCCGCCTCGTACTCCTCGGGGGTCTCGGCGGGATTGAGACCGCGCGCGTGCATCTCGGCGACGGCGAGGAACTCGGCGTTTCCGCCGAGCATGATGTCGGTACCGCGACCGGCCATGTTGGTGGCGACGGTGACCGAACCGAGGCGACCGGCCTGAGCCACGATCGCCGCTTCACGGGCGTGGTTCTTGGCGTTCAGCACCTCGTGCCGCACCCCGCGCTTGGCGAGCAGGCGCGAGAGGTACTCGCTCTTCTCGACGCTCGTGGTGCCGACCAGCACCGGCTGGCCCTTCTCGTGCCGCTCGACGATGTCTTCGACCACCTGGTCGAACTTCGCCTGCTCGTTCTTGTAGACCAGGTCGGACTGGTCGATGCGCTGCATCGGGCGGTTGGTCGGGATGGCGACAACGCCGAGCTTGTACGTGCTCATGAACTCGGCGGCCTCGGTCTCGGCCGTACCGGTCATGCCGCCGAGCTTGTCGTAGAGGCGGAAGTAGTTCTGCAGGGTGACGGTGGCGAGGGTCTGGTTCTCGGCCTTGACCGCCACACCCTCCTTGGCCTCGATGGCCTGGTGGATGCCCTCGTTGTAGCGCCGCCCGGCCAGGATGCGGCCGGTGTGCTCGTCGACGATGAGCACCTCGCCGTTCAGCACCACGTAGTCCTTGTCCTTCTTGAACAGGGCCTTCGCCTTGATGGCGTTGTTCAGGAACGAGATCAGCGGAGTGTTGGCCGACTCGTAGAGGTTGTCGATGCCGAGGTAGTCCTCGACCTTCTCGATGCCGGGCTCGAGCACGCCGACGGTGCGCTTCTTCTCATCGACCTCGTAGTCTTCTTCGGCCACGAGCCTGGTGGCGATCTGAGCGAACTCGTTGAACCAGCGGTTGGCCTCACCGGATGCCGGGCCCGAGATGATCAGCGGGGTACGGGCCTCGTCGATGAGGATCGAGTCGACCTCGTCGACGATGGCGAAGAAGTGGCCGCGCTGCACCATGTCGCTGGCCTGCCAGGCCATGTTGTCGCGCAGGTAGTCGAAGCCGAACTCGTTGTTCGTGCCGTAGGTGATGTCGGCCTCGTACTGCACGCGGCGCTCGGCCGGCGTCTGACCGGCGAGGATGCATCCGGTGCTCATGCCGAGGGCCCGGAACACGCGGCCCATCAGCTCGCTCTGGTAGCCCGCGAGGTAGTCGTTCACGGTGATGACGTGCACGCCCTTGCCGGCGATGGCGTTGAGGTAGGCCGCGGTGGTGGCGACCAGCGTCTTGCCCTCACCGGTCTTCATCTCGGCGATGTTGCCCAGGTGCAAGGCGGCGCCACCCATCAGCTGAACGTCGAAGTGCCGCAGGCCCAGGGTGCGCTTGGAGGCCTCACGCACGGCCGCGAAGGCCTCGGGGAGCAGGTGGTCGAGGCTCTCGCCCGCCTCGTAGCGCTCGCGCAGCCGCGGCGTCTCGTCTTTGAGCTCCTCGTCGGAGAGCGCCTGGAAGTCTTCTTCCAGAGCGTTGATCGCCTTCGCATAGTTCTGGAGCTTGCGAAGGAGCCGGCCCTCGCCGACACGAAGGACCTTTTCAAGAACTGAGGCCACGGAGCTTCTCCCACTGCAGTCGTCGCTGCGCTGTCCGCGCAAGCGTAAGCCATACTAGTTGCTCACGCCTGGGCGTCGGCGGAACGTTCGCCGAGTGCGCAGCGCGGGGCGGGAGAGACTCCGTGGCCTCGGGAAACCGCCTAGCCGGCGGCCCCCACGGTCTCGGTGGTCAGCTCGGTGAACGCGTCGGCGTTCTCGTCGAGCCCGATCACCCCGTAGTCCCAGCCCTTGCGCCGGTAGACCACGCTCGGACGGTTCGACTCGGAATCGATGAACAGGTAGAAGTCGTGCCCGACCAGTTCCATGTGGTAGAGCGCGTCGTCGACGGTCATCGGGGAGGCGCCGAACACCTTCTTACGGATGACGACCGGGCAGTACTCGTCGTCGGCCTCCACCGGCGTGCCATCCGCCGAGGCCGAAGCCGAGGCCCCGGCGACGGGTGCGGCCGAACCGTCGGCCGAGATGCTCGTCAGGGCCTCCACGGAGGCCGGCTCGACACCGACGGCGCTGAAGCTGCCGGTGGCCGCCTCGTGCAGCGAGACCGGGCGGTGCTGCCCGCGATGCACCTTCTTGCGGTCCTTCGCCCGGCGTACCCGCTGAATCAGCTTGGCGATCGCGAGGTCGAACGCCGCGTATTTGTCGGATGCGGCGCTCTCCGCCCGCACCAGCGGACCCGGACCGATCAGGGTCAGCTCCACCCGATCGTCTCCGCTCTGGGTGCCGTTCGCCGAGTTGTGGCGACTCACTTTGATCTCGAGGGCGAGAGCTTTGTCAGCGAGATGCTCGACCTTCTCCGCCTTCTCGCTCGCGTACTCGCGAAAGCGATCCGTAAGCCCTAGGTTTCGTCCAGTGATGTTGATTTCCATGGAGACCTCCTAGCCATTTTTGGTGACGCGGTGCCGACCAAGGTCGGGACCGTTCGCGCCTTGTGGGGTTCACGCTAGTACGCCCGCACCGGATAGTCACCGACTAATCACCTGTACGTCGTCTTTCGTTACGCTGGGGGTCACGAAGCGTCGCTCGCGGTGCGCGAGACAGGCCGCACCGAGCACGGTCGCGCCCGCCTCTTCGAGCGCACGCCGGCCTTCGATCAGCGTGGAACCGGTGGTCAGCACGTCGTCGACGAGCAGCACGCACCGGCCCCCGACCCGAGGATGCGCGGTCATCGCGCCGAGCAGATTCGCCCGGCGGCCCGCCGCCGAGAGACCCGCCTGGTCGGCGATCGGCCGGTTCAGCGTGAGCATCGGGACGCGCCCGGCGACGAACCCCGCCGCCCGCACGAGGTCGTCGACCGGCCGGTACCCACGGCGCCGCACCGCGCTCCGATCCGACGGCGCACACACCAGCAGCGGAGGCGGAAGCCCCGGTGCCGACCAGCGCTCGATCGCGAACGCCAGCACCGCGCGCAGGGCCGGAGCCAGCGCGGCGACGGCATCCGTTCGCCCGCGCTCCTTCAGGGCGCCGAGCGCCGTCGCGACGACCCCGCCGTAGTCGAGACCGACGGCCACCTCGAGATGGTGCGGCCACAGGTCGGCCACCCTCACCGGGGGCGGCCCCAGCTGCGGCCCGCACCGGCGGCACACCGCCCGGTCGACCTCGCCGCAGCCCAGGCACACCACCGGGACGAGCACGGCGGCGGCCTCGGTGAGCCACTGGCCGAGCGGGTGATCGGGGGCGAGGAGAGCGGGCGAGGGGATGAGCGGGCGAGTGAAGAGGGACATGCCCCGAGTGTCGCCGCCCGGCCGGCCGAGCATCCGCCCGCCGGCGGATCTGTGGAGAGGACGTCAGTTCTGCACAGCCAGCAGCGTGATGCCGGGAGCAGACGACTGCCAGCTGCTCCCCCGCTGCTGCAGCAGCTCGCCGTCGGAGGCCAGCACCCGGAGGCCCTCGAGATCGTTCCCGCCCGCCATCGAGACCGCTGCGGCCGGAGCCCCGAGGTTCGAGCTACGGGCGCCGAGCCGCTGCGCAACGGCGCGCGTCTCGCCGGTGGAGAGCTCGGTGACCGCCGCCACCGAGAACTGGTCCACCCAGGTGGCGTCCAGGGGTGTGCCGACCCCGCTGGTGAGCTCGACGGGCTGACCCAGCCGCTCCGGCACGCCGTCCTGGTTGCGGATGACCGCCGCCACCACGAGTTTCGGCACCCCGTCGATCGACAGGAAGGCCACGGCCCGGGTGCCGTCGCGCGAGATCTCGAGCGAGGTGATGCCGGAGGCGCCGTCCCAGGTGCTCGGGATGCCGAGCGCGGTGCCGTCGGGCGCATAGGCCGACACGGCGGCGGGATTGCTGCTCGGGGTCGACCAGACGAAGCCCCAGGGGTCGATCGCGGGGGCGATCAGCCCGCTGCGCTGATCCAGCAGCACGGTCGCGGTGCTGCCCGACCCCGAAGCCGACCCCGGCGACCCCGGAGCGCGCACCGCGTGCACGGTGCCGTCGGCCGCGCGCACCGCCGCCGACTCCGCCGTGGCCGAATAGGCCACCGCCGTGGGGCTCAGCGCCTCGACGGCGTCGCTGATGCCGGGGATGACGGTCACGCCGCTGGAGGTCAGGTAGCCGAGGGAGCCGTCCCGCAGCACCAGCGGGCGCGCATCGACCCGTGGGTCGGCATCCGGCGGGGGCACGTCCGAGCCCGGGATCGGCACGATGTTCTGGTCGACCGAGATCGCCACGCTCGAGGTCGACGCCAGGTCGCGCAGGCTCTCGTTCAGCTGGAACCGCATCCGCTGAAGGTCGGTCGCGTCGGCCTGCAGGATGTTGCTCGAGAGCTCCACCTGGGTCTGCCCGCCCGTGGTCACCACCGCGGGCGTCGTGGTGCCGTCCGGGAAGGCGGTCACCACCGCGCCGTCGCCGAGCCAGGCCGAGGGGCCCACCAGCAGGGCCTTCACCACCCGGGTGCCGACCGCCGTGGAGGTCGGGAACCAGCGCAGGTCGGGCACCAGGTAGGTGAACGTCGGATCGTAGAAGTACAGGGCGTGCGCGCTGAACACCTGGTCGAAGAACAGGTCTTCGATCACGATCCCGTCGTCGAGCTGGTTGATGCGCCATTCGCCGTCCACCTGGGTGAATCCGAAGCCGAGCGTGAGCGGCGCATTCGTGGTGCTCTGGGCGTACGAGCCGTTGGCGTCGACGGATGCCACCTGCGTGACGTTCATCTGCAGGGTGCTGTCGTTCTGGGCCGAGGTGGGCCGGGTTCCGGTGTCGACGGTGGTCTTGGCGTTGGGGCGCCAGGACGCCGCCGCATCCGGGGCCAGGTAGCGACGGGCGATGGCGTAGTCGTCTTGCGGGCTCTTGGCGGCCTGGATGAAGCCGTTCAGGATCTGCTGCTGGCTGGCGCCCTTGGTGGGGTCGGCGGCCAGGAAGATCACGTCGATGTCGTCGTCGGTGCCGATGGCGTCGCCCGGCTGCACGGGGCCCGAGCGCGGGATGCCGCTGCAGGCGGTGAGGGCGACGAGCATCAGCACGCCGAGCAGGGCCGCGATCGCACGACCGGATCGTCTACGCATGGTCGGCCCCTTCGGCCTCGGGTCGGGCCGGCTCGGGCTCGCCGGCCTCGTCGTGCCGCGCCGGCGGCCGCAGCTCGGCCACCGCCGGCACCTCGCCGTAGGCGTCGGCGGGCTCCAGCGGAAGCGGCGACTCGCCGAGCTGGCGCCCCGGGGTCCGCGGCAGCGTGAGCCGGAAGTTGCTCCCCGCCCCCGGCCGCGACCACACCTCGAGCAAGCCCCGGTGCAGCGCCGCGTCCTCGAGCGAGATCGCGAGACCGAGCCCCGTACCGCCGATGGTGCGCTTGCGCGAGGGATCGGCCCGCCAGAACCGGTCGAACACCCGCTCGGCCTCCACCTCGGTCATGCCGCTGCCATAGTCGCGCACCGAGAGGGCCACCGAGCGCTCGTCGCTGTCGACGCTCACCACGATCGGCTTGCCCTCGCCGTGCTCGATCGCGTTGCCGAGCAGGTTGCGCACGATGCGACGGATGCGGCGCCCGTCGACCTCGGCCTCGAAGTAGCCTCCCGGCGCCACCAGCCGAAGCGGCGAGCCGGCCTGCTCGGCGAGCGACTCCATCTGGTCGACGGCGTCTTCGGCGAGCCGCACCAGGTTGGTGGGCTCGGTGTCCAGCGACGCGGATCCGGCATCGAAGCGGCTGATCTCCAGCAGGTCGCTGAGCAGCAGCTCGAACCGCGCCGTCTGGGTGTGCAGCAGTTCGGCGGTGCGGCCGGTGGCCGGGGGGAAGGTGTCGCGCTGGTCGTAGAGCACGTCGCCGGCCAGGCGGATGGTGGTCAGCGGGGTGCGCAACTCGTGCGAGACGTCGGAGACGAAGCGCTGCTGCACCTGCGAGAGCTCGGCCAGCTGGGTGATCTGCGACTGCATGCTGTCGGCCATCCCGTTGAACGAGCGAGCGAGCGTGGAGATCACGTCTTCCCCGCGCTCGGGGATGCGCACCTCGAGCTGCCCCGCGGCGAGCTTCTCGCTGGTGTCGGCGGCGGTGCGGATGGGCTGCACCACGAGGCGCACGATCACCCAGGCCACCAGGCCGATCAGGATGACCAGGGCCAGACCGCCGAGCCACAGCGTCTGCTGCACGAACACCAGCGTCTGCTCGGCCTCGGACAGGTTGTAGCCGATGTAGAGCTCGAAGTCGCCGGCGCCCGGGATGGTGAGCGGCGAGCCGACGATGATGCCGGGATCGGTGCCCCCCTGCCCGTTCGACAAGGGCACCGACTGCCAGTACTGCTGCACGTCGCCCGTGTCGCTTCCGACCTGGGCCTGGAGTTCAGGCGTGATGACCGTGGGGCTGGCGAGCTCGGGGCTCGCGAAGGAGAGCACGGTCGTGGCATCCGAGGTTCGCCCCGGCGTGGCGTACAGCGCGATCAGGCGGCTGGACGAGGAGGCGATGATGGCCGACTTGGCCGAGCTCAGCAGCGAGATGGTGGAGGCCTCGCCCGCCGGATCCGAGGAGTCGAAGATGGTCTGCGCCGCGTTCGCCGCGTTCTCCGACTCGACCAGCACCTGGCTCAGGCGCGACTGGAAGAGGTCGTTGCCGATCGAGATCGACATGTACGTTCCGGTGGCCACGACGGCGACGGCCGAGAGCGCGACCGTGATGACGATGGTGCGGAACTGCAGCGAACGCCGCCACAGCCGCGCGATCTGGCGCGGCCAGCCACGCCAGTTGCGGGCGATGGCGGGGCCGACGGCCTGGTTCCGCCGCGCGTTCGCTGCGGTGGTCACGGCCGGTCGCGTCTCACGCGGAGCCGGCGCGGTAGCCCACGCCCCGCACCGTCATGACGATCTTGGGGTTGTCGGGGTCTTCCTCCACCTTCGCGCGCAGGCGCTGCACGTGCACGTTCACCAGGCGCGTGTCGGCCTTGTAGTGGTATCCCCAGACCTGCTCGAGCAGCATCTCGCGGGTGAACACCTGCTGCGGCTTCGTGGCGAGGGCGAGCAGGAGGTCGAACTCGAGCGGCGTGAGGTTGATGCGCACGTCGCCCCGGCGCACCTCGTGGCCGGCGACATCCAGCTGCAGGTCGCCGATCTGCAGCAGCTCGGGCGTGCTCTCCGAGGCCGGGCGCAGACGGGTGCGGATGCGCGCCACCAGCTCCTTGGGATTGAACGGCTTCACCACGTAGTCGTCGGCGCCGGACTCCAGCCCCTTCACGACGTCGGTGGTGTCGGTGCGCGCGGTCAGCATGATGATGGGCGTGCCGGACTCGGCACGGATCAGGCCGCAGACCTCGATGCCGTCCATGCCGGGGAGCATCAGGTCGAGCAGCACGAGGTCGGGCTTGGACTCGCGGAAGGCGGCGAGCGCCTCCCCGCCGTCGGCGCAGAAGGTGGGCTCGAAGCCTTCGGCCCGCAACACGATGCCGATCATCTCGGCAAGGGCGGTGTCGTCGTCGACAACGAGAATGCGAGGGTCCATCGCACAAGGCTAGTGGAGCGGATCGTGGACCACTCCGAGAAAACTCCCAAGGAGTGTGGAAACATGGGTGAGGGGACGGGGTGTGGGTCGGCACCGGCTGAAACGTGAGGATCACCGATGAACGAGAACACCTGGGCGGCTCCCGGCTCCGAGCCTCAGGCTCCGGATGCGGCGCCTCCCGCTGCGGCGCCTCCCGCTGGGCACTACGAGCAGTACCCGCCGCCGGTCCCGCAGTACGGGCAGTACGCCCCGCCGCCCGCGCCGCCGCAGCCGCAGCCGCAGTACGGGCAATACGCTCCGCCGCCCGCTCCCGCGTATGCGCCGCCCGGTCACGGTCAGCCGCATCCGGGATACGGTCCGCAACCCGGCGCCTACGGTCCGGGCTGGCAGAGCTCGGCGCAGTGGGCCCCGCCGCCCAAGCCCGGCCTCATCCCGCTGCGCCCGCTCGGCTTCGGCACGCTGATGGCGGCACCGTTCCAGGTGCTGCGCCGCAATCCCAAGGCCACCTTCGGCAGCGGCCTGCTGGTGCAGCTGATCGTGGTGGTCGTCACCGCCGTGTTCGTGGGGGTCGCCACCTTCTGGGCCCTCTCCCGCTGGGCCTCGCTGCCGGCCTCCAGTGACGAGGCCGACGCCATCAGCGCGGGAAACGTCGCCGTGCTCATCGTCTCGATCGTCATTCCGCTCGCCCTCTCGCTCTTCGCCTCGGCCCTGCTGCAGGCGGTGCTCGTGGTGGAGGTCGCCCGCGCCACCCTCGGCGAGAAGCGCCGTCTCGGCGAGCTCTGGAAGGTGGCGCTGCGGCGCACCCTGCCGCTGGCCGGCTGGTTCTTCCTGGTGGCGGCCGCCGTGCTCGTCGGCCTGGCGATCATCGTGGGCATCGTGGTGCTCGGCGCGTTCGCGGGCGGCCCGGGGCTCGCCATAGCGATCGTGGTCGCCGTGCTGCTGAGCCTCGGGCTCGGCGTGCTCTCCGCCTGGATCGGCACCAAGCTGTCGATGGTGCCGAGCGTGATCGTGCTCGAACGCCTGGGCGTCGGCGCCGCCATCCGTCGCTCGTGGCGCCTCACCGCGGGGATGGCGAACTTCTGGCGCACCCTCGGCGTGATCTGGCTGGTCGCCGTCATCCTGAGCTTCGCCACCCAGCTGATCTCGACGCCGTTCTCGTTCCTGATGCCGATCGTGGCGACCGTGATCGACCCGAACAACTCCGGCTCGGGCATCGCCGCGATCATCGTGCTCTACCTCGTGTTCGTGGTGGTGACGATCGTGCTCGGCGCCATCAGCGCCGTCGTGCAGGCCGCCACCGTGGCCGTGATCTACATCGACCTGCGGATGCGCAAGGAGGGGCTCGGAATCGAGCTCACACGCTTCGTGGAGTCGCGCCAGTCGGGCCTGGACGAGTGGCCGGACCCCTACCTTCCCCAGCCGCGCGGATGATCGCGGCTGCCCTCGTCTCCCGGCTCGTGAACGACCTCCCGGTCGATCCCGACGCCGATCGGGCGCGTGAGTGGCTCTCGACCGAGCTCGGCAAGCCGCCCTACCAGGCCGCCCGGCCGACCTGGTTCGACCTGCTCGCCCAGGGGTTCCAGGACTGGCTCGACTCGCTCCGGCTGCCCGACGGATCGGGGCTGTCGCTGCAGGGCATCGTGGTGCTGATCGTCGTGCTGGTGGTCGTGGCGCTGATCGTGGTGGCCTTCGTGGTCTACGGCCGCCCGCGCCTGAACCGCCGCAGCCGGGTGGAGCCCGGCGCGCTGTTCGGCAGCGACGACACCCGCTCCTCGCAGGAGCTGCGGCGCTCCGCCGAGCGCGCGGCCGCGGCCGGCGACTTCCGGCTGGCGATCGAGGAGGCCTTCCGGGCTCTGGCCCGGCAGCTGGCCGAGCGCACCGTGGTGTCGACCGCACCCGGCACGACCGCGCAGGATTTCGCGCGCCGGGCCGCATCCGCCTTCCCCTCCTCCGGTGAGGAGCTGCTCGCGGGCGCCGGGCTGTTCGACGGGGTGCGGTACCTGGATCGGCCGGGCAGCCGCGGCGAGTACGACCGCATCGCGGCGCTCGACCGGCGCCTGCAGTCGGAGCAGCCCGTTCGCCTCGAACCCGTCGTGAGCGAGCCCGTGCGATGAGCGCGCCCGGCACCGGCACCACCACCGGGCCCGAGACCGGCCGGACCGCCCGCCCTCAGGCCGCGACCGTCGAGACGGCGACCGTGGGGCGCACCGCCCGGCGCTGGCTGTTCTGGATCGTCGCCGTGCTCGCCGCCGTCGTCTTCGCGATCGTCACCACGCTGGCCACCTCCTCAGCCGCGCCCGACACCGATGTCTTCTCGATCGAGAACGCGGGGCCCGAGGGCAGCCGTGCCGTCGCCGAGGTGCTGCGTCAGCAGGGCGTCGACGTGATCGCGGCGTCGACGCTCGGCGAGGCCCAGTATGCCGCCGCCGCCGCGACCGGGCCGGTGACGGTGCTGTTCGCCGATCCGTTCGGCTTCCTCGACGACGAACGGCTCGAGCAGGTGGCCGGTCTCGGCGACGACCTCGTGCTGGTGGAACCCGGCTCCTCGGAGCTCGAGGCCCTGGCCCCGGGCATCGCGACGGCGGGCTCCCCCGAAGACGCCGATTCGGTGAGCGCCGGATGCACTCTGCCGGCCGCTCAGAAGGCGGGCGAGATCTCGCGGCCGAACCTCACCTACCGGGTGCTCGACGCGAACGCCTCGGGCGCCGCCTCGGCCGCGCAGACCTGCTTCCGCTCCTACGACGACGCCTACGCCGTCATCGGGCTCCCCTCCGATGCGGGAAGCACCACGGTGCTCGGCGCCGGCGACGCGCTCACCAACGACGCCGCCACCGCCTACGGCAACGGCGCGCTGGTGCTCAACCTGCTCGGCGAGAACGCCACGCTCGTCTGGTACCTGCCGGGCTACGACGACGTCGAGGCCGGTGCCCCCGCCACCCTCGGTGAGCTGACGCCCGACTGGGTCACCCCCGTTCTGCTGCTGCTGATCGTCACCACCGTCGCCGCCGGCATCTGGCGCGGGCGGCGCTTCGGGCCGGTCGTGGTGGAGAACCTGCCGGTCACCGTGCGGGCGAGCGAGACGCTCGAGGGCCGCGCCCGGCTCTACGCGCGGCAGGGGGCGCATGCCCGCGCGCTCGACTCGCTGCGCATCGGCACGCTCTCCCGGCTCACGGTGCAGCTCGCGCTGCCCCGGCACGCCACCGTGGTGGAGGTGAGCCGATCCGTCGCCGCCGTCACCGGCCGGCACGTCGACGAGGTGCACGACCTGCTGGTGGGCGGGACGCCCCGATCCGAAGCCGATCTGCTGCGCTACTCCGACGCCCTGCTCGTGCTCGAACAGCAGGTGGCCCGCGCCACCACCCCGGGGTAGGCCGGCCGGCATGGCCCCGCTCTCCGCGACCCCGATCCTGAACTCCCCCGCCGTCTTCGCAGTTAGGAACCATGGATGACCGACATCTCCTCCCCTTCCCCCTACTCCGCTCCCACCGACGCCCAGCTGCGGGAGGCGCTCTCCCGGGTGCGCACCGAGGTCGCCAAGGCGGTCGTGGGGCAAGACGGCGCCGTCACCGGCCTGATCATCGCGCTGCTGGCCCGCGGTCACGTGCTGTTGGAGGGCGTGCCCGGTGTGGCGAAGACGCTGCTCGTGCGCACCCTCAGCCAGGCGCTCAGCCTCGACACCAAACGCGTGCAGTTCACCCCAGACCTGATGCCGGGCGACGTGACCGGCTCGCTGATCTACGACGCGAAGGCGGGCGAGTTCTCGTTCCGCGAGGGGCCGGTGTTCACGAACATCCTGCTCGCCGACGAGATCAACCGCACGCCTCCGAAGACGCAGTCCTCGCTGCTGGAGGCGATGGAGGAGCGGCAGGTGAGCGCCGACGGCGTGACCCGCAAGCTGCCCGACCCGTTCCTGGTGGCCGCCACCCAGAACCCGATCGAGTACGAGGGCACGTACACGCTGCCCGAGGCACAGCTCGACCGCTTCCTGCTGAAGCTCGTGCTCGACCTGCCCGAGCGCGACACCGAGGTGGCCGTGCTGCAGCGGCACGCGAACGGCTTCGACCCGCGCAACCTGGCGGCGGCCGGGGTCGGACCGGTGCTCACCGCCGCCGAGCTGCTGTACGCGCAGCAGGCCGTGGTGCGGGTGCAGGCCGGGCCGGACGTGCTCGCCTACATCGTCGATCTCGCGCGCGCCACCCGGCAGAGCCCGTCGGTGAAGCTCGGCGTCAGCCCCCGCGGCAGCACCGCGCTGCTGGCCTCCGCCAAGGCGTGGGCATGGCTGAACGGGTACACGGGGGTGACCCCCGACCACGTGCAGGCGATGGTGCTGCCGGTGCTGCGGCACCGCATCCAGCTGCGGCCCGAGGCCGAGCTCGAGGGCGTCGCGGTGGACAGCATCCTCCGCAGCATCATGACGCAGGTGCAGGTTCCCATCTGATGGGTGCTGGTTCCCACCGGATGGGGAGGGGTGCCCGGTGACCCTCTCGGGGCGGTTCGTGGCGCTGGTGGCGCTGGGCGTGGTGCCCGTGGTGCTGTTCGGCGAGCTGTTCGGGCTGGCGCTGGGGGCTCTGGGGGTGTGGCTGCTGTTCGTGGTGGCGCTCGTGGTGCTCGATCTGGTGCTCGCGGCCTCGCCTCGGCGGGTGGCCGTCGAGCGGTCCATCCCGGGGCGGGTACGACTGGGTGAGACCGCCGTGTCGACGCTCTACCTGACCAACACGGGGCGACGGATGCTGCGGGCAGTCGTGCGGGACGCCTGGCAGCCCTCGGCGGGGCCGGCCTCGGCGCGCGCGCGGGTGGAGATCCCTGCGGGCGAGCGGCGCTCGTACGCGATCGCCCTCACGCCGTTCCGGCGGGGCGAGCGGCGCACCGAGCGGGTGACCGTGCGGGCGTTCGGACCGCTCGGGCTGGCCGCCCGGCAGGCGACCCTGCTGGCGCCCGGGCGCATCCGGGTGCTGCCGCCGTTCAATTCGCGCAAGCACCTGCCGTCGCGGCTGGCGCGGTTGCGGGAGCTGGACGGGCGCACGAGCGTGATGATCCGTGGGCAGGGCACGGAGTTCGACAGCCTGCGCGAGTACGTGCGCGGCGACGACGTGCGCTCGATCGACTGGCGGGCGACCGCGCGGCACAGCGACACGATGGTGCGCACCTGGCGGCCCGAGCGCGACCGGCGTGTGGTGATCGTGATCGACACCGGCCGCACGCAGGCGGCCCGCATCGACGACGAGCCGCGCATCGACACCGCCTTCGAGAGCGCGCTGCTGCTCGCCGCCCTGGCCACCCGGGCGGGCGACCGGGTCGATCTGATCGCGTTCGACCGCCGGTTGCGGGGTCGCGTGCACGGGGCATCCGGACCCGAACTGCTGTCGCGGATGGTCGACGTGATGGCGCCGATCGAGCCTGAGCTGATCGAGATGGACTGGACCGCCGTGCCCGGGCTCGTGCGCCAGGTCACGACGCAGCGCTCGCTCGTGGTGCTCTGCACGGCGATCGACGCGCCCGGCATCTCGCGCGAGCTGATGTCGATCGTGCCGCAGCTCACCCGCAACCACCTGGTGCTCGTGAGTTCGGTGACCGATCCGGATGTCCTGGCCGGCGTTCTCGAGCGCGGCGACCGCGAAGAGGTCTACCGCGCCGCCGCCGCCGAGCGCGCCCTCCTCGACGTGGCCCGTGTCACCACGGTCCTGAAGCGCTACGGCGCCGACGTGGTCACGGGCTCCCCCGCCGACCTCCCCCCGGCCGTGGCCGACCGCTACCTCGCCCTCAAGGCCGCCGGCCGCCTCTAACGCGTCGCCCCCCATAGCCCCCCCGCCTCCGCATGCCGCCCAGCAGCCCGCACCCCGCACCCCGCCCAAAGCCTCCAACGAGCACCCGAAGTCTCAGGCCGTACTCGCCGACCCGAGGTGAGCGTGTGGCCGAGGCGCCCGACCGCAGGCCGGGTGCCTCGACCGCGCGCTCACATGTCGCGGCTCGCCGGGCAGGGACCGGCGAGCCCCGGTCACGCCGAGCGAAGCCCGGCGCGACCGGCAACTAAGCAGCCGTCAGCTGCGTCGCCCCGGCCTCGAACTCCTCGAGATCCCCCGTCTGCCCAGCCCGCGCAGCCCGCCCGCCCAGCACGACCATGTACGCCAGGAACGCCGCCAGCGCCAGCACACCGATCCCGATCTTCACCGGCCAGGGCCACGGCGCCGGCGTGACGAATCCCTCGATGATTCCCGAGACGAACAGCACGAACACCAGGCCGATGGCCACCGTGAACAGCGAACGGCCGTTCTCGGCCAGCGAGCGGCCGCGCGTCATCGCGCCCGGTGCCACCCAGGCCCAGAAGATCCGCAGACCCGCGGCGGCGGCCACGAAGATGGCCGTGAGCTCGAGCAGGCCGTGCGGGAGGATGTAGAGGAAGAACAGGTCGCCGTGACCGTACTCGAACATGACCGCCGCATTGACGCCAAGGTTCTGCGCGTTCTGGATGATGACGGCCGGCACGAAGACGCCGAGCACCCCGAAGGCCACGCACTGGGCGGCGATCCAGGCGTTGTTGGTCCAGACCTGGCCCATGAAGGAGGCCGCCGGGTTCTCGGAGTAGTAGTCGACGAAGTCTTCGTCGGCGAGCTTCTTGAGCGTCTCGCTGTCGCCGAGAGCGGCCATCACCGCCGGATCCTGCGAGATCCAGATCGCGTAGAGCGTGGCGATCACCACGGTGGCCACGGCGGCCGCCAGGGTGAGCCAGCGCAGGCGGTACAGCGCCGCCGGCAGCTGCACGGCGAAGAACACCGGGATCTGCCGGAACACGTTCGTGCCCGCGCCCGTGAAGCGCAGTCGCGCCCGCGAGAGCGAGACCGAGAGGCGGTCGCCGACCGCGGTGGACCCGGCGACGGTCTTGATGGCCGAGAGCTGAGTCGATCCCGACTGGTAGCGCTCGATCAGCTCGTCGGCCTCACGGCCGGTGTACCGGGAGCGGCGTCCGAGCTCGTCGAGGCGGTCCCATTCGTCGCGGTGCGCGGCGGAGTAGGCGTCGAGGTCCATCTGCGCGATCCCCCTCCGTGTCGGCCGATCTTTCGTAGAATCATTCCATGGACGACGGCGAACTGCTCACCGGCGAAGCCGTCGCGCTCGATGTGCGGCCAGCGAGCTTCCTCCTGCGCAGCGTCAGCGGCGCCATCGACTTCCTGGTCTACGTCGTCTCGCTGCTGATCGCGCTGTACCTGTTCTTCGGGGTCCTGCTCACCGACTCGGGCATCGACGCGGCACTCGCCCAGGCGCTGTCGCTGTCGCTCGTGGTCGGCTTCCTGGTGCTCGCCCCGATCATCGTGGAACGCGCATCCGGTGGCCGTTCGCTCGGCAGGCTCGCGATCGGCGCCCGTATCGTGCGCGACGACGGCGGGGCCATCTCGCTGCGGCACGCGGTCATCCGGGGCGTCACCGGGTTCGTCGAGATCTTCCTGACGTTCGGGATGCTCGCCTTCCTGGTCTCGCTGCTGAACTCACGATCCAAGCGGCTCGGCGATCTGCTCGCCGGCACCTACAGCCAGCACGAGCGGGTGCCCCGGCCGGTGCCGTTCGTGCTCGGCATCCCGCCTCAGCTGATTTCGTGGTCGCAGACGGCCGACGTGGCGAAGCTGCCGGATCGGCTGTCGCGACGGATCGTGCAGTTCCTCACGCAGGCCGACAAGATGACGCCCGACATGCGCGACCGGCTCGGGTCGGAGCTCGCCGCCGAGGCCGCGCCCTTCGTCTCGCCGCTGCCGGCCGTGCATCCGCACGTCTTCCTGCTCGGCGTGGCCACCATGCGCCGCGATCGCGAGTACCGCGCCCTCCTGCTCGAGCAGGAGCGCCTGGCCCGGGTCGCCCCCGTGCTGCAGGGCCTCCCGAACGCCTTCCCCGACCGCTGACCCACCCCACGCCTCACGAGCCGTCGATCCTGGCCCCGAAACCGAGCGGGAAGGGCCAGAATCGACGGGTCGGCAGGAGGACTAGTAGCGGTAGTGGTCGACCTTGTACGGGCCATCGACACTGACGCCGATGTAGGCGGCCTGCTCGGGGCGCAGGGTGGTGAGCTCGACGCCCAGCGCGTCGAGGTGCAGGCGCGCCACCTTCTCGTCGAGGTGCTTCGGCAGCACGTACACGCCGATCGGGTACTTCTCGGGCGTGGCGTAGAGCTCGATCTGGGCGAGCACCTGGTTGGTGAACGAGTTGCTCATCACGAACGACGGGTGCCCCGTGGCGTTGCCGAGGTTCATCAGACGGCCTTCGGAGAGCACGAGCACGCTCCGGCCGGTGGGCAGGCGCCACTCGTGCACCTGCGGCTTGATCTCGACCTTCTCGGCGCCGGCGACGCGCGCCAGACCCGCCATGTCGATCTCGTTGTCGAAGTGGCCGACGTTGGCGATGATCGCGAGGTGCTTCATCTTCAGGATGTCGTCGACGCCGATGACGTTCACGTTGCCGGTTCCGGTGACGAAGATGTCGACCTCGCCGATGACCGAGTCGAGACGGGCGACCTGGAAGCCGTCCATCGCCGCCTGCAACGCGCAGATCGGGTCGACCTCGGAGACGATCACGCGGGCGCCCTGGCCCTTGAGCGCCTCGGCAGCACCCTTGCCCACGTCGCCGTAGCCGACCACGAACGCGACCTTGCCGCCCATCAGAACGTCGGTCGCGCGGTTCAGGCCGTCCGGAAGCGAGTGCCGGATGCCGTACTTGTTGTCGAACTTCGACTTGGTGACCGAGTCGTTCACGTTGATGGCGGGGAACAGCAGCTCGCCCGCGGCCGCCAGCTCGTAGAGGCGGTGCACGCCGGTGGTGGTCTCCTCGGAGACGCCCTTGATCTCGGCGGCGATCCGCGTCCAGCGGTCACCGCTCGCGGCCAGCGACTGGCGCAGCAGGTTCAGGATGACGCCGTACTCGTCGGAGTCGTCGGCCGTGGCATCCGGAACCGCGCCGGCCAGCTCGAACTCGCGCCCCTTGTGCACGAGCAGCGTGGCGTCGCCGCCGTCGTCGAGGATCATGTTCGGGCCGATGAACGAGCCGTCGCCCCCGAGGGCAGCGGATGCCGCGGCCTCGGCGGTCCAGTCGAACGCCCGCTCGGTGCACCACCAGTACTCCTCGAGCGTCTCACCCTTCCAGGCGAACACGGGCACGCCGGCCGGCGCCTCGACGGTGCCGGTGGGGCCCACGACGATGGCGGCGGCTGCCTCGTCTTGGGTGGAGAAGATGTTGCAGCTCACCCAGCGCACCTGCGCGCCGAGGGCCACGAGGGTCTCGATCAGAACGGCGGTCTGCACGGTCATGTGCAGCGAGCCCATGATGCGGGCGCCGGCGAGCGGCTTGGTGGCGCCGAACTCCTCGCGGAGGGCCATCAGGCCGGGCATCTCGTTCTCGGCCAGACGGATCTGATGCCGCCCCGCCTCGGCCAGGGCGATGTTCGCGACGCGATAGGGCAGGGAGACGGTGGTGGCCGGAGCGGAAGTCATGACTCCATTCTCGCAGACGAGGCTGCGAGACGGGCGATCCCTACTGCACTCCGACGTGGCGCATGATCTGCCAGCCCTGCGGGGCCGAGAGGCGATCCGTGTGCAGGGCGCAGAGGTCGTAGCTGTGCGGCTCGGCGACCAGGCCGAGCGGGCCGACGACGATCAGTGAGTCGGCGTAGTCGTAGGTGAGCGTGGTGACCGCTTCACCGCGGCACGAGGGCCGCGAGCATTCCCTGTTCGTCATCGGTTCCAACAGTAGCTCCGGCGGCCTCGCCTGCCCCTCAGCGCGGAGCCGTGTCGCGGTGCCGGAGCAGCCGCGCTGCCAGGTCGTTGAGGCGAGGTCAGGTCGTAGACTGGCCGCATGCCCCGATCCCGCCGCACCCCGCGCGCCGCGACGATCCGGGCCCGCACCCGCAACCGGCACGGGCGCGATCTGCGCTCCTCCGCCGCCGGGCCGCACCTGCCGTTCCTGCGCTCGCGCCTGGACCTGTTCGACATGACGGTCGCCTCCACGGCGGAGTACCTGCGCAGCGTCTGGCCGAACGAGCTCGCGAACGTGAGCTTCGAGGTGGCGCCGATGCCGTTCGGGCAGTTCGGCTCGCCCGATCACGTCGATCGCTGGTCGGTCTCCAAGAACCGGGTCATCCTGTTCCGGCTGCCGATCGAGCGGATGTCGCACCTGCACCGCGACGACGAGGTGCACAAGCGGCTCGCGATCGAGTCGTGCGTCTTCCGGGCCGTCGCCGAGCTGCTCGGCAAAGACCCGTGGGACCTGGCGCCCGACCGCTTCCGCCACCTCTGACGCGAGGCACAGGCCTCAGGGGTAGACGACGACGGGGGCCGCGGCCGGGCTCGGTGGGGCGATCGCGAACGACGAGGACTGCGCGTCGCCGAAGTAGCTGACCGAGGCCGACATGGGCACCGAGGTGCTGACCGTGTAGGTCGTCGTCGGGTCCAGCGGCACGTATCGGGTGCCGGGCACGATGGTGATCGGGGTCTGTACGCCGGCGGCCGTGGTGAGCGTGATCTGCGCATCCGCACCGCTGGCGTTCACGAGGTGCAGGCGCGGGGTGGAGCCCACGGCCGCGGCCACGAAGAACTCGTCGCCGAGCTCGGGCAGCGAGGGGTACCAGGCGAAGTCACTGCCGGCCTCGGTGAGCGTCGAGGTGCGCGCGGCGGCCACGATCGGCTGGTCGGAGCTGATCTGGACGGAGTAGATGCCGTCGGGGATGTCCTGCAGCGGGAACTCGGTCACGATGCCGGGCGTCAGGCCCACCTGGTACTCGGTCTGCGCGCCGCCGGTCTTCTCCTCCGCGATGCGGATGGTGACGGATGCCGGCGCATCGCCCGGCACGAACATCCGCAGGATGCTCTGCAGATCGACGTAGTCGGGGTCGCTGAGGCGCTCGGCGATGGCCGAGGTGCCGGCGATCTGGATGCCGGCGATGGTCTGCTCGGTCGCGGGAGCGGCGGTGGGGCCGGCCTGCTCGACTCCCCCGGCCTCGAGGCCGCGAACGACGCTCTGCTGCACGAAGGCCGACACCGCCCCGACACTGGCCGTGACATGCACGACCGGGTCGGCGAGCGACGGCGCGAGACCGGCCAGCGACAGGGTGCGCGTCGAGCGGGCGGGCACGTCGATGTTGTTCGCTCCGGGCGAGACGACGACGCCCTGGTCGCCGTAGATGGCGAGGTCGACCACGGCCGCCACGTCGCCCGGGTTGGCCAGCACCACGAAGCTGGTGCGGCCCACGGTGGTGGAGCCGGCGACCAGCCAGCTGTCGGAGGTGGCTTCTCCGCACGCGCTCGCGGCGAAGCCGCTGAGCTCGCCGGTGGCGACGGACTGCGACTGGGCGGCGCCGAACAGCACGCCGGCGGAGGCGTCGTCGGCCGTCCCGGCGGCGCCGGCGGCCGCGGCCGGGAGGGCGACCCGCACCGGCGTCGACGCCTCGGTGGCGGCGCGGTCGTCGATGGAGGTCAGGCCGGCGATGTCCAAGGCTGCCGAGGGCGAGGAGGAGCCGGAGACGAGCTGCGGGTTCCCCACACCGGAGATGGCGGTCGCATCCTGCCCGGTGTCGTCGGAGAGCCGCACGAGCGGACCGGCGCAGGCGCGCACCTCCTCGGCGGGCGCGGGGTCGACGGTGACGGATGCGGGTACCGCGGTCACCGAGGGCAGGGGCAGCACCAGGGCGGCACCGGCCACGGCCGCCGCGACGGCCGCGACGACGACGCCGGTGGCCACGCGGGCACCGGTCGCCACGAGCTTGCGATCAGCGGCCATCGGTGCGGCCCTCCTCGTGGTGGGGGTTCTGCGCGTTCAGGTTCTCGGCGTGCGGGCTCTCGTCGGTCCGCTCGCTCTGCGCGTCGCGCCCGAGGGCGTCGCGCACGCTCAGCACGGTCTCGTCGTTGGGGTCGTAGTCGTCGAACTCGGGACCGGACGAGGCGGCTCCGGATGCGGGGACCGCGGTCTCGTCGAGGTCGGGCTGCGGCGCGACCGGGACGGGAGGGGTGACGGCGTACACGTCGATGACGGGGTTGACCGCCGGGGCGGCCGGTGCCTCGGCCTCGACGTCGGCGTCGGCCTCGACGTCGGCGTCGGCGTCGGCAGTGGACACCGGGGCTGCCTGCGCCTCGGCCTCGGCGGGGGCATCCGTCACGTACGAGGCCGCGTAGACACCCGTGGCCGTCTGCACCGGCTCGGCCGCCGCATCCGGAGCAGGCGTCGCGTCGGGAGCGGTCGGAGCCACCTCGTCGTCGACGACGTCGCGCTCCTCGACCACGTCGAGTGCCTCGGGCTCTTCGCCCACGGCCTCGTCGTCGTCGAACTCCGAGCGCTTCTTCTCGGCGATCAGCTCTTCGGGCGAGTCGGCCGGAGCCACGTGGGCCGTGGCGCTCACGGCCCGATTGCCCTGCGTCTGCAGGCGACCGGCCGGCAGCGCCAGCAGCAGCGCGATGCCGAACACGAAGGCCTGCACGACCAGGATCAGGACGCCCAGAGGCGTTACCGTGTTGGTCGGCACGGGCTCAGGTAGCGTGGCGAGCGCCCCGTCGCCGGAGACCTGCCACAGGTCGCCCGCGAAGGTCGCGCCGATGAAGGTGAGCTGCGGATTGCTGCTGAGCGCGTTGGCGCTACGGGCCGTCGTGGCCGACGCCGCCTCTCCGGCCTGCGCCGGGGCGGCCGGGGCGAGCAGGATGAACTCGATGCCGAGCTCGCTCAGCCGGGCCGAGACGTCCGATCCGCTGATCGAGGCCACGTTGCCGACGAGGCCCGCCAGCTCGGTGCGGCCCTCGCTGGCGAAGTCGGCGGTCGAGCCGAGGGTCGACTGCTGGTTCAGGGTCGGACCCGATCCATGCTCGACGGTGGCACCGAGCGCCCCATCGGCCTGCGGGGCCAGCACCAGCGTGCCCACCCGCGGGTTGGCGGAGGCTTCGGCCGTGACGTAGGCCGGCAGCAGCCGGCCGGATCCGGGAGCCGCCTCGGCCGTGCCGAGCAGCACCCCGAGACCCATCGGCAGCACGATGACACCGACGGCGACCGATGCCACGACGGCCGGCAGCCCGACGAGCTTGGGCAGCGAGGCGAGACCGAGCACGGCGGCGCCGACGAGGCCCATCCAGTAGAGGCTGAGGCCGGAACCGGGCCAGATCGACACGGCCTGCGATCCGCTGGTGGCCAGCGCCAGCTGGCCGGCGCCGACCGCGGTGGCGAACCCGAGGATCCCGATCACGACCGCGAACACGGCGCGGTAGGACCCGGGCAGGAAGAGCGACGCGAGGGCGATCAGCCCGAGCGGCACCGCGAGGACGCCGAGCACCACCAGCACGACACCGGCGGGGATGCCGACGGTGCCGGCGAGCGACTCCCAGCCGGCCAGACCGGTCTGCGGCAGGCCGATCAGCAGGTCGATCACGGGCACCTGGGCGCGCCACACCGGCACGCCGGGGTCGGCCAGGACCGCCAGGGGCGTCCCGCGCTGGAACTGGTCCCAGATCAGCGGCGCGAACAGCACCAGGGCCGGGATCGGCACACCGATCAGGCGCACCACGTTGCGGCGCGAGGCAATCGTGGCCATCAGCCAGATCACGAGCAGGGCGGGCCAGAGCGAGGGCGCCACGGCCAGCACGGCGGCGAACAGGATCGACGCCATCGCCGAGGCCGACCACGACTTCGGCGCCGCGAGCCCCGCGAGCATCAGCCAGGGCAGCAGGAGGTGGGCCAGGATCGGGCCGATCATGCCCGAGTCCAGCGCCCCGAGGAACGGCGGCGCGAGCACCCAGAGCACCGCGGCCATCGTGCGCAGCACCGGCTTCTGGGTGAGCTGCGCGGCGCAGAACCACGCGGCCAGCGCAGCGAGCGGCAGCGCGACGAGGTACAGGCAGACGATGACGAACGACGGCGACCAGAAGGTGAGCGAGCCGAGCAGGGCGAGAACCGTGGCGAACGGATCGGCGGCCCCCACGAAGCCGAGGCCGAGATCGCGGAAGCCCGTCCCGATCTGCGCCCACATCCCGCCGACCGTGCTCTCCAGGGGAAGAGCGCCGCCACCGGTGATGGCGGCCGCACCGAACACGGGGATGAAAGCCACCACACCGACGAGCGCGACGATCAGAACGGTGGCGACACCGCCGCTGGAGATGAACTGGATGCGGTCGCGGTCGCCGCGGAGGTAGGTGAGGGCGATCTCGCGCTGCAGGGAGCGGCGCCGGCGGATCTCGTCGCCCGGCATCCGGAGCGGTGCGATCGCACGCCAACCGACCTTGCGCGAGGCCTTCAGCCTCGATCGAGCCTCGGTGGTCTTCGATCCGAACGCCGTCTTGAACGCCGCCGCGAACTCGCCGCCGATCGCGCCCGGCTGCTTGCGGACGAGCTGGAAGAGGGAGCGCAAAACGGCCAGCGGCACGAGCGAGAGCCAGTGGAAGACCACGGCGAAAGGGGGTGCGTAGACCAGGCGGCGGTGCAGCTGGGCGGCCCGGCGAGCGGTCTGGCGCTTGCGGCGCGCCGATCCCTTGGTGGAGCGGCCGGGGTCGGAGAAGCCGTCGCCGTCGGTGGCGACCCTGGCGGCGGGAACCGCCAGCACGCGGTGGCCGGCCAGGCGCACCCGGATGGAGAAGTCGAGGGCGTTGTCGGCCGTGGGCAGAGCGGGATCGAAGCCGCCGACCTCGTTCCACACGGTGTGCCGCACCAGCAGGCCGGCGGCGCCCATCGCGAGCACGTCGCTCATCCGGTCGTGCTGGGCCTGGTCGAGCTCGGTCTCCACGAGGGGGACGCTCGCGCCGAGGCTCGTGACCGTCTCGCCGAACTCGCTGATGTAGGCGGGGTCGTCCCACTCCATCTGCTTGGGGCCGGCGGCGGCGACCGAGGGGTTGACCTCGACGGCGGCCATCAGGGCGGCCAGGGCGTCCGGTTCGGGCGCGGTGTCGTGCGCCAGCAGCCACAGCCACTCGTTCTCGCTGGCCGGCGGCGGGGCCACACCCAGGGCGTGCGCGACGGCGGTTCCGAAGTTCAGCCGGGTGGAGGCCGAGATGAACCGCGTGGGCTGCGCGGCGGCGAGCAGCTTCGAGGTGTCGTCGCTCGACGCGCAGTCGACCACGATCAGCGCATCGGGGGCTCGGGTCTGGGCCGCGAGGGCTTCCAGGGTTCGCGGAAGGTGGTCGGCTCCGTTGGAGGAGACCAGAACGGCTGTGACTCGGGCGTGCATCGCACTGACTCTAAGCGGGCCCGTGCGCAATGCCCGGCGACTCGGTCGGCGTGCCGGGTTCTTATGAATCGCGTGTGAGACGCGACCGTCCGTGTCAGCCGGTGAGCTTCACTTACGGGCCGGCGTGCCGCAACAGCACCCACGACCGAAGAGGCTGGACCTAGACGGCCTTCTTGCGCAGCTTGCGACGCTCGCGCTCGCTGAGGCCGCCCCAGATGCCGAAGCGCTCGTCGTTCTGCAGGGCGTACTCGAGGCACTGGGCCTTGACCTCGCAGGTGGTGCAGATGCGCTTGGCGTCCCGGGTCGAGCCGCCCTTCTCCGGGAAGAAGGCTTCGGGATCGGTCTGCGCACAGAGCGAGTCGGCCTGCCAGGCCAGCGGATTCTCGTCATCGCTGGGCTGACGGACGCCGGGGACACCGAGGTTGACCGGATCGACGAACCAGTCGTCCGGAACGCCTGGGCGATACTCTGACATGGCCATATCACGCTCCACCCTCTGAACTCGTTTGCGACCTGCCGAAAAACCCCGTTCACTAATTACATCGGTGTAGTTCGCTCACGTCAAGTCGCGGATCGTAAACCCTCAACTCCGCCTTAAGGGTTACGACACGACCGTGTCGCATCCGACTCAGTGGACTTTCTTCAGTGATCATCGATATCCTGCCAGCATGCTGAAGAACGTCGTGCTGCTGGCCATCCCCGGGGTCGCCCCGTTCGAGTTCGGCGTGGTCTGCGAGGTGTTCGGCATCGACCGCAGCGAGCACGGCGGCCCGGAGTTCGACTTCACGATCGCCACGGCCGAGCCCGGCCCGGTGCGCACGAGCCTCGGCTACGACATGATCATCGCGAGCGACCTCTCCTGCGCCGCCACGGCCGACCTCGTCGCCGTGCCCGCGCACATGATCGACGCCGAGGTGCATCCGGCCGTCGTGGAGGTGCTGCAGGATGCGGCGGCGCGCGGGGCCTGGATCCTCAGCATCTGCTCAGGGGCGTTCACGCTCGCCAAGGCCGGGGTGCTGGAGGGCCGCTCGGCCACCACGCACTGGATGCACGCCGATCGCCTCGCCGCGGAGCATCCGTCGATCTCGGTCGACCCCGACGTGCTGTTCGTGGAGGACGGGCGGATCATCACCAGCGCAGGGACGGCATCCGGCATCGACGCCTGCCTGCACCTCATCCGCAAGGAGCTCGGCGCCTCGGCCGCGAACGTGGTGGCCCGGCGCATGGTGGTGCCGCCGCAGCGCTCGGGCGGGCAGTCGCAGTACATCGCGACGCCGATACCGGTGTGCCAGAGCGACTCGTTCGCCGAGGTGACGGCCTGGATGCTCGAACACCTCGACCAGGAGCTGACCGTCGACGAGCTGGCCCGCAAGGCACTCATGTCGCCGCGCACCTTCGCGCGCCGCTTCAAGGCCGACCTGGGCACCACGCCGGGCGCCTGGCTCAACCGGCAGCGCCTGCTGCACGCGCAACGCCTGCTCGAGGAGAGCAGCCTCAGCCTCGACGGCGTCGCCGCCGAGAGCGGCTTCGGCACCGCCGCCGTGATGCGCCACCACTTCGCGAAGACGCTCAGCACCACCCCCGCGGCCTACCGCCGCGCGTTCACCCTCCGCATCCCCGCCTGACGGCGCCGCGGCGCCGCCCTCAGGCCTGGGTGGGGAGGGCGTGCGCGGGGGCTCCGGGGGCCGCCACGAAGGCGGTACCGGAGCCGGCGAAGGCGAGCGAGCCCTCGTCGGGGGTGACGTAGAGCGCTGTACCCCGCACCAGGGCGAACGTGGCACCCGAGACCGCCGTGACCTGCAGCTCGCCGGCGATGCACAGCACGATCGAGGGACCCTGGGGCGCGAACGACGCCTCGGACGCGGCATCCGGGGCCAGGTCGATGCGGGCCAGCTCGAAGTCGGGCACGTCGGGCTTGAACAGCGTGACACCGGCCGAGGGCTGCGACGGCACGAGGCGGGGCACCGGCACGGGCCGGAACTCCAGCACCTCGAGCAGCTCGGGCACGTCGACGTGCTTGGGAGTGAGGCCGCCGCGCAGCACGTTGTCCGAGGCCGCCATCAACTCGACACCGAGCCCCCGGAGGTAGGCGTGGATGTTGCCGGCCGGCAGGTAGAGCGCCTCGCCGGCCGCCAGCGTCACCCGGTTCAGCAGCAGCGAGATGATGATCCCGGGGTCGCCCGGGTACTCCTCGTTCAGCCGTACGACGGTCTCCAGCGACGGCGTGTACGGGTCGGTCATGTGCGCGTGCGCCGGGTGCAGCGCCTTCTCGGCGGTGCGCACCAGGTGGCCGACGAGTGCCGACACGGCCTCGCCGCCCTCCAGCAGCCAGGCCACGACCGACTGCAGCACCTCGGCATCCGTCTCGGTCTCGGTGATCGAGTCCTCGAGCAGGTGCACGATCGGGCCGTAGAGCTCCCAGCGCGGCGCCGTGGAGGAGTTGTCGATGGTCACGAGCAGGGAGACGATCTCGCGCACCTCCTCGAGCGGCCGGAATCCGCACAGCGCCTCGTACCGCTCGCTCAGCGCCACCACGATCTCGGGCTTGTGCAGCGGGTCTTTGTAGTTGCGCTCGGGCGAGTCGAGCGGGATTCCGGCCGCGTTCTCGCGGGCGAAGCCCTCGCGGGCGCGCTCGAGCGTGGGGTGGGCCTGCAGGGAGAGCGGATGCTCGGCCGCGAGCACCTTCAACAGGAACGGCAGCGAACCGGTCGCCCCGGCGGCCTGCGGCGAGCGCGCGAACCACTCCGCGAGGTCGGCGGCGCCGTCGGTCAGCGAGGGGTCGACGATCTTCGAGGGGCTTCCGGGATGCGCCCCCAGCCAGAGCTCGGCCTGCGGCTCCCCGGTCTCGGGCGTGCCGAGCAGCTCCGGGATGGCGGTCGTGGAGCCCCAGGCGTAATCGCGGGGCGTGTTGGCGATCTCGACGAACATCCTTGATCCTCCGACTATCAGCGACCTACAACGCACGCGTCTCGGGCGTTCGGGCCGGTTAGACCAAACTACCAACCATGGATGCCCCTCCCGGTCCACCGGATTAGGCTCGGCTCGCCGATCCCGGATCGCGCGGACCACCGCCTCACCGCAACGAAAAACGCAACGGAGCACCCATGTCTTTCGAGCCCCTCGCCAGCGACTTCTACGGCTACCAGAGCCTGCTCACCGAGCAGGAGGCCGAGGCCATCGCCGCCCTGCGCCACTACCTCGAGACCGAGGTCAAGCCGGTCGTGAACGAGCACTGGGAGAAGGCCACCTCACCCGAGGGCATCATGAAGGGCCTCGCCGCCACGGGCGCCTTCGCGTTCGCCTGGGACGAGACGAAGCCGTTCGAGAACTCGGCCGTCTTCCGCGGCTTCGTGGCTCTCGAGCTGGCGCGCGTCGACGCCTCGATCGCCACCCTGGTGGGCGTGCAGAACGGCCTGGCCATGGGCTCGATCAGCGTCACGGGCAGTGCCGAGCAGCGCGCCGAGTGGCTGCCCAAGATGGCCTCGGGCGAGATCGTGGGCGCCTTCGGCCTCACCGAGCCGCAGTCGGGCTCCGACAGCGCCCAGGGCCTGCGCACGATCGCCACCCGCGACGGCGACGACTGGATCCTGAACGGCTCCAAGCGATGGATCGGCAACGCCACCTTCAGCGACATCACGGTGATCTGGGCGAAGGATGCGGAAGACGGCCAGGTCAAGGGCTTCATCGTGCCGACCTCCACTCCGGGGTACACGGCCACCAAGATCGAGGGCAAGCAGAGCCTGCGGATCGTGCAGAACGCCGACATCACGCTCGAAGACGTGCGCATCCCGGAGCGCCTGCGGCTGCAGAACGCGAACTCGTTCCGCGACACCGCGAAGGTGCTGCGGCTGACCCGGGCCGAGGTGGCCTGGGCCGCCGTCGGCAACTCGGTGGGCGCCTACGAGGCCGCGCTGCGCTACACCAAGGAGCGCGTGCAGTTCGGCAAGCCGATCGCCTCGCACCAGCTCATCCAAGACCTGCTGGTGAAGTCGATCGGCAACATCACCGCCAGCCTCGGCATGGTGGTGCGGGTCTCGCAGATGCTCGACGAGGGCACCCAGAAGGACGAGCACTCGGCGCTGGCGAAGGCGTACACGACGGCCCGGATGCGCGAAACGGTCGCCTGGTGCCGCGAGGCGCTCGGCGGCAACGGCATCACGCTCGAGTACGACGTGGCGCGGCACTTCGCCGATGCCGAGGCGCTCTACTCCTACGAGGGAACGCGCGAGATGAACACCCTCATCGTGGGCCGCAGCCTCACCGGGTTCGCCGCCTTCGTGTAGGCCGCGCCGGCACGCCCGGCGAGTAAGTAGGCTCTCCGTATGCGATACCCGACGGATGCCGCCACCCGCGCTCTCTCGGTGTTCATCCTGTTCACGGTCTTCGCGGGCGAGTTCTGGCGGGACCTGATCGGCTGGTGGGGGTATCTCGCGCTCGTCGGTGCGCTCACGGTGGTGATCGCGGTGCTGATGACCCGGCAGCGGCTGTGGCGGGCGCTCGACCTGCGGCGGCTCCCGCGCACCTTCTTGCTGCTGGGCATCCTGATGGTGCTCTCGCTGGCCTGGTCGTACTACCCGGGCGCCTCGGTGATCGGCATCCTGGCCCAGGCGGCCACCACACTGGGCGCCCTCTACCTGTGCGTGGCGCTCAGCTGGCCGCGGCTGGTGAGCGCGCTGGCCTCGGCGCTGAACTGGATCCTCGGGCTCTCGCTCGGCTTCGAGCTGTTCGTGGCCGTGTTCGTGCGCGCCCCGATCTTCCCGTTCTGGACCGACTACGGCGATGCGGCCGTGCCGAAGGCCTTCTACTGGACGCAGGGCACGCTGTTCAGCGGGGGCCCGATCCAGGGCATCGTGGGCAACCGCAACATCCTGGCCTTCGTCGCCGTGCTCGCCCTGATCGTGCTCGGCGTGCAGCTGGTGCAGAAGCTGCGCCGCGCCCGCCCGACCATCGCCTGGATCGCCGTCGCCGTGCTCGTGCTGGCCCTCACCCGCTCGGCCACGGCCATCGCCGCCGCCGTGCTGGTGGCCGCGATGCTCGGCGTGCTTCTGCTGGCGCGCCGGGTCGGCCCCGGCCGTCGCGCCTGGGTGCTGGCCGGATGCGCGGCCGTCACCGCTCTGGCCGCCGTGGGCGTGAGCGCCTTCTGGTCGCAGATCCTCGGCCTGTTCGGCAAGTCGGAAGACCTCACCGGGCGGCTCGACATCTGGAACGCCGTCACCGGGCTCGCCCAGCAGCGCCCCGTCTTCGGCTGGGGCTGGGTGAGCTACTGGGTGCCGTGGGTCGAGCCGTTCGACGACCTCGCCGTGCGCAAGGGCGTCACCTACCTCCAGGCGCACAACGCCTGGCTCGACGTCTGGCTGCAGCTCGGCATCGTCGGCCTGGTGCTGATCGTGCTGCTGATGGTGGGCGCCTGGTACCGCAGCTGGTGGTTCGCCGTCGACCACCCGCTCGACGCGGGCGGGCGCCCGCTCCCCCGCCTCGCCGTCGCGCTCACGCCGATGCTGCTGCTCACCGCGCTGATCGCCCAGAGCTTCTTCGAGAGCCGGATGCTGGTCGAGGGCGGCTGGGTGCTGTTCGTGCTGGTGGCCGTCAAGACCAAGCTCGAGCTGGGGGCGGTGGCGCTCGACCTCGACGACGACTCGCGCGGTCGCACGAACCTCAGGGGGCTGCGGGGGCTGTCGGAGCGAACGGCGTCCGCCCGCCGATGACGGCGCCGCCGGCCCCCTCCCGGCCCGATCCGCGACCCGGATCGACCGCCGTTCTGGCCTTCTTCGGGCACACCCGCTTCGCCAAGGCCCTCACCGTCACCGTGCTCGCCACGGGGTTCGGCTCGTTCGCCCTGCGGGCCACGATCGGCTGGCCCGGGCTGATCGCCGTGGTGTCGGCGCTCGTGCTCTTCGCAGCCCTCAGCCTGGTCGGCCGGTGGGCGCAGCTGGACTGGCACGGTCTGCTGCCGGTGTCGCTGCTGGTGTTCCTCGGCTGGTGCGTCATGACGATGTTCTGGAGCAAGTACCTGCCCTCGACGCTGAACGGGCTGGCCTACCTGCTGGCCTACGCGTTCCTCGGCGTGTACATCGCGGTGGTGCGCGACCTGATCCAGATCGTGCGCGCCGTCGGCGACGTGCTGCGGGTGGTGCTGACGCTCTCGCTGGTGCTCGAGATCATCGCCGGGGTGCTGCTGGACACGCCGATCCGCTTCCTCAACATCACCGGGTCGCTCGCCGCGGGCGGCCCGGCCCAGGGCATCCTGGGCACCCGCAACATGCTGGGGTTCGTGGCGCTGATCGCGATCGTGACCTTCGCCGTGGAGCTCGCGACCCGCTCGGTGCGGCGCGGGGTGGGCGTCTACAGCGTCGTGGTGGCGGCGCTGTGCGTGGTGTTCTCCGGATCGCCCGTGACGCTCGGGGTCACGCTCGTGACGGCCCTGGCCGCCGGCATCCTGCTGGCGTTGCGGCGAGCGGCGCCGGAGACCCGGCGCGGCTGGCACTTCGTGCTGCTGGCCCTGGGACTACTGACCGGATCGCTGCTGTTCTTCGGCCGCGTGCGGGTGCTCGAGCTGCTCTCGAGCCGGCGCGAGTTCACCTACCGGCTCGAGATCTGGCGCGAGCTCGGGCGGCTGATCGACCTCAACCCGCTCGAGGGCTGGGGCTGGGCGGGCTACTGGCGGCCGGACGTGTCGCCGTTCTTCGCGCTCGACGTGATCGGCAACCGGGCGCACACCTCGGCGCTGAACGCGTTCATCGACGTGTACTTCCAGCTCGGGCTGATCGGCTTCGTGATCTTCGTGGGGTTCGTGGGGCTCACCGTCGGGCGCGCCTGGGTGCTGGCGGCGGCCAAGAAGAGCATCGTGTACCTCTGGCTCGCGCTCGTGCTCGTGGTGCTGCTGGCCACCTCGGTGGCCGAGAGCGCGGTGCTGGTGGAGTACGGCTGGCTGCTGCTGGTGATCTGCTCGGTGAAGGCCGCGCGCGACCTGAGCTGGCGCATGCGGTTGCGGCGGGCCGACGAGCCGCATCCCGAACCCGGCGGGCCGGCGCACCCCGGCCCCGGCCCGCATCCGTATCCGCATCCGCAGAACTCCCCGGAGAGCACCCGATGACCCTCGACATCATGATGCCGTTCTACGGCCGCCCCGATCACTTCCGCGAGGCCGTGCAGAGCGTGCTGGCCCAGAGCGACCCCGACTGGCGGCTGGTGATCGTCGACGACGTGTACCCGGATACCGCACCGGGCGAGTGGGCGGCATCGCTGGCGGCGGCCGACCCGCGGGTGCACTACCTCCGCAACGCGGTGAACCTCGGCGTGGGGGGCAACTTCCGGGAGTGCGTGCGGCTGCTCGAGAACGAGCGGGCGGTGCTGATGGGGTGCGACGACCGGATGCATCCCCGGTACGTGGAGCGGATGGCCTCGCTCGCGGCGGCCTACCCGTCGGCCTCGATCCTGCAGCCCGGGGTCGAGGTGATCGACGCGGAGGGTGCGGTGCATCATCCGCTGGCCGACCGGGTGAAGGGGCTGCTGCGCTTTCGCGGATCCGGAGCCCGCTCGTACTCGGGCGAACCACTCGCGACGAGCCTGCTGCGCGGCAACTGGGCGTACTTCCCGTCGATCGTGTGGCGCTCGGAGGAGCTGCGGCGGCACGGATTCCGGCCGGGCTTCGAGGTGGTGCAGGATCTGGCGCTGATGATCGACATCATCCTCGACGGCGGCTCGTTCGTGCTCGACGACGAGGTGTGCTTCTCCTACCGCCGGCACGCGGCCAGCGTCTCGGCGGTCACCGGCCCCGACGGCGCGAAGTTCGCCGAGGAGCGCGCGCTGTTCGCCGAGGCGGCCTCGCGGATGCGCGCCCGCGGCTGGCCTGCGGCCGCCCGCGCGGCGCGGCTGCACGTCACCTCACGCCTGAATGCGCTGAGCGAGCTGCCCGCGGCGCTGCGCGCCCGCGACGCGCAGGGCCGCCGGGCCCTGCTGCGGCACGCCTTCGGCCGCTAGCCGCGCGCACCCCGCACCCCCTCCTCGAGGGCGGGTAGAGCCTCAGGGGCGGGAGGGGCGTGACGCGGGGGCGCGGCGGGCGGCTCGGGCTCGGCGGTGCGCCTCGGCGATGAGGCGGGCGAAGCGGCGGCGCGCGGCGAGGATGGTGGGGAGGCCGCGGATGCCGAGGGGGGTCTGGTTGCTGTCGTGCAGGCGGCGCTCCACCACGACCTCGTCGAGGTGACGGATGCTGTGGCGCACGTTCCCCGTGATGGCGATCCAGATGTCGTGCGACTCGGTGACGTAGTCGGGGATCGGCAGGATGCCGCCGTCGATCGCCTCGCGCCGGAAACCCATGGCGCATCCGAAATACGGCCGATAGCCGATCATGATCGCGAACAGGTTGGCCAGGTGGTGGCGCGAACCGCCCGCGCGCAGCGGCGGGTACCAGAGGCGGGCTCCGTTCCGGCCGAGGATGGAGTGGTTGCCGGCGACGACGAGCGAGCGGGAGAGGCCGGCGATCATCAGTTCGTGGCGGCCAGAGGTCCAGACGTCGTCCTGGTCGGAGAGGAACACGAATCGGCCTCGCGCGCGGCGGATCGCGGCCTCGAAGGCGCGCACGTAGCCGACGTTCGTGTCGGTCTTGGTGAGGAAGACCCGGGACTCGCCGAGGCGGTCGATGGTCTCCACGATGACGGCGGCGGTGTCGTCCGGCGAGCAGTCGTCGACGATCACGAGCTCGTCGTCGGGGCCGAGCTGCGCCACGATCGACTCGATCTGCTCGGCGACGTACGCGGCGCCCTTGTAGGTGGCCATGCACACACTGGCGCGGATGCCGCGGCTCATGCGGTTCCCTTCGGGTCGGTCGCGGTGGCGCGCGGTCGCAGGGCCGCGAAGTGGATCGCGAGCCCGGCGAGCGGGCCGAGCAGCAGGCTCAGCACGGCCCGCAGTTCGATCGGCAGCGGAAGCAGCAGGATCAGCACGGCCAGCACGGTCGCCGCGATCCACCCGGTCGAGTACGCGCGGTGCTTGTCGAGAGCGAGGCACAGCGCGCCCGTGATGGTGACCAGAGCGAGCATCCCCGCGGCCAGCACGAGGCCGGCTATGGTCCACGGGTCGACGTAGTAGTCGGGACCATAGACCAGCGTCAGCAGCAGCGGTCCGAGCAGCCAGCCGAGCACCGCCCCGGCCACGGCGATCAGCGCGATCAGGCGCGCGACCGGCGCCAGGGCGCGCAGGCCGGCGGACCGGTTGTTCACGAAGTGCGCGATCGCCACACCCTGGTAGGCGTTCAGCGGGATGAGCAGCGGAGCCCGGGTGAAGGTCACCGCCAGAAGCAGCGGAGCCGCGGCGAGGTAGACCGCCTCGCTCGAGGTCAGGCGGAGCACCACCGGGAAGCCGACGACCAGGACGGCGCTCGAGCCGGACGCGAGGCTGGCGTGCCCCACGCGCTTGAGAAAGGCACCGAGCGGCACATCCGCCCGAGCCCGCGCCGCCGAGCGGAGCGTGGGCGAGAGCAGCAGCCCGATCAGCCACGTGACGGTCGACACGCTCGCGGCCACCGCGAACCCGCCGACGCTCGCGGCGACGATCGCGGCCACCACCACCAGCCCGAGCCGCAGCAGCGAGTCGCCGATCAGCAGGCGGGTGTACGTGCCCCACTGCAGCCGGCCGCCCAGGATGCCGACGATGGTCGCATGGCCCGAGAACAGCGCGACGGCGCAGCTGAGTGGGACGGCGAGGTACGCGAACTGCGGCACCAGCACCAGCGGCGCCCACCAGAAGCTCGTGGCCCACAGCAGCACCCCGAGGGTGACGCCGACCGCGAGGCCGACCGGCACCATCCGGGGCTCGCGCCGCTGGGCATCCGGAACCGTGATGCGGTCGCTGTTGTGCACCGCGCGGGTGGTCTCGGCGGAGAGACCGCCCAGGATGCCGAACCAGACGAACAGGAACGACCAGAACGCGATGAACACAGCCGCGGCGGCCGTGTCGAGCACGATGGGCACGATCAGCAGCACCGCGAAGCCGACGCCGGCCGAGATCAGCGAGGCGGCGCCGACACCCACGAAGGAGCGCCGGCCGATGGTGGGGCCGGTGGCCGGACCGTCCTGGGCGCCGCTCGGATCGGTCATAAGGTGCAAGCATAGTAGTCGCCGTCTCGGAGGTTCCGGGGCGCGAGGGAGGTTCTGTGAACGCCGCCGCCACCCCCGGTCGACCGGGCGCCGCCGACTCCGCGACCGGCACCCTGCGCTCCGTCGCCGCCGTCGTGACCGCCTTCGGCGCGGGCGAGAACCTGGTGGGGCTGGTCGAGACGCTCGCGCCCGTGCTGGGCGCGGTCGTGGTGGTCGACGACGGCAGCGGCTCCGGATCGGACGCCGTGCTGGCCCGGGCCGAGGCCGCCGGCGCGACCGTGCTGCGGCATGCGCAGAACCGCGGCATAGCCGCCGCCCTGAACACCGGCATCGCCGCCGCCCGTCAGACCCCCTCCCCCGCCTACCTCCTCACCCTCGACCAGGACTCCCGCATCGACGCGACGCTCACCGCCCGGCTCGTGGCGACGGCTCAGGATGCCGCGACCGCCGGCATCCGGGTCGGACTCGTGGCCCCGGCCCGCATCGAGGGACTGCCCTCGGCCGCCGTGTCGAGCGAGAAGGGCTTCCTGATCGGCGGTACCCCCATCCAGTCCGGCATGCTGATCCCCGCCGGCACTCTGGATGCCGTGGGCCCGTTCGCCGAAGCCCTCTTCATCGACGGGGTCGACACCGACTTCGCGCTGCGGGTGACCGCCTCCGGGCGACGGGTGCTGCTGGCCGTGGGCACCGAACTCGGCCACAGCCTCGGCGAGCGCCACGTCCCGCGCCTTCTCGGCCGCCCGATCGCGCCGGGCGGCGCGCCCCTGGCGCTCGTGGTGAGCAAGCCCTTCCGGTACTACTACCTCGTGCGCAACCGCATCCTGCTGAACCGCCGCTATGCCCGCACCCACCGCGCCTGGGCCGTGCAGCAGACCCTCGCCGACCTCCGCCACTGCCTCATCGTGCAGCTGCTCGTGCCCGGCCGCCGCGCGCGGGGCCGCGCGATGCTCGCAGGCCTCCGCGCCGGCTGGGCCGGCCGGACCGGCCGCATGCCGGGCTAGCTGCGCGAGAGACCTCTCGCCTGCGGCGAGGGGCCTCTCGCGGTCGCGCCGGTCCCCGCCCGGTGCGAGGCGGCATGTTCGCGTGCGGTCGCTGTCGCGGCCGCGCGCTCACCCTGGGTCGTCGAGAGCGGCCTGAGACCGGTTCCTTCAAGGGGGGTGCACTCTTCTTCGGGGGGTGCACTCTTCTTCAGGGGGTGCGTTCGAGGGTGTCGCAGGCGATCGGGACGGTCCAGGTGTCGGGGAGGATGGGGACCTCCACCGTGGCGGGGGCCTCCGGCAGGGCACAGGCCTCGCGGGCGTCGGTGACCGCCGCCGACCAGCTGGGGCCTCCACTGCGGATGGTCGAGACCGCCGAACGCAGCTGCCACACCGTGAGCAGCAGGCCCAGCACGAGCACCGAGACCCCGAGGATCCGCGGCAGCCGGCGCGTCCGCCCGCGAGCCGCCCGCCCGGGCGACACCCGCCCGACCAGCACGGCCGCGAACACCACCACCAGGCCGCCCACGAACAGGGCGGGCACGATGCCGTAGCGGAGCGCCCCGAGCTGCTGCCAGGTGGCCGCGTCGAAGGTCGAGTAGTAGAACCCGGGGTTGGGATTCAGCACGAACCCCGCCGACCACACCGCCACGGCGCCGAACGCCAGCAGGCCACCGGCCACCCTCTGGGCCGGTGTCCCCCGCCAGAGGATGTAGGCGAGCACCACCAGCCCCAGCAGGGCCACCGGGACGACGATCAGCGAGCCGGTGCGCACGACCAGGGCCGCCGTGTGACCCGATCCGATCCACGGCATCATCATCGCGTTCACCACGAAGCCCTGGAAGGTCGAGGCGAGGTCGGGCAGGCCGGCCGGCCGCGGCGCCCGCGCACTGAACGGCAGCGTCAGCAGCTGGCCGGCCAGCCCCAGCAGCAGGCCCGCCCGAACCGGCCAGCGCATCCGGTCCCGCAGCCGCCAGAGGAGGAACGGCACGACGACCAGCGCCTGGATCTCGGTCAGCCCGACCAGCAGCCCCACCACGCCCAGCGCGATGCCGCCGGCGAGCCCGCGCGGCCGCACGATCACCAGCCACGGCGCCAGCCAGAGCAGCAGCCCGTGCACGTTCGCCACGTCGCCCAGCACCTCGAAGGTCACCGTCGGCAGCAGCACCACGAGCAGCGCCAGCGCCACCCGCGCCGGCAGCCAGCCCACCGCATCGCGCGAGCAGACGTAGACCAGGGCGGCGACACCGCCCGCCACCACGCAGGTCGCGATCGTGATGCCGAGCCCGAACGAGGCCAGCGGCAGCGTCGACACCACCAGATCGGTCAGGATGCGCGGCAACAGGTGCTGATAGCCGTCGTAGGCGGCGAACCAGCCCTGGAACGGGCCGGCGGCGAGCCGCTGCGCCAGGAAGACGCGGCCGTCCTCGGCCCAGATCACGTCGCTGTCGGCCGGAGGGATCCTGAGCAGTCCGATGGCCAGCGCCAGCAGCCCCAGCGTGATCGCGGCGAGCGCTTCGTGCCGCCGCACGAGGAGCCCGAAGCGGGTGGCGGCGCGGACGGATCGATGGTCCACCCGTTCCCCTTCCGGTGCGCCGGCGCCTCGCGGCGTCCCTTGTTCCGACTCACGATAGGCCATCCCCGGGCCCGGATCGGGACCCGCGCCGCGCGGGCTCCCAGGGCTCGCCCGAGAGGCCCGCAGCTATGATGGGGGTCATGCCGACCGCCCTCGAACGCACGCTGATCGTGATGCCCGCGTTCAACGAGGAGGAGGCGGTCGGAGCCGTCGTGCGCGAGGTGTTCGCCACGGCCCCGGGGGTCGCCTGCCTCGTCGTCGACGACGGATCGCTCGACGCCACGGCCCGCGAGGCCGAGGCCGCCGGGGCCACCGTGCTGCGGCTGCCGATCAACCTCGGCGTCGGCGGTGCGATGCGCGCGGGCTTCAAGTACGCCGTGGCCTCGGGCTACTCCAACGTCATCCAGGTCGACTCCGACGGCCAGCACGACCCCCGCGGCATCGAGGAGCTGGTGGCCCAGCTCGGCCGGTACGACCTCGTGCTCGGCGCCCGGTTCGCGGGGGTGGGCGACTACGCGGTGCGCGGTCCCCGTCGCTGGGCGATGCAGGTGCTCTCGGGCATCCTGTCG
Source organism: Herbiconiux dendrobii (assembly GCF_052048175.1). NCBI lineage: Bacteria > Bacillati > Actinomycetota > Actinomycetes > Micrococcales > Microbacteriaceae > Herbiconiux > Herbiconiux dendrobii. The sequence continues at coordinate 792,827 of NZ_JBLZQV010000001.1, read as the reverse complement.
AAGATCGCCAAGACCAAGCTCACCGACACCACCTCGGGCTTCCGGGCCAGCGGGCCGCGCGCGGTGGCCCTGTTCGCCCAGCACTACCCCTCCGAGTACCTCGGCGACACCGTCGAGTCGCTCGTGATCGCCGCCCGTTCGGGCCTCACCGTCACGCAGGTGCCCGTCGCCATGCGGCCGCGGGCCGGTGGCGTGCCCTCGCACAACCCGTACAAGGCCGCGATCTACCTCGGCCGTGCCGGAATGGCCCTGTTCGTGGCGCTGATCCGCCCGCGCATCACCATCTCCGAGCCGCCCGCCTCCACCTCCGCGATCCCGGTGGTGGGCGGATGAGCGTCGCCAGTTACATCCTCGGCATCGTCGCCGCGCTGATCGTGCTCGGCGTGGTGATCGAGTCGCTGCGCCGGCACCACCTGCGCGAGCGCCACGCCATCTGGTGGCTGGCGGCCGGCGTGATCGCCTTGGTCATCGGCGTCTTCCCCAATTTGCTCGGGGCTCTGGCCGGCCTGTTCGGGGTGACGGTGCCGACGAACCTCGTCTTCTTCCTCAGCATCGCGGTGCTGTTCCTGGTGTCGATCCAGCACTCGGGCGAGCTCACCGAGCTCGAGAGCGAGACCCGCACCCTGGCCGAAGCGGTCGCCCTGCAAGACCTGCGCATCAAAGAGCTCGAGAAGTCCCTCGCCGAGGCTCTCGAGACCCGAAGGAACCCATGACGTACGCCCCCGCATCATCCGGCGCCCGCTCCGACGGCCACGGCGACGGCACCGTCTCCGCACCCGCCAGTGCCGCCGGGTCGGCGTACGGCTCCCAGCCCGCCCCCCGCCGATCCGTCTGGCGCTGGCTGCTGCTGCCCTGGATCCTGCTCTCGGTGCTCGGAGCGCTCTGGGCGCTCGCCACCCCGATCGGCGGCTCGCCCGACGAGCCGGCGCACGTGGTGAAGGCCGGCTCCGTGGTGCGCGGCGAACTGCTGCCGAGCGAGATGATCCCGAGCGGCGGCGTGCTGCACGTGCCGGCGGCCCTCGCCTTCGAGTACGAACAGGGCTGCTTCGCGTTCTTCGCCGACGTCTCGGCCGCCTGCGCCCCCGCGTTCACGGGCGACCCGAACGAGATCGTCGAGAGCTACTCGGCCGCGAGCCTGTACAACCCCGTCTACTACTGGATGGTGGGCTGGCCCACCCTGATCGCGCCCGACTACACGGGCATCTACGCGATGCGGATCGTCAGCGCCGTGCTCACCGCGTTCTTCCTGGCCGCCACGTTCTGGATGATCGGCGCCTGGCGTTCGCACCGCGTGCCCACGCTGGCGGTGATGGCGGCGATCACGCCCATCGTGCTCTACCTGATGGGCACCGTGAACCCGAACACCCTGGAGTTCACCGCGGGCCTGGCGATGTTCGCGGCCATGCTCGGCATCGTGCTGCAACCCGATCCCCGATTGCTGGGATCCCGGCTGACGATACTGGTGATCGCGGCCGCCCTGGTGTGCAACACCCGCGGCATCTCGCCGCTCTGGGTGGCCGTGCTGCTGGTGCTGCCGCTCATCCTGCTCACCGGGCGCGAACTCGGCGCGCTGCTGAAACGGCCCGGCGTCATCATCAGCATCCTGCTGATCGCCATCGGAGCCGTGGCGAGCATCGGCTGGACGCTGTCGAGCAACTCCCTGGGCACCGGGCCGAGTGCGACCCCGGATGTGGTCTCCCAGGCCCCCGGCGTGGGCCTCACCCCGGTCGAGGGCTTCTTCGCCATGATCGGCCAGTTCTACCTGCAGGCCCGGCAGATGGTGGGCATCCTGGGCTGGCTCGACACCCCGCTGCATCCGACCGTCTACTTCGTCACCTACGCCCTGGTGGGGTTGTTGGCGCTCGGCACGGTCATCTGGGTGCGCGGCCGCAAGCTCGTGTTCGTGATCGCGCTGGCGCTGGCGTTCTTCTTCCTCCCCCCGCTGATCCAGTCGTTCTATGTGACCCGTGGCGGGCTGATCTGGCAGGGCCGCTACACGCTCATCCTCGCCATGGCACTGCTGCTCGGGATGGCGGCGTGCATCGCCGCGTCGCCGCGCTTCCTGCGCTGGAGCCGCGGCCGCTGGGTGCTCACGGTCGTGGCCGTGCTGGCCGGGATCGCCTGGACCTACGCGATCGCGTACTCGTTCCAGACCACCATGCGCCGCTTCGCCATCGGGTACGAGAACGAGTGGGCCCAGGTCGCCGATCCGGGTGCCTGGGCGCCACCGATCGGCGCCGTCCCGCTCGCCATCGCCTTCGCCGTCACCGCCGCGCTGTTCGCGCTCTGGGTGGTGCTCGCCGGCCGCGACCGCCGGCCGAGCGGCGTAACCTCCGACTGATCCCCGTCGTTCCGGGCCGGATGCCGCATCCGGGGTGGCGAAGCGCGGTGAACACACAGCAGCAACCTCGGTGAAACACCGGCCGCCTACGCTTCGGGACATGGCCTCCACCCCCGCAGAACGCGCTCGGATCGTGATCTTCTCCGGCCCACGCGCCACCATCCAGAACAGCCCCGCCCTGCGCACCAGCCAGTCGGTGCGCCGCGAGCGCGGTCTCGCCGGGGCCGACGCCACCCGGCCCGAGTCGTTGCGTGCGCAGAACCTGGCCGCGCCGGTCACCGCCTACGTGTCGGCGTTCTCGGCGCATCCGCTCGAGAAGGACGCCGCCGAGCTCTACGGTCCGGTCGACGGCTGGCTCGACCCCGACACCGGCGCGTTCTCGGCCGAGGAGACCCCCGGGGGCACTCCCGTCTACAAGGTCACCCTCGACCCCGCCGACGGCCCCTTCCCCCTCCCCTACGCCGCCACGCAGGCGAACGGGCAGCCCTGGGACGGGCCCTTCGACGACGCCGGCACCGCCCGGCAGCTGTTCTACCCCGACGCCTCGCGGATCGTGCGCGAGATCGACCACTTCGGACTCGACGGCTACGGGGCCAACAACCTGATGAGCGACCTCGCCGACTTCGACTTCGTGCGGGCCGCGCCCTCCGGCGGTTACACCAAGGGGCAGCCCGCCGCCGAACGGACCGACACCCCGACGCCGGCCGGGCACCGCGGCGAACCGGGCGACCTCGCCCCCGAGACGCTCGGCGAGCACTTCTTCCCCTACATGCCGATGCGCCAGGAGCCGGCGCTGCCGACGCTCGCGGCACTGACCAACATCGTCTACGACACCCTCGCCGGCGGCGACTACGACGGCGCCATCTGGCTCGAGGGCAGCCCCACCACCGAGGAGACGGTGTACTGGTTCAACCTGCTCATCCCCACCACGAAGCCGCTCATCGGCAACTGCTCGCAGTACGGCCACGGGGTGTTCGGCAACGACGGCGACCACAACCTGGTGCAGTCGGCGACCTACATCGCCTCGAAGGTGTGGTCGGATGCCGAGGGCCGCGATCGCGTCGGCGCCGTGATGATCCAGAACGGTCAGGTGTTCACCTCGCGCGAGGTGCAGAAGGCGGATGCCCGCCCCGGCGGGTACATCGCCTACGGCGGTCACGGCGGCATCGTGGGCAACACGGTCGAAGACCCGGTGCTCTCGTTCGTGCCGGTGGCCCGGCACACCCACACGTCCGCGCTGACCCTCGACCAGCTGCCCACCGCGGTCACCGGCATCCACGGTTCGCCGGTGCCGACGCGCGACGAGAACGGTCACCTGCGGGCCGACGCGCTGCCCAAGGTCACCATCGCCCGCTACGTGAACTACGGGCAGGACGACTTCTCCGACTCCGCCGACAGCGAGGTCGAGATCCTGGCCCGGGTGCAGAAGAACCTGCGCGACCACCCGCTCTCGGGCATCGTGGCCGAGGGATCGGCGCCCTACGGCGGCGTCTACGAGTCGATGCGCGCCGCGCTGCTGCAGGGCGTGTTCCGCGGCATGCCGGTTGTGGCTGTGGGTCGTGGCGGCGGCGGGTACGCCTTCGGCCAGTCGACGATGGGCGGCCTGCTCATCCGCGGCAGCAACCTCTCGGCGCCGAAGGCCCGCATCCTGCTGATGGCGAGCCTTCTGAAGTTCGGCGCCCTGCCCGTGCCGGCCGATCCGGATGCCCCGACGCCGGCCGAGCTCGACGCCATCCGCGAGAAGGTGGCCGAGTACCAGGCCGTCTTCGACTCGCACTGATCTTTCGACCGATAGGAGCACCACAAATGGTCAGCTACGGAGTCTTCCTCCCCGTCGGCAACAACGGCTGGATCCTCTCGAACACCTCGCCCCAGTACGAGCCCACCTTCGCGCTGCAGCGCGCCGTCGTGGAGCGCGCCGAGAAGCACGGCTTCGACTTCGCGCTGGCGATGCTGAAGTACCGCGGTTACGGGGGCGAGACCCAGCACTGGAACCACACGATCGACCCGATGACGCTGATGGCGGCGCTGGCCCCGGTCACCTCCACGATCAAGCTCTACGCCACCGTCTCGCCGCTCAGCTACAACCCGATCGTGGTGGCCAAGATGGCGCAGCTGATCGACGAGATCTCCGGCGGCCGCTTCGGCATCAACCTGGTGGCCGGCTGGAACCGCAGCGAGTACGCCCAGATGGGCGCCTGGCGCGGCGACGACTACTACGGCTACCGCTACGACTACCTCAGCGAGTTCACCCAGATCCTGCTGACCGCGTGGGAGACCGGCCGGGTCACCTTCCACGGCGAGTACTTCGACATCGAGGACTGCGAGGTGGCACCCGTTCCCGCGGGCCACATCGACCTCATCTCGGCGGGCACCTCGGGGCGCGGTCGCCGCTTCGTGGCCGAGTACGCCGACTACCACTTCGGAGCCGGGGGCGACGCCGCGGAGGTGGCGGCCTCGAACACCGCCCTCGCCGAGGCGAGCGCGAGCCTCGGCCGCACGCCGGGCGCCTTCGCGCAGACCCTCGTCATCCTCGGCGACACGGATGCCGACGCGGCCCGCAAGGTGGAGCTCTACACGCGGGGTGTCGACCGCGGCGCCGTGGCCGGGATGGTGCGGGAGTACTCCAACGACACCTCCACCGACGGCTCCAGCGCCATGGTGGCGGAGAGCCACCGCGCCGAGGTGTCGCCGTTCTACGGCGGCCGGGCCCTGGTGGGCTCGCCGCAGACCGTGGCCGATCACCTCAACGCCATCGCCGCCGTGCCCGGCACGGCCGGCACGATGCTCACCTTCGACGACTTCCTCGAAGGCGTCGACCGGTTCGGTACCGAGGTCATGCCCCTGCTCGACCACCTGCCGGCCCGCACGGCCTCCCCGATCGAATCCGGCAAGGAAGGCTGACCCGTGCCCTACCAGATGAGTCTCGCGCTCGACCTCTCGTTCTCGCACCACCAGGGCCGGTGGCGCCTCCCCGGCTCCTGGGCCGGCCGCGACTTCCCCGACCTGCGGATGTACCGCGAACTGCTGCTGGCGGCCGAGCGCGGCTGCCTCGACATGGTGTTCTTCGGCGACGGAACCGGCATCCCCTCCACCTACGGGGCCTCGATCGACCCGGCCGTCGAGTGGGGCATCGGCTTCCCGCGGCAGGACATGAGCCCGTTCATCGCCGCCCTCGCCCAGGACACGCAGCACATCGGCTTCGGGCTCACCTACTCGTCGACCTTCATGCATCCGTTCTACGTGTCGCGCCTGCTCAACTCGCTCGACATCGTGACGAACGGGCGGATGGCGTTCAACGTGGTCACCTCCTCGCGGGGGGCGGATGCCGCCAACTTCGGCTTCGACGAGCTGATGGACCACGACGCCCGGTACCGCCGGATGGAGGAGTTCGTGCGGGTGTGCCAGGAGCTCTGGCGCAGCGTCGACCGCGACGCCTTCGTATGGGACCGCGAGACCGGCATGGTGGCCGAGCCCGGCAGCATCCGGGCCATCGACCACCACGGCGAGTTCTTCGACGTGGCCGGGCCGCTGAACACGGTGGCGAGCCCGCAGCAGGCGCCCGTGCTGATCCAGGCCGGCGGATCGCCTCGCGGCATCCGGGCGTCTGCCGGGTTCGCCGATGTGGTCTTCGGCGGAGCCTTCGCCGAGGCCGACCGGGTGCGGCACCGCACCACGCTGGACCAGGAGTTGCTGGCCGCCGGCCGCGACCCGTCACGGGTCGGCATCCTGTGGGATCTGCACCTGATCGTGGGCGACACTCCCGACGACGCGCGCCGGCGCAAGGAACAGCTGGCCGATCTGCTTCCGCCGGAAGCCTCCGCCGCCCAGTTCGCCCACAACACGGGCTACGACTTCGCCTCCCTGCCGGCGCGCTTCACGCTGGAGGAGCTGCAGGCCGAGGTGATCGCCAAGCAGGCCAGCCCGATGGGCTTCCGCGACCTGGTGAACGAGCACGGCGCCACCACCGAGCTCAGCCGGGAGGAGTTCTTCGACTCGCTCTGGAAGGTGGCCACCGGGTACGAGCACACCGTCGCGGGCAGTGCCGCCGAGGTGGCCGACTACCTCGAGGAGTCGTACGAGTCGACCGGTAGCCGGGGCGGTTTCATGATCGCGCACCCGCAGGTGACGCCTCGCGACCTGATCGACGTGGTGGGGCTGCTGGTGCCCGAGCTGCAGCGCCGGGGGCGATTCCGCACCCGGTATGACGGCACCACGCTCCGCGACACCTTGGGGGTGCCGGCGTTCGCGTGAGAGGCTCGAGACGATGACGAGCGATCACCCGGACGACGGCCCGCGCCCGGCACGGCCCCTCGGCGGCACCGGGCCCCGGCGCCGCAGCTTCACCGACGACAAGATGCTCGACCTCGGTCAGCACCGGCGTCAGGACGAGGCGCGCCGGCTGCGGGACCTCGTCTCGGCCTTCGTGCTGGCTGCGGCCGACAGCGGACAGCGGCTGCCCTCCGACGAGGAGATCGCACGCGAGTTCTCGTGCACCCGCAACACCGCCCGGATCGCGATGCAGATGCTCGTGCAGGAGAACACCATCGGCCGCACCGCCGGCCAGGGCACCTACGCGCACAGCCGGCCCACCACCTGGCGCACCGATCGTCTGCTCGACATGCTGCGGATCGACCCCGCCCCGGTCGAACACGACTACCTGCTGATCGGATGGCGCGAGACCACCGCGGTGCCGGCCTCGATGGCCGCCGTCTTCTCCCCCGAGGCGAACCGGATGGCGGTGTTCGAGCGGGTGGTGCTCTACCGCCACCGGCCCGGATCGCTGCGCACGTACTATGTACCGCTGCGTGACCGGGACGAGTTCACCCGCGCCGACGCGAACGACGACGTGCTCGAGATCCTGGAGGGCCGCTTCGGCCACCGGCCGCTCAGCGCCTCCCGCCAGATCAGTGCGATCTCGGCCGACCTCTCGGCCGCCGAGCTGCTCGCGGTCGATGTGGGGTCGCCGCTGCTGTTCATCGAGACCACCGTGCGCTCGGCCGCCGGCCACGTCGTGATGGTCTACCACGGCCGCCAGCGCTCCGACCAAGTGCGGGTGGAGCTCTCACCGGCCCGCGGCGAGCTGTAGTCCGTGTCCCTCCAGGGCGGCGCGGTCCAGTCCGGATCGCCCATTCCGCAGGGCTCTTCGGCCGCAAACTAATCGAGCTTTCATCAGGTCTTTCTGATAGAATCTCAGTATGCAGAACGACGCTCAACTCCCAGAGATCGCCAACGATCTCCGCGGCGTCGTGGGCACGGTCTGCGCGAGGTTGGCGGGGCTCAGCGGCGACGAGGTGCTGAAGGTGATGGCCGATTTCGAGGCCATTGGGCGGGTGATTTCGGCGGGGCAGGTGCGGGTGGCCGGTGAGGTCGGGGTGCGGTCCCGCAGCGAGCTGGGGGATGAGGGCTTGAGTCGGTCGCAGAACTTCACCAGCCCGGTCAAGCTCGTCTCCACCGTCACCGGCACCTCGGTGCGGGAGAGCAAGGCGCGTCTCGAGCTCGGGCGACGGCTGCGCGGCGCGGTGCTTCTGGGTGGCGGCGAAGGCCCGGCCCCGTTCCCGGTCGTGGCCCAGGCTCTCGATGAGGGTGTCCTCGGGGTGGAGACGGCGTCGATCATCACCAGCCGGTGCGCCGAGCTCGCAGAGCGCGGATGTGCCCCCGATGTGGTGGCCAGTGCCGAGCAGACCCTCGTCGACGAGACCATCGCGCACCATCTGACCGCCGATCAGGCGTCCAGGCTCGCCACCCATCTGCGTGAGGTCATCGACCCCGACGGTGCCGAACCTCGGGACGAGGTGCTCCAGCAGCAGCGATCGCTCACGATCGCGCAGGCCGCTGACGGGATGATCCGGGGCCGGTTCGCCCTCACCCCCGAACAAGGCGCGGTGTGGTTGGCGAGCATCCAGGCCATGCAGAGCCCCCGCGTGTCAGGTTCTCCTGCCGGTTCCCCGGGCGGCGGACCGCGGTTCCTCAGCGAAGACGAGTTCGTCGCGCAAACCGCCACCACTGACATCCGCACGCAAGCGCAGAAGAACGCCGACACCGTCACCGAACTGATCGCCCGCGCTGCCGGCGCCCCCGATATGCCCCGCCTGAATGGCGCCACCACCACGGTCAACGTCCACATCTCGCTCGATAACGTCGAGACCGGTCGCGGTGTCGGATGGATCGACGGTATCGACGAACCCGTTCCTGCCTCTACGATCGCCCAGCTGCGCTGCAGCTCTCCGGTCGCTGCGACACTGTTCAGCGATCGCGGTGCGGTGCTCTACCACGGCAAGACAGAACGCCTCTTCAGTCCGGCCCAGAACCGAGCCCTCGCGGCCCGAGACGGCGGATGCGTCTGGCCCGACTGCGACCGACCACCCTCATTCTGCGAAACACACCACGCAGACGAATGGGTATCCGCCGATCATCCACCGGGACGTACCGATATCGATAACGGCGTGCTGCTCTGTCACTTCCATCACTCGCACCTGCATAAGTCATCCTGGAAACTGGTCATGCGCACCGGTGTGCCCCACCTCATCCCACCGAGGTGGATCGACATCGCCCAGACACCGATCCCGACCACCCGCCGACGCACCATCCGCCACCCAGCCGCCTAACCGCGCGCGCCCGTCTCCGAGAACCGGGCACCGTCATCGAAGGCAAGCGCGAAGCGCGCGGCAGCCCATCCATCGGGCCAACCATCCGCGAACCGAACCCGCACGGGGCTGCCGCGCGCTCCGCGCTTGCCAACGATGGCCATGGCCGAGTCGGCGGGTGCCTGATCGCATTCGGGGCAGGTGAGGATCGATTGCGACGGTGTCGGCTGCTGGCTGGGGAAGCGACACGATCGGCATCGCTGGGGCAAGTCGTGCGTGTCGCGGGTTATCCGATCGCACCTTTCCTGCCGGGACGGAGTGACGGGGCGAGCACGGCCAGGGCGACGAGCAGGACGGCCGCGATGACGGCGACCGCGGCGAGGTCTCCGGAGGCGGCCGCGAGCGCGAACACCAGCAGCGGGCCGACGGCGGCGCCCACGTCGCCCGCCGTGCGGGTGAGCCCCACCACGGCGCCGGCCGTCGCCGGAGCGAAGCGCTCGCTCGTGACGACGTTCGGCACCACACCGGCCACACTCGTGGCCAGGTAGTACAGCACGATCGCCGTTCCGAACCCGAGCGGTGCCGTGAGGAAGGGGAACGCCAGCAGCACGGCCGCGCCGACGACTCCGGCGGGCACGAGCACCGCGAGCCGCGCACCTCGGTCGACCAGTCGCCCCATCACGGGCAGCACCGCGATGCTCACCACCGTGCCCACCGCCATCGCCACACCCAACCCCAAGGGCGAGAGGCCGCCGGTGGCGTAGGCCAGCACCGGAATGAGCCCCTGCTCCCCCGCGAAGCGCGCCAGGAAGGTGGCGAAGGAGAAGACCACCAAGCCCACGACCAGCCGCCGGCCACCGGAACGCGCAGCCCCGGCTGGATCCGAGGGATCCGCGGCTGCCGGGGACGTCGAAGCACCGTGGGGCGGCAGCATGGGCGCAAGATCGGGTACGGGTGAGGGCTCGGGCTCGGGCTCGGGCTCGGGCTCAAGCTCGGGTACGGGCACGGTTTCCGGCTCAGGCACCTCCGGCGAGCGCCGGAACGCACCCCAGTAGTGCCGCGCCGGCCGCAGCAGGTCGAACCCGAGGCACAGCAGCAGCGGCACCGCCGCCACCGCGAACGCCGCGGTCACGCCCCAGCCCTCCACGACGACACCGCCGAGCAGCGCGCCCACCGCCGATCCGCTCATCTGCACCACGGTGGCCGTCGCCATCGTGCTGCCCCGTCGGGCCGGCGGCGCCCCGGCCACGAGCACGGCGAAGCCGATCGTCACGGCGGCACCGCCCAGCACGCCCGCGAGCAGGCGGGCACCGAGCAGCAGGGGCTCCGAGTCGAGCAGTCCGGTCACCGCGGTCAGGCCCGCCAGCAGCACCGAGACCACCTGCAGGAAGGGCCGGGGCGGAATGCGGCGGAGCGCCAGCCCGGCCGGCACGTTGGCCAGCACCCGCCCGATCGCGAAGGCCGCGATCAGCAGGCCGATGCTGCCCACCCCGATCCCGAACCGCTCGACCAAGAGCGGCAGCGCCGGCACGATCACGCCCCAGGTCATCTGCACCGACGCGATGAACGCGCAGACGAGGATCGCCTGCGCGTTCATGCCGAGCGGAGCGGATGCCCGCCCGGCCGCCCCCTCACCGGCGGCCGGGGGCATCCCCGGGATCAGTCCATCCCGATCGAGGTGTCGATGAACTCGTTGGTCACCAGGTCGGTGGGGGTCAGCGAGTCGGCGACGGTGATGCCCTGCTGGCTGTAGACCGGCAGCACCTTGTCCATCAGATCCTGCACCCGGGCCTCGTCGAAGTCGCCGAGCGTCTCGTTGTCGCCGTTGCCCGAGATGCCCTCGGAGAGCATCGTCTCGACCGAGTAGTCCGCCACGCCCTGCGTGTAGACCCAACCGGTGTCGTACTGGTCGACCAGGTCGAGGATGAGCGCGTTCGTGGCATCCGGCGCCGCGAAGTAGTCGACCTCGGCCTGCTGCAGCACCGGCACGAGGGCCGCCAGGCAGTCCGACTGCGCCGCCACGTCGTCGCTGCGCACCACCACCGGGTCTTGATACGGCCGGAAGCCGAGGTCGTCGATCAGCTGGTACTGCACGGGCTTCATCCAGCTCTCCACCTCGTTCTCGTACACGAAGGGCTCGGCCGAGGCGTAGCCCTGCTGGGCGTCCTTGCCGCCGGCCGCCACGAACGAGGCGGGGCTGCCGTCGTAGGATCCGTCGGTCTGATCGGCCGGGATGATCCCCGCCGAGGTGAGGTACTCCATGTACGCGGTGCCGTCGAAGTAGCGGATGATCGCGCCCGCGTCGACGAGGTCGCTCACGCCTTTCACGTCGGGGTAGGTCGCCGGGTCCCACATGATCATCAGCGGGCTGATGTCGTGCGAGGCGAACACGGCGGTGGTGGGCATCTCGGCCGACTGCGCGATCGACTCGTCGGTGGAGACGTAGCCGAGCAGGATGTCGGGGTCGGTGTACATCAGGCTGCTGACGGTCTGGTAGCCGGTGGCCGGCCCGCCCGCCCGGATCTCCACGTCGACACCGGTGTACTCGCCGCCGGCCATCAGCGGTCCGGAGACGACCTTGTTCGTGGAGTCGATCGTGTAGTCGTCGCCGAGCAGCTGATAGAGGTGACCGTGCTCGGCCTCGGGGTTCCAGCCGGTCTGGATGACGACCTTCGCGGGGCAGCCGGCCGCGGCGAGGTCGGTGGAGCCGACGCTGAGCGCGGCATCCGTGGGGCCGTCCTCGCTGGCCGAGGAGCCGGAACTGCACGCGCTGAGCAGCAGGGCCGTGGCGGCGAGCGCACCGAGCGAGACGGCGGTCTTCGACCTGGTGCGGAGCGGGGTGGTGCGAAGCGGAGTGGTGCGGAGCATGGGATCTCCCTCATGTCGGCGGTGCAGGATCGGGTCGAGGTCACTGGTGCCCCGCCAGTCTCGCGGCCCGCCGTTGCACGCCTGTTTCCCGAGGGAGAACTCTCCGTTGCGCCACCGCGAGCGGGATCCCACGCCCGTCGCCAGGCGGATCCGCGCCGCCTGCGCCACCGCACCGACCGTGTGCGGTCAGGCACCCATCCAGATGACCGACAGCACGCCCTCGGGCGTGTGGTCGTCGCCGTAGCCGATCTCCACCGGCTGGTCGAACACGAAGCGCGCCGAGACGACGTCGGGCGTGAGGGCGAGCTCCTGCGCGCCGAACTGCAGCAGTCCGCCCGACGACGGGATGTCGGAGGCGGCGACCAGCGTGGTCACCGTGCCGTCGGCGGACACCAGTTCGACTCGCCCGGTCACCGTGCCGGAACCGAACTCCGGTTTCACCATGATGCCGACGGATGCCACGGAGGCCTTCGTCACCGAGGCCGGCGCCGCCGTCTCCAAGGTCGTCACGGCCGGCTCGGTGACGCCGAAGAACACGCCGTTCACCGTCTGGTTGGAGGTGGACAGCTCACGGCATCCGCGCCCGTCGACCCAGCCGAGAGGGCCGAGCGGAATGCACACGATGCCCTGGGCCGACGCGAGGTTCGGGCCCTGCGCCTGCCACTGCGACACGTTGGCGCTGCCCACCGAGAGCGGCTGGTTGGAGCGGGCCACGACCCCGAGCCAGCCGGAGAGCCCGAACCAGATCAGGAACACCAGCACCGACACCGCCGAGAGCGTTCCCCGCAGTCCGTGCACCGACACGGTCAGCCGCGCCCAGCGCGGATTGTCGAACAGCACCGCCAGCACGGCCGCCACGATCACGAACAGGGCGATCGTGGAGCCGATCAGCCGCCGTTCGGGGTAGGCCGCGACGTAGGCGAGGTTGGCCTGGAAGTCGGTCGGGAAACTGATGGCGTTCAGCAGCATGCTGAAGAACACCACCCCGACGGCTCCCACGATCAACGCCGAGGCCGCATGCCGCCCGCGCAGCACCAGGAGCACCAGCACCGCGAACAGCACCACCCCGGCCACGATCAGCCCCAGGCTGCCGAGCGACCCGGAGTCGCCCAGCACGATCCGGCCGAGCCAGCCGAAGAAGTAGAGCACGCCCGCCCAGAGCTTCTCGACCAGGCTCGACTGGGCGCCGGACTGGTTGACGCTGCTGCCGTTCTTCGCCGCGACGGCGAGGAAGCCCAGCTGCACGAGGCCCACGAGCACCGTGCTGGCGGCCATGATCCGGAACCGTCGGCGGGAGAAGACCGCGGCGATCACGATGAACGGGATGACGGTGAGCAGAGCGGGCTTGGAGAGCATCAGCACCGGCATGATCCACATCCAGTAGGGCGCCTCCGCGCGACGCTCCACGAGCGCGTACGCGGCGATGAACACCAGCAGGAGCAGACCGAAGTAGGTGAAGTTGATGAAGGTGCGGGTCTGCCAGTCGGCCACGAACACGCAGGCCAGGGCCACCGCGAAGCGCAGGACGTCGTTGCGCAGCACCACCCGGAACACCGGAAGGCAGATCGCGCCCACCAGGAGGGCGGTGATCAGGATTCCGATCCCCGAGTAGTAATACGGGATGCTCTCCACCGGCAGCTGAAGCTTGGCGCCCACGAGCGCCAGCACCCGCTGCGGGAACGGGATGTAGCCCGCATCCGTCGCCACCAGCTGCTCCCACCAGGGCAGGTTCATCGCCGAGCGGTAGTAGTTGGTGGCCATCTCGGCCCACATCTGGCCCCGCAGGAACATCTCGCCCTGGGTCAGCAGCTGCTGCAGCGGGTAGATCAGCACCACGAGTGCGGCGAGCACGTAGGCGCGACGCGGCGATGCCGTGTCCTCCACGAGGGGGAACAGCCGGTCGCGCACGGCGGCGAGCCGGGGCGCCGTGCGCTGCAGGATCGTGGTCATCATCGCCCTTCGAAGAACGTCTCGGCGATGCGCTCGATCTCGGCGAACTCCCGCCATCCGCTGACCGCCCCTCGGTCGGGGAACCGGTACAGGAACCCGTGTCCGCCGCCGATCAGTCCCTCCTGCACGAGCCGGTCGACGGGAGCGTCGAAGTCCTTGTCGCCCACGAACCAGACGTGGTCGCGCAGTGCCGGATCCACGCGCTCGAACAGCAGCTGGAACGGCCCGAGCGACGCCTTCTCGTTCGGCGTCTCCTCGGAGCAGACGATGTGGTCGATGTAGCGCGAGAGGTCGAGGTGCACCACCTTGCGGAACTGGATCTGCGCCGTGAGGTCGGTGACGATCGCCGTCGCCACCCCGTTGTAGCGCAGCGTCTGCAGCAGCTCCAGCGCGCCCGGCCGCAGGGTGGACGCCGACATGAAGGTGCGCCAGTACTCCTGCTCCATGGTGAGGGCGAGCTGCAGCTCACTGCGGATGCCGATCAGCTCGAGCGCCTCGTGGCAGTAGAGCAGCCGGCTGTGACTGCTGGCGGTGGCGCCCAGGCGCCGCTTGACGTTCTCCCGGGCCTGGGCGGAGGCCACCTCGAACTCGGCCGCCTTGACTCCGAGCTGCGCCGTGGCGAAGCTCAGGAGCGCGGCACTGCCCGCCCGGTGGCTGGTGTCGTAGTCGTAGAGGGTGTCGTCGAGGTCGAAGACCACCAGGCTCGGGCGTTCCGCCGTCATGTTCGCTCCCATCGGTTCGCGCGTCGTTCCAGCAGGGCTGCCACGACGATCATCTGCATCACGCCGCGGCTCTTGCCGAGCCAGTGCGGCTCGTCCACGAAGAGCTCCTCGGGGCGCGCGATCAGCTGGGCCGCCACCGCGGCGGTGTCGGCGGCCGTGACGAGCTCCGGGTAGACGGTGAAGCGGATGACGCCCGGCGTGTCGAGGTACTCGATGGTCGCAGGGCAGTTCGCCAGAGACGTGAGCGTGCGCTGGAGCGCCTCGGTGAACGAGAAATCGTGGATGTCGGCCACGAGGCGCAGCTCGATCGGCTCCGACGACGGCGGGGAGTCCTCCGGGATCGGCCGCACGCTCTCGATCCGGAACTCGATGTCGGCCAGTGCCGCCTGGGGCGCGATGAACTTCTCGGCGTGACTGAGCCGGCGCTGGATGGAATCCCGCACCCGCTCCGCCGACTGCCCGCGCTCGCCCACGTCGCGATTGATCTTCAGCTGCCGGCGCAGACCCTCGTCCATCGACATGAACACAGCGAGGTCGGCGGCCTTGCGGATCTCGGCCGAGGCGAGCACGTGCAGTCCGTTGATGACCACGAGCTCGCGCTGCTGGATCGGGCGCTGCTTGGTGAACCGCCCCCGCGCGTGGTCGTAGTGCTTGCCCCAGATGGGCCGGCCGCGCATCAGGCTGACGGCGTCCCGGGTCATGGTGGCCAGGTCGTTGTTGGCCGGATGCAGGTGCGTGGAGATCTCCCAGATCGGGGCCCCGCGCTCGTAGAGGTGGTAGTCGTCGCCGAACAGGAAGGCGGTCGCCTTCTCGCCGAACACGTTCGCGAGCGACACACACAGCGTGTCCTTGCCCGTTCCGCTGTCGCCGGAGATGGCGACCGAGAGCGGCATCTTGCTCAGCCGGTACTCGTCGAAGCGCTGCGTTCCGGCGCGGTAGACCATGATCAGCGCCGCCGCCCCGAGCACCACCGTCGCGGTGGCGAGGATCGGCCCCCACACACCGAGCAGGTTCACGAACGGCCCGGCCTCCACGAAGTCGGCCGAGCCGGGGCCGCCGGTCGCATCCGCCCGCCAGATGCCGGCCGAGGCGCGGTACGCCAGGGCCACGGTGGCGGCGAGCCAGAAACCCCAGACCAGCCAGACCGAGCGCGGGCTCGTCATCACCGACAGGATCGCCAGGAACGGCACCGCCCAGAGGTACCAGCCCGGACTGGCCGGGGTGAGCAGGGTCACGGCCGTGAGCGTGATGCCGATCAGCATCACCAGCAGATCGGGGTTACCCCGCTTGGAGCGGTACTGCAGGGCGAGCAGGGCGCTGTAGACGATCGGCAGCAGCACGATCACGAGGCCGGGACCGAGGGCGGCCGCGTAGGCGAAGATCGACTGGCTGGTCGGGGTCTCGAGCACCATCTGGCGGTACCCGGGCAGCAGCGCGGGGGCGACCGTGAGCACGAGACCCGGCAGGAGGCCGAGGAGGTAGGGCTTGACGGAGCCGCGGTAGCGCGCGTTCCGCAGCAGGAAGATCAGCACCAGGGGCGGCATCAGCGCCGACGAGAACTTGCTGGCGATGGCCAGCCCGGCCAGGAGCCCGGATGCCCCCCAGCGCTGCTTCTTCAGTGCGAACGCGCTGGCGAACATGAGCAGCGTCGGCAGGAGGTCGAGCTGACCGTGCACGTACGCGGCGTAGACGACGATCGGCGAGAGGATGATCAGGATGAGCGCGGCGCGCACGCGCACGCCCGGCCACTTGGACACCAGCCACCAGATCGCGAGCTCGAGCACCAGGTTGCCGAGCCCGAGGCCCAGTTGGGTGGCCCAGGGGTCGGGCAGCCAAGAGGTGAGGAAGCCGGCCACGCCGTAGTAGACCAGCATCACCGGGCCGTACGGGAAGGCGTCGGCGGGGCCGCCGCTGTCCAGGAACGACTGCCAGGGGTCCAGTGAGGGATGCGCGAAGGTGTGCTGCAGGAACGGGACGAACCACTGCGTCTGCACGTCGGGCACCACGAACACGATCACGGCCAGGCGCACGAGCACGCCGATCGCGAAGACGATCGGCAGCGTGCGCCGCGAAGCGAGGATCCGAGCGATCAAGCCGCCCACCATTCGGCCTCCGGCCGGTCCCACACCGCGGGCTTCTTGGTGCAGACACCGTGCAGCGGCACACCGGCCTCGGTGAAGCGGGCGGTGATCACCTCGAACTCGCTCTCGAGGTCACGCCCCTGCAGTTCGGGGCTGACCACCATGATCGAGAACCCGTGCTCGGCCAGCAGGCGAAGCTCCGCGGCCTCCGGCCACGCGCCCGTGAACGAGTCGAGCCAGACCCACTGCGGCCTCGGCTGCAGTGCCAGCGCGGTCTGCACCGACTCGTACTCGGAGACGCGCACCATCGTGCGGGTCTCGCCGCGCTTGAGCGTGCGCACGAGGAAGGGGAAGGACTGGTCGAGGTAGGCCCACTCGGTGACGCCGGCCCGGGCCAGCGCCTCCTCGATGCGGGTCTCCAGCCCCTCCTCCTTCGTGTTCAGCACGATGAAGCGGTGACGGTAGTGCGCCAGCCAGTCCTCGAAATCCGGGCCGTCGGTGAACGCGTCGTGCACCAGGATGAGCCGGCCGCCCTCGGAGCGCAGATCCATCTCCACGCCGTAGCGCAGGTCGAGGGCGTCCAGAGCGGTGGGTTCGTTGACGCGGTGCGAGCAGATGAGGGTCATAGCGTCTTCCGGAGGGTGAGGCTGAAGTCGACGGTGCGCTTGATGAATCTGCGCTTGGCCGAGAAGTCGGTGTTCCAGCTGGACGTGCCGAACTTGCGCGGTGCGAAGATCACCGGGAAACGGCGGATCGAGAACTTCAGCCGGCTCGCCTTGTACAGCGCGAACAGGTCCAGCGCGAAGTCGTCGGGCGGTGTGCCCCACTTCTCCAGCAGGGATCGCGTGAACATCGTGGGCTGGGCGTTGATGTCCCGGAGCGGCGCGCGCAGCAGCACGGTCTCGAAGGCGGTCATCCCGGCGGTGAACACGCGGTCGCCGATCGGGCGGCCGTAGCGCGTGCCCTTCACCAGGATGTCGCGCGCCGGCCGGCCGGAGGACGGCGCCTCGAACAGGTCCAGCGCCCGGAGCACGTCCACCGGGTCGGTCTGCAGGTCGGCGTGGGTCCAGCCGATGATCGGCGCCACGGCGGCCTTCAGGCCCGTGACGATGCCGTATCCGTAGCCCTGGTTCTGCGCCACCCTCACCCAGCGCACCCGCCCGGCCTCAGCATCCGCACCCGCCTCGCCCAGGAGCGTGGTGAGCACCTCGGCCGAGTCGTCGGTGGAGCCGTTGTCGACGAGGATGATCTCGCCGGAGCCCGCCTCGGCCACGTAGGCGCAGCGGGCGATCAGGGCGGACAGCCCTCGGGCCTCGTTGTAGCACGGCACGACGAGGGAGAAGGCGGGTACGCCGGTCATGGATCACTCCTGGGTGGGGTGCGCCCGGCCGGTGGCGCGGATGCCGCGACGGCGGCCTCGGGGCGCTGGAAGACGAACAGGGACATGCCGACGAAGTTCCAGGCCGCCGACGCTCCGGTCGCCACCACGAAGGCCAGCGGCAGGGTGAGCGCCCACGACTCGGGCAGCAGCAGGCGAACGAGGGCGTTGATGCCCACGTTGATGCCCAGCGAGGCCGCGTAGATCACCACGAAGACGAGCTCGCTGAAGCGGCCGCGGCGGCGGCCGAAGGTGAACCGCCAGTTCGCGAAGTAGGCGAACACGGCGCCGGTGACGAACGAGATCGTCTTGGCCAGGTCGAGCTGCACCCCGAGGGCGCCCAGCAGCGCGTAGACGGCGGCATCGATGAGCACGGTCAGCCCGCCGACCAGGCCGAACTTCAGAACGGAGCCGAGCAGCCCTCGGCGGTCAGCCACCGAGGCCCGCGATCTCGAAGGTGCGCGGCGTGAACGAGCGGAAACCGTGATCCAGGGTGCGGCGATCCGTCGGATTCACCATCGGGTCGCCGGCGAGGGAGTACGGATGGTTCGCCCACTTGTGGAAGCAGGACTGCCAGTACAGCAGCGCCTCGTACTCCAGGGGCGTTCCCACCGAGCTGAACGAGTCGACCCGGAGCGGAACCGCCGGCCGGCCGTCGCGCAGGGCGCGCGCGACCAGGCTGTCGAGGTAGAACTCGCCGTTGATCCGCTCGTCGTCGGCGATCAGCTGCTCGATCAGTCGGATGGCGCCGTCCCGCGAGCCGAAGCTGAACGTGCCGATCAGCACGCCCGCGTCGCGGGCGGGGGCCTGCTTCAGCCAGACCTCGTCGATCCGGCCCTCGTGCTCCGAGACCCAGCCGTACTGCTCGGGCCGCCGGGCGGCCGCGTGGTAGGGCCAGGCCACCCACGGGATGACGCCGTCGGGACCGGCGGCCGCCACCGCCTCGGCGAACGCGGCATCCGACACGATGGCGAGCGCGTCGCAGGCCGCGACCGTGACCGGTACGTTCTCGGCGATCGCCTCGAGGCCGCGCAGGGCCGAGACGGCCTGGCCCTCGGAGAGGCCGGGCAGGCTCACCACACGGGCGCCGTTCCGGCGTGCGAGGGCGTCGACCTGCTCGGCGGCTGGCAGGTCGTCGCGGGACACCACGACGGTGTCGCCGCCCGGCGTGGCCGCGAGCACGTGCGCCAGCACGGGCTTGCCCGAGAGCGGGAGCGCGGGCTTCGGGACCTCGTAGCCGGCATCGCGGAACCGCTGGCCGGCACCGGAGGCGAGCACCACGCGAGCCGCCTGCACCGCGCCCGGCGCCTCCGAGGGGCGCGGATCCAGCCAGCTCTGGATGGCCCGGCTGGTGTCGCGGTACTCCTCGAAGTCCTGCGGGGTCCCCCACTGCATGAAGTGCTGCAGCTCGAACACCTCGACCCGTCCGCCGGCCTCCAGCAGGGGCCGGTAGGTGAGGCTCAGGTAGTACTCCCCGCCGAGCAGGATCTGCTGTTCGACCTGCCGGTCCAGCGAGTCCAGCAGCAGGCGTCCG
Source organism: Herbiconiux dendrobii (assembly GCF_052048175.1). Taxonomy (NCBI): domain Bacteria; kingdom Bacillati; phylum Actinomycetota; class Actinomycetes; order Micrococcales; family Microbacteriaceae; genus Herbiconiux; species Herbiconiux dendrobii. Next base: position 773,366 of record NZ_JBLZQV010000001.1, on the reverse strand, counting down.
CTGGCGAAGCCGTAGGTTCCGCTAGAGGCGTACTCCGTGCTCGGCTCATCCGTCCACGGCATCTTCTCCTGGATGGCGGCGACCCGCGGCCCGTCCATCCGCACGTAGGCGTATGAGGTGGAGTGGGCCATGTGCGGGTGGTAGCCGGTGTAGCACGGGATGATGCCGTCGACCTCTCCGCTGGTCAGCCGTACCGCGAAGGCATCCGCGTCCCAGTAGCAGGTGAAGTCGCAGTAGTTCACCACCACGGCGCGGTCGAGGGGGATGTGCTCGCGGGCACGCAGCACGGCCGCGCCGGGGCCGGCGGCGGCCTCCTCGAGACGCACGATCCTGGCGTTCGGCCGCCGGGCGAGCAGCCGCCGCTCGAGGTCGAAGCGCTCGTCGTCGAGGTGCAGGGCGTTGCAGATGAACAGCACGTCGTCCCAGCCGGGATACATGTCGATCACGTGATCGATCACGGTCTGGCCCTCGGACTCGAGCAGGAACTTCGGCCGGTCGTATCCCGCCGCGGTGAACCGCGAGCTGATCCCCGTCATCGGGATCACCAGGAGCGGCTTCACCGCTTCAGACTCTGTCGCCATTTCTCCGCTTCCCAATCGATCAATGCCAGAACCTCGTCGTCCGAGAGGAAGGAGGTCACCTCGTCGCCGGTCACCTGCACGGCCACGTCGACCAGACTCTCGGCGATCTCCACCTCGTCGGCGCCGAGGGTGCTCAGGATGCGCACCGAGCCGTCGGCCCCGATCACGCAGGGCGAGGCGGCCCGTTCGGCCGAGTCGGCGCGCGCGAAGGGGCGCCGGCCCAGGAAGACCGAGGAGTCGGGGGTCAGGGCGCCGCGGCAGAGCACGGCGGCCGCTCGCTCGCCGACCGTCCCGGCCGGGTAGAGCTCCCGGTATCCGTCGTCGTCCAGGTGGGCAGCCTCCTCGCTCCCGACGGAGGAGGCGAGGAGGGTGCGGACGGGTGCCGGAGCGGTGCGGAGCGCCTCCTCGACGGCGTCGACCAGCTCGCGCGCACGGTCGGCGTCGGCGGCGCCGACGATCAGACCGTGGTTGCGCAGCAGCACCACGACGGGCTCGGTCGCATCCACCTCGTCGCCCAGCTCGGCGAACACGGCCCGGGCGAGCTCGATGCCCGGTTTGGCGTACGGCACCACGACGGTGACCGCGTCCAGGCCGAGATCGTGGATGCGCTCGGCGGACCGCGCGGTGAGGCCGGCGGCGATCGCTCCGGTCGCGTGCACGTGCACCACCACCCGGTGCGGCAGGAGCACGTGCAGCGAGGTCTCGATCGAGGGCCGCAGCGCACCGCCGCCAAGGCCGTCCACGATGCAGGGCGCGAGGTCTTCGGTGACCATCACGGCCTCCCGGGTCTCCGCCTCGCTCATCGGCACGAAGATCGGCGTCTGCGCCGCCTCGAGCAGGCGGGTGCCGGAGGCCTTGATCCACATCACGCCGTCGCGCTTGACCGAGACGTTGCCGCCGGCGCCCTGCACGAGGCGCAGATCGGCGCCGATGCCCACCGACAGACCGACCAGTTCGGCCACGGCCGACTCCGATTCGCTGGACGCGATCACACTTCTCCCGACTCCCTGGTCTGCTCTCCCCCGAGCAACGCCGTCCTCATAGTAGTCGAGGGCGGCAGTGCCTGCGGCAGCCCGCGAGGGCCGTGTCGGAGGGCCGTGCCGAAGCGGCGGATCAGGGGATGGTGACCGTGCTGCAGCCCATCGCCCTCGAGTCGAAGGTGGCGTAGATGCACACCTGTCTCGTGCCCGAGGGAGCCGCCACCACCGCATCCACGCCGTGGTTCGGCCCGACCCCGGGGAAGTAGGCGTCGATCCAGCCGAGCGGCTTGTCGGCCTTCACCGGGAAGCCGCCGACGCCCTGGATGTCGACCCAGAGGTAGGTGGTCTCGGTGCTGGCCCGGTTGACCGACCAGCCCTGCACCCGAACGCCGCCCTTGACCCCGGTGACGGAGTCGACGCTGGCCGCACCGGGCGACTGCACGTCGACCGTCCGGCAGCCGAGATCCTGGTTGTCGAAGGAGTGCACGACGCAGACCTTGCGGGGACCGGCGCCGGCGGGCACGGTGATCGAGAAGCCGTGGTTGGGCCCGACGCCCGGGAAGTACGCGTTGATCCAGTTCAGCGGCTTGTCGACGCGGTAGGGGCCGCCCTGACCGTCCACGGTCACCCAGAGGTAGGTGGGCGCCGTCGACAGCCGGTCGACCGCCCAGCCGGTGAGGGTGATCGAGCGGTCGCCGGCCGTCACACTGTCCAGGCTTGCAGCGCCGCTGGAGGGCACCGTCACCGTCTTGCAGCCGTAGGACACGTTCTCCTGGGTGCCCTGGATGCAGACCTGGTGGTCTCCCCGGGTGGCGGCGAAGGTGCCCGTGAACCCGTGGTTCGGGCCCGACTTCGGGTAGAGCTGCGGGATCCAGCCGAGGGGCTGGTTGGCCTTGATCGGTCCGGCGCTCTTGCCGTCGATGAACACCCAGACGTAGGTGGTGGCCTTCGAGGTCTGGTCCAGCGTCCAGCCGGTGACCGTGAGCTTGCCCATCTCCGCCGTGACGGAGTCGAAGCTGCCCACCTCGTTGTTCGGTACGGTCACCTCCTGGCACCCGTAGGGGGTGGAGGCCGTGGTGCCGAAGACGCAGACGGTGTGCTTGCCCGGCGCGGCCGGGAAGGTGCCGCGGAAGCCGTGGTTCTTGCCGGCGGCCGGGTAGGCCGCGCCGGCGCTGTCGGAGGCGAGGTTGGCGCGGAGTGCGCTGCCGCTGCCGTCGACGTTCACCCAGACGTAGGTCGGAGCGGTCGTGCGCTGATCGAGGCTGTAGCCGCTCACCGTGATGCCCCCGACCACGCCGGTGACGCTCTCGACCTTGCCCACCTCGAAGGGCAGCACCGTCACGGTCTTGCACGCGATCAGCAGCGACTGCACGCCGTAGACGCAGATCTCGTGCAGCCCCGGAGCGGCCGGGACCACCCGGTCGAATCCGTGCAGGTTGCCCACGCCCGGGAACATCCCCGGGGTCCAGTTCAGGTTCTTGTCGACCTTGTACGCGCCACCCGATCCGTCGACGTTCACCCAGATGTACGTCGGATTGGCGCTCTTCTTGTCGACCGACCAGCCGGAGATGCGGATGCCGCCGGCCGTTCCCTGCGCCACGTCCAGCGCGGCGGCCGCGCGGTCGTTCGACGGCACGGTCACGCTCTTGCAGCCGAGGTCGACGCCGTTGGCCTTCGACACGCAGACGGTGTGCGCCCCGGGCTTGGCGCCGACGATCTGACTGAACCCGTGATTGGGCCCGAGCGTCGGGTACAGGCCGGGGAGCCAGTCGAGCCGGTAGTCGGCCTTGTACGAGGTGCTGACCCCGTCGATCGAGATGGTGATCCAGGTCGGGTCGGCCGTGCCGGGATCGACGGCCCAGCCGATGGCCTGGATCCCGCCGATCACGCCCAGCACCTTGTCGAGCGAGCCGTGCGGGTTGTTCGAGCCGCGCGGGTCGCCGAACCAGTCGGTGTACAGGCGCCAGAAGTTGCGGTTGCCGTAGGACGAGCAGCCGTCGTTCTGGCCGCCGTAGACGTTCGACATCGCCGTCGCGTTGGGCTGGTAGGGCGTGTAGTAGTAGAGGCCGGCCGTGGCCTGGTTCTGAATGAGCACCGGAGACGATCCGCAGTTCGCGTCGGGGTGGTAGCGCACGTTCGCGTACTTGCCCACGGGGAACCAGGTGAAGAACGCCGTCGTCCCCGGCGGGTTGGAGTAGCGCTTGTACTGCCAGGCCGCCTTGTAGACCTGGTTGTAGAACCCGGTGAACTCGGCGTCGCAGGGCGCGGTGTCGGGGCAGGCGAAGCCGGTGGCCGCCGCGTACTGGCGGGCGCTCGGAGCGTTGTCGGTGATCAGCGACTGCTCCTTCTGCAGCAGCACGATCAGCACGGCCTGACTCACGTTGCAGGCTTGACCCACCTTGGCGATGATGGTGGCCGCCGACTCGTTGGAGGCGCCGGTGTAGCTGTTGCACATCGCGTCGGCGGAGCGGGTCCAGGTGCTCTGCGTGTAGTCCTTCACGCAGGTGTACCCCGAGCGGCAGCTGGAGACCTGGGAGTTGAGGAAGTTCTGCACGGCCTGCGCCGACATGGCGCTGCCGTTGAAGAAGTTGGCGTCCGAGATGATGTTGCCCGGGTCGAAGTCGGAGGCGTTGGCCTGCACGACGGCCTGTGGGGCGGCAGCCTGCTCGACAGCCTGCGGGGCGGCGGCCTGCTCGACAGCCTGCGGAGCGGCGGCCTGCGGAGCGGCATCCTGAGTCGTCGCGACCGACACGGCCGGGCTCTCGGCGGGCAGTGCGGAGGCAGGGGCGGCGGTGGCGACAAGCCCGGCCGCAGCCAGAACCACGCTCAGTCCGGCCGCAAGCAATCCCCTGGTCGAACGGCGTCTCATGGATTCATCCTAGGGAACCCCTTCGAGTTCGCTCCAGACCCCCTGATCATCGGCGAGTCGCGCTCATCTTCAAACTTTACATTCATGAATGTATAGTTAGAGCATGAGCTCCCGGATGACGACGCGATGGATCCTGCTCGCGACCGTGTCGGCGGGCCTGTTGCTGATCACGATCGACAACTCGGTGCTGTACACCGCGCTGCCGACGCTCACCCGCGAACTCGGCGCGAACGCCACCGAGGGCCTCTGGATCATCAACGCCTATCCCCTGGTGATGGCGGGCCTGCTGCTGGGTGCCGGCACACTGGGCGACCGGATCGGGCACAAGCGGATGTTCGTGATCGGCCTCGTGGTCTTCGGCGCCGCGTCGGTGCTGGCCGCCTTCTCCCCCACCCCCGAGGTGCTGATCGGGGCCCGCGGCCTGCTCGCCGTCGGAGCGGCGGCGATGATGCCCGCGACCCTGGCACTGATCCGGGTGAGCTTCGACGACCAGCGCGAGCGCAACATCGCCATCAGCGTCTGGGGCAGCGTCGCCGTGGTGGGGGCCGCGCTCGGCCCGATCGTGGGCGGTGCGCTGCTGGAGGTGTTCTGGTGGGGATCGGTCTTCCTGGTGAACGTGCCGGTCGTGCTGGTCGCGCTGATCGCGACGGCCATCGTGGCCCCGGGCGGTGACCGCGACCGCTCGCGCCCGTGGGATCTGCTCTCGTCGGTGCAGGCCATGCTCGGACTCGGCGGCCTCGTCGTGGCCCTCAAGGAGGCTACGAAGGCCGACCCCGCCTGGCCCGTGCTCGGGGTGGCGGCCGTGGTCGGCGCCGTCGCCTTCACGCTGTTCCTCCGCCGTCAGATCCGGCTGCCCTACCCGCTGCTGGACCTCCGCCTCTTCCGCATCCCCGCGCTCACCGCGGGCGTCGTGGCCGCCGGGCTCTCGCTGTTCGCAGTGGCGGGCGTCGAGCTCGCCACCTCGCAGTACTTCCAGCTGGTGGAGGGGTTCACCCCCCTGCAGGCCGGGCTGGTGGTCGTCTCGTTCGCCGTGGGCTCGCTGCCGAGCTCCCTGCTCGGCGGCGCCGTACTGCACCGCGTCGGGCCACGGATGCTGATCGCGGGCGGCCTCGGGATCGCCGCCGTGGGCGTGGTGCTCGCCATCGCCCTGCTCCCCGCGGGCTGGGGCGGCCCGGTGGCCGGGCTCGTCGTCGCCGGCCTCGGGCTCGGGTTCGTGATGGCCTCGGCCTCCTCGGCCATCGTCGGCAGCGCTCCCCGGCACCGCGCCGGGATGGCCGCATCCGTCGAAGAGGTCTCCTACGAATTCGGCGGCCTCGTGGCGGTGGCCGTGCTCGGCAGCCTGATCTTCTCGATCGAGACCGGTTACCCGGTGGTGATGGTGATCGTGGCCGCCGTGCTGGTGGGCGGAGCCGGGCTCTCCTGGTTCCTCTTGCGCCGAACGGATGCCACGGCCCTCACCGGCCACTGAGCCCCCGGATTACGAGCCCCCGGATACCGAGCCCCCGGTCACCGAGCCCCCGGCCGCGCGCCGAGTACAGGAGGATGGGATCATGCGCCCCAACAACCGCACCCGCATCCTGGAGGCCGCGACCCGCGTGGTCGAGCGCGACGGGGTGCGCCGGCTCACCCTCGAGGCCACGGCCGAGGAGGCCGGGCTCACCCGCGGCGGGATGATGTACCACTTCCGCGACAAGGACGCCCTGATGCTCGCGCTGCAGGAGTTCGAATCCGCGCGCTGGGAGGAGCAGCTGGAGGCGGCGGCCGGCAAGACCGCGGCGGAGGCGACGCCCGACGAGCGGATCGCGGCCTACGCGCGGGTGGCGATGGAGTCGGCGAGCGGCGCGGAGTTCGCCCTGGTGATCGAGTCGTCGTCGGATCCGCGCCTCGCCGAGCCCTGGAACGTCGTGCAGCGCCGCTGGACTCCGACCCCCCAGCAGGCGGCGACGGATCCGGCGGAGTTCGACCGATTCGTGCTGCGCCTGGCCGCCGACGGCCTCTGGTCGTACGACGCCTTCGGCAGCGAACCCATCACGCCCGAGCTGCGCGCGGCCCTCGCTGAGCGCATCTCCACCCTGCTGAGCCGCTGACCCTCGAGCCGCAGACCCTCCGACCCGCTGCCGGCGGGACTAGCGAAAGAGCACGTCGCGCACGGCCAGGAGGTAGGTGCGGCCCCAGCGCTGGGAGGGCTCGAGCACGGCGCCCTCGGCCCACTCGTTCCAGGCGTTGATGAAGACGACCCGCTGGTCGCGCTCCCGGTCGGCCACCGACGAGACCGTGGTGTTCAGCCAGCGGCGGAACGTGAACGGGTTCGAGCCGTACCACATGTCGGGCTGCCACTGCCGGCGGGCGGTGTTGTCGAAGTTCACCATCACGCCGGGGTAGCGGCCGTCCGGCGACGCGGAGTTCAGTTTGTCCTCCGCCGCGGCGGCCATCGCGCCGTAGCCCAGGAAGTTGCCCTGGAAGCGGTAGTCGAGGCCGCGGCCCTCGCGGGGCAGCGAGGCCCAGAACATGTTGTGCGGAGCGAACTCGAGCGAGGCGTCGAGCCCGTGCTCGGCCACACCGCCCTCGATGCCCTGCATCGACCCGCCCACGTCGACGGTCACCATGGTGAGACCGGCCAGCCCGGCCTCCTCGGCGACCTGACGCCAGTACGCGACCGTCTCGACGTGATCCGGGATCTGGGTGATGCGGTAGACCGCGATCACCGGCTTGCCGTCGATGCGGATGTAGCGCGGGTCGGTGATCAGCGGCAGCACGTCGTGGATGAACTGCTTCGCCGGCACCCGGTCGTAGTCCTGCGCGATCAGGATGTTCTTCTCGCTGCCGTCCCAGCGGCGGGTCCAGTTCTCGTTCGCCCACATGATGCAGAACGGCTGATCGCCGTCGCCGGCGACGAGGTCTTCGACCGGCAGCTCCATGAGCTTCTTGCCGGCGAACCAGTAGTAGTAGTACATGAAGCCCTCGATGCCCGCCGAGGCCGCGAGTCGATACTGGGCGTCGCGCACACCGGGCGAGCGCAGGTCGTAGAAGCCGAGCTCGCTCGGCAGGAAGGGCTGGATGTGGCCCGGGTACAGCGGCACGCCGGCGGCCACGTTCGACCACTCGGTGAAGCCCTTCTCCCACCACTCGTCGTTCTCGGGGAAGGTGTGGAACTGCGGCAGGTAGAACGGGATGACCCGCGCGCGCGGCAGCACCTCCGTGTCGGGGCGGTAGCGCTCGAAGGCGGTTCCGGCGGCGGAGACCCCTGCGGTGCCGGATGCCTCTCCCGCGGCATCCGCGAGGCTCGAGGCGTCACGGATGACGTACCCGGCCTCGCCCGCGACGATGCCGAGGATGCGCTCGATGGCGTGGGCGGTCGTGGCGTCGACCTGCCCGGCCTCCTCCTCGAAGTCGGAGGCGGAGAGCTCGAAGGCGCGCAGGCCCTGCAGCAGGAAGCCGCGGATCCAGTAGATGGAGCCGGCCGCGAAGCGCAGCGCCTCCTCGTCGAAGTCGATCTGGATCCGGCCGAGCAGCGCGGCCACGATGTCGCGGTCGCCGCCCCAGAACTCCGGGCCGAGCACGTTGCCGGTGGAGGTCAGGATGCCGAGCGAGGGATCGCTCGCGAACTCGTTCAGCACGCGCGTGATGGTGTCGACCGAACCGGCCAGCTCGCTGAAGAAGCCCTCGCGCCACTGGTCTCCCGAGCCGCCGAGCTCTTCGTGCGCCTCCCGCCAGGCGCTCTTCTTGGTGTGCACCTTGAACACCAGCTCGTAGGGGTCGAGCAGGCCGGCGTTGGCCAGCGAGACCAGGGGCAGGATGTCGCGCCCGTGGTTCGGCAGCGCGAACACCTGCACGCGGTCGGCGTTCGGCAGGGCCGCCGCGTCGATCGAGATGTCCTCGCCGGAGGCGTTGGTGACCAGCAGATCGAACGGCACCGGGATGGCGGCGATCGACTCGAGGATCTGCGGCAGCAGGTCGGTGTAGTAGACGTGCACGACCACGGCGACACGGGAAGTAGGCGCCTCGGCGAGGAACTGCTTCTTCCACTCGCCCGGGTAGAGCGCCTTCAGGCGGGAACCGCGGTTGTACGCCCAGGTGCCGAAGCTCGCCGGGAAGTCGTCGGACCGCGTGGTCGCGGGCGGATCCGCCAGGATCTCGCCGGCCCGCTTCAGCGCGCGCCCCGTTCGCCGCTTGACGCCGCCGATGGTGATTCGTCTCATTGTTCCCTTTGTTAGATCCAGTCGGCCGGATCGACGCCGTACTTCTCCGCGATCACCGCAGGCACCCGGAAACCGTCTCCCACGATACCGGGGTTGACCACGAGCTCCCGTTTGACGAACGGGAAGCCCAGGTCGAGCAGCCCGCGCCAGCCCTGGATGGTGGGGTTCTGGGTGTAGTCCACGACCTGCTCGTAGCCGAACCAGGCCCCGGTGACGAAGCCCTCGCCCTGCAGCAGGCGGTTGAGCCCGAGCTCGTACTTGTCGATGATGTCGAACTTGGTGGGCTGCTCGGGAAGGTTCTTCCAGAAGTAGCGCAGCGCGGGGTCGGCCAGCACGCCGTCGCGGAAGCCCAGCAGGAAGCTCTGCAGGTGCGGCATGTACTGGTTCGTCCAGGTGCCGCCCCAGACGTCGTAGTAGGAGTTCTCGAAGTCGGCCACCATCGGCTCGAGGCTGCCGAACGGGCCCACCAGGGAGTCGTTGGTGATGATGACGTAGCGCTTGGAGCGGATGGCGGGGAAGAGCTCGAGGCCGGTGGCCCACGAGCCGAAGTCGTACCCGATGTTGGGCTTGCGCACGACGATCGCGTCGTTGGCGGGCCCGCGCGACCAGTCCAGCGGCTCGGTGTCGTCGGAGGCCCGCACCACGACGACCGCGTAGCCCTGCTCCTCGAGCCGGGCCACCATCCAGGACAGCGACAGCGACGCCCGGGAGCTGCGGCCCCAGCTCGCCACCACGGCCACGCGGTCACCGGCGGGCAGCACCTTCCGCGGGCTCTCGATGAGGGTGCGGTGCAGAACCTGCTCGAGGACGGTACCGGCCATCAGGTCCAGCCGTTGTTCAGTGCCTTGCGCCGCCGCATCCGCAGCGGCCGCGTGATCGACCACGAGGTCGACGAGCGCAGGGCCTTGAGCTGGCTGCTGTAGCGCTCGCTCTGGTTGCGCGCGGCCAGGAGCCGGCGGCGGTACTCCTCGGTCTCGGCCGTGCGACGGGCGAGCTGGGAGCGCAAGGCGGCGACCTCGAGGCGGAGTTCGCGCAGTTCGTTGGCGACGTCGACGTCGCCTGTGGGAGGGACTGAGCTCATCGCTGCTACCGCACTTTCGACAGGGGAAACCAATCCATCGTAGTGGGCTACGGATGTCGGAGCCTGCGAGCCAGCCGAATGCGAGGGGCGGCCCCCAGCGGCCCGCCGCTCAGCCGACCGAGACAGTCGTGCTGGTGGATCCGGAGTGCGTGGAGTCGGCGAAGGAGAGCTCCACCGACCAGGTGCCGGTGGCGCCGGCGGGCAGCGGCACGGCGAGGTTCGAGCAGTAGGTGACGGCCGCATCCGCCATGCCGGGCGACTGCGCCGAGGCCGACTGGGTGTCTTGGGTGGCGGTGGCGATGCAGACGCCGGTGGAGCTCACCAGGTCGGTCACCATGCCCGCCACCGAGATGGCCGAGGAGGAGGGGTCGTACGCCGCGTTGATGATCTCGACGCTCACCGGCGTGATCACCGGAGCGGTGGGGGTCGGCGTGGGAGTGGGCGTCGGCGACGGGGCCGGCGTCTTCGTGGCGGTCGGCGTGGGGGTGGCGGTGGGCGTCGGAGTGCTGCTGGCGGTGAGGGTGGGCGTGCTCGACGGCGCCGCCGATCCGTCGACGCAGCCGGCCAGTGCGACGCCCGCCGAGACGGCCAGGAGGGAGCTGACGGTGAGGCGGAGCAGTGTCGATCGAACCATGGCACCGATCCTAGGCACGGCCGCTCCGGATGCCGCCAGGCGCACCGGCGATAGGCTGAACGGGTGAAGCAGAGAGCGTTGCCCGCCGAATCCGGCGTCGTGTCCGTGGTGGTCGTCAACTACCGCGGGGCCGACGACACGATCGAGTGCGTCTCGCAGCTCGCGGCCGTCGACTGGCCCGCCGACAAGCTCGACGTCGTCGTGGTGGAGAACGGATCGGGCGACGACAGCCTGGCGCGCCTGTCCGCCGCCTTCGCCGGCGACACCCGGGTGCGGGTGATCGAGTCGGCCGAGAACCTCGGCTTCGCGGGCGGCTCCAACCTCGGCGCCCAGGCCGCCCGGGGCGAGTTCGTGGCCTTCCTCAACTCCGACGCGAAGCCGCATCCGCAGTGGATCCGCGGGGCGATCGAGCAGTTCGACATCAGCCCCTCGGTCGCCGCGGTCGGCAGCAAGGTGCTCGACTGGGAGGGCAAGGTGGTCGACTTCGTCGGCGGCAGCCTCACCTGGTTCGGCATGGGCTACAAAGACCACGAGAACCAGCCCGACGACGAGCGCTTCCAGGCCCCGCGCGACATCCTCTACGGCACCGGATCGGCCCTGTTCGTGCGGGCCTCGGCCTTCGAGGCGGCCGGCGGCTTCGACGAGCGCTTCTTCATGTTCTACGAAGACGTCGACCTCGGCTGGCGGCTCAACCTCGCGGGGCTCCGGGTGCGGTTCGCACCCGCATCCGCGGTCTTCCACAAGCACCACGCCTCGATGCGCAGCTTCGGGCCGTACCGCGAGAGCTATCTGCTCGAGCGCAATGCGCTGGCCACGCTCTACAAGAACCTCTCCGACGAGAACCTGGCGCGGTTCCTGCCCGGTGCCATGGCGCTGCTGGCCCGCCGCGCGGTCGCCAAGAGCGACCTCGACTCGCAGGCCTTCGACATCCGGCGCTTCGACCGCACGGATGCCGCGGCCGAGTTCGACGAGACGACGCCCGTCTCGAAGGAGTCGCTGGCGGGACTGTTCGCCCTGGACCAGTTCGTGGAGGAGCTGGAGTCGCTGAGCGTGTCGCGCGACACGATCCAGGCCGGCCGGCGGCGCACCGACGGCGAGCTGTTCCGGCTGTTCGGCAACATGATCCACCCGCTGCTGGGCGGCTCCTCCTACCTCTCCGGCTTCCGAGCCGTGGTCGACGCCTTCTCCATCGAGGCCTCGACCGACCGGCGGCGCATCCTGGTGATCACGGGCGACGCGCTCGGCGAGAAGATGGCGGGGCCGGGGCTTCGCGCCTGGAAGATCAGCGAGGCGCTCTCGGCCGAGCACGACGTGCGGCTGCTCACCTGGAACGCGGCGGCGCGCACCTCCGACCGCTTCGAGGTGGAGCACGTGCAGCTGCAGAACGAGCGGCAGATGCGCCGGCACGAGCAGTGGGCCGACGTGATCTTCTTCCAGGGCTACGCCCTGCACCACTTCACCACGTTGCAGAAGTCGCAGAAGATCATCGTGGCCGACATCTACGACCCGATGCACCTCGAGCAGCTCGAGCAGGGCCGCGAGTTCGGCACCGAACGCTGGACGAACATCGTGCGCTCGGCCACCGACGTGCTGAACCAGCAGCTGGCCCGGGCCGACTTCTTCCTCTGCGCCTCCGAGCGGCAGCGGCTGTTCTGGCTCGGCCAGCTGGCCGCGCTCGGCCGCATCAACCCGGCCAACTACGCCGCCGACGACACCCTCGACCAGCTGATCTCGCTCGCGCCGTTCGGGCTCGACTCCACGCCCCCGCGGCACACCCGCGACGCCATCCGGGGTGTGGTGCCCGGCATCGGCAAGACCGACAAGGTCGTCATCTGGGGCGGCGGCATCTACAACTGGTTCGACACCCTCACGCTGGTGCGGGCCGTGGGCCAGCTGGCCGAGCGCCGCAAGAACGTGAAGCTCTTCTTCATGGGCGTGACGCATCCGAACCCGGATGTGCCCGAGATGGCCGTGGTGCAGAAGACCCGGCAGCTCGCCGCGGATCTGGGGCTCACCGGGAAGAACGTGTTCTTCAACGACTCCTGGGTCGACCTCGACGACCGGCAGAACTACCTGCTCGAGGCGGACGTGGGCGTCAGCACCCACTTCGAGCACATCGAGACGACCTTCTCGTTCCGCACCCGCATCCTCGACTACCTGTGGGCGGGCCTGCCGATCGTGACGACCCGCGGCGACAGCTTCGGCGACCTGGTGGAGAAGGAGGGCCTCGGCGTCTCGGTGCCCGAACGCGACGTCGACGCCCTGGCCGACGCCCTCGAGCGGATGCTCTACGCGGCCCCCGAGCGCAAGGCGGCGGTCGCCGCCGTGTCCCGGGTGCGCGAGCAGTTCACCTGGGACGAGACGCTGAAGCCGCTGGTGGAGTTCTGCCGCGACCCGCATCCGGCCGCCGACCGCGTGCTGGGCTCGCTCGCCGGCGACCCCGCCGCATCCGGAGGCTCGTCGTCGCTGCTCGCCGGCGGCGGCCCCGGTCGCGCCCGTCCGGTGACGGCCGAGGAGAAGTTCCAGCGCATCTCGACCCGCCGCCACGGCCTCCGCCGCGACCTGGCGCTGGCCGGCCACTACCTCGCCAACGGCGGCCTCGGCTCGCTCGCCGGCAAGGTGCGCTCGCGCCTGAACCACCGCAGCGCGTCGCGCTCCTGAGGCCCCGCCGACCCTGCCCGCGTCGCTGGGAGGGCCGCGCAGTGGCGTCATGTATCCTCGAACGCGGCAGTTTTCCGGCTGCCGCACGATACGCCTTGGAGGCCGTGATATGGCTGGCTCCGCACTAGAGTCCCCGGCCGCGCGAGCGGCCCGGCTGCAGGATGAGCCGTGGCAGTACGCAGGCGGCAGCAGCAAGGGCGTCACCGGCACCGTGGCATCCGTCCGCGAGATCTGGGCCCAGCGCCGGCTGCTCGGGCTGCTCACCGGCCGCGAGCTGAAGTCGCGCTACAAGGACAGCGCCGGCGGGTTCCTCTGGAGCCTGGCCAAGCCGCTCACGCAGCTGTTCATCTACTACCTGGTCATCGGCCAGTTCCTGGGCGCCGCCCGCAACATCGAGAACTTCGCGGTCTACATCTTCGCCGGTCTCACCATCTACACGCTGTTCAGCGAGATCGTGGGAGCCGGCACCGGCTCCATCATCGCCAACGCGGGGCTGGTGAAGAAGGTCTACTTGCCGCGGGAGATCTTCCCGCTGGCGGCCGTCGGATCGGCGCTGTTCAACTTCGTGGTGCAGATGGTCATCCTGATCATCGCGGCGGCCGTCATCGGCACCCTCTCGTTCGGCCCTCAGCTGCTGTTCGGGGTCGGCGCCCTCGTGCTGATCCTGATCTGGGGAACCGCCATCGCGCTGCTGCTCGGCGCCCTGAACGTGTACCTGCGCGACATCCAGTACCTCGTCGAGGTGGTGCTGCTGCTGCTCATGTGGGCCTCGCCCATCCTCTACTCCTGGCAGCAGGCCGCGGCGATCCTGCCGCAGTGGCTGCTCGAGGTGTACGTCAACTCCCCCATCACGCTGGCGGTGCTCGGCTTCCAGGAGGCCTTCTGGAGCGAAGCGTCCAACGGCGTGCCCCTCCCCCACCTGGCGCTGCGGATGCTGATCGCCGCCGCCATCGGGCTGCTGGCCCTGTTCGGCGCCCAACGAGTCTTCAGCCGCCTTCAGGGCGACTTCGCACAGGAGCTGTGATCCGTGGCCGGTAATACCCCCGTCGTCGAAGTCAACGACGTCTCGAAGCGCTTCATCATCCGCAAGGAGAAGAGCCTCAAGGAACGCCTGGTGAACGCGGGCCGCTCGAAGCAGTTCAAAGAGGACTTCTGGGCACTGAAGAACGTGTCGCTGGAGATCACCTCGGGCCAGACCATCGGCCTGATCGGGCCGAACGGATCGGGCAAGTCGACGCTGCTGAAGACCATCGGCGGCATCATCCAGCCCACCACCGGCTCGATCCGGCGCCGTGGCCGCCTGGCCGCGTTGCTCGAGCTCGGCGCCGGTTTCCACCAAGACCTCACCGGCCGCGAGAACGTGTACCTCAACGCCTCGATCCTCGGCCTCTCGCGCAAGCAGACCGACCTCTACTTCGATGACATCGTGGAGTTCTCGGGCATCAAGGACTTCATCGACACCCAGGTGAAGTTCTACTCCTCGGGCATGTACGTGCGACTGGCCTTCTCGGTGGCCGTGCACGTCGATCCCGACCTGCTGCTGGTCGACGAGGTGCTGGCGGTGGGCGACGAGGCCTTCCAGCGCAAGTGCCTCGACAAGATCCGCTCCTTCCAGCGGGAGGGCCGCACGATCGTGCTGGTCACCCACTCGCTCGGCCAGATCACCGAGTTCTGCGACCGCGCGGTGCTGCTGAACCGCGGCGAGGTGCTGTTCGACGGCGTGCCGCACGAGGCCGTACGCGACTTCCGCGAGGTGCTCGAGGGGCGCCGGCAGGAGGAGGCCGAGGCGCACAACGCCAAGCACGAGGAGCAGATCCCGGTCGACAACGGCTCCATCCTCGCCACCACGGTGCACGCCGCCGGGCGCGCCGAGGGCGAGCCGGTGCGCCCGGGCGACGACCTCGTGGTGCGCGTGACCTACCGGCATCCGACGGGCCTTGACGACTGGATCGCCGCCATCCAGATCGACAACGTGCAGGGCGTGCCGGTGTACGGCACCGCGTCGCTGCGTCTGGGCGTGTCGATGGGCACCCTGCGCGAGCCCCGAACCGTGGAGTTCGTCATCCGCGGGGCGCAGTTCGGCACCGGCAAGTACTTCATCAACTCCACGCTGATGGATTCCGAGAAGAAGCACCTGGCCGACGTGCCGCAGGCCGTGTCGTTCGACGTGCCGCACTACGAACTGGCCGTCGGCATCCTGCACGCCGAGCCGGAGATCCGCGTTCTCGGAGCCTGAGATGATCGCGTCGAACGGGTCGTCCGCCGAGATCACCGTGGCCGCGGTGCTGGTGAACTGGCGGCAGCCCGCGCTGACCTCGGAGGCGGTGGCCTCGCTGGAGCGTCAGACGGGGCTGGCTGCTGAGGGCACGCTGCCGGGCATCCGGCTGCGGGTCGTGATCGTGGACAACGGATCGGGCGACGGCTCTCTCGAGGAACTGCGGGAGCGCCATCCGCAGCACCTCGTGGTGGATGCCGGGCGCAACGGGGGCTTCGGAGCCGGTGTGAACGCCGGCATCCGCGCGTGCCCCGCCGATGCGTACGTGCTGCTGAACAACGACGCCGTGGCGGAGCCGGGCTTCGTGGCCGCCCTGGTGCGCGCACTGTGGGCCGAACCCGCGGCCGGCGCGGTGACCGCGCGGATCGTGCTGCAGGGGCGGTGGCGACAGGCCGTCACGGGCTCGCCCGGCGACGGCGGGCTGGTGGGCCCGGACGGCGCGCTCTGGCGGCGGGTTGCGGGCGGCACCGACGACGACGGCGTGGAGCTGCTGAACAGCACGGGCAACGAGATGACCCGCTCGGGCAACGGGCGCGACCGCGACTGGCTGCGGCCGGTGGGCGGGGCCGCCGGCGCCGATCGCCCGGCGGGTGAGGTGTTCGGCTTCTGCGGCGGCGCCGCGGTGCTGCGCGCCTCGGCGCTCGGGCAGGCCGGGCTGTTCGACGAGAGCCTGTTCATGTACTACGAGGACACCGAGCTGTCCTGGCGTCTGCGCCGGGGCGGCTGGAGCATCCGGTACGAGCCCACGGCGACCGCGCGGCACGCGCACGCCGCCTCCTCCGGCACCGGGAGCGAGATATTCCGTTTCAGCAATGAACGCAACCGGATGCTCGTCGCCCTGCGCACCGCACCGGCTCGGGTCGCGCTCACCGCCGCCGCCCGCACCTCGGCGGCCACCGTCCGATCGGCCGTCCGCGCCGCGCTGCGCCCGTCGGCGGCGAACCGCACCGACGCGCGCCGCCGGGCGCGCTCGCTGGGCTCCGCCCTGCGCCTCGCCCCCGCGAACCTGCGCCTGCGTGCCCGCATCGACCGCCGTTCCCTCGTCCCGCGCTCCGCGGTGGCGGAGTTCCTCGTCGACGACTGAGCCGGCACACGCACGCTGCCCCGCGCACGCCCCCCACGCCGCCGCGCACGCCGCACGGCCTCAGGACGGTCCCGGCGCGCGATGAGTATGCTGGATTGCGCGCTGTTCGGGCTCGCTGCCCCAGAGGAAGCCGAGGATTGATCCGGTGAGCCAACAGATCCCCGTCCTCCTGGACGCGACCTCGCTGCCGCCGAACTGGGGCGGGGTGGCCCGGTACATCGAGGGTTTGCTGAGCGGCCTCCAGGAACGCGGCATCGCTCTCGAGGTGGTGGCGAAGCCCACCGACATCGCGCGGCTGCGGCTGGCCGCTCCCGGCCACCGCTACCACGCCGGCCCGGCCTCCCTCCGGTCTCGCCCCGTGCGCTTCGCCTGGGAGCAGGCCGGGCTGCCCCGACTGGCCGCGAAACTCGGTGTGCGCGCCATCCACTCGCCGCACTACACGCATCCGCTGCTCACCCGGCGCGCCCGCATCGTGACCGTGCACGACGCCACCTTCTTCAGCGAGCCGGAGGTGCACTCGCGGCTGAAGCGCACCTTCTTCACCTTCTGGACCAGGCGCGCAGCCCGGTCGGCCAGCGCCCTGATCGCCCCCAGCCGGGCGACCGCCGACGCCGTGGCCCACGCCGTCGGCATCGACGCCGAGCGCATCCGGGTGGCCTACCTCGGGGTCGACGCCGAGGTGTTCGCGCCACCGGCGGCCTCCGCGGTCACCGACTTCGGCCGGCACCACCGCCTCGACGGACCGGAGGGCTGGATCGCGTTCCTCGGCACCATCGAGCCGCGCAAGAACGTGCCGGCCCTGCTGCGGGCCTACGCCGGGCTCCGCGGCGAGCGCGCCGCCCGCGGCGAGGACTCCCCCGCCCTGGTGCTCTCCGGCTCCCGCGGGTGGGACGAGGAGGCGGCGCGGATGCTCGACGACCTCCGCGCCGACTCGGGCGTGGTCGAGGCCGGGTACCTGCCCCTCGACGAGCTCTCGTCGTTCCTCGGCGGCGCACGGCTCGTGGCGTATCCCTCGCTCGGTGAGGGGTTCGGCCTGCCGGTGCTGGAGGCGATGGCGTGCGGAGCCGCGGTGCTCACGACCGACCGGCTCTCGATCCCCGAGGTCGGCGGCCAGGCCGTGGCCTACACCGAACCCGACGAGCGGTCGATGACCGCGGCGCTCGGTGCGCTGCTGGCGGACGACCAGCGGCGCCGGGCGCTCGGAGCGGCCGCCCTCGAGCGGTCCCGTTCCTTCACCTGGGCCGCCTGCGCCGGGGTGCACGAGCAGGTCTATGCCGAGACGGGTGCCGAGACGGGAACCGGCGCCGGCACGGGAGCGGCCGCATGAGCGCCGCCCCCACACGTGTGGCCGTGGTCACGGTCAGCTTCGACTCGCTCCGCGTGCTCGTGCCCTTCCTCGCATCCGTGCCCGCTGCGGCCGAGCAGGCGCGCCTCGAGGTGCACGTCGCCGACAACAAGCCCGGCTCCTCCGCCCGGCCCGAGCTCGAGGCCGCGATCGCCGCCGCCGCATCCGCCGCCCCCGAGGTGCCGGTGCACTACCGGCCGATGAGCGGCAATCTCGGCTACGGGCACGCCATCAACGAGGTCGTCGCCACCCTCGATCCTGCGATCGACTTCGTGCTCGTCAGCAACCCCGACGTGCTGCTGCGCCCCGGCTCGATCGACGTCCTGGTCGCGGCGATGGCCGAGCTGCCGGATGCCGGCGCGATCGGCCCCAAGATCCTCGAGGCCGACGGCAGCGCCTATCCCTCGGCCCGTTCGGTGCCCTCGATCCGCAACGGCATCGGTCACGCGCTGTTCGCGAACGTCTGGCCGAACAACCCCTGGACGAGGTCGTACCGCGTGCAGGTGGGCGAGAACCCCGTGCGCCGGGACGCCGGCTGGCTCTCCGGATCGTGCTTCCTCATCCGCCGCTCCGTGTTCGACGCCCTCGGCGGCTTCGACACCGGCTATTTCATGTACTTCGAAGACGTCGACCTGGGCTACCGCCTCGGCGAGGCCGGCTGGCGGAACGTCTACGAACCCGCGGCGGCCGTGGTGCACACCGGTGCCCACTCCACGACGGGCGGGGAATCGGGCCGGATGCTGCAGGCCCATCACGAGAGCGCGAAGCGGTTCCTGGCCAAGAAGTACTCCGGTGCGCTGCTCTGGCCGGTGCGCACGGCGCTGTCGCTCGGACTGACACTCCGCTCGACAGTCGTCAGCCGCCGTTCGAAGGCCGGAGGCTAGGGTATTGGGAGCGCATTCCGGCACGACCGACCCGACGCGGTCGTCGGAAGCGAAGGCGTCCGGTGCGACCGGGCACGCGAACACGAGGGAGGCCGTCACGGTGAAGCTCGCCATGACCGTCATGGTCCGCGACGAGGCGGACATCATCGGGGCCATGCTCGATCACCACCTGGCCCAGGGCATCGACCTGCTGATCGTCACCGACAACGGCTCGGTCGACGGCACCACCGAGATCCTGCAGGGCTACGCCGACCGCGGGCTGATCCAGCTGCGGCACGATCCCGTCCACCGCAAGCAGCAGGCTCCCGTGGTGACGCAGATGGCGCGGGATGCGGCATCGCTGCACGGCGCCGACTGGGTGATCAACGCCGACGCCGACGAGTTCTTCGTGCCGGTGGATCGCGCGCTCACGCTGCACGAGGTGTTCGAGCAGCTCGATCCGGCCATCCAGGCCTTCCTCGTGCCCGTGATCAACCTCACCGGGCCGGCCGCGGCATCCGGATCGGGTCTCGGGCGGCTGACCTACCGCGACGAGCGCCCCGAAGCGGCCCTGCGGGCCACCGGGCTGCGCGCGCACCCGACGGCCGACGCCGTGCACGTCGGCGACCCGGAGATCGACGTCATCCAGGGCAACCACTTCGTCAGTCTCGAGTCCCGCGGCGTGCCCCCCGAAGCGCTCGCCATCGAGGTGCTGCACGTGCCCTGGCGCTCCTGGGAGCAGTACCGCAACAAGGTCGAGATCGCCGGCCGTGCCTACGAGGACAACCCCGAACTCACCCCGAGCCCCAACCACCACGGGATGCGCGACTACCGGCGACTGCAGGCCGGCGCGTTGCTGCCGTTCTATCTGCTGCGGCACCCCGACGAGGCCGAGCTGGCCGAGGGACTGGCCGCCGGCCACTTCCGCCGGGACGACACGCTGACCGCGCTCGCCTCCCCCGTGCCCGACGGCGCGTTCGAGGCCGAGGTGCTGGAGCGGTTCCGGTCGGTGGCGCCGGCGCTGCGCGACGCCGAGTCGCGCTCGCACGCGAGCCTGGTGGCGGCGGCCGAGCAGCAGCGGCTGGCCCTGGCCGAGCAGAAGACCGCCTTCGAGCAGCAGCTCGCCGAGGAGCAGCAGCGGGCGGCCGACGAGGCCGCCGCGGTCGAGGCCGAGTTCGCCCGCACGCGCCAGGAGCTCGACCTCACCCGGGTGCACGTCGCCTCGCTCGAGGCCCGGCTGGCCGCGCTCGAGCACCGGCCGCTGGTGCGGGTCGAGAACAAGGTGCGACGGGTTCTGACGCGTGACCGGGGCTGAGGCCGCGCCCGGCGGCGGCCGTCCCGACCCGGACCGACCCCTCACGGTGCTGATCACCGGCGGCGCCGGGTTCATCGGCAGCACCCTCTGCCGGGTGCTGGCCGCACGATCGGGCACGAGCATCCGGGTTCTGGACGATCTCAGCGCGGGAAGCCGCGAGAACCTCCACGGCGTCGACGTGACGCTGATCGAGGGCTCGGTGCTCGACCCCGCCGTGCTCGCCTCGGCCGTCGACGGGGTGGACGCCGTCGTGCACCTCGCGGCGGTCGCCTCCGTGCAGGAGTCCCTCGAACGGCCGCTGCACGTGCACGAGGTCAACGTCACCGGAACGGTGGCCGTGCTGGAGGCCGCCCGGGCCGCCGGACTGGTGCACACCATCGTGGCGTCGTCGTCGGCGGTCTACGGATCGCTGCCCGACCTGCCCAAGCACGAGCGGATGCGCCCGCGCACCGAGAGCCCCTACGGCGCCACCAAGCTCGCCGCCGAGGCCTACGCGCTCACCTGGCAGCGCAGCTTCGGCCTGCCGGTGCTGGCCTTCCGCTTCTTCAACGTGTTCGGGCCGCGACAGCGAGCGGATGCCGCCTACCCCGCCGTCGTGCCCGCGTTCCTCGAGCGGGCCGTCGCCGGCGAGACGGTCACCGTGCACGGCACCGGCGAGCAGTCGCGCGACTTCACCTACGTGGAGTCGATCTGCGCGGTGATCGCCGACGCGATCGTGCGCGGTGTCGCCCACGACGAGCCGGTCGACCTCGGTTTCGGGGTGCGCACCAGCCTGCTCGAACTGATCGCCGAGATCGAGGACGTGCTCGGGCATCCGGTGCCTGTGGAGTTCGCGCCGGCCCGGGTGGGCGACATCCTGCACTCCCAGGCCGAGGGCTCGGTGCTGGCGACGCTGTTCCCCGAGGTGCCCGCGGTGCAGCTGCGCGAGGGCCTCGAGGCGACCGTCGCCTGGCTGCGCGCACGCTAGGCTTTTCGGAATGGCCGCACCGACCTCTCCGCGACGCCTGGCCAAGGCGTTCGTGCGGCGACGGCTGCTGAAGGGGCGCTTCCGGCCCACGGATGAGCGGGTCTGGGGCGAGACGGGCTCCGAGGTTCCCGTGCTGATGTGCCTGTTCAACCGGCCCGAGCGGCTCGAGGCGATGCTGCGGCTGCTCGACGGCCAGGAGGGCACTCCGGGCGTGGCGCTGTACCTCTGGAACAACAACCGCGCCGACCACGACTTCTACGCCGGCGTGCTGCGCGGGTTCGAGGCATCCGGAGCCCTGCGCTCGGTGCGGCTGGTCCGCAGCCCGTACAACCTCGGGTCGATCGCGCGCTTCTACTGGGCGCGGGTACTGGCGACCAAGGCGACCGCGGCCGCTCGCCGGGCGGGCGCGGGTGCCGGCGTCGGTGCGGGTGTCGATCCCGGCCCGGTGATCGTGATCGACGACGACGAAGACGTGCAGCCCGATTTCGTCCGCACCGCGCTCTCGGTGCACCGGCCCGGCGTCGTGCACGCCTGGTGGGCGTTCACCGTCGCCTCCGACGACTACTTCGACCGCACGCCCGCCGTCGTGGGCGGCCCGGTCGACCACGTCGGGCCCGGCGGGATGATCTGCGACCTGTCGATCTTCCTCGACGACCGCTTCTTCACCGAGCTCCCGCAGCGCTACTGGCTGCTCGACGACCTCTGGTTCACCCACTTCGCCAAGACCCACGGCCAGACCCTCGCTAAGCTGCCCGTGGAGATCGAGTTCGTGCTCGCGGAGACGAACCAGCACTGGAACCTCGGCGACCTCAAGCGCGAGTTCTACCGGTATCTGAGCTAGCGGCCGGCGGCTCGGGGCAGGTCAGGTGAGGGTGCGGACGCTGCGCACCGTGAGGGCGGCCAGCGTGGCGAGGACGATGAGCGCGGCACAGGCCAGGAGCGTGGGGGCGATGCCGAGGGCCTGCGAGAGCGGCCCCACCGCCACCTCGCCCAGCGGGATGGCGATGAAGGATCCCACCATGTCGTAGGAGTAGACCCGCGCGAGAGCTTCGCGGGGCACGTGGGACTGCAGGGACTGATCCCAGGCGACGGCGAAGATCTCCAGGGCCACACCGCCGATCGCGAACGCCACGACGAGCGCCGGCAGCGCGGGCGCGATACCGAGCGTCGCGACGGGAAGGGCCGTGACGGCCATGAGTCCGACCCCGATCCCCAGGGCCCGGCGCGGACGCCAGCGGATGGCGACGGCCGCGCCGACGGCCAGTCCGATCGTCTGCGCCGCCACCACGACACCCCAGCCGCCCCGTCCGAACGAGGCATCCGCGACGACCGGCCCGAGCACCGTCGTCGCTCCGACGAAGGCCGCGTTCAGCACCCCGAACTGCGCGACCACGACCCACACCCAGCGGCGTCGCGTGAACTCCCGCCAGCCGTCCCGCAGATCACCCAGCACCGAGGCGTGCAAGCCCTGGGCCGCCTCACCGCCGGGCGTGGTCCGCCGTCGCGGCAGGCGCAGCAGCCCGAAGAGCACCGCGGCCATCGCGAATCCCCCCGCGTCGATCGCCAGGCCCCAGCCGGGCCCGACCGCACTCACGAGCGCCGCCCCCGCCGCCGCGCCGAGGATCCCCGCGGCATTCAGCCCCAGACGCAGCAGCGCGTTCGCCGGCCGCAACGACGCCGCCGGAACCGTCTCGGGCACCAGGGCGGCTGCCGCGGGCAGCGCGACCGCCGCGACCGCGCCGTTCAGCACGCCCAGGAGCACGAGCAGCGGGATCGTGGCCGATCCCGTCAGCACCAGCGCGGCCACCGCCCCCTGGGACAGCGCGGCTGCCAGGGATGTCCCGACCAGCACGAGGTGCCGGGGCAGACGGTCGGCGATCACGCCGCCGAGGAGCAGGACCGCGACGTTGGCCACGGATCGCGCCGCGACGACCAGTCCGAGGTCGGTCACGGAGCCGGTGAGATCGAGCACCGCGAACGCGAGGGCGATCGGGGCGACCGCATTGCCGAGGATGCTCGTGGTGCGCGCGGCGAGCAGCCACCGGAACGGGGCGTATCGCAGCGGGTTCGCACCGGGCGGGGCGTCGAGATCCTGCGCCGCCTCGGGAGCGCCGGACGCGGTCACGGTCGTTCGGGCACGAGCGGGGCGGTGCTCATGGGCGCCGGAGCGGGAACAGGGCCGCGGTCATCGACACCGGCACCGTGCCCGGCGTGCGGGGCGGCCTGGCCTCGGCGTGCAGCAGGGCGGACGCACCGCCCACGAGGGCGACCACCCGGTTCCACACGCGGGGATCGACCCAGAGCTCGGCATCCGTCGTCACCTGCGGCCCGTCCGCACGCGCCGCCGACCGCCGGCGGAGCTCACCCGCGAGAGCCTCGACGTACTGGGCGACCTCCTCGGCGGCCCGGGCGGCCGGCGTGGCCGTCGCCGGGTCGCCGAGCGCGAACGGCCGGGCCGACGACTCGTGCCGGTACCGTTTCGCCTCCCCGCCGCGCACGCGCACCACCTCGACCACGCGCACGAGTCCGGCGCGCTCGAGCACCCGCAGGTGATAGCTCGCCGTCGCCTGCGAGAGGCGCAGCTCCCGTCCCGCCTCCGCCGCGCTCAGCGCGGCACCGGTCAGCAGGGAGAGCAGCTGCAGGCGAATGGGATGCGCGGTCGCACGAAGCTCGTCGAGGGTGGCCATGCGCCCATTCTCGCCCCGCCCCCACCCACCGCCAAAAGCGCCTTTGGGGGTCGCGCACGGGAAGACGCGCTGCTCAGCCGAACAGCTCTCCGAGGCCCGCGATCGACAGGGTCAGCGCGACTGCGAAGGCCAGGACGATGCTCGCGTGGATGATGCAGTGCTGGAGGTCGGGGACGATCACTCCGGTGCTGCGACGCGGCAGCACGGAGGTGTTCTCCCCGTAGTGGCGGGCGAAGTCCTCCTCCGACACCTCCGCCGATCCCGTGCCGACGAGGTAGGGCAACCACCAGTTGCGGAGCGCCGCGAACAGCACCACGGCGTACCAGGCGACAGCCGCCACCACGACCCAGATCCAGCCGAGCAGGGCGGCGGAGGCGAAGGCGAGACCGGTCACCGAATGGATGACGGTGCTCGGCAGTCGCTCGCGAACCGTGAGGCTGTGGATGTTGCGGTTCAGCGGTGTCGGCACCCAGTCGAAGAAGACGATGACCGCGGAACACAGCAGGAAGGCCACCCCGGACGCCGGGACGGGGATCACCAGGCGCACGCCGTGAGCGCGCCGACGTTCGCATTGAGAGAGTTGGGGCCGCCCAGCAGCACCACCTTCGTGGCCTTCAGTGAGCCGATGTCGGAGATGACGCCTCGCGGCACGCACTCCGTCGGCACGATGTAGAGGGGGGCGCCCGACTTGGCGGCCAGGACTCCGCCGGCCAGGGCATCCGGGTAGTTGTAGCCCGTGGCCAGGTACACGGTGCTGCTCGAGGTGAAGGTGGCGCGGTTGATGGCCTGCGAGGCCGTGAAGCGGTCGCTGCCGGTGAGGCGGTTGACCGTGGCGAACGACTTGAGCGAGCTCTCGACGCCGGTCGAGACCGAGTTCGGGCCGCCGGAGATGGTGATCTGGTTCGTACCGAGGGCCTGGAACAGCTGGGCCGTGGCGGTGTCGACGGATGCCGCTCCCCCGTTCACGAGCGTGATCGGCACCCCGCGGGAACCGGCGGCCGATCCTGTCGACAGGGCGTCGGGGAAGTTCCCGCCGGTCGCCACGTAGCTGCGGGCGGCCGTGCCGAAGGCGTACTGCGCCACGGCGCGCGAGGCGGCGTAGCGGTCCTCGCCCTGCAGGCGCACCACCGAGGGGGCCAGCGTCGCCAGCTGGGCGGCCACCTCCTCGGAGACCGAGTTCGGTCCGCCGACGATCACGATCGTCTTCGGTGCCAGCCGGCTGATCTCGGCGCTGACCGCGGCGGGCAGCACCGTCGGCTGGGTGAGCAGCAGCGGGCCGCCCTGCTTGACGGCGGCGGGGCCGGCGCTGAGCGCATCCGGGTAGTTCTGACCGGTGGCGAGGTACACCACGTCGGCCTTGCCCGGGTAGGTCTTCTTCGAGATCTGCAGGGCGACCTCGTAGCGGTCGGCGCCGCTGATGCGCTCGACGGCCGGCTTCGCCTGCAGCTGGTAGGTGTCGGTCACGGCGCTCGAGACCGAGAACGTGCCCCAGCGGGCCTTCACCGAATAGCTGTGCCGGCCGCTCTGCAGCGCGCTCGGCAGGGCCAGCGACCAGTCGCCGTTCGTGCCGGGAGTGACCGTGTAGACGGAGGATCCGTCGATGGTGATGTCGATCCGGTGCCGCGGGCCGGCCCCCGGCAGGGTGCCCCGGATGGCGTCGCCGACGAACGAGGGCCGGTACACGGTCGGCGTCGGCACGACCACGCTCAGCTCCCAGTCGGGCACCGTGTTCGACACGCTCTTGCTGCCGTTGCTGGTGAGCATGGGGAAGAAGGCGCTGATGGCGTTCGGCTGGCCCGCGCGGTTGCAGTCGCCGACGTAGCTGCCGGCCGATCCGAGGCCGAACGCGGCCGTGCCGACGACCGCGGCCGAACCGCTGTCGCCCGGCAGCATGCACACGTCGGTGAGCGTGAGGTTCACGTACTGCGGCACGCCCGAGTGGTTGTACACCGGGTAGGACTCGTTGACCACGAGCACCGTGCCGCAGGTCCAGCCCGTGGTGCGGCCCGACTTGCAGATGGGCGAGCCGACGATGCCGGTCGTCATGTCGGTGATCGTCACGGGGGTGCCGTCGCCGAGGGCGCCCTGGCCACCGCCCCAGGTGGAGACCTTGGGCTGCGGGTTCCAGTTGCTGGCGACGACTCCCACGTCGGCGCCCGAACCGAACCGGAACAGCGACTCCACCGGCGCTCCGATGATCTCGCCGCGCGAGGGGGCGCTGCCCGCCCTGGCCTGCCGCGACTCGTAGTAGTAGGTCCCGGTGTCGCGGTCCGGCTCGATGCAGTGGCCCGAGGTGATGAATTGGGTCTGCGGATACGGCCCGTAGCGCCCCACGAAGCCGGTCGAGCAGACGTAGGTGAGGCCGGCCGCCACGAACTGGAAGCCCTGGCCGCCGATCAGGTCGGCCATCGCGGTGAGCTTCTGATCGGAGTAGTCGGGCACCACCGGGGCCCCGGTCTCGGCCACCGCGCCCACCTCGGCGACGGATGCGGCGGCGTCGCCGCCGGTGGCATCCGCAGCGCCCTCGGGGATGTTCACCACGAGCTGGGTGCCGTCCAGGCGTGAGCCGAGCACCTCGATGCCCTCGGCCTGCAGCCCCTCCACCACGTCGC
The DNA here is from genome assembly GCF_052048175.1 of Herbiconiux dendrobii. Classification (NCBI taxonomy): domain Bacteria; kingdom Bacillati; phylum Actinomycetota; class Actinomycetes; order Micrococcales; family Microbacteriaceae; genus Herbiconiux; species Herbiconiux dendrobii. The sequence goes on along the minus strand of NZ_JBLZQV010000001.1, from coordinate 747,213 downwards.
TCGCCTCGAGGGCCGCGTTCGTGCGGGCGAGGTAGTCGGCCGGGTCTTCGCCGAGGTCGCGGCGGATGGCCTCGCTCAGGTCGGCGGGCAGCTCGGCGGCCTGGGAGGTGAACGCTTCGGCGGGCAGGTTCGACATCCGCGGGCGTTCGGCGGTGGGGTCGGGGGCCGGGGCGTCTTCGGACGGGGCGGATCCCTCGGGGCTCGGCGCGACCTCGGCGGCGGCCGACGTCGCGGCGCCGCACAGGGCCGCCACGGTCACGACCGCGGCGACGAGGAGCAGCCGGCCGGAACGCCGTCGGACAGGTCGGAACATCGATCGCACCCCCTCACGCTACGGCCCCGCCCCCGCTCCCCCGTGCTGCGACCCGCGCATCCGTCGCCCGCCCCTCCTCGCGACCCGTCGATTTAGGCCCTTCCCGGCGCATTTCAGGGCCGAAATCGACGGGTCGCGAGGAGGGTCGGGTTCAGGGAAGGGCGGCGCGGGCTGCGCGCACGTCGGGGTCGAGGGGCACGAGCGCGGCCAGGCGGTCGAGGGTGGCGCGGAGGCCGTCGTCGTCGTGCTGGATGCGCTCGGCGGTGGCAAGGGCCTTGAGCGTGGGGATCGAGTTCGGCACGGTGGCCAGCGCCTCACGGGCCCAGCGCTCGGCGGAGACCGCCGCCTCCGCCCGCGCGGCCGCGGGCACGTCGTCGGAGCTGAGCTGCTGCGCGGCGATCGAGGCGATGTCGGCATCCCAGGGGCGCAGCGCCTGCGCCACCCCGAAGCCCGCGTCGGCCGCGGCGATACGGCCCGCCTCGGCCTCGGAGGCCCCCGCCTGCAGCGGCAGTTCGGCGAGCGCACACACCACCAGGAACGCCGCCCACACGGCGAGCACCCCGGTGCGCACCGCGCGCCCGACGCGCACGCGGCCGACGGATGCGGCGGACTCCCGCCGCGTCTCCCCCGCGATCACCGGCCGCGCCACGAGCGCCCCGACCAGGAGGCAGCACAGCAGGGCCGTCGCGGGAACGGTGAACGAGGTCATCAGCGCCGCCGCCGTGCCGAGCAGCGCCGCGAGCGCGCCCGACAGCAGCAGCGCGCGATCGGCGGCCACCGCATCCGGCATGCCCCCCACCATCGACACTCTCGGAGCCGAACCCACCGCCGCAGCCACCGCCGCAGGCGGCCCGGAAGGCACCGCCGTCGCCCGCACCGCGGCGGCCCAACGGCGGCAGCCCACCACCACGATCGCGATGCTCACCCCCGCCAGCAGCGCCGCGAGCGGCCAGCCGCCCGCCATCGCGGCCTGCATCAGCACGTTGTGCGGGGAGTCCAGCGTGGTCTCGGTGCCTACGCTGGCGTACCACTCGGCGCTCTGGAAGCCGGGTGCCGCATCCACGAACCCACTCGGTCCGACACCGGTGAACGGCCGTCCGGCCAGGATGGCGAACGACTCCTGCCAGATCAGCACGCGGTCCGAGACGGTCGTCATCGACAGCGGACTGAGGCCGAGCAGCCGGCTTCGGGTGAGCGGCACTGCGAGCGCGACCCCGACCAGCAGCACGAGGCTGCCGACGGCGATCAGCACACCGCGCACCAGCCGCCGGCGGTGCGCCACCGCATCCGCCCCCGCGCCGCGCGGACGCCGCAGCCCCAGCGAGGTCACCTGCAGCGCGGCGAGCGCGAGCACCACGAGCACGGCGCCGAGGAACGCCCCGCGCGAAGCCGATACCGCCACCGTCACGAGCCCGAAGCCGGCCCCGGCTCCGAGCAGCAGCGCCCAGGCGATCGGTCGCCCGCCCCTGCGGTCCCGGCCACCTCCAACACCGCCAGCGCCGGCGCCACCGCCGGCACCGCGCCGACCGGCCCATGCCTCCCGCGCCGCGCCCACCGCCGGCAGCACCAACAGTGCCAGGAAGATCAGGCCCAGGATGCCCTGGTCGGTCGCGTTGCCGGCGAGCGCCCCGGGCCGCTCCCACGGTGTGGGGATCGGATCGATCCCGACCGACTCGAGCACCCCGATCACCCCGAGCGCGACACTGGCCACGGCCGAGGCCGACCAGAACGTGCGGATGCCCCGCCCCGCGCCGGGCCCGAGCAGTCGCGCACCCGCCCACACCGCCACGAGGTACACCGAGAGCCCCACGGCGCCCTCGTATCGCGGCCAGCGCCCCCAGAACGCCGCCCAGGGGCTGACCGCGAACGCGATCCCCACGGCCAGCAGCAGGGTGCCGGCGGCCACCGCCACGAGCACCCAGCGCGGCAGCCGTCCGCGCGGCAGAGCCAGACTGGCGGCCACCGCGGCGATCGCGAACAGCGCGTCCTTCGGCAGCAGCCAGCGGGTGAAGCCCTCGGGCAGGAAGACGATGCTCGCGAGCACCGCCAGCCAGATCGCCGCCGTGGCCCAGGAGCCGGCGCGCCCGGCGCGGCGGGTCGTGCTCAGCGTGCGCCTACTCGGCGGAGGCGATCAGCGTCTGCAGGTAGGCCCCGTAGCCGCTCTTCACCAGGGGTGCCGCCAGCTTCGCCAGCTGCTCGGTGTCGATCCAGCCGGCGCGCCAGGCGATCTCCTCGATGCAGCCGATCTTGAAGCCCTGCCGGTCTTCGATCACGCGCACGTACTCGGAGGCCTGCATCATCGACTCGAAGGTCCCGGTGTCCAGCCACGCCGTACCGCGGTCGAGCACCTGCACGTGCAGGTCGCCGCGCTCGAGGTAGCGCTCGTTCACGGTCGAGATCTCGAGCTCGCCGCGGGCCGAGGGCTCGATCGACTTCGCGATCTCCACCACCGAGTTGTCGTAGAAGTACAGACCGGGAACGGCGTAGTTCGACTTGGGCTCGACCGGCTTCTCCTCGATCGAGACGGCCACGTTGTTCTCGTCGAACTCCACCACGCCGTAGGCGCGAGGTTCGGCCACGTGGTACGCGAAGATGCGGGCGCCCTCGATCTCGCCGTTCGTGCGGAGCGAGGAGCCGAGACCCACACCGTGGAAGATGTTGTCACCGAGCACCAGCGCGACGCTCTCGTCGCCGATGAACTCCTCGCCGATGATGAAGGCCTGCGCCAGCCCGTCGGGCGAGGGCTGCACGGCGTACTCCAGGCGGATGCCGAGTTCACTGCCGTCGCCCAGCAGGGAGCGGAACTGCTCGTTGTACTCCGGCGTGGTGATGATCAGGATCTCGCTGATCCCGGCCATCATCAGCGTCGACAAGGGGTAGTACACCATCGGCTTGTCGTAGATCGGCATCAGCTGCTTCGAGATGCCCTTGGTGATCGGCCAGAGCCGGGTGCCGGATCCGCCGGCCAGGATGATTCCGCGCATGCTCAGCGGCCCTTCTCGTTCGACGCTTTGTCGTTCAGTGAGGCGTAGAACGCGCGAGCCTGGTCCCAGGTGGGCAGGAGCCCGGACGCGGCGGCCTCGGCCAGCGACGGCGCCTCGGTGTCTTTCGGCGAGAGCAGCAGGTTGCCGGCCTCCTCGGGGAAGCGCAGCTCGATCTCGGGGTCGAGCGGGTTGATGCCGTGCTCGCGCTCGGCGGCGAAGGTGGAGGTCACCAGGTACGACACGGTGGCGTCGTCGGTGAGCGCCACGAAGGCGTGGCCGAGCCCCTCGGCGAGGTAGATGCCGCGGCGGTCGACGTCGTCCAGCAGCACCGAGTCCCACTGGCCGTAGGTGGGCGAGCCCACCCGGATGTCGATCACGAAATCGAGCACGGCGCCGTGCGTGGCGGTGACGTACTTGGCCTGCGACGGCGGGATGTCGGCGAAGTGGATGCCGCGCACGACCCCCTTCTTCGACACCGAGGTGTTCGCCTGAGCGAGGTCGATGGAGTGGCCGATCTCCGCTTCGAGCTTGTCGAAGCGGTACCACTCGAGGAAGACGCCCCGGTCGTCGCCGAACTGCTTCGGCGTGATCTCGTAGGAGTCGGGGATGCTCAGTTCGCGGAATTGCACGCTGCGAGTCTAACCAACCCGCGGCCCGCCCGTCGGCGGCCGACGCGCCGCGGGCGGACCGCGCATCCCGTCAGCCGCGCCGCAGCACCTTCGTGATCCGCCAGGAGCGCGAGGATTCGATCGCGGCGATCACCTCGCGCAACTGCTCGTCCGGCATCCGCAGCACCTGGCTGGCCTTGATCGGCCGGCCCCGCCCGGTGAGCAGGCCCGCCGCCCGGATGCCCGCGCTGGCGCGCCAGGAACGGGACTCCAGCAGGCTGACCACCCGCAGGTGCAGGTCGTCGCGTTCCCGCACGCGGGCGCGGGTGCGCTGCTCCACCTCGGCCTCGACGTCGCGCTCGGGCGGGGCGGGCGGCGGCACCGAGGCGGCCGAGGCCTGGCGCACGAGCTTGCGGATGGCCCGGGTCTCGCCCGCCGGCAGCAGCACCGGCCGGGCGTCGACCTTGCGGTCGACGGCGTACTGGTTGAGGATCCACTCGTCGTGCACGTGCTCGGTGATCGACGAATCCTGCGAGACCCAGCCCCGGTACACGGCCGTCAGCACCCCGGAGTCGGCCACGCCGACCACCGAGACGGCGCGCAGCAGGTAGTCCCAGTCCTCCGTGGTGGTGAGCGTGTCGTCGTAACGCATGCCGAGGTCGCGGTACAGCGCCCGGGGGATCGCCGCCGACATGAACGGCGTGCTGTTCAGCGAGAGGTGCTCGATGAACGAGAACTCCCGCGCGTAGGGCATCGTGATGCCGGAGTGCGCTCGCGTGGCATCCGCCTCGCGCACCCGCACCCGGTCGGCCTGCTGGCGCGCGCACACGCTGCGCAGCACGCGCCCGCCGAACTTCAGCTCGAGGTCGGCGAACGCCTGCACCCAGTGCGCGAACACCAGGTCGTCGTCGTCGAGCGCGGCCACGTAGCGGCCTCGGGCCTGCTCGAGCCCGGTGTTCAGCAGCGTCGCCCGGTTGCCGTGGTCGACGTGCACGATGCGGATCCGCTCGGCGAGCCAGGCGGGCACCCCCTCGACGGCGGCTTCGACGCCCAGCTGCTGTTCCACACTGGTGCGGTGCGCGATCACGACGACCTCGAAGTCGGTGCTGCTCTGGCCCGCGAGGCACAGCAGCACCTCCTCGAGCTCGGCGATCCGGCGGCCCTGGGTGCGGATGACGACCGTCAGGAAGGGGCCGGCCGGCTCGGCTTCGTGCCGCACCGGCTTCTGCGGCCCCGCCACACAGGCCCAGACGAACTGGTTCACCCGCCCGCTCGGTTCGGCGGCGTCGCGCAGCTCGTCGAGGAACCGGGTGAGGTTCGTGCCGGGCTGGAGAGCGGGATGTCCCGCCGGGTAGTGCTGGTCGCTCTCGGCGAGCGAGTAGTCGTTGCGCCCGATGGGATACAGCCCGGCGGCCGCGAAGGTCTCGCGCAGCGACTTCTCGCCGAAGAGCCGCAGGTGCGTGGCATCCAGCAGCCCGGTGGGGGTGTACTCCCACGAGCCCAGCGCGAGCTTGTAGCCCACGTCGCGGTGGGTGACGTTGGGCAGGCTGAAAACGCTCACGGCGCCGTGCTCGACCACGACGGCCCGGATGGCGGCGAGCAGCTCGCTCCCGTCGGCGATGTGCTCGAGCCCGTCGAGCACGCTCACCGACGCCACCCGCCGGCCGGCGATCACCGCGGTGAGAGCCGCGAGGATGCCGCCCGGCTCGGCGAGGTCGGCCTGGTGCACCTCGAGCCCGCGCTGCCGCACGGCCGCCAGAGCCACGGGGTCGATGTCCACACCCACGTAGTGCAGCCCGAACTCGCCCTCCACCACCTCGCCGATGGCGGAGTAGCCGCTGGCGATGTCGAGATGCACGGCGCCCTCGCTGCCCTCCGGCAGGTGCTCGCCGAGCAGGGAGATCACGTGCCCGTAGAGGTTCTCGATCGAGTAGGCGTTGTCGTACTTCTTCACCGCATCCGCCCTCACCATCGGTGCACCGCGTAGTTCCCGGCCACGAACTCGCCCGTCGTGCCCTCGGGGTCCAGGCGTTCGGGCAGCACGCCCCGCTCCCGCCGGTCGAGGTAGCCGGCCACGGCGCGCCGGACGATCTCGTCGGGGAAGCCGGTCATCGACTCCAGCAACCGCTCGAGCACGTCGTCGCGCGACCACTTGTGCGCCAGCATCAGGGCGCTCTCGGCCGAGAAGTACCGTTCGGTGTCGGAGGCCAGCCACTCGCCGTCGGGGCCGAGCCGCTTGTCGTGGAACACCGCCGCCGCGGGCTGGAAGATCACCTGGAACCCCCGCAACCGGTATCGCCACGACAGATCGACGTCGTCTCCGTAGAGGAAGAACGAGTCGTGGTCGAAGCCGCCCAGATCGCGGAACTCCGCGGGGCGGAACATCGAGAACGCTCCCGAGGCCCAGGAGGTGGCCCCCGAGACGCGGTCGTAGTCCTTCGGATGCTCCAGCGGCAGCTGCTTGGCCTCGGCGATCCCGATGGTGGGATCTTCGAGCAACGCGGTGAGTGCACCGAGCGCCCGGCGCGAGGGGAGCACATCCGGATTCGCGATGATCAGCCGGTCGGTCACCGTGTCGGCCGCCAGCCGGTTCTGCGCCCCGCCGTGGCCGAGGTTCTCGCCGAAGTGCCGATAGGTGATCTCGTTGATGCCGTCGAAACGCGCGGTGAGCTCGGCCACCTGCGGTGGCGTCAGCGAGGGTGAGGGCGAACAGTCTCCGTAGGAGACGTTCACCAGGCCGTGCTCTCCGGCACTCTGGCCGAGCTGGGACACGCGGTCCAGGCTCGCCAGGGTGCGTTCGAGCGCAGCGACAGGGGTGTGGAACAGCACCGATTGCACGGTGATGCTCGTGAACGTGGTGAACATTCCTACCTATTCCGTCCACCGCTTACCCACGCCGACTCGATCCCTGTGATGAGTCCGGCGTATCCCCACGCACAGTCTACGGGTTCTGAGGAAAGTTCATAGACACGTGTGTCACAGAAGCCTCATCCGGGTGCGATCCCGGGCCGGCCGTCAGGCGGAATACGAGCGCACGCCGTCCAGCACGCGCTCGACCTGAGCATCCGTGAGGCCCGCCCAGAGCGGCAGGCGCACCAAGCGCCGCGAAAAGTCCTCGCTGGCCGGCAGCGCGGCACCCGGGCGCAACGAGCGCCCGAACCGCAGCCCCGCGGGCGAGGTGTCCAGCGGCACGTAGTGGAAGGCGGCGCGCACGCCGAGCCCGCGCAGGTGCGCGAGCAGACCCTGCTGCTGCTCGTGCGAGGGCATCAATAGGTAGTAGAGGTGCGCCGCGTGCTGCAGCGAGGCGTCGTCCGACATCAGCCGCACGCCTCGCGGCGCGGCCCAGTCGGCGAGCCCGGCGGCGTAGGCGTCCCAGACCCGGTGACGCTCCTGCTGGATGGTGTCGAAGGCGGCCAGCTGGGCATCCAGCACGGCGGCGTTCAGCTCGGAGAGCAGGTAGCTCGACCCGGCGTCCTGCCAGGTGTACTTGTCGACCTGCCCGCGCAGGAAGCGCGCCCGGTTGGTGCCCTTCTCGCGGACGATCTCGGCCCGCTCCAGCAGCGCGGCGTCGTTCACCACGAGCGCCCCGCCCTCGCCGCAGTGCACGTTCTTGGTGTCGTGGAAGCTCTGCGTGGCCAGCGCCCCCACCGTGCCGAGCCCGGCGGTGCCGAGCCCGTGCGCGTTGTCCTCCACGAGCGCGAGCCCTCGCGACCGCGTGATGCTCAGGATGGCGTCGAGGTCGACGGGCACACCCCCGTAGTGCATCACGGTGACCGCCTTGGTGCGCTCGGTGACGGCATCCGCCACCTGCTGCGCATCGATGTTGCCGGTCGACGGGTCGATGTCGACGAATACCGGCGTCGCCCCGCGCAGCACGATCGCCGTGGCGGCCGAGGGGAAGGTGAAGGCGGGCACGATGACCTCGTCGCCCGGCCCCAGATCGAGCAGGAGTGCCGCCATGTCGAGCGCGTGCGTGCACGAGGTCGTGAGCAGGGCGTGCCGGGCGCCCAGGATGCCGGTCAGCCGAGCGCTGGCCGAAGCCGTGAACGGGCCGTCGCCGTGCGCGTGGTCGGAGCGCAGCACCGCGTCGAGGTTCTCGAGCTCGCCGGGCGAGCGGTAGGGGCGGCTGAAGACGATCTCATCGGGCACCGGGGGTGGGGTCCGTTCCGTGGGGTGCGACGGTCGGTTCGGGCCGGACTGCCGGGGTGGGTCGGTGGTGGGCCGCGAGCAGGCCCGTCGGCAGGTCGATCGTACCGGTGTCGGGCAGCGCCGTCGGGGTGGGCACGTCGAGGCGTGTCGGCCCGTCCTCCGGCATGATCGTCTCCGGGTTGTCGACCACCAGATACAGCGGACGGCCCATCGAGACGTTCAGCGAGACGCCGATGTACTCGGCGATGACGCCGAGCGACACCAGGATCGCGCCCGAGCACAGCAGCAGCGTGACGATCAGCGAGGCCCAGCCGGCCGCATCCGGATCGGCGCCCACCTGGGGCGTGAAGACCACGTACACGATCACGGCGAGGCCGAGCAGCGCCATCACGCCACCGAGCACGCTCACCGCGCGGAGCCCGGCGGTGCCGCTGGTCAGCACCATCCGCCAGAAGTAGGCGAACAGGGCCGGCAGCGAGTAGCCGGAGACCCGGCCGTCGGCGCTGCGCAGCACGGTCGGAGCGGTCGCGACGCGGTTGGTGACCCAGGAGAGCGCCACGTCGAGGTACACGCCGGCCTGCGCGAACTCGGCCAGCTTCCGGCCCACGTCGCCGCGCACCAGGCGATAGCTCTGGAACTGGCTGGCGTCGGGCAGGTGGAAAGCCGCGCCGAGCATCCGCTTCGAGGACTTCGACGCCGCCGCACGGAAGAAGCCGTGCGGGCGCTCGTTGGTGAAGCGGGCGTAGACGACGCCGGCGCGTTCGCGGATCGCGGTGTCGAGGAAGGCGCCGATCGAGGCCGGATCGTGCTGGCCGTCCTCGTCCATCGTCAGGATCCAGCGGCCCGTCGAGGCGGCCATGCCGGCGAGCGTGGCGGCGTGCTGGCCGAAGTTGCGGCTGAGCCAGAGGATGCGCACGGCCGCGTACTGCTGCTCGAGCGCACGCATGACGGTATCGGAGTGGTCGGGCCCGTTGTCGTGCACGAGGATGATCTCGTCGATCCGGAAATCGACTCCCTCGGGCGTTCTGGCCCCGTGGGTGTAGGGATCCAGCTCCGCCACGACCGCCGCGAGGGTGCGCTCGCCCTGGTAGACCGGCACGACCACCGAGATCGTGTAGATCGTCGCATCGCGCCCCGCGTCCTCCACGGCACCAGAAGCTATCACGAGCCGAGCCGGATGAACGTGAAGCGGCCGTCGTCCGAGGTGAACGCGGAGGATCCGGTGCCGGTCACCGCTTCGAGCTGACCCACGATCGCCTCGCCGCCGTCGGCGTAGGCGGCGCGGTCGACCACGAAACCGCAGCCGTCGATGGCCTGCACGGCCATCACCATCGCCGGCACCGGCAGCGAGGCGTAGGCGCCGACCTCGTCGACGGGCGCGCGGCCCTTGATGCCGCCGGCCGACCAGCGCAGATCCGTGGAGTGCAGGAACATCCGCATCTCCTCCGAGTCGGTGACGCCGTTCACCGGCGGCGACTCGGGGAAGGCGATGTAGGGCAGCTGGTAGATCAGGCAGCCCTGGTCGACCGTGCCCTCGATCTGTTTCACGAAGGCGTCGTCGGAGTCGAAGCTCGCCACGGTCGCGGCACGGGCGGCCGGGTCGACGGGCGGGATCTGGTCCCAGGCGGCGAGCAGCATCAGCAGCACGGCGAGCGGCACGGCTACCAGCCAGCGGCGGGCGGGGCGGGCGGATGCCGCATCCCGCGCGCGCCGCCTGGTGGCGAGCCACCGCACGAAGCGGTCAAGGATCAGGCCGAGCGCGGCGAGCGACAGCATGGCGATCAGGATCGCGATGCGGTTCCACGACCGGATCGGGAAGTCGATGAACGAGAGCAGCGTCGAGAGCCCGCCCACGGTGCCGAACAGGAAGGCCACGAAGGTCAGCCCGGCGAGGATGGCGAGCGTGCGCACGTAGCTCTTCGGCGCGCGCCAGCGGGTCTTGCCGCCCACGAGCAGGAAGTAGGCGGCCACGACCATCAGCGACACGAAGCCGGCGGCGGCGATCAGGCCGAGCGCGGGCGCCTCGGAGGGCAGCGGGTAGTAGGTGTCGTAGAGCTGCCGCAGGGTGGCGAAGGGCCCGAAGCGGTGGCCGGGCACGGGGAGCAGCAGGCTCGAGAGCTTGAACGAGTACAGCTCCGCCTCGGGCGGGCTGCGCACCAGCACGGCCTCGTTCACGCCGTTCGCGAGCCGGTACAGGATGCTCGGGATGAGGTTCACGAGCATGGTTCCGGCGATCAGCAGGCCCGCCGCGGCGGCCCCGAAGAAGCGGCGCCAGGCGCGCGTCTGCCAGAGCTTCGCCAGGCCCACGATGGCCAGCACGAGCGCCACGAAGACGGAGTAGTAGCTCGAGGCGGTGCCGAGCAGCACGAGCGTGCCGACCGTCGCCGCGTTGCGCCCGCTGATGACCTTGCGCGACCAGAGCGGCTTGGCGGTGGCCACCCGGAACAGGATGCCGAGGGCCAGCGGAACCACGAAGTAGGCGGCCAGGAACAGGTGACCCTGCCCCTTGATGAAGTGGTACGGCGCGATGGCGAAGGCCACGGCGAGCGCCACCGAGAGCACGCGGCTGACGCCCACCTGGCGCAGGAACCACACCGCCGTGATGGCGGCCAGCGGGAAGCCGAGCACGAAGTACACGTTCATGGCCACGCCGAAGTCGCTCGTGAACAGCCGCAGCACGTCGGCGGCGATGAAGTGCAGGTTGTCGGCCTGCGGGTAGTCGCTGTAGTACTGCCCGTACGGGGCGCCGAGGTTCGGCTGGTGGGTGAACCAGCCGGTCTCGATGATGGTCTTGAAGTGCGAGGCCACGGCGAGGGCGTCGCCGGAGTAGTACAGCGGCACCTTCCAGTCGAGCCGCCAGAGGTTGAGGCCCCACCAGACGGCGATCAGCGAGAACAGCGCCGCGAGGGCGTAGGGCAGCCAGCGCCAGGAGGCGAGGCGGGCGGCGACGCGATCGATCATGCCTTCACCCGCATCCGCGGAGCGGTCACCGTGTAGTAGGCGCGGCGGGCGAGGGCCATCAGCTCGGCCCGGCGGTCGCCGAGGCGCACGTCGGCGGCGCTGATCGTCTCCGGAGCCTGGGTGCGGCACCAGGCGTGGTACGCCTTGGCCTGCTCGGCCTGCTGGCCGACGAGGGCCACGCTCCACTGGCCCGCGTTCACCCTGAAGCCGGCCAGCGTGCGGGCGACCGGGAGGTAGTCGCCGCCGCCGAAGAGCACCTTCGAGTAGCCGGTCTGATCGATGAGGTAGGGGAAGCGGGCATCCCAGCCGCCCGCCTCCTCGAGGTTCGCGCGGCGCATGGTGACGCATCCGGGCTCGCCGAACACGTTCGTGCCGCGGCGCACCGTCTGGCGCACCACCTCGGCGCCCGGCTGGCGGCGGCGGGGCACGCCCTGCAGGCCGCGGTTGCGGATGGTGACCTTGCCGCGGGCGTCCATGATGTCGCGCGGGCTGGAGACGAGCACGACGGACGGGTTCTCGTCGAGCGCCTCGGCGTGCGCCTGGAGCGCACCGGGGTAGAGCACGTCGTCGCCCGGCAGGAGCTTGAGGTACTCGCCGGTCGCGGCCTCCGAGACGCGCCTCCAGTTGGCCTCGGCACCGCCACCGGCCGGGGTGTGCAGGATGCGCATCCGAGTGTCGCCGGCGAAGCGCTCGAGCACGGCGAGGGTGCCGTCGGTCGAGGCGTGGTCGGCCACCACGAGCTCGAAGTCGCCGTGCGACTGGCTCAGCACCGAGCGCACGGTGGCGGCGATGAAGTCGGCGTTGTCGAAGGCCGGGATGACGACGGACAGCTGGGGCATCAGCGCTCGCCCTTCTGTGGGTGGGTCTGGGTCTCGGGGGTCTCAGGGGTCTCGGGGCTTGCGAGGTCGATCTCGGTGGCCGCTTCGGCCTGGCGGCGGAAGGAGAACCCCTTGTGGCCGAAATAGCTGATGAGGGTCGTGATGACGAGGATGGAGAGCTGCGCGAGGATCCGGTTCCAGCCGAGGTTCACCAGGATCGGCAGGATGACCGCGTTGATGCCGATCGACACCAGGTAGACGCTCTCGAACCGGGCGAGGTCGCGCCAGACGTGCCCCGTCACCTTGAACACGAACTTGCGGTACAGCACGAAGGCGAAGAGCACGCCGAGCACGTGCGCGCAGGCCAGTACGGCGAGCGACCCGACGGTCTCGTTGACGGCCGCATCCACCCACGCCCCGACGGTGAGGTCGAACGCGATGAACAGCAGGAACCCGACGCCGGTGTTGGTCGCCCCCACGAGCAGGAAGGCCACCCGCTGATCCTTGACCAGCCGCAGGATGAGCCCCGGGCGCTCGGCGGGCTCGTCGCCGCGCACACCACCCGGCTCTGTCACGGTGCCACTCTAGGTGCTGCCCCCTGTGACCCTCCCCCACGACACGTCCCCCCTTCGATCCGGCTCCCATGCGCGGCGCACAGGGGGCGGCGGAGGGCTGCGGCTACAATCGGTGGCGACAACTTTGCGAGGAGAACTCCCCCACCATGAAGATTCTTGTGACCGGCGGCGCCGGGTTCATCGGCTCCAACTTCGTCCGACGCACGCTCGAAGACGCGTACCCGGGCCTGGAGGGCGCCGAGGTCGTCGTGCTCGACGCGCTGACCTATTCGGGCAACCTCGACAACCTGCTTCCGGTGAAGGACTCACCGCGCCTCACCTTCGTCAACGGCGACATCCGCAACGGCCAGCTGCTCGACGACCTGTTCCCGGGCCTGGACGCCGTGGTGCACTTCGCCGCCGAGTCCCACGTCGACCGCTCGGTGCGCGACGCCTCGATCTTCGTCGAGACCAACGTGCTCGGCACCCAGCAGCTGCTCGACGCCGCGCTCCGCAACAACCTCCCCCGCTTCGTGCACGTCTCCACCGACGAGGTTTACGGCTCGATCGCCGAGGGCTCCTGGGCCGAAGACCGCCCGCTCGAGCCGAACTCGCCCTACTCGGCCTCGAAGGCCGGCAGCGACCTGCTCGCCCGCAGCTACCACCGCACGCACGGCATGAACATCTCGATCACGCGCTGCTCGAACAACTACGGCACCTACCACTTCCCGGAGAAGGTCATCCCGCTGTTCGTCACCAACCTGATCGACGACAAGCACGTCCCGCTCTACGGCGAGGGCAACAACATCCGCGACTGGCTGCACGTCGACGACCACACCCGCGGCATCGCGATGGTGCTCACCAAGGGCCGCGCCGGGGAGATCTACAACATCGGCGGCGGCACCGAGCTCACCAACAAGGAGCTCACACAGCTGCTGCTGGACGCGACCGGCAAGGACTGGTCGTACGTCGACCGCGTCGCCGACCGACTCGGTCACGACCTGCGCTACTCGGTCGACATCTCCAAGATCCGGAACGAGCTCGGCTACGAGCCCCAGGTGCCGTTCGAGCAGGGCCTGGCCGACGTGGTGCAGTGGTACCGCGACAACCGCCAGTGGTGGGAGCCGCTCAAGGCCCGCGCCGCGCTGGCCTGATCGGCTGCGTGCTCTGACGTGACCCGTTACCTCATCACCGGCGCCGCCGGCATGCTCGGCCGCGACCTCCAAGACGCTCTGGAGGGCCGCGACGTCGTCGCCCTCACCCGCTCACAGCTCGACATCACCGACCCGGCTGCCGTGGCCGCCGCGGTCTCGGGCATCGACGTCGTCTTCAACTGCGCCGCCTACACCGCGGTGGATGCGGCGGAGACCGACGAAGACGCCGCCCGTGTGGTGAACGCGGTCGGCCCCGCCACCCTCGCGGAGGCGACGGCCGCATCCGGAGCGAAGCTGTTCCAGATCTCGACCGACTACGTGTTCCAGGGCGACGCCACCTCGCCGTACGCCGAGGACGAGCCGCGCGATCCGCTGAACGCCTACGGCCGCACGAAGGCGGGCGGCGAGACGGCGGTTCTCGGCCTCAACCCGGCCGGTGGCTACGTCGTGCGCACCGCCTGGCTGTACGGCCGGCACGGCGCGAACTTCCCCGCCACCATGCTGCGCCTCGGCCGCGAACGCGACAGCGTGACGGTGGTCGCCGACCAGGTCGGGCAGCCCACCTGGACCGCGGACCTCGCCCGTCAGCTGGTGCTGCTGGCCGACTCGGATGCTCCGGCCGGCATCTATCACGGCACCAATTCCGGGCAGGCGTCGTGGTTCGAGTTCGCCCAGGCAACCTTTCAGGAAGCCGGATTGGACCCTGCTAAAGTCGGTCCAACGGACAGTTCGCAGTTCGTCCGTCCTGCCCCGCGTCCCGCGTACTCCGTACTCGGGCACGACGCGTGGTCCCGAGCAGGATTACCGCCCATGCGCCCCTGGCGCACAGCCCTGCATGAGGCGACCACCTCGGGAGTTTTTGGAGAGTAATGGCCACGCTACGGGTGATCATCGATCAGCTGGTGGCCCCCGTTCCCGGCGGTATCGGGCGCTACACGCTCGAACTCACGAAGCAGCTCGTCGTCACCGCGCCGCGCGGCTGCGACGTGGAGGGCATCCTCTCGGCCGTGCCGCAGGAGAAGGCCGACGAGGTCAGCGCCAAGCTCCCCGGGCTCGCCGGGCTGCACCGGGCCACCCTGCCACGGCGTGAGCTGTCGGCCGCCTGGCAGCACGGGCTCATCGGCACCTCCGGCGAGGGAATGGTGCACGCCACCAGCCTGCTCGCCCCGGTACGCAAGCACGACCGGCGATCGGATCTCGGCACGCAGACGGCCGTGACGATCCACGACGTCGTGCCGTGGACGCATCCGTCGACCCTCACACCCCGCGGCGTCAGCTGGCACAAGGCGATGGCGAAGCGCGCCGCGAAGTACGCCGACGCGATCGTGGTGCCCACGCACGCCGTGGCCGAAGACCTCTCGCGCTACCTCAACTTCGGCGACCGCATCCGGGTCATCGGCGGGGCGGTGAGCGACGAGCTGCGGCTGCCCTCCGACCCGGCCGCACGCGCCCTCGAGCTCGACCTGCCCGAGCAGTACCTGCTGGCCGTGGGCACGCTGGAGCCGCGCAAGGGGCTCGCGGCGCTCATCCAGGCGCTCGCGCATCCGGCCACCGGCGACCTGCCGCTGCTGATCGCCGGCCCCGAGGGGTGGGGCGAGGTCGACGTGGCCTCGGTCGCGGCCGCTGCCGGGGTCGATGCGTCCCGTATCCGGGTGCTCGGGTTCGTGAGCGACTCCGACCTGGCGCTGCTGCTCGATCGGGCGACCGTGTTCGTGTTCCCGAGCCTCGCGGAGGGCTTCGGCCTGCCGATCGTCGAGGCCTTCAACTTCGGCACCCCCGTCATCCACGCGGACGTGCCGGCCCTGCTCGAGGTGGCCGCCGGATCCACCTTCGTGGTGGAGCGCACCACGGCCGACGCCTACGCCGGCCAGCTCGCCGAGGCGATCGGCGCGGTCGTCTCCGATGCGAAGTTGCGCCAGCGGCTGTCGATCTCCGGGCTGGACCGGGCGCGAGCGTTCTCGTGGCGCGACAGCGCCGACAAGGTCTGGCAGCTGCACGCTGATCTGTAACCGACACAATCGGCACAGCGCACGAACGCAACAGGCCGTACTCGACGACCCAAGGTGAGCGTGTGGCCGAGGGATGCGACCGCAGGCCGCGTCCCTCGACCGCGCGCTCACAGGTCGCGGCTCGCCGGGCAGGGACCGGCGAGCCCCGGGAGCGACGAGCGAAGCCCGGCGCCCCCGGCAGCTAACCAGCGGGCGTCGAGTTCGAGAGCACCAGGGCGCTCGAGACCGTGCTGCGGACGAGGTCCCAGTCGGGGGCCTCGGGGTCGATCAGCGGGGGCGTGAGCTCGACGTTGTCGATCGGGAGGTCTTTCGTCTTGAGCGCCAGGTCGAGGAAGTAGGCCAGCGTCGACTGCGGGATGTCGGTCTGCACCACCTGGGTTCCGGCCGAGACGATGTCCTGGAACTTCGAGAGCACGTTCACCGGCTGGAACTGCTTCAGGATGGCCGTCTGCAGTTCGCGCTGACGCTCCATCCGGTCGTAGTCGCTCGTGGTGTGGCGGGAGCGGGCGTACCAGAGGGCCGTGTAGCCGTCCATGTGCTGCTCACCGGGCCAGATGATGCCCTCGACCTCGTTGCCCTCTTCGTCGCCGCCCATCGGCAGCTCCTCGGTGACGTTGATGTCGACGCCGCCGAGCGCGTCGATGAGGTCGGAGAAGCCCTGCATGTCGATCATCACGTAGTACTGGATGGTGATTCCGAGGGCGCCCTCGATGGCATCCTTCGTGGCCTCGACCCCGGCGTTGGACCCCTCGGCCTCGGCGTTCGGATACAGGTCCTGGTCGAAGGCCATCACGCGCGGGTAGAGGAAGCTGATCTGGCAGTCGCTACCGCAGTCGTAGCTGCCGTCGGGCGCGTAGTCGGTGCCGATCAGCGGCGAGTCCGCCACCAGTGGTGCGTCCTGCAGGTCGCGCGGGATGCCGATCATCGTCGCCCGCCCCGTGTCGGCCTCGATCGAGACCACGGTCATGCTGTCGGGCCGCATGCCGTCGCGGTCGGGCCCGGCGTCGCCGCCGAGCAGCAGGATGTTGTAGCGGCCGTCGACCGGAGGCTCGGCCGCGGCCTGCGCGCTGAAGACCGAGCTCAGGCCCGACTGCGCCACGTTGGCGTAGTACGCGGCCGCCGCCGCTCCGCCCGAGGTCAGCACCAGCAGCACCACCGAGAAGGCGGCCAGCGCCGGACGCGCCCGCTCCCCCACGCGCACCAGGCGCACCAGGCGCAGGGTGTCCAGCGTGAGCACCACCCACAGCACCGCATAGGCGATCAGCACGCCCTGCGCGATGGTGAGCGGAATCGGGTTGGTGGCGATCGAGAAGATCACCTGCGGCCAGATCGCGTAGATGATGAGGCCGAGCACGGCCAGGATCCACAGCGCGAAGGTGAAGTAGAGCCCGAAACGGCCGAGCTTGCGGTTGCCGGCGAGCACCTGGGCGGATCCCGGGATCAGCAGGTTGAGCACGACGAGCCACCACCCCCGGACCGTCATGGCCTGGGAGGAGGTGACATCCGGATACCGGATCGGGCTCGCGGTGGAGTTGGCGGTGGTCGTCATAGGCGGGTCTGCAGGTCCGTGTTCTTCTGCTCGACGAGCTCGGCGAGCTCGGAACGATAGCGGTCGAGGGCGTCGGCGAGCGCGTCGCCCGCGGCGTCACCGGAGGTGGAGAGGATGCTGACGGCGATCAGCGCGGCGTTCTTGGCGCCGCCGATGGAGACTGTGGCGACCGGGATGCCGGCCGGCATCTGCACGATGGAGAGGAGGGAGTCGAGGCCGTCGAGCTTGGCCAGCGGCACCGGAACGCCGACGACGGGGAGGGTGGTGACGGAGGAGATCATGCCCGGCAGGTGCGCGGCGCCACCGGCCCCGGCGATGATGACCTTGAGGCCGCGCTCCCTCGCCGACTTGCCGTAGGCGATCATCTTCTCGGGGGTGCGATGGGCCGACACGACCTGCACCTCGCTGGGGACGCCGAAGTCGTTCAGCACCTGCACGGCGTCGCTCATCACGGAGAAGTCGGAGTCCGACCCCATGACGACGCCCACTACGGGCCGGGTGCCGTCGGGCCTGCTGTCGGGAACGTCTGAGGGCATGCCTCTTAGCGTAAGTGTCAGTTCTGGAAGAACGCCGCAGCGGCACGCGCGCGGAACACCACGTCGTCGAGCTCTTCTCCGGCGACCGTGAGGTGCCCGATCTTGCGGCCGGGGCGGGCGGTCTTGCCGTACAGGTGCAGCTTCGCGGTCGGCTGGTCTTCCAGCGCGGCGCGCGCCGGCCCGTCGAGGTCGCCGTCGGAGGGACCGCCCAGGATGTTGATCATCACGGTCCACGGTTCGCTCGCGCCGGTCGCCCCCAACGGCAGGTCGAGAACGGCCCGCAGGTGCTGCTCGAACTGGCTCGTGGTGGAGCCGTCGATGGTCCAGTGCCCGGTGTTGTGCGGGCGCATCGCCAGCTCGTTCACCAGGATGCGCTCATCCGTCGTCTCGAACAGCTCGACGGCGAGCACGCCCGTGACGCCGAGCTCTTCGGCGACGGTGTGCCCGATGCGCGCCGCCATGTCGGCCACGGCGCCGGCGGCACCGGGTGCCGGGGCGATCACCTCGGCGCAGACGCCGTCCTTCTGGATGGACTCGACGACGGGCCACAGCGTGGTCTCGCCGCTCGGCCGCCGGGCGACCAGCTGCGCGAGCTCGCGGCGGAACTCGACCAGTTCTTCTGCCAGCAGGGCGCCTCCGCGGCCGTCTTCGGCGAGCGCCTGGAACCACTCCTCCACCTGGGCGGCGGATTCGACGACCCGCACGCCCTTGCCGTCGTAGCCGCCGCGCGCGGTCTTGACGACCGCCCGGCCGCCGTGGTCGGCGATGAACGCGTCCAGTTGCTCCGGGGTCTCGACGCGGGCCCAGTCGGGCATCGGGATGCCGAGCTCGCCGAGCCGTTCGCGCATCCGCAGCTTGTCCTGGGCGAACTGCAGAGCATCCGGACCCGGATGCACGCGCACACCCTCCTCGACGAGCGCCCGCAGCACGGACTGAGGCACGTGCTCGTGGTCGAACGTCACGACGTCGACGTCGCGCGCGAACGCCCGCACGGTCTCGAGGTCGGTGTAGTCCCCCACCGCCGTCGCCGCGATGGCGGCCGACATCCCCTCGCCCTCGGCGAGCACCCGGATGTCGATCCCCAGCTCGATCGCCGGAGGAACCATCATCCGGGCCAGCTGCCCGCCACCCACAACGCCCACTCTGAAAGTCACGCATCCACCATACCCGCGGCCTCGATGCGCCATCGATCGAGCGCCGTCAGTCAGGCAGGTAGGCACCGAGGCCAGCCACGACCTCGTCGGAGATCGTGCTAGGCCCGCCCAGCACGACGATGCGATAGGGCTTGAGGCGCTGGATTTCCGCCGCGACCGATGCCGGAACGCTGTCGTGGGTGATCAGCAGCACGGGCGCGCCGGCATCGATGGCCGCAGCCGAGCCGGACAACGCATCCGGGAACACCTCGCCGGATGCCACGTAGACGGTGAAGACCTGCCGCGGCGCCATCCGGGACGCCACCGCCGCGGAAACCTCGTACCGGTCCGCACCCGCGATCCGGATGACCGGCCAGCGCTGCTGCAGCGTCTGGACGACGGACTCGTCGATGGTATTCGGTCCACCCAGAACGATGATCACCTGCGGTGCCAGTCGATCGAGTTCGGCGGAGACCGCGGTCGGCACGGCGTCCTTCTGCACCAGAAGCACCGGTGAACCCTCATGACCGGCCGCGGCCGAGCCGGAGAGGGCATCCGGGAACACGGCTCCGGATGCCAGGTAGACCGTCTTGGCCCCGGCAGGGAAAGCATCGGCTGCGACAGCCGCAGATACCTCGAATCGATCCGCACCACCGATCCGGGTCACCGACGGTACGAGAGCGCGTAGCTGCGTTTCGACGGCCGAACTGACGGAAGCCGTGCCCCCGAGGACGATGAGGGACCGAGGTCGGAGCGCCGTCAGCCTCGCAGCAACGGGGGACGGCAAGGAGTCTTTGCCTACGAGGAGCACGGGACCACCTCGGGCACCCGCGGCGGCCGACGCCGACAGCGCGTCGGCGAAGCTCGCCCCGGACGCGACGTAGGCCACGGGAACCCCAGAGGAGAACGCATCGGCGGCGACGTTCGCCGAGACTGCGAACCGGTCGGCTCCGGCGATGCGGTCGACCGATGGTAGTGGGCTAATGAGGACGCGGTAGGACGTCACGCGCGTCGCGAAACTGGAGGTGCGCTGGATCGCGACCAGTTGCCCCGAAGAGCCCGTGGCCAGACTCGTGTAGTACGACTGCGCGCCCGACACCGCCTCGAACTCAAGACTCGAGGTGCGAAGTGCCTGCATGCCGGGCACATCGGCTGCGGCATAGCTGAGGAAGGTGACGTGCAGCACCGGATCGGTAACTATTGCGTCCGGCTGGGTAGGCAGTTCTGCAGACGATTCCTCGAGCCTCCAGCTCGCGGGATCGTACCGAATGATCCGCGCATTGAAAGCGGTGTCGACAGCGACAAGCAGCCGACCCTCGACGAACTCGAGCACTCTCGGCGGACGGCTCAGGATCGCCGACGAGTAGGAGCCGTCCGTCGCGGCGAAAGTCACGATCGACGATGAAGCGGTGTTGGAGAAGAACGCCCGATGTCCGACCGTATCCACGGCCAGCCCTCCCGCGACGTCCCCGATCGGTATCGTGCGGTTCGTTCGAGCAGTGAGATCGATGATCGACGCATCCTTCGAGGCGGAGTTCGTGACGTAGACGAGGCCTGCCCCCGGATCCAGTCCGATCAGATACCCTCCGGTGCCGCCCGTGGGAAAGGTGTCGACAACCTGGTCGATGGTGGGGGATGCGGGATCACCGTCGATCACCTTCACCGACTCCACAGCGCCGGCATCCACGACGAATACCCGATGGGACGCCGGATCGACCGTGACCCGGCGCGGCTTGCTCAGCCCGGCGGTGATTGTCGCAACAGGCTCCGGCTTGCCTGAGGTGATGTCGAGGACGTCGACAGAATGGTCCCATTCCACCACATACGCTCGGCCCGCTCGGTCATCGACCGCGACCGAGTAGACGTCGCTGCTCGGAACGGATACCTCCCCCGACGACTCGAGCGTGACGTGGCGAGCCGGCTCGGTCGCAATGGCCGACGAAATGGCACCGGCCGGCAAGAGTGCGCCCAGGATGACGCACATCGGGATGGCTGAGAGCTTGATGGCCAAGCGAGATGACATGAATACGAGCATAACTCATATACTGGCCACGCGGTCGGTGACCTGCTGATGGAGCGCTCAGGCGTACGGCAGCGGAGGGACGGGGTGCTCCGTCAGGTCGCCGAGGAGTTCCGCTACGAGGCGCGCCGAAGGCACGTCGTGCAGCACGACGGTCAGGTCGGGGCCAGCGACCACGCGCACGTTGCCCGTGGCGAAGGCCGCCTGCAGCGGGGTGCGGCGCACGCGGATGTCGGTGACGCGCGCCAGGTAGAGGTCTTGGCGGTCGCCGACGAAGAGGCCCCGGCGGGCGATGATGCGGCGCGAGGTGATGGTGTAGCGGTGGGCGAGCCACGCGATGAAGGGGAGCAGCGTGCCGAAGAAGACGAGCGCGCCGGCCGCGGCGAGCGCCGTGATGTTCTGCCACTCCTCGGGGAACCGCCCGCCGAACCAGCCGAACGCGGTCACGGTGGCGAACAGGATGAGCACGGGGATCGTCAGCCGCCGCGCATGCGGGCGGGTGCGCAGCAGGATCGTCTCGGGCACCGGCTCGACCGCCGTGGTGTAGCCGCCGTAGCCGGGATGGGCGGGCGCGCCGGGCGCTGCCGCCGCCCCGGGGCCGCGACCGGAACCGGGGAAGGGATCGGCTCCCGGCGAAGACGGGGCCGACGGGGCCCCCGGGGCCGCGGGCGCGGACGCGGCGCCCCATCCGAAGCGCTCGGTCGCCGCCTGGTCACCCGGATCGGCCCGCGGAGACCGCCCGCGCGTCACCGGCTCGGCGCCGTTCAGGAGCGCGGTGAACGAGTCCTCGTCCTCCGTGGGTACGTTCCTGCGCCTGGCCATGCTGCCCATTCTTCACTGCGAACCCCGGTATGGGCTGCCGCCCGACCGGAGGTGCGCCACATTGGGAGCTCGACCGCCCCCGCTCAGCGGCTGTCGCGATGCCGCAGGTGCGTCACGTCACCCGCCGAGACGACGAGCGGATCGGGCGAGTCGTCGAGGTCGACGACGAGCCGGCCGGTCGCGTCCAGCGAGCGGGCGACCCCCGTGCGGAACACCTCCCCCGGCAGTTCGACGCGCACCGGCCGGCCGAGCGTGGCCGAGGCCGCGGTGGCCGCATCGAGCAGACCGCTCGCCACCGGATCGCCGTCGTGCGCGAGCCACTGCCGGTACACCTCGCCGAGCGAACGCAGGTACGCCGACAGCACCACGTCGGGCGCGACATCCGGAGCCCCCGCCAACGCCAGCGACGTGGCCGTGGGTGTCGGCAGCTCTTCCTCGGTCAGCGACAGGTTCAGCCCGGTGCCCACCACGACCCCACCCCCGCCCGGGAGCAGCTCGGCCAGGATGCCGCACACCTTGCGGTCGTCGATCAGCACGTCGTTCGGCCACTTGATGCCCACCAGCGGCTCCGCGGATGCCGGCAGCAGCGAGCGCACGGCCCGCGCCATCGCGACCCCGACGACCAGCGGCAGCATCCCGAACCGCTCGAGCGGAACCGGCGCACCCGACGCGCCGGCCGGCCGCAGCAGCACCGAGATCGCCAGACAACGACCCGCCGGTGCCGTCCACACCCGGCCGAGGCGGCCCTTGCCCGCGACCTGATCGTCGGTCACCACCACCGAGAGATCGGGCCAGTCGGCCGCCGAGGGACCGGATGCCTCGCGCACCAGCAGCTCGTTGGTGGAGCCGGCCCGATCGAGCCAGTGCAGCGCGGGCGTGAGGGCCGAGGAGAGCGGAAGATCCATGCCGACACGCTATCGACTCACAAGCCGGGCGTGCGGTTTTGTAGGGTTTCGGCAACCGGATGCCCCAACCCCTGGCCGGTAGAGTGAACGGCGTGAGTGAAGATCTGACGACCGAGCCCGACATGTACACCACGGCGGGCAAGCTGGCCGACCTCAAGAACCGCTACCACGAGGCCGTGACGGCGAGTGGCGAAGCCGCCATCGAGAAGCAGCACAAGCGCGGCAAGAAGACCGCCCGCGAGCGCATCGAGCAGCTGCTCGACCACGGCTCCTTCGTCGAGATCGACGAGTTCGTGCGGCACCGCACGCACGCCTTCGGCATGGACAAGTCGCGCCCCTACGGCGACGCGGTCGTCACGGGAACCGGCACCATCCACGGCCGCCAGGTGGCCGTCTACGCGCAGGACTTCACCATCTTCGGCGGCTCGCTCGGCGAGGTGGCCGGCGAGAAGATCATCAAGGTGATGGATCTGGCCCTGAAGACCGGCGTCCCCATCATCGGCATGCTCGACTCCGGCGGCGCCCGCATCCAGGAGGGCGTGGTGGCGCTCGGCAAGTACGGCGAGATCTTCCGCCGCAACACGGCCGCCTCCGGCGTCATCCCGCAGATCTCGATCATCATGGGCCCGGCGGCCGGCGGCGCGGTGTACTCCCCCGCCCTCACCGACTTCGTGATCATGGTCGACAAGACCTCGCAGATGTTCGTCACGGGCCCGGATGTCATCAAGACGGTCACCGGCGAAGACGTCGGCATGGAGGAGCTCGGTGGAGCCCTCACCCACAACAGCGTCTCGGGCGTCTCGCACTACCTGGCCAGCGACGAGGACGACGCACTCGACTACGCCCGCGCGCTGCTGAGCTTCCTCCCGCAGAACAACCTGGCCGAGCTGCCGGTCTACGACTCCGAGGTCGAGCTCGAGATCACGGATGCCGACCGCAAGCTCAACACGATCATCCCGGACTCGCCGAACCAGCCCTACGACGTGCACACTGTGATCGAGCACCTGGTCGACGGCGGCGAGTTCCTCGAGACGCAGCCGCTCTACGCGCCCAACATCGTGGTGGGCTTCGCGCGCATCGAAGGCCGCTCGGTGGGCATCGTGGCGAACCAGCCGAGCCAGATGGCCGGAACCCTCAACATCGAGGCCGGCGAGAAGGCCTCCCGCTTCGTGCGCTTCTGCGACGCGTTCTCGATCCCGATTCTGACCCTGGTCGACGTGCCCGGCTACCTGCCCGGCACCGACCAGGAGTGGACGGGCGTCATCCGCCGCGGCGCGAAGCTGCTGTACGCCTACGCCGAGGCGACGGTGCCGCTGGTCACCGTGATCCTCCGCAAGGCCTACGGCGGCGCGTACATCGTGATGGGCTCCAAGCAGCTCGGCGCCGACATCAACCTCGCCTGGCCGACCGCCGAGATCGCGGTGATGGGCGGCCAGGGCGCCGTGAACATCCTCTACCGCGGCGAGATCAAGCGGGCCGAGGAGGCGGGCGAGGATGTCGCGGCCGTGCGCACCAAGCTCGCGAACGAGTACACCTACAACGTGGCCTCGCCGTTCCTGGCGGCGGAGCGCGGCGAGCTCGACGGCGTGATCGAGCCCGCGGCCACCCGCGTCTCCGTCACGAAGGCCCTCCGCGCCCTCAAGACCAAGCGCGCGAGCCTGCCCCCCAAGAAGCACGGCAACATCCCGCTGTAGGAGCTGCACGAGGGCAGCGGACCGAACGGGGGGATGACCCGGGCGGGAAACGGACCGTACGGTGGGCGGGCCGCGCAGAACGTGCGGCGTGATCTCCCCGAAGGATCCCCGTGCGCCGACCCCGCCGCCCCTCGAAACTGCGCCTCGCCGCGCTCATCGCCCTCACCGCCGGAGCGGCCCTGCTCGCGCCTGCCGCCGCCGTCACCTCGGCTTCGGCCTCGGCCGAGCCGCTTCCGGCGTCCGCCGCGTCGACGGGTGCGGCATCCGGCGCGGCCGACTCCACCGAGCCGGTAGGCGATCCGCTCCCCGTCGTGTTCAGCCAGGTGCGGTTCCAGCACTTCTACGACGCCACCGGCCCGAGCCTCAGCTGGGACATCGTGCCCGACTGGAAGACCGGCACCGTGCACCTGGTCAACAACCAGATCGGGGCCTGCCTGTACGTGGCGAACAACGGCCCGCATCCCTGGGTCGACCGCAGGTCGTGCTCGGGCGACCCGAACCAGCGCTTCACCTTCATCCCCTGGGAGAAGACACCGACCTCGGCTCCCGACACCCCGGCCGACAAGCAGTTCTTCTACATCGCCTCCGCCGTCGACGGGCGCTGCATCTGGTCGGGCGACGGGGGCCTGAACCTGGATCAGGGCGACTCCCGGCTGCACGCCTCGCTCTACCCCTGCTCCTCCGGCGACGTCGCGATGGCCTGGAAGATCCAGACCGACGTGCGCAGCGGCGGTGTCGACCAGAACTGGGCCGGCATCCTGAAGCTGGCCACCGTCTACGCCAGCCAGCGCTGCGCCGACACGCCCGACTCGTGCCAGGTGGCTCCGGATGCGGGCCCGTACGCCGGTCAGTGGTTCGATGCGAACGATCCGGATGCCTCGCTCCTCGGCTCCTTCACCACCACCGCGGCCGGCTGCGGCAACGGCCCCGACACGAGCCACACGAACAAGTCGACCTCCGTGGAGCCGCTGCAGGTGAGCGGCACCCTCGAGCAGTCCAGCTCGCTGGCGATCACCACGGGCGCCTCGGCCACCGGTTCCATGGAACACGGCGAGAACGTGCTCAACCTCTTCTCGTACAAGCTCAACGAGTCGTTCACGATCGGCGAGCAGACGGCCAGCGCGGTCTCGGGCACCACCTCGGTCACCCGCACCGTGTCCAGCTCGGTCGAGCCGGCCCGCACGCTCACCGGCCTCTACAGCCAGACCGTCTACCGCACGTCCGGTCAGTGGAAGATGGGGCGCTCGCAGCCCGGGACCCCGCGCGACAGCATGGCCTGGTCGATCCCGGTGCGCAGCACCGTTCCGGTGTCGTTGGACGGCGCCGAGGCGAGCGTCTACAGCCCCACCGTGTCGTTCGCCCCGAAGAACTGCACGGCCGGGCCCGCGGCCGCCGCGACGACACCCCCGGTCATCACCGACGACCCGGCCACGTGCGGCTCGGCCACGCCCTCGGTGCCCACGGGTGCCGTGCTCGAGGTGCTGAGCGTCTGCCCCGGCGACTGGGGGCTCAAAGAGGGCGAGGATCCGCTGCGCTTCAGCTACTCCTGGTACCTCACCCAGGGCGGGCTCGACGGGCTGCACCCGGTGCTCGGGTCGATCGGATCGGGGTCGCAGTTCACCATCCGCACCTCCACCACCTCGGCCACCGTTCCCACCTACCTGGGCGTGACGATCACCGAGATCGGCAGCCCGACGCGCCTGGACTCGCCGCCGACGGCCGCGGGCAGCCCGATCCTGATCGCCTCGACCCGGCCGCACGCCGCCGCCGCCGGAGCATCCGGAGCATCCACCATCGCCGCCGATGCCTCCCAGGCCGCCGCCGACGCCGCCGCCGAGCCGGCGCCGCACACGCTCTACCTCGGAGCGCTGCCGAGCGGCGTGACCGGCGAGGCCTACGACTCCTCCCTCGTGGCCGACCCGGCCCCCGGCGCCGACATCCGGCTCGCCGAGGGCTCCATCGCCCCGCCCGGCCTGTCGCTCTCCCGCTCCGGCGAGCTGTCCGGCGTGCCCACCGACAACGGCCGATTCGTTCTCCGGGTCGTCGATTCCGCGGATGCGACGGCCGCCGTCACCGAGATCCCGGTGGCCATCGACTCCCCCGTCACCTCCTATCGAGCCGACACGGCCCTCACGGGCGCCGTCGGCCAGCAGCTCACGCTGCCCCTGGTCACGGCAGCCGCTCCCGGCATGGTCGCCGAGGTGACCGGCGGATCGCTGCCGGCCGGACTCAGCCTGGATCCCACCACCGGAACACTGACCGGCGTGCCCCTGACCACCGGAACCTCGCGGTTCACGGTGGCCAACACCGATGCCGACGCGGTGCTGCCGACGGCCTTCGTGCTCGAGATCACCGAGACGCCCTCCCTGTTCGGCAGCGGCGCCGCCCCTGCCGCACGGGTGGGCGAACCGTACTCCGCCGGACTGATGGCCGCCTCCGGCAGCGGCACCCTGCTGCTGCTCGGCGCCGACGACCGGCTGCCCGCCGGGCTCGGCCTGAACGCACGGACCGGTGTGCTCAGCGGCACTCCGACCGAGGCCGGCACCACCACGGTCACGCTCGTGGACTCCGGCGATCCGGATGCGGTCGGCCACACGGTCACCGTCTCGGTGCTGCCGGCCGCGGTCGGAGGCGCCCCCGATGCGCCTCCGACCGCGAGTCCGGGCACCGTGCCCGCCGGCGCGGCATCCGGCGCCACGCCGCCCGGCGCCCTGGCGGCGACCGGCATCGACGCCGCACCCGTCTCAGGCCTGGGGTTCGCCGCCCTCGCCGCCCTCGCGCTCGGCGCCGCCGGCCTGATCACCCTGCACCGCCGCCGCGCCGGCGAACGAGAGGCCCGACGATGACCGCCCGCACCCGCATCGCCCACACCATCCGCCGCGCAGGCTCCCGCGCCCCGATCGCGCTGCTCACCGCGCTGGCCGTGCTCGTACCGGTCGGTCTGTCGTCGCTCGGCGCCGGAGCCGCCGTCGCGGCCGAGCCGTCCGGCGCCACCACCGTCGTCTCGGCCACTGACGCGGCCGGCCTGCTGCAGGATGTCGGCCACGGCATGATCCTCGAGGCGGTGCCGCCGCGCACCGAGGGCGACGTCTTCCGCTACGACATCCAGCCCAACCCCGACGGCTCGGTGCGGCTGGTGAATCAGCAGGGTCAGTGCCTCGAGGCGATCAACGCCCCGCAGCAGGACCTCTACTTCCGCGCCTGCAGCAGTGAGAGCCGTCAGACCTTCTTCTTCGTGCCGCAGAACCCGGTGCCGATTGAGAGCGGGATCACCCAGCCCGGCAACCAGTACTTCTACATCGTCAGCACGGTCTTCTCGAAGTGCATCTACAGCATCCCCGGCCTGTCCGACTTCGTCTCGGGACGGGGAATCGCCCAGTCGCCCCAACTCTCCGAATGCTCCGCCGGCGACACCCCGCAGGAGTACCGGGTGCGCAACGAGACCACCAACCCGGCCGGCGTGCCCATCCAGTTCCGCAACATCCTGAACCTGGCCATCCGCTACGCCGCCGACCGGTGCGTCAAGCAGGCCGACTTCTGCCAGGTGCAGGCCGCCGGAGAGAGCGAGTGGCACCGCCCCGACAGCAACCCCGACTCGTTCCGGAAGGGCTCGCTGGCGACGCTTCAGGCCACCGGATGCGGCGTCGTGCCCTCGACCGGACCGGATCAGCCCGCCATCCCGTCCACGCAGATTTACAACGGATCGAACTTCCCGGTCACCGTCAACACCAAGACCTCCACCACCCTCGCGCACAGCTTCAGCGTGACGGATTCGGCGTCGAGCACCACCGGCCTCACCCTGAGCCAAGGGGTGAAGGACGTCTGGAGCTCGGAGATCAAGCAGTCCATCACCCTCGGTGGCTCGGTGGTCACCACGCGGAGCGACCGCTCCACTTTCGACAGCAGCGAGACGGCGACGGCTCAGCCCGGCGAGTGGCTGATGACGCAGTGGCGCAGCAACATCTACACCCTCTCGGGGCGCTGGAAGTTCGCGGCGAACGTCGGCAACATCGCCTGGAGCCTGCCGCTGCAGAGCTCGTTCGCCGTCGCGCTCGACGACGGGCCGTTCACCGATCACGCCATCGTGACCTCGCGGGCCAAGAAGGACTGCTCCGCCGGACCGCCCGCCACGAACCCGATCGAACAGGCGCCCCAGCTCACCAGCGACCCGACCACCTGCGGCAACGCGGTCCCGGCCCAGCCGGTCGGTCGCATCGGCACCACCGTGTCGGTGTGCCCCGGCCAGTGGACACTGCCCGCCGGGAGCACCGCGCCCCTCAAATTCAGCTACCGCTGGATGGTGTCGGCGGATGCGACGAGTCCCGGCGTGCCCATCCCCGGGGCGACCGGAGCCAGCTACACGATCCAGCCCTCCACACGGGGCTCCGGCACCGGCGACCCCTTCCTCAAGGTGGAGCTGGTGGAGGTCGGATCCGCCAAGCGCCTCGACTCGGCGCCGTCGCTCAGCGTCAACGACGTGCCGCTGCTGCCGCCGTCCGGCCTCGACGCCACGGTGCTGCCCACGAGCTTCGCAGGCGACCCGCGGGAGGCCGAGGCCGACGTGGCCTACAGCGCGAGCCTGATCGCCGCCCCGGGTACGGGGATGGCGCTGAGCGTCGACCCCGCCACACCCCTGCCCGAAGGCCTCGAGCTGGGTGCCGACGGCACGCTCTCGGGCACCCCGACACAGCCCGGAGTGACCACGTTCACCGTGCTCGACGCAGCGCCCGGCCGCGACTCCCAGGCCCAGAGCTTCACGATCACGGTGCACGCCGCGGCGCTCACGTTCGAGCCCGCCGATCTCGCAGCCACCTACGGACAGCCCCTGAACCTGCCGCTGGTCTCGGGCGCCCCCGCCGACCTCGATCTCCGGGTCGTCGACGGATCCCTGCCCGAGGGCGTCTCGCTCGACCCGGCCACCGGAGTCCTGACCGGCACGCCGGCCACCACCGAGGTGGCGCAGTTCACCGTCGCCAACCAGGCGGCCGTGCTCGATCAGACCGCGTCGTTCACCCTCACGGTGACGGATGCGCCCGCGGTGTTCGTGGCGTCGGCGCTGCCGGCGGCCACGGTCGGTGTGCCCTACTCGGCCACGGTGCTGAGCACGACCGGCACGGATCCGCTGATCGGCCTCGCCGCCGACTCGGCACCCCTGCCCGACGGCCTGAGTCTGAACAGCCTCACGGGCGTCATCAGCGGCACCCCCGCCGCAGCCGGACTCGCCGCGCTGTCGTTGACCGAGCTGAACGGCTCCGCCGCCGCGCGGTTCGCGCTCACCGTCGCTCCCGCCGCGGCCGCACCAGGCTCGTCCGCCGCAGCCGGTTCGGCGGCCCCGGCCTCCCTCGCGGCCACGGGCGACACGACCTCCGGGGCCTTGCTGCTCGCCGCCACCGCAGCGGCACTCCTGGGAGCTCTCGTGCTCGCGCTGACCCGCCGGCGCGCCCGCCTGCAGCGCTAGCCCCGGCGGCTCAGCGCGAGGCGAGGGTGCGCACGAGCGCCACCGTCTCCTTGGCCGACATCGAGGGGAGGTAGGCCTTGCCGATGGCGGTGCCGATCGCCGGGAGGCCGAGCGGGTCGGGGTAGACCATGTAGATGGTCGAGTAGGTGGGGTTGAACTTGGCCTTGAACTTGAACAGCGACGAGAAGCCGTAGGCGGGCTCCAGCGTCTTGGCCAAGAACTCCAGCAGGCCCGTCATCACGGTCGGCTCGGGCTCAGGTGAACCCGGAGCGGCGGGAGCGGTCGCGAGCGGAGCACCCGACAGCGACAGCACCTCCACACCCTCCTCCTTCATGTGCAACGCCGAGGAGGCGATCAGGTACTCCATGGTGCCGCCCATCGACTCGTCGGCCCGGCGCATGAAGTCGAGCGTGTAGCCCACGGCCACCCCGTCGCGGTACATCGGCAGCCAGCTGGTGACCGCCGCGATGCGACCGGTGGAATCGATCGCGAGCATCAGCTTCACGTCGGGATCCTTGATCTCCTCCAGCGCGCCGAGCGTGAAGCCCATCTCGGGCAGCTCCTTCTCGGACACCCAGGCCTCGGAGATGGCGTTGATCTGCGCGATCATCGGGCGCGAGAGCTCGTCGTAGGTGGTCCAGAGCGTGGTCATGCCCTCGCGCACCCCGCGGTTGAGCGAGGAGCGCACGTTCTGCCACGACTTGCCGGTCATCTCCAGTGACTGCGGGTGCATCAGCGTCTCCTCCCCCACGGGGATCGACTGCCAGCCGAGTTCGGCGAACACCGGCATCACGTTCTCGTGCACGCTGTAGAACACCGGCACCCAGCTGCGGGAGTCGCAGAAGGCCGCGAACTCACGGATGGTCGCCGACTCGGCGCCGGGAGCGCACACCGGGTCGGACATGGTGATGGCCACGTCGTTGATCACCCGGTAGGCCACGGCGGCGTTCCCGTCGGCCGAGAACCAGTACACGTTGCCGGGCCAGGTGGTCATCCAGCCCAGTGTTCCGCCGCCGCCTCGCCGGAGCAGGGCCCGGATGCGCTGGTGGTCGCCCACCCGCACCGACTGCTCGGTCGAGGCGATCAACCGGAACGAAGCGACCGTGAACAGCGCCCAGAACGCGGGACCGACCCACTGGAACAGGAACAGCGCGATCGGCGCCGAGGGCACCAGCGCCTCGCCGGTCACCCCCACCAGCGTCACCGGCAGGAAGCGCCGCGGCAGGTCGAACACGAGCTCCACGACGGTCGTACCGGCCGGGCTGAACGAGCCGATCAGGATGCCGCAGGCCACCAGGTACACCAGCGTGAGCACGGCGTAGGAGGCCACCACGAACACCACGAAGCGGATGAACGCCTCGCGGGGAGCCCGCAGCGCGAAGCGGCGCCGCGCCACGAACAGCAGGATCGCGACGGCCAGCGGCACGGCGATCGTCGACCCGCCCCAGACGATGTACTCGCCGATGTCGATCGGCTGCAGCGCGGCATCCGTCGCCGTGTCGGTGTCGCCCGCCCCGGCGGCGAACGAGAGCACCAGGCCGAGGAAGACGAAGGCGAGCACGATCATCGCGAGGTTCGTGACGATGCCCAGCCAGAGCGCGAAGCGCCGGCCCTTGCGAAGGCCCCAGGCCGACACGAGCAGCAGTGCGAGCGGCACGAAGGTGAGCACGATCGGGCCGGGTCCGCCGAGCTGGGAGAGCCGTTCGAAGTCGTCGCACACCGCGGAGCTGGCCGTGGAGCAGAAGGAGTCGATGTCGGCGGCGGAGGGGAAGATGTCGCCGTAGAAGCTGCCCGCCAGACCGAAGGCGCCGCTGCCGTCGGGGTCGAGCAGGGAGACCAGCGGGCCGATCGCGGTGATCAGCACGATGGCGGCGATGAGCACCCGCACCTCGCCGAACGAGCTGCGCAGCAAGACCAGGCCCCGGCCCCGGCGATGCGAGAGGAAATGGCCGATGACCAGACCCGTCACGCCGGCGATCAAGCGGTAGACCGTGGAGGTGTCGCCGTCGTAGAGCGCGAACATGATGAGCAGCCCGAAGGTGACCAGGCGCACCCGGCGGCGCCACAGCGGTCCCATGAAGGCGCTCGCCACGAGCAGGCTTCCGACGATCGGCGTGAGCGGATCCATCGTGAGGTCGAAGCTCGTGCCGTCGGCCCACCACTCGCCGGCGAGCGATCCGATCCACTGCACCAGCACACCGAGGCCGACCCCCACGAGGCCGGTGACGACGAAGACGGGGATGAGACGGCGGCGGCCGAGCAGACGCTCGGAGACGCCCAGCAGCACGAGGGAGGCCAGGATGCCGCCCACCAGCTGGAACGGATCCCACGGGATGAACAGGGCGGTTATGACGGTCCACCAGTGCCCCATGTCGATCACCGTGGTGACCCCCGCCGCCCAGGCGTACTGGGTGGTCTCGGAGGGGGCCCCGAAGAACGTCCCGGCGACCAGCGAGGTGACGAGGATGATCGCGGCGAACCCGATGCTGAGCGGCACGGTGGCCAGGTACCTCCCCGCGAAGACGAGCGTGTTCCTCATCCTGTGTCCCCCTCCAGTCGCAGAGTTCTAATGTAGCCTCGACGATGTGAACGAGACGACCGACTCCGGCGCTATCGACTCCGGCCCTGTCGAGCCCTCGATCCGCGTGCTCAGCACCGGCCTCTCCCCCGAGGAGGTGGCCGCCGTGACGGCGGTCATCGAAGCCGCGATCGAAGAGGAGCTCGACGCGCTGCACGACGAGCAGCCCGCCGCCCCCTCGGCCTGGGAGCGGAGCCAGCGGGCGCTGCGCGAGCCGCTGCATCCGGGCGCCGGGGTGTGGCGGTCGTTCTCGGCCTGAGTCCGCGCCCCTCGCCTCCGTCGGCGGCGCCGTCGTCGTCTGGATGCTCGCTGTGCGGAGTCTGAGAACGCCCGCGAAAGTGTCCACCGAAATGCCGACTGTGCGCTTGCGCCGGCGCCGCCAGAATTGTTATCGCTAGGTGTCTCTCTTAGGAGTTACACCGCCGGATACGGGTCGACTAGGGTAAGCGGGCTCGTATTCCGGGGGCGAGTCAGGGCGGTATTCGGGTTATCGCCCTGACTCGAAAACCTTCCGGGGGTCGATGAGAATCGGCCCCCGGTACTTTTGTGCCCGCGGGGGGCCCGCGCCGTGCCCGCAGGGGGCCCGCACTGTGCCCTCAGGGGGTTCGCACCGCGCCCGCGCTGCACCCGCACCCGCGGTGCTCGCCTCAGTCCTCGTCCGCGCTGCGCGGAACCTCGAGCCAGAGGGCGAGCTCGGCCTCGCCCGCGGAGGCGTCGTCCCGGGCTCCGGATGCGCCCGGGTCGCGCAGGCCCACGATGGTCACCGCGACCTCCTCGTCGTCGTGCACGGTGCGCACCACCATCCGGTCGGCGTCCGTCTCGCCGATCTGCTGCGCGATGACGGCGGTCACCCGGGCGTGCGCGGCGCTGTCGAGGTCGTCGATGCCGCCGTCGTCGAGCAGCGTCACCTCGACACCGCGGCGGCGCGCCGCCATCACCTCGTGCCGCACCCGGTCGTCCAGCAGCCGCCGGCCGCGGATCTCGTCGCGCATGGCCGCCTCCAGGTGCAGGCACTCCCGCCGGGCGTCGTCGTCGAGCCGGCCGTCGCTCGTGATGATGCGGCGCAGCATCGGCGCCACCCTCCGGTTCATCTGGCCCAGCCGCACCCGGCGCTCGTAGAACTCGGCCTCCTCCTGGGCCTGCCACTCGGCCGCCCGGTGCTCGGCCTGCTCGAACAGCCGGGCGTCGCGGGAGGAGTGCTCGATCGCGGTGGTGGTGGCCTGTGCCACTCCGGCCCAGATCGGCCCGCCGATGGCGCCGAGCTCCGGCAGGGCGAGCGGGTCGCCCGACCACACCAGCATCGCCAGCACCATCACGGCGAGCCCCGTCCAGCCGAACCACGGACGCTGCCGCACCACCGTGATGGTCATCAGCGTGCCGATCGCGCCCACGATCCAGGTGGCGTAGCCGTTCTGCACGGCCGGATCCAATTGGGTCAGTACCAGGATCAGCCCCACCGACGCCACGGCGACGTTGACCGCGGCGAGCGGGGCCGGCATCCGGATGCCCGAGAACGGCGCGAGGCTCAGCACGGTCGCCGCGCCGTAGAGGGTCATCGCGACGATCGCCGGGCCGGGCGAGTACGGCAGGTCCAGCGCTGAGATGCCGAGCACGATGTGCAGGGCCGAGAACAGGGCGGCGAGGCCCACCAGCAGGAACCGCGGGACGCCGATCATGCGAAGCGGCCGTCCTGGTCGCCGCCCGGCCATTCGAGCACGACGGAGGTGCCCGCGCCCGGTGCGGAGCGGATCTCGGCGATGCCGCCGACCGAGTCCACCCGCTCGCGGATCGAGATCCGCAGCCCCAGCCGGTCGGCGGGGACCGCGGCCGGGTCGAAGCCCGCGCCGTCGTCGGCGACCACCACACTGAAGCCGGCGTCGCCCCAGCCGTGCACCGTCAGGGTGCGGTGCACGACGCGTCCGTCGCCGGCGTGGCGGATGCTGTTGACCATGGCCTGCACGGTCGCCGAGTACACGCCCTCGGCGACGCGGTCGGGCACCAGCGCCCGCAGGTCGCCCTCGGCGGTGAAGCGGATGTCGGCCGCGAGCGTGTCGGCCAGGGCGCGGCAGCGCTCGGCCAGCACGTGCAGCGGCTGCAGCCGGCCTCCGGCGGTCTCGGCGTCGGCGCTCTGCAGCGCCACCAGGGCCCGTTCGGCCATCTGCACGGCGAGGGTGCGATCGGCCTCCGACGCCGAGCGGGAGGCCGCGAGCAGCGACGAGAGCACCCGGTCGTGGATGACGGTGTCGACACGGGTGCGCTCCTGCTCGGCGGCGTGCTGTTTCGCCGCCTCGGCGTAGCGCCCGGTGGCGGTGGCCTGGGCGTCGTCGACCCGGCTGGCGGCCGCGCGCAGAGCGGCGACCACGATCACGATGAACGCGCCGAGCACCAGGGCGTAGAACGCGTCGAGAACCGCGATCTCCCACGGGGCCTGCCCGCCGACCGGCAGGATGCGCAGCACCGCGTAGATCACCGGCACGGCGACGGTGTAGACCCCGGCCCAGACGATCGGGAACGCGATGCCGGCGGCCGCGATCGCGACCGTGACGATGTACCAGAGCCAGGGCTGCGTGCCGATCGCCGCATCCGCGTCCCGTACCGCGAACGGCCAGAGCAGCAGGATCACCACGAACAGCCCCGCGAACACCCCCATGCTCACACGGATGCCGCGGCCGAGCAGCGAGCACACCGCGGCGGCGGCCAGCGATCCGAAGACCCCGATCGCCACGCACCAGGCCCATTCGGGTTTGAGCGTGTGCACCGAGTCGTTCAGCACGGGGATGGAGAGCACCGCGAAGACCAGGCCGAACAGGCCCTCCAGCCGCGCGAGCGTGAGGTCGATGCGGGTGCGGCTGAGTCGCGGCCGGGCCGGCGGGGCCGGCGCCTTCGCCTTCGCCCCGGCGGTCGCCGGGATGCTAGCGGACATGCCCGCGGTCGTCGAACTGGCCGCGGTCGTCGAGCTGGCGCCGGTCGTCGAGCTGGCCCCGGTCGTCGAGGGCGAGGATGCCGTCCTCCACCGCCCGGCGCAGCAGCTCCACCTTGGAGCGGGCGGGCCGGCCGACCTCGACGTACTTGGCGCGGATGCGGTCGAGGTACTCCTTGGCCGTGGAGGCCTTGATCCCGAGCTTGAGGGCGACCTGCGACAGCGGCAGTCCCGAGGCGTACAGGTGCAGCACGTCGCGCTCGCGCTGGGCGAGCTGCGCCTTGCCGAACTCGCGGTCGGCGTCGATGGCGCTCGCCCACTCGAGGTTGTTGAGCACGTCGCCCCGGGCCACGGCGACGATGGCCGCGACGACCGCGCTGGTGGCGGCGGACTTCGGGATGACGCCGGCGGCCCCCGCGGCGAGCGCCTCGCGCACGAGCCCCACCCGGTCGGCGATGCTGTGCACGAGCACGGCCGCGCCGAGGGCGAGGGCGTGCTGCACGTTCTCGGTGACGGTGAACCCGTCGCCGAGGCTGAGGTCGAGCACCACGACGTCGCAGTGCGTCCCGCCCAGCGCGACCCAGAGCTCGCTCACCGAGGCGCTGGCGGCCACCACCTCGAGACCGGCGTCCTGGCACGCCGCGCGCACGCCGAGGCGCACCGACTCGTGGTCGTCCACGATGGCCACCCGTACGGCGGCTGCCGCCGGCGCCGTCGTCTCGTCCGTGCCGCTCGCGGCGGCGTCATCGTCGTCGTGCACTGCCCACCCCTCGAGAAGTCCGGTATCCATCCTACGGCGGCCGCCGATCGTCCCCGGCTGGGCGCTCGCCCGGTCAGGAGCGCACGAGCACCCCGATCGTCTCGACGTGGTGGGTGTGCGGGAAGAGGTCGAAGGCGCGCAGCGAGGCCAGCTCGTAGCCCGCCTCGCGGAACAGGGCCACGTCGCGGGCGAACGCCACCGGGTCGCAGGCCACGTAGACGACCTGCGCCACCTTCAGGCGGGTCAGCGAGCCGACCACCTGCTTGCCGGCGCCGGATCGCGGCGGGTCGATCACCATCGTCGCCGCGGCGAGCCGCTGCAGCTCGTGCGCCGAGGACTGCTTCTCGAGGTCCGAGAGGTAGCGGTCGACCCGCGCGGTGACGGCACGGGCGCCGATCCACTCCGCCAGGTTGGCCGAGGCGAAGTCGGTGGCGGTGGCGTCGCTCTCGACGGTGGTGATGCGCGTGGCCGGGCCGAAGCGGTCGCCGATCGCCGCGGCGAGCAGGCCCACGCCGCCGTAGAGGTCGTGGTTGGCGGCCCGCGGATCGAACAGGGCGGCATCCGTCTGCTCCTGAACCGCGGTGCTCAGGGTGCGGGCGGCGTCGCGGTGCACCTGCCAGAAGCCGTTCTCGGCCAGCCGGAACTCGCGCTCGCCCACCCGCTCGGTGATGGTGGCGGGCTTGCGGGCGGGGGCCGCCCCCGAGGTCGGGGCCGAGCTCGTGCGGGAGCCGGTTCCGGATGCGGCGCCCGCGCGGGCGCCTCGCCCTCCGGCGCCGCGCGCCGCTCCCCGCTGGGACCCCCGCGGACGCCCGCGGCCACCGGTCTTCGAGAGCTCCTCGGCCACGCGCGACACCCGCACCTGCCCGTCGGCGGTCTCGACGAACTCCACCGCCACGGCGTCGTCGACGAGGCGGGTGAGCGCGGCGGCCTCCTCGATCGCAGCGGTCGCCAGAGGCAGGTCGTCGACCGGGATGACGGTGTGCGAGCGGGCGGCGTACGGGCCGATGCGCCCGTCGGGGCCGACGTGCAGTCGCAGGCGCGTGCGCCAGCGGGTTCCGGGGGCCGCGGGCTCCGGCGCGGCATCCGCCCCGATCGCCTCGACCTCGACGCTGCGCTCGATGCCGCCCATCCGCTTCAGCGCGTCCTGCAGCACCACGGCCTTCAGCGCCCGCTGCCGCGGCAGCGCGATGTGTCCGAACTCGGCACCGCCCGCCCGCTGCTCGGGAGCGCGTTCCACCGACGCGGCCGACCACACGTGCGGCACCCGATCCGGCGACGCCGTGAGCACCTCGACCGTGTCGGCCCGCCAGAACGAGCTCTTGGCGTCGTCGACGATGCGCGCCAGCACCCGCTCGCCCGGGATGGCGTCGGCCACGAACACCACCCGACCGTCGAGCCGGCCCACCGTCACGCCGCCGTGGGCTACATTGTCGATGTCCAGCTCTACGAGCCCGTTCCGGTCTGTATTCATCCTCCGAGCATCCCACAGCTCGCTCCTGGAAGGCCCTCCGTGCGCCTGTACCTCGCCTCCACCTCGCCCGCCCGTCTCGCGCTGCTGCGCCAGGTCGGCATCGAGCCCGTGCTCGTGCCCTCGAACGTCGACGAGGAGGCCGCGGTGGTCGCCGCCGAGCAGGCCGGCGGCCCGCTGACCCCGGATGCCATGGTGCAGCTCCTCGCCGAGGCCAAGGCCGAGGCGGTGGTGGGGTCGCTGGTGGACGGCGAGCCCATCGACGGCTTCATCCTGGGCGGCGACTCGGCCTTCGAGCTCGACGGCATCGCCTACGGCAAGCCTCATCGCCCCGAGGTGGCCCGCGAGCGCTGGCTCGCCCAGCGCGGCAAGAGCGGGATCCTGCACTCCGGCCACTGGCTGATCGACCACCGCGGCGGGCAGTGGCGCGCCGCCGCCGGCCGCACCGACCACGCCGAGCTCACCTTCGCCGACGACATCTCTGACGCCGAGATCGACGCCTACGTCGCCTCGGGCGAGCCGCTGCTGGTGGCGGGCGCCTTCACCATCGACGGGCTCGCAGCCCCCTTCATCCGCACCATCACGGGCGCCCCCTCGGCGGTGATCGGCATGTCGCTGCCCGTGCTGCGCGACCTCCTGGCGGGTTTCGGCGTCTCCTGGACCGACTTCTGGAATCCGGATGCCGTGGCCGACCCCGGTCTCTGACGCCCGCTTTCCGGCCGGGCCCGGCCCGGAGCATCCGGTGCCATTGTCCGACTCCGCCAGGGTCGCGGCCGCATTTTTGTGAGCACATGCCAAAGGAGCGATGGGCGGCGGCAATAAGCTAGGTGATTATGCCTCGAATCACCAAGGTCCTCATCGCCAACCGGGGCGAGATCGCCGTGCGCGTCATCCGTGCCGCCCGGGACAGCGGAATCGCCTCCGTCGCCGTCTACGCCGACCAGGATCGCGACGCCCTGCACGCCCAGCTCGCCGACGAGGCGTACGCGCTGGAGGGCACCACGAGTGCCGAGACGTACCTGGTGATCGACAAGATCCTGTCGGTGGCGCGCCGCTCCGGCGCCGACGCCGTGCACCCGGGCTACGGCTTCCTCGCCGAGAACGCCGACTTCGCGCGGGCGGTCATCGGCGCGGGCCTCACCTGGATCGGACCCTCGCCCGAGGCCATCGAGAAGCTGGGCGACAAGGTCTCCGCGCGCCATGTGGCCGAGAAGGTGGGCGCTCCGCTCGCCCCCGGCACGATCGATCCCGTCACCGGTGCCGACGAGGTGCTCGACTTCGTGGCGATCCACGGCCTGCCCGTCGCCATCAAGGCGGCGTTCGGCGGCGGCGGCCGCGGCCTCAAGGTCGCCCGCACGGTCGAAGAAGTACCGGAGATGTTCGACTCGGCCACCCGCGAGGCCATCGCCGCGTTCGGCCGCGGCGAGTGCTTCGTCGAGAAGTACCTCGACCAGCCTCGTCACGTCGAGACCCAGTGCCTCGCCGACGCCTACGGCAACGTCGTGGTCGTCTCCACCCGCGACTGCTCGCTGCAGCGCCGTCACCAGAAGCTCGTCGAGGAGGCTCCCGCGCCGTTCCTCTCGACAGAGCAGAACGACCTGCTCTACTCGGCCTCCAAGGCGATCCTCAAGGAGGTCGGCTACCTCGGCGCCGGCACCTGCGAGTTCCTGATCGGCAAAGACGGCACCGTCTCGTTCCTCGAGGTGAACACGCGACTGCAGGTGGAGCATCCGGTCTCCGAAGAGGTCACCGGCATCGACCTGGTGCGCGAGCAGTTCCGCCTCGCCGAGGGCGGCACGCTCGACTACGCCGACCCTGAGCCGCACGGCCACTCGTTCGAGTTCCGCATCAACGGCGAAGACCCGGGCCGCGGCTTCCTGCCCTCCCCCGGCCCCGTGCACGTGTTCAAGCCCGCCGGCGGCCCCGGTGTGCGCGTCGACTCGGGCGTGCAGGCCGGTGACGTGATCTCCGGATCGTTCGACTCCCTGCTGGCCAAGCTGATCGTCACCGGCGCGACCCGCGAAGACGCCCTGGAGCGCGCCCGCCGCGCCCTGGACGAGTTCGAGGTCGCCGGCCTCCCGACCGTGCTCCCCTTCCACCGCGACGTGGTGCGGAACGAGGCCTTCGCGCCCTCCGACGGCGAGCCCTTCTCCATCTACACCCGCTGGATCGAGACCGACTACGTCAACCCCGCCGAGCCCTGGAGCGGTTCGCTCGAAGACGCCGCTCCCACCCCCGAGCGCCGCACGGTGATCGTCGAGGTGGCCGGCAAACGCGTGGAGGTCGCCCTCCCCGCCCGCCTGGGTGCGGCCGGCGGCCGGTCGAGCGGATCGGGCGCCGCGTCGTCCGCCGCAAGCGTCGGCGCCCCGCCGAAGCGCCGCGGTGCTGCAGCCTCCGGCGTCTCCAGCGCCACGGGCGACTCCGTGAAGGCCCCCATGCAGGCCACGGTCGTGAAGATCGCCGTAGCCGACGGCGACACGGTGGTGAAGGGCGACCTCGTCCTGGTCCTCGAGGCCATGAAGATGGAGCAACCCATCACCGCCCACAAGGACGGCACCATCTCGAACATCCAGGCCGCAGTAGGCAGCACCGTCTCCTCCGGACACGTGCTGCTGACCATCGGCTGACGCGCCACCGACGGGGCCGCTCGGAGCGGCACACGACGTCTCAGGCCGTACTCGACGACCCAAGGTGAGCGTGTGGCCGAACGGCCCGACCGCAGGCCGGGCCGTTCGACCGCGCGCTCACATGTCGCGCTGCGCCGGGCAGGGACCGGCGCAGCCCGGTCACGCCGAGCGAAGCCCGGCGCGACCGGCAGCTAGCTACAAGACGATGTGCATGGCTCGGGCGGCATCCGAGATGCTGCCCGACAAGCTCGGGTAGACCGTGAAGGCTCGGGAGACCTGGTCGACCGTGAGGCGGTGCTCCACCGCCAGGGCGATGGGGAAGATCAGCTCCGAGGCGTTCGGGGCCACCACCACTCCACCGATGACGGTGCCGGAGCCGGTGCGGGCGAAGAGCTTCACGAAGCCGTCCTTGATGCCCATCATCTTGGCGCGCGGGTTGGAGGAAAGCGGCAGCTTGTAGATGTCGCCCTGGGCGATGCCCTCCTCGATCTGGCGCTGGGTCCAGCCCACGGTCGCGATCTGCGGCTGGGTGAAGATGTTCGAGGCCACGTTGCGCAGCTCCGTGGGGTTCACGGCGTCGCCCATCGCGTGGAACATCGCCGTGCGCCCCTGCATCGACGCGACGGAGGCCAGAGGCAGGAAGGTGGTGCAGTCGCCCGCGGCGTAGATGTTCGGCGCGCTGGTGCGGGCCACCCGGTTCACGCGGATGTGCCCCGAGTCGGAGAGCTGGATGCCGGCCTCCTCGAGGCCGATGCCCTTCGTGTTCGGCACCGAGCCGACCGCCATCAGGCAGTGCGAGCCCTCGACCTTCGTGCCGTCGGACAGGGTGGCGACCACGCCGTCGGCGGTGCGCTCCACCGAGTCGGCCCGCGACTTCGAGAGCACGGTCATCCCGTTGCGCTTGAACACGTTCTCGATCACCGCGGCCGCATCCGCGTCTTCACCCGGCAGAACCTGGTCGCGCGACGAGATCAGCGTCACCTTCGAGCCGAGCGCGGTGTAGGCCGAGGCGAACTCCGCGCCGGTGACGCCCGATCCCACCACGATCAGGTGCTCGGGAACGGCGGTGAGGTTGTAGAGCTGCGTCCAGGTGAAGATGCGCTCGCCATCGGGCACGGCCGTGGGCAGGATGCGCGGGCTGGCCCCCACGGAGATCACGATGGTGTCGGCGTCGATGTGCTCGAAGTCGGTGCCGCCGTCGCCCGCACCGGTCGAGACGATCACGGTGTCGGGCCCGTCGAGCCGCCCGTGCCCGTTGAGCACCTTGACGCCGGCGCGGATGAGGCTGGCCCGCATGTCCTCCGACTGCTGCCGGGCGAGACCGAGCAGACGTTTGTTGACCTGTGCGAGGTTCACCGCCACCTCGGGTCGCACCGGGCGCCCGTTCTTCTCGCTGCGGGAGAAGAACTGCACGCCGAGATCGGCGGCCTCCCCGATCGCGTTGGTGGCCTCGGCCACCGCGATCAGGGTCTTGGAGGGCACCACGTCGGTGATGACGGCCGAGCCGCCCACCCCCACCTGCTCGATCAGGGTGACCTCGGCGCCGAGCTGCGCACCCGCGATCGCGGCTTCGTACCCGCCCGGCCCGCCCCCGACGACGGCGACACGTTGTTTGCGCTCGAACTCATAGGCCATGAGGCCATTGTCCCGCCTGAGAGCAGGCTGGCAAAACCAACGGCGGATGACATCTGAACGGGACGCCCGATTCGGCTAGGGTTTCGGTGTGATCCAGGGGCATGTGCACGAGTCCGTCGTCGTCGGGAGCCGACCGTGAGCGCCGCGGGCACTCCGGGGCGCAAGCGTCCGGTGGCCCGCGTCTTCGTCGCCGCAGTCGTCGCCCTGCTGATCGGCGTGGCCGGGATCGCGCTGTTGTCGATGCACCCCGACGAGCCGATCTCGCGCTCCTGGCACCTGTGGGTGATGGCCGTGGTGGGCATCCTCGGCGGTCTCTACTTCCTGGTGGCCGCGATCGCGCGGGCCGTGTCCCAACGGGATCGCTGAATGAATAGAGTGGATGGATGTCGATTACGAGCACCAATCCCCTCGATGACCCCGCATCCGACCCGTTCGCGATCGCCCGTGAAGCCGCCGCGCAGATCGCCGAGCTGACCGGGGTCGCGCACCACGACGTCGCCCTCACCCTCGGCAGCGGCTGGGGCAAGGCCGCCGACCTGCTCGGCGAGACCGTGGCGAACGTGCCCGCGAGCGACGTCGTCGGGTTCGGGATGCCGGCCGTGCCGGGCCACGTCGGCACGCTGCGCTCGATCCGCCTGACCGACGGCCGGCACGCGCTGGTGATCGGCGCCCGCACCCACTACTACGAGGGCCACGGGGTGCGCCGGGTCGTGCACAGCGTGCGCACCGCGGCCGCCACCGGGGTGAAGACGATGGTGCTCACGAACGGTGCCGGCGGCATCAAGGAGACCTGGACCCCCGGCACCCCGGTGCTGATCAGCGACCACATCAACCTCACGGCCGACTCCCCGCTGGAGGGCGCCACCTTCGTCGACCTCACCGACCTGTACTCCGCCCGGCTCCGCGAGGTCGCCCGCACGGTCGACTCCTCGCTCGACGACGGCGTGTACGTGCAGTTCCGCGGCCCGCACTACGAGACCCCGGCCGAGGTGCAGATGGCCAAGGCCATCGGCGGCCACATCGTGGGCATGTCGACCGCGCTCGAGGCCATCGCCGCCCGCGAGGCCGGCATGGAGATCATCGGCTTCTCGCTGATCACGAACCTGGCGGCGGGCATCCAGAAGACCCCGCTCAGCCACGCCGAGGTGATCGAGGCCGGTCGCAACGCCGAGTCGAGGATCGGGGCACTGCTCGCCCGGGTCGTCGAGGCCCTCTAGGCCGCACCGTGACGACTGCGGCCAGCGGATCGGCGCCCTCCGCCGACGACTTCCCCAACGACCTCGAGGTGCTCGCCGAGGAGGCGCTCGCCTGGATGGCGCAGGATCCCGACGAGGAGACCCGCACCGAACTGGCCGACCTGCTCGAGGCGGTGGGGCGCAGTGCTCCGGATGCGGCCGACGAGCTGCGCTCACGGTTCGGCACCCGGCTGGCCTTCGGCACGGCCGGGCTGCGCGGCGAGCTGGCGGCCGGCCCGAACCGGATGAACCGGGTGCTGGTGGGCCAGGCCGCGGCCGGCCTCGCGGCGTTCCTGCTCCAGCGGGCGGCCGGGGGCACCGAAGGCTCCGGTGGCGGAGAAGGCACCGGCGGCGCGGGCGCCTCCCCCTCGATCGTGATCGGCTACGACGGCCGCAAGAACTCGCGGGTCTTCGCCACCGACACGGCCGAGATCATGGCGGGCGCCGGCATCCGGGCCGTCCTGCTGCCGCGGCTGCTGCCCACGCCGCTGGTGGCCTTCGCGGTGCGCGAGCTCGGCGTCTCGGCGGGTGTCATGGTGACCGCCTCGCACAACCCGCCGCGCGACAACGGCTACAAGGTCTACCTCGGCGACGCCGACGAGGGGTCGCAGATCGTCTCGCCGGTCGACGCGCAGATCGCCGCGCAGATCGACCGC
Source organism: Herbiconiux dendrobii (assembly GCF_052048175.1). Lineage (NCBI taxonomy): Bacteria > Bacillati > Actinomycetota > Actinomycetes > Micrococcales > Microbacteriaceae > Herbiconiux > Herbiconiux dendrobii. The sequence goes on along the minus strand of NZ_JBLZQV010000001.1, from coordinate 703,667 downwards.
GTCGCCGCGACGGCGAACGTGCTCGAGCTGCCGCGCTCGAACGACTACGAGATCGCACCGGAGAGCCTCGTCGACGCCTACGTCGCCGCCACGGCGGCCATCGCGCTGACCGGCCCGTCGCTGAGCCGGGCCCGCGCCGCCGGATCCGGCACCGCATCCGAGGCCCCCTCGCTCACCGTCGTCTACACGGCGATGCACGGCGTGGGCTGGGAGACCGTCTCACGCGTGCTCGAGGCCGCCGGGTTCCCGGCGCCCGTGCTGGTCGACGCGCAGATCGCCCCCGACCCCGATTTCCCGACCGTGGCCTTCCCCAACCCGGAGGAGCCCGGTGCGCTCGACCTCGCCTACGCACGGGCGCGCGAGGTGTCGGCCGACCTCATCATCGCGAACGATCCGGATGCCGACCGCCTGGCGGTCGCGATCCCCGACCCCTCGTCCACCGAGGGGTACCGGCCGCTGACCGGCAACGAGGTCGGGCAGCTGCTCGGCTGGCGCACCGCCGAGCTCGCGAGCTCCGAACCGCTGACGGCCGATGCGGACGCCCCCTCCCCCTCCCTCGCCTGCTCGATCGTCTCCTCGCCGGCGCTCGGTGTGGTCGCCGCCGAATACGGCCTCGGCTGGGCCGAGACGCTCACCGGGTTCAAGTGGGTCTCCCGCGCCCCCGGCCTGGTGTTCGGCTACGAGGAGGCACTCGGCTACCTCGTGAACCCGACGACCGTGCGCGACAAGGACGGCATCTCGGCCGCCGTCGCCTTCCTCAGCCTCGCCACGGCGCTGGCCGCCTCCGGGCAGAGCGTGGCGGATCGCCTGACCGCGTTCTCGGAGCGTTTCGGCCACTACGCCTCGGCACAGATCTCGCTGCGGGTCACCGACCTCGCGCAGATCGACGTGGTGATGGCGAGGCTGCGCGCCGATCCGCCCACCGAGATCGGTGGTCTGCCGGTCGAACGGATCGACGACCTGGCGCCCGGTTCGGACGCCCTGCCGGCCAGCGACGTGCTGCGGATCGCCCTGCCGGGCGCGCGCGTGATGGTGCGCCCGAGCGGCACCGAGCCCAAGCTCAAGATCTACCTCGACACCTGGAGCACCGAGGGCTCGGCCGTCGACCGCCGCGAGGCCGCCGTCGACCTGCTGCAGCGCCTCGAGGGCGGCATGCGCGACCGCATCTCCTGACGGCCGGGTGGTCGCGGGTGCCCCGTGTGCCGGTCGCGCTCGCCGGGCTCGCCGTCCGGAGTGGAACGTCGTAGCGTCGGAGTATGACTACCGTCGCGGACACCCTGGTCGAGATCATCGCGGATGCGGGGGTGCCCCGCGTGTACGGACTGCCCGGCGACTCGCTGAACGGCTTCACGGATGCCATCCGCCGGCAACCGGATCTCGACTGGGCCCACGTGCGGCACGAGGAGGCGGCGGCCTTCGCGGCAGCCGCCGACGCCGCCCTCACGGGTGAGCTCGCGGTCTGCGCGGGCAGCTGCGGGCCGGGCAACCTGCACCTGATCAACGGGCTCTACGACGCGAACCGCAGCCGGGTGCCGGTGCTCGCCATCGCAGCCCAGATCCCGGCGAGCGAGATCGGCAGCGGCTACTTCCAGGAGACGCACCCGCAGGAACTGTTCCGCGAGTGCAGTGTGTACTGCGAGCTGGTGAGCACCCCCGAGCAGCTCCCGCGCGTGCTCGAGATCGCGATGCGCACCGCGATCGAGCGGCGCGGGGTGGCTGTGGTGGTCATCCCGGGCGAGATCTTCCTGGCCTCCTCGGCCGGGCGGCCCAAGTCGGCGCCCATCCGGGCGACGCATCCGGTGATCCGTCCCGACGACGCCGAGCTCGCGCGGGCCGCCGGCGTCCTGAACCAGGCGAAGTCGGTCACGATCCTGGGCGGCGCCGGCACCGAGGGCGCGCACGCGCAGGTGCTCGCCCTGGCCGAGAAGCTCAAGGCGCCGGTGGTGCACGCCCTGCGCGGCAAGGAGTTCCTCGAGTACGACAACCCCTACGACGTGGGCATGACGGGCCTGCTCGGCTTCGCCTCGGGCTACCGGGCGATGGAGAGCTGCGACGCGCTGCTGATGCTCGGCACCGACTTCCCGTATCCGCAGTTCTACCCGTCGAAGGCGCAGATCGTGCAGGTCGACGTGCGCGGCGAGCAGCTCGGCAAGCGCACACCGATCGACCTGGGACTCGTGGGCGACGTGGGCGACACCGTCGACGCCCTGCTGCCGCTGCTCGAGGAGAAGACGAACCGCAAGCACCTCGACTCCTCCGTGGCCCACTACGAGAAGTCACGCACGGGGCTGGATGCGCTGGCCGACAACGACCACGATCGGGAGCCGATCCATCCGCAGTACGTCGCCCGGCTGGTGAGCGAGCTGGCGTCGGAGGACGCGGTCTTCATCCCGGATGTCGGCTCCCCCGTGGTGTGGGCCGCCCGCTACCTGACGATGAACGGCCGGCGCCGCCTGATCGGCTCGTTCACCCACGGCACGATGGCCAACGCGGTACCGCACGCCATCGGGGCGCAGAGCGCGTTCCCGGATCGGCAGGTGATCGCCCTGTCCGGCGACGGCGGGCTGTCGATGCTGCTGGGCGAACTTCTCACCCTGCGGCAGAGCGAGCTGCCCGTGAAGATCGTGGTCTTCGACAACTCCTCGCTCAACTTCGTGGAGGTGGAGATGAAGGCGGCCGGGTTCGTGAACTTCGGCACCGACCTCGACAATCCCGACTTCGCGGCGGTGGCGAGCGCGATGGGCCTGCACGCGCAGCGGGTCGAGAAGCCGAGCGAGCTGGAGGGGGCGCTGCGGGCGGCGTTCGCGCATCCGGGACCGGCGCTGGTGAACGTGGTGACCGCGCGGCAGGAGCTGTCGATCCCGCCGACCGTGACGGCCGAGCAGGCGAAGGGGTTCACGCTCTACGCCATCCGCACGATCCTGTCGGGGCGCGGCGACGAGCTGGTCGACCTGGCCGACACGAACATCCTGCGGCGGCTGTTCCACTGAGCGCGGTGCGCTCGCGGGCCGGGCGGCGAGGCTGACCCGCTCGGCGCGGCTCAGCCGACGGCGATCTCGAGCTTCGCGGTGATCTCGTCGAGGTCGAAGTAGTTGGTGATCACCACGATGTCGGCGTTCGTGGCGCCGATCGCGGACACCAGCTCGGGCGAGGTCAGGATGACCTGCGCCCCCGCTGCGGCGGTGGCCACCCCGGCCACGTCGGAGGCGGCGACCTCGGCCTCGATGTCGAGCCGCTCCAGGGCGCGCAGGGCGTTCACCCGGAGGATCTCGGAGGTTCCGATTCCGGCACCGCACAACGCAACGATCTTCACGGTCTCAGGATAAGCCCGGCTCCGCCGCACGGCGGAGAAGACTCCGGATCTCGTCGGCGGAGCCCGCCTCGGCGAGCGCCGGGATGACGCTCGGGTCGTTGAACACGTTGGCGAGGCCGGCGACGGATGCCACGTGCTGGTCGGCCTCGGCGGCGGCGAGCCCGATGACCACCGAGACCGGGTCGTTGTGGGCGTGCCCGAAGGCGACGGGCTCGGCGAGCGTCACCAGGGCGAGGCCGGGGGCGAGCACGTCGGGGCCGGGCCGGGCGTGGGCGAGGGCGAGACCCGGGGCGATCACGATGTACGGGCCGAACTGCTCGACGAGGGCGATCATCCGCTCGGCGTACGGCTCCTCCACCGCACCGGAGGCGACCAGCGCGTCAGCGGCGGCCCGGATGGCGCCACGCCAGTCCGCGGCGTGCGCGCCGATCGTGATGGCCTCGTCGGGCAGGTCGCCCAGAGGCGGGAGTTCGTACGTCATCGTGGGACCATCATCTCAGGCCCGGGCGTCCCCATCCGGTGAGCTCGCTGGATGCCCGCTGATCGCCCGGCGCATCCGCTCGGCGATCTCGGCCGCGCGCTCGAGCAGCTCGGGCGGCCCGTGCAGCTCGTAGTCGACCCCGGGCGGGATCCAGAGCAGCCGCGAGAGTGTCACCTCGAGGGTGTCGCCGTGGATCGGCCAGCGCGTGCGGTGCCCGTCGATCGCCTCGGCCCCCTCCGCGTAGCCGCCGAACGCCTCCTGGAACCGCTCAAGCGGCAGCGCCAGCCGCACCTCCAGCGAGACGGTGCGGCGCATCCCGGCGATCGAGTTCTCGAGGAAGCGGGCGGCGTCGGCCTCGGGCAGTTCGCGGGGCGCGACGAGCAGCCGGGTGCCGAAGAAGTCGCTCATCCGGTCGAGCCGGAAGCTGCGCCAGTCCTCCCGCTGCACGTCCCAGCACACCAGGAACCAGCTGCGGAGCGAGGCGACCAGGGCGTGCGGATCGACCGTGCGGGCACTCTCGGCCCCGTCGGCGGCGGTGTACCGGAAGCGGATGCGCTCGTGATCGCGGCAGGCCAGGGCCAGGCGGCCGAGGAGGTCGTGCGGCACGGCCGGTGTCGGTAGCGGATCGGCGGCCCGGCCGACGCCGTTCCACGACCGCCGCGCCGTCGGCTGCAGCACCCCGCCGAGCGCGTTCACCCGGTCGCGGAGCGCGGGCGGCAGCACCTGCTCGAACTTCGCCAGAGCGCTGAGCGTGGTCGACTCGCCGTCGACGAGGCCGCGGCCGGCCGTCATCCGGAGTCCGATCGCCGTCGCGACCGCTTCGTCGTCGGTGAGCAGGAGTGGGGGCATCCGGGCGCCGGCCTCGAGCCGGTACCCGCCCGAGAGCCCGCGGGTGGCGTCGACCTGGTAACCCAGCTCGCGCAGCCGCTCGATGTCGCGCCGGAGCGTGCGCTCGGTGACGCCGAGTCGCTGCGCGAGTTCGGCCCCGGGCCACTGCCGGTGCGTCTGCAGCAGGCTGAGCAGCGACAGGATACGCGACGTCGTTTCGGCCATGTCTCATTCTCGTTCGCATTCAGGACAGAATGTGACCTGAATGCTGCCTAGCGTGGCTCTCGTCACGCGGCAGGCCGTCGGCCACCGCCGCGGCAGCCAGGAAATCGCGAGAGGACTCATCATGGACTGGAAGATCGAACTCGTCTTCATCCCCGTCACCGACGTCGACCGGGCGAAGGCGTTCTACGTCGATCAGCTCGGCTTCACCGCCGACCACGACTCGTCTCCCACTGCGGAGATCCGGTTCGTGCAGTGCACTCCGCCCGGATCCGCCTGCTCGATCGCGTTCGGGCGCGGCATCAGCGACATGCCTCCCGGGTCGCAGAAGGGCGTGCAGGTGGTGGTGCCGAGCGCCGAGGAAGCGCGTGCGCAGCTGATCGCGAACGGTGTGGAGTGCTCGGAGATCACCGACGAGGGCTGGGGGCTGTTCGTGTTCTTCGACGACCCCGACGGCAACCACTGGGCCCTGCAGGAGCTTCCCGACTACGCCGCCGCCAAGCAGGCGTAGCCGGGCAGGGTCAGGTCCGGCCGGAGGGCCGGGGCCGGGCGAGGCCCCCGGGCCTCCGCGCGCCTCAGGCCTCTTCGAAGCCCTCCGAGATGGCGTCGGCGAGGTCTTCGCGGTCTTCGACCGGCAGGAACGTGGCCGCGGCCGCGTTCAGCTGGAAGACCTCGATATCGGCGAGGTCGTAGGCGAAGGCATCCGTCAGCAGCGCCAGCTCGCGGCTGAGCGAGGTGTTGCTCATCAGCCGGTTGTCGGTGTTCACAGTCACCTGGAAGCCGAGCTGGTAGAGCAGGTCGAAGGGGTGGTCGGCGAGCTCGTCGCCCCAGGCCGAGATGGCACCGGTCTGCAGGTTCGACGAGGGCGAGAGCTCCAGCGCGATCTCGCGGTCTTTGACCCACTGCGAGAGGAGGCCGAGCGACACGTAGGTGTTGTCGTCGTCCTGCCGCTCCACCTCGATGTCTTCGGCGAGGCGCACGCCGTGGCCGAGGCGCAGCGCCCGCCCGTGGAACAGCGCGCCGCGGATGCTGTCGAGGCCGTCGGCCTCTCCGGCGTGCACGGTGACCGGGAAGTAGTTCTGGGCGAGGTAGTCGAACGCCGCGAGGTGGTTCGAGGCCGGGAAGCCCAGCTCGGCGCCGGCGATGTCGAAGCCGACCACGCCGCGGTCGCGGTGCCGCACGGCCAGCTCGGCGATCTCCAGGCCCCGGTCGGCGTGCCGCATCGCCGTGACCAGCTGACCCACCCGGATGCTGCGGCCGGCGCCGCGGGCGTCGTCGGTTCCGAGCTCGATGCCCTCCTGCACGGCTTCGACCACCTCGTCGAGGCTCAGGCCGCGGGTGAGGTGCTGCTCGGGAGCCCAGCGCACCTCGCCGTAGATCACGCCGTCGGCCGTGAGGTCGTTCACGAACTCGCGCGCCACCCGGGTGAGGCCCTCGCGGGTCTGCATCACGCCGATGGTGACATCGAAGGTGGCGAGGTAGCTCGGCAGGGAACCGGAGTCGGCGCTGTCTTCGAACCAGTCGGCCAGCTCATCGTCGTCGGTGGAGGGGATCGTGAGGCCGATCGCGTCGGCCAGCTCGATGATCGTGGAGGCCCGCAGGCCACCGTCGAGGTGGTCGTGCAGCGAGATCTTCGGCAGCGAGTTGAAGCTGATGGCGGTTCCGGGGACGAGGTATTCCTCTGGTGCGGCGGTCATGGCACCAGCCTAGGCTCTGGCGGCCCTACGAGCGCGAGCGATCTCGCCCTCGGCGGTCGCTAGGCTGATCTCGCAGCGCGGTGGGGGACGCCGGCGCAGGATCGGGGAGAGGCACCGCCATGACGAACCACACGCCCTCGAGCGAGCCCGGATCGGTTCCGGCACCGGTCTCGGCTTCGGCGCCGGAACCGGCATCGGACTCGGCGCCGGATCCGATATCGGACTCGGCGCCGGATCCGGTATCGGCCTCGGCCTCCGCCTCGGCTGGCCCGCGGACTCCCTCGGCCGCGCGGCGGCGGGTGTTCGTGGCGGGGGTCGTCGTGGCGTCGCTCGCGGCGGCCGGGGCGGTGTTCGCGGGAGCCGTGGTCACCGCCACGATCCGGCACGACATCGCGACGGCCGCGTTCACCCTCCAGTCCCAGCAGGAGGCGGAAGCCGCAGCCGCGTACTCGGCGCGGTTGCGGAGCATGGAGCAGATCGACAGCCGCCTGCAGTCGATCGGGGGCGCCGCCGACTTCGCCGCCGACACCTCGGCACCGGCCGAAGCGCTGCGGCAGAGCATCGCCGGCATCGACTCGATCGTGCAGTCGCCGCTGCCCGTGCCCGCTCCGGATGCGGCGGCGGATGCGAATGCGACGGATACGGCGGATGCGGGTGCTGGGGCGACCCCGGCCTCGGCCGAGTCCACGTCCGCCGGGTACGTGCCGCCGTGGACCCTGTTCGAGCAGGCCCTCGCGATCGAGGAGAGCTCGCACGCCTCGCAGCGGTCCGAGACGGCGCTGCTCAAGGGCACGAGCGCGGCGCGCGCCGCCGAAGATGCGGTCGACCCGGTGGAGTCGGCCTACTTCAAGGCCCGGGCCGTGCGCGCCGAAGACGCCATGGCATCCGCTCCCCTCTCCGACCGCTCCCTCCAGGTGGCGCTGATGCGCCTGATCGAGGATGCGCGCGCGCCCGGCCGGGGTGTCGTGCACGACTGCGCGCTGGTGTCGGCCATCGCGGCCGGCGAGGCCCAGCTGCAGAGCTCGCAGACGACCCACGAGGCCGAGCGGGACGATCCGGCCTGGGCCACCCGGGTGGAGATCGAGGACTACGCGCGGTCGATCAGCAACGGCGTCGCCCTGGAGTTCGTGTGGGAGCCCGTGGTCGGCGGGTACGGCGAGGACTGGCTCTCCGGCACCGCACAGACCTGGGACTCCGACGGCGGCTGGGCGATCATCCACCTCAATTACACGATCGAGGAGGCCTGGGACGAGGGCCCCGATGCGCGCGCCCTGGTCACCCACGAGGTGGGGCACACGCAGGTCTTCCGCGAGAACTGCCGGGCCCTGTTCACCGGGCCGGTGTTCGGCCAGAGCCAGGAGACCTGGGCCACCGCCTGGTCGATCAGTCACGGCTTCGACGTGCCCGGTTCGGGCATCGAGGCCTACGGCCGCCCCAGCGAGGAGCAGATCGCCGTCGCCGGCGAATGCCGCTGACCTCGACGCACCTCCGGCACCACGCCTTCAGTATTCGGAGGCCAGCGCCAGTGAGCGGGCGATGTCTCCGGCGGCCGCGCCCGCCCGCTGAACGACGACCTCGGGCGTGGTGGCGCTGAAGCTGGTCGCGACGTACGGCACCGTCAGTGCCGCGACCGCGGAGCCGTCGCCCCGCAGGATCGGGAAGACCACATCGGTGATGCCCGGCTGGCGCGCGTCGGAGCGCTCGAGGTAACCGTCGCGCAGGATCTGCCGGAGCAGGTCCTCGATCGGCGAGGAGTTCAGGTCGGGGGCCCGCCGGTAGGAATCGAGCACCATCCCGGTGGCCGTCTCGGCGAGCGGGAACAGCGCCCCCACCCGCACCTGGAAGCCGAAGTCACCCGGGCTCTCCACCTGGGCGATCACGCGCACGCGCTCGGCATCGAGCACCGACACGTTGCACGACTGGCGGATCTCCTCGGCCAGCCGCCGCATCACCGGCAGCGCGGCGGCGGTGAGCGAACGCAGCGGCTCCTGCCGGTGCGCCAGATCGAACAGCCGGAGCGACAGCTGGTAGAGGCCCGACTGCTTCTCGCGGAACAGGTAGCCCCGGCGTTCGAGCGTGGTGAGCACCCGGAAGATCTGGCTCGGCGAACGGTCGATCGCCTGGGCGATCTCGAGCTGCGTCAGCCCCCCGCTCTGCTCGGCCAGCAGCTCGAGGATGTCCAGCGCCTTGTCCAGCGCCGGAACCGCGTAGTCGGGCGCGCTCTTCTCGCGCTCCGAGATGGCTGCCATCCGAATTCCTCCGCTGTCTCGGTCGATCGATCGTGGTCGGTGCGGGCTGCCGCTCGGCCGGCTGCCGCTCAACGGGCTGCCGCTCGGCCGCCTGCTACTCGGCCGCGTTCAGGGCGGCGAGCATCCGGCGGGCGATGGTGCGATCGATGTCGTCGGGGACCGGCTGCGCCCCGGCCACGAGGCTCGCCGCGTCGGTGGCCACGCGCTCGAGCGAGAGCGTCTGCAACAGGAATCCGAGGTCCATCGACTCCAGGGAGTTGCCCTTGGGCTCGCGCCCGGCGAGGTTGAACATGCGGCCACCGGCCAGCAGCACGACGTGCCGGCCGTTCGGCAGCTCGATCCGCTCGATCGCGTCGACGATCTCGCGCCGGGCGACCGATGCGGCCCGCAGTCCCGCGACGTCGATCTCCCACGGGAAGTGGCCGCAGTTCGCCAGCACGGCGCCGTCGTGCATCCGCTCGATCGCGTCGACGGGGAGCACACCCGGGTGGCCCGTGGCGGTGATGAACACGTCGCCCCATTCGGCGAAGGCCAGCGCTCCCTCGGTGGAGACGCGGAACCCGTCGAGCGCCGCCTCGAAGGCCTTCAGCTCGTCGACCTCGACGACCGCGACCTTGCCGCCGAGCGCCCGCAGGTAGTGCGCCACGCCCCGGCCGCACCAGCCGTAGCCGAAGACCACGAACCGGCGACCGGGCACCATCAGGTTGGTGATGCGCATGAAGCTCTCGACCACCGACTGGCCCACGGCGTGCTTGTTCTCGCCGATCGCCTTCAGCAGGCTGTCGTTGATCACGATCATCGGAAAGCCGACCGTGCCCGCCAGCTCGCCGCGCAACCGGTCGCCGCCCGAGGTGGTCTCCTCCGTGCCGCCGATCACCGAGGCCGACACGCCGCGGGCGATCACACCGGCGGCGAGGTCTCCCCCGTTGTCGAGCAGCATGTCGGGCTCGGCGTCGAGCACGCGGCCCACGTTCTCGTGGTGCTGCTCGAGGGTGTCGTCCCGGGTGCCGAACAGCGTCATGCCGAGCGTGCCGAGGTAGGCCACCACGTCGTCTTGCGTGGAACCGTGGTTTCCCGTGCCCACCACCTCGGCGCCACCGGCCGCCAGGGTCTCCAGCAGCACCGCCGTCTTCGGCTCGAGGTGCAACGACATGCCGATGCGGCGCCCGGCGAAGGGGAGCGTGCGGGCGAACTCGGTGCGCGCGGCCGCCAGCAGGGGCATCCGCGAACGGATCCATTCGACGCGGGCGGCGCCTCGGGCGGCGAGTTCGGTGCGATCGGTGACGTGGTCCATGCCGGGAAGTATTGCACAGGTGAACGCGGTTTTCATATATGCTTTCCGAACCGGGCCGAACCTCCCGGAGAACGACGGGAGCGACGTGCCTCAGAAGATCATCCTCGACTGCGATCCGGGGCACGACGACGCGATCGCGATCCTGCTCGCGCACGGCAACCCCGAGGTCGAGCTGCTGGCCGTCACCACGGTCGTCGGCAACCAGACGATCGAGAAGGTCACCCGCAACGCCCTCGCGGTGGCCCGGGTCGCCGGCATCACCGGCATCCCGTTCGCCGCCGGCTGCGCCCGGCCGCTGGTGCGCACCGTCGAGGTGGCCCCCGACATCCACGGCGAGTCGGGGCTCGACGGTCCCGTGCTGCCCGAGCCCACGCTCGAGCTCGACGGCCGGCACGCCGTCGACCTCATCATCGACACGATCATGGCCCACGAGCCGGGCACGGTCACCCTGGTCCCCACCGGCGGGCTCACCAACATCGCCCTCGCCGCCCGTAAGGAGCCGCGGATCGTGCCGCGCGTCAAAGAGGTCGTGCTGATGGGTGGCGGCTACAACGTGGGCAACTGGAGCGCCACGAGCGAGTTCAACATCATCATCGACCCCGAGGCCGCGCACATCGTGTTCAACGAGTCCTGGCCGCTGACCATGGTCGGGCTCGACCTCACGCACCAGGCGCTCGCCACCCCCGAGGTGGTCGAGCGCATCCGGGCGATCGGCACCGGGCCGTCCCGGTTCGTGGTCGAGCTGCTCGACTTCTTCGCCTCCACCTACCTCGAGGCGCAGGGCTTCGAGCATCCGCCGGTGCACGATCCCTGCGCCGTGGCCCAGGTGATCGATCCCTCCGTGATGACCGTGCGCACGGTGCCGCTCGACGTCGAGCTCTCCGGCACGCTCACGCTCGGCATGACGGTGGCCGACTTCCGCTCCCCCGCTCCGGCCGACTGCACCACCAAGGTCGCGATGGAACTCGACCACGAGCGCTTCTGGGCCCTGATCGTCGACGCCCTCGAGCGCATCGGCGAACCCGAAGACCCGCCCCTGCACTGAGCGCCGCCGCGCAGCGGGCCGAGCCGCCCACGGCGGGCCGAATGACTGCACGCATTCGGACCGCGGTGCACGGCTCGGCCGGAGAACGGCGCGAGCGGCAGCTGCGGCTCAGCCCCGCACGTCGTGCAGGTGATGCACCGGATCGTGGATGAAATACCGCGCCAGCGTGTCGACCGTGAAGGCCGAGCCGTCACCGCGGAAACCGCGGCGCTCCCAGGCGTCGGCGGGCACCGCCTCCAGCGCGAGGGCGAGCGCCTCGCCCGCCTCGCCGAGCTCCGCGGAGACCGTCGCCGGATCCTGTTCGTTGTAGCGCTCGGCGATCGCGGTCTCGTCCTGATCCCAGTTCGGGAAGGCCGGGTCGTCCTGATCGAGCATCAGCCCGAGCCGGATGCGGAAGATACGGAAGACGTCGCGCACGTGCGCCGCGTACTCCAAGTCCGACCAGGTCGCCGCATCCGGCCGCACCGTCACGTCCGGGCGTTCGAGCACGGCGGGCCAGGCCGCGGCGTTCTCCCGCAACAGCCCGGGCACGGCGGCGGCCGCCGTGGCCGAGGAGTCGAAGCCGCACTCCGGGCATTCGCGCTCGAGTACCCACGTCCAGTTCTTGGTGTCGGGAACGATGCTCATGCCCCAACCCTAGGGACGCGCCCCGCGCCCCTTCCACCGCTTTCCGGTCACGCCACGCGCACTTCCTGCCACCCGGATCAGGAGATGCGCTCGGCCACCAGGGGCGCCTGGGCGACGTAGTCGGCGGGGGCGCCGACGGCGTAGGCGCCCTCGAGCGACTCGAGCGCGCGTTCGAAGCGCGCGGGCTCGTCGCCCGAGAGGGTGAACAGGGGCTGGCCCTCCACCACGGTGTCGCCCGGCTTCGCGAGCAGGTCGATGCCCGCCGCGTGCTGCACGGCGTCGGTGGCGCGGGCCCGGCCGGCGCCGAGGCGCCAGGCGGCGATGCCGAAGGCGAGCGCGTCCTGCCGCAGCAGCACGCCCGACGCGGGGGCGAGCACCGTGTGCGTCTCGCGCGCCACCGGCAGCGCAGCCTCCGGGTCGCCGCCCTGGGCCCGGATGACCCGGTTCCAGGTGTCCATCGCCCGGCCGTCCTTCAGCGCCTCCGCCACGTCGGCGTCGGGCTGTCCGGCCAGCCGCAGCATCTCCTGGGCGAGCGCGATCGTCAGTTCCACCACATCCGCGGGGCCGCCACCGGCGAGCACCTCCACCGACTCCCGCACCTCGTTGGCGTTGCCGATGGCCAGGCCCAGCGGCACGTTCATGTTCGTCAGCAGCGCGGTGGTGCGCACGCCGGCGTCGTTGCCGAGGTCGACCATCGTCTGAGCGAGCTCGCGCGAGAGTGCGATGTCTTGCATGAAGGCGCCCGAGCCGAACTTCACGTCGAGCACCAGCGAGTCGGTGCCCTCGGCGATCTTCTTCGACATGATCGACGAGGCGATCAGCGGGATGGCCTCCACCGTGCCGGTGATGTCCCGCAGGGCGTAGAGCTTCTTGTCGGCCGGCGCGAGGCCCGATCCGGCCGCACAGATCACCCCGCCCACGGTGCGCAGCTGCTCGAACATCTCCTCGTTGGTGAGCGAGGCGCGCCAGCCGGGGATCGACTCCAGCTTGTCGAGCGTGCCGCCCGTGTGCCCGAGTCCGCGGCCCGAGAGCTGCGGCACGGCCACGCCGAACGAGGCCACCAGCGGCATCAGCGGCAGCGTGATCTTGTCGCCCACCCCGCCGGTCGAGTGCTTGTCGACGGTCGGCTTGCCGAGCCCCGAGAAGTCCATCCGCTCGCCCGAGGCGATCATCGCCAGCGTCAGGTCGCGGATCTCCTGGCGCGACATCCCGTTCAGCACGATCGCCATGGCCAGCGCCGACATCTGCTCGTCGGCCACGTAGCCGCGCGTGTAGGCGTCGATCAGCCAGTCGATCTGCGGAGTCGACAAGGTCCCCTTGTCCCTCTTGGTGCGGATCAGGTCGATGACGTCGAAGTCCTCGGTGGCCATGCGGGTGGTTCCTAACTGTGTATCCGGTGATCCGGCTATTCGGCGTTCGACGACGCCTTGTACTCCACGAGGGTGCGGGGGCCGAAGGCATCCGGGATCACCTCGTCGATCGTCTTGATGCCCGACACCGTCTCCAGCAGCATCCCCTCGGCCGAGTGCTCGAAGAGCAGCTGCCGGCAGCGCCCGCACGGCATCAATGCGTTGCCGTGGCCGTCGACGCAGGTGAAGGCCACGAGCTTGCCGCCTCCGGTCATGTGCAGCGACGACACCAGCGCGCACTCGGCGCAGAGCGTCAGCCCGTACGAGGCGTTCTCGACGTTGCAGCCCGAGATCACCCGCCCGTCGTCGACGATCGCGGCCACGCCCACGGGGAACTTGGAGTACGGCACGTAGGCCTTCTCCATCGCTTCGAGGGCGGTGGCGCGCAGGGCGTCCCAGTCGATTTCAGAAGAACTCATCACAGCCTCCTCAGGCCTGTCAGACGCCTAGGCGCTGACATAGGGTTTACCGGCGGCCGCGGGGCCCCTCACCCGCCCGACGAGTCCGGCGACGGCGAAGATGGTCACGACGTACGGGAGCATCAGCAGGAACTCCGACGGCACCGGCGACCCGATCACTCCCAGCACGTACTGCATGTTCGTGGCGAACCCGAACAGCAGGGCGGCGAGGGTGGCCCGGATCGGATCCCACCGCCCGAAGATCACCGCGGCCAGAGCGATATAACCGGCACCCGCCGTCATCTCCTTCTGGAACGACCCCACCGAGCCGAGCGTGAAGTACGCGCCACCCAGTCCGGCGATCGCGCCGGCCAGCGACACGTTCCAGAACCGGGTGAGGTTCACCTTGATGCCGACGGTGTCGGCGGCCTGCGGATGCTCGCCTACGGCCCGCACACGAAGACCCCACTTGGTCTTGAACAGGGCGAAGAACACCACGGCGACCGCGATGTACATGAGGTACACGATCAGCGTCTGCCGGAACAGGGTCGGCCCGATGATCGGGATCTCCGACAGCACCGGGATGGGGAACGCCTGGAACCGCGGCGGCGAGTTCAGCAGGGTCGGGTCGGCGGTCAGCACCTGCGAGTACAGGAACGAGGTGAGGCCGGTCACGAGCACGTTCAGCACGACACCGACGATGACCTGGTCGACGAGGTACTTGATCGAGAACGCGGCGAGCACGAACGACACCAGCGTGCCGGCGATCACCGCGCCGACGAGGCCCACGTAGGGGTTGCCGGTGACGGATGCGACGACCGCCGACACGAAGGCGCCGGCCAGCAGTTGCCCCTCGATCGCGACGTTGACCACGCCGACCCGCTCGGAGATGACACCTCCCAGAGCACCGAAGATCAGCGGCACGCTGAGCGAGACCGTTCCGATCAGCAGACCCGGGATCGGGATCGTCTGCCCGGCCGAGGCCCAGGTGAGGAAGCCGATCAGGAAGATCACCGCGAAGACGGCCATCACCCACAGCCGCACCTTGCGTGACGAGGCCACGAGCCAGGCCGAGTACACGGCCAGCAGCACGAGCAGCACCGCCACGACGATGCCGGTGGGGCGGGTCGGCAGCACCACGGCGGGCAGCTGGACGAGGTCGACGTCGGTCGACAGCCGGAACGTGGAGTCGCCGTCGCGGCCGAACACCACGAACAGGATGATCGACACCAGCGCGAAGATGCCGAACGCGATCGGCGCCTTCCAGCTCTTCACCAGCACCACGGCCGGCGCCAGCGGAGCGGAGTCGGGGTGGTTGTGCTCGGTGGGCGGTACGGCGCCACCGGGGGCGAGGTTGCTGCGGGTGGGGACGGACTCGCTCATTTCGCGATCACCGCTTCCTGCGTCGGCGCGACGGGCGTCTTACGCGCCTTGGGCTTCTTGGGTTTCGACGGATCCGGTAGCCGGAACACGGTACGGATCAGCGGCGGTGCCGCGATGAACAGCACGATCAGCGACTGCACGACGAGCACGATGTCGATCGGGATGCCCTGGGAGGCCTGCATCGCGAATCCGCCGGCCTTGAACGCCCCGAACAGGATGCCGGCCACGAAGATGCCCCACGGCTTGGAGCGGCCGAGCAGCGCCACGGTGATCGCGTCGAACCCGATACCCGCATCCAGGCCCGAGCTGAAGCCGGAGGACAGCGGGCCGAGCACCTGCGAGACACCGGCGAGGCCCACGAGGGCGCCGGAGATGACCATCGCGTAGACGTACATGTTCTTCACGTTGATGCCGGCGACGCGGGCCGCGTTGGGGTTGATGCCCACCGCGCGGAACTTGAAGCCGAGCGCCGAGCGGTTCAGCAGCCACCACACGAAGAAGGTCGCGCCTATCACCAGGATGAACCCGAAGTTCAGGTTGAACTGCGGTCCCAGGATCTGCGGGAACACCGCGGTGGAATCCAGCGGCGGCGACTTCGGGTTGTTCGACCCCGGCGCCTGCAGGATGGGCGTGCGCAGCAGGTAGGAGATGAGGTAGAACGCCACGTAGTTGAGCATGATCGTGACGATCACCTCGTGCGCGCCGGTGCGGGCCTTCAGCAGGCCCGCGAGACCGCCCCAGATGCCGCCGCCGATCAGGCCGGCGATGACCGCGACGACCATGTGCAGACCCCACGGCAGGTGGAAGGTGAACGCCACCCAGCTGGCGCAGGCGGCGGCGATCAGCATCTGGCCGCGGCCACCGATGTTGAACATGCCGACCCGGAACGCCAGCCCCACACCCAGACCCGCGGTGATCAGCGGGGTGGCGAAGGTGAGCGTCTCCGTGATCGGCTTGATCTGCTGCAGGAAGTCGTCGCGCTTGGGGTTGAAGATCGCCCCCTGGAACAGCGACACGTACGCCCCCGAGACGGACTTCCAGATCTCGGCGAAGGTGTCGCCCGGACGGGCGAAGAAGTACACCGAGGCCTTCTGCACGTTCTCGTCGGTGAGGGCGATCAGGATGCCGCCGACGATCATCGCGAGCACCACGGCGAGGATCGAGATCATCACCGATCCGCCGATGATCTCGTTGAACGTCTGGCGCCAGCGCGACGGCGGCTCCACCCCCGGTGCAGCGGACGGCGCCGGAGAACCGGACGCGCCCGGGGCGGCCGGGGTGATCGTGGTGTCGCTCACGCGATGATTCCTTCCGTGTCGGCGGGGGCGGCCGGATCCGCGGGCAGAACGGCCGGCGGCGGCACCTCCCCGGCCATCATGAGTCCGAGGACGTCGCGGGGCGTGTTGCCCGGCACGATGCCCACGATCGTTCCGCGGTACATCACGGCGATGCGGTCGGCGAGCGCGACGACCTCGTCGAGCTCGGTCGACACCACGATCACCGGCACACCCTCGTCGCGGGTCGCCACGATCCGCTTGTGCACGAACTCGATCGAGCCCACGTCGATGCCGCGGGTGGGCTGCGCCGCCACGAACAACCGCAGAGTGCGGCTCAGCTCGCGAGCCAGCACGACCTTCTGCTGGTTACCGCCCGACAGCCGCCCGACCTGGGTCTGGATGCCCTGCGAACGAACGTCGAACTCCTTCGACTTCTCCTCCGCGAAGGTGTTCAGCCGGGTCAGCTGCAGCGATCCGCGCTTCACGAACGGATCGCCGTCGGAGCGGTCGAGCATCAGGTTCTCGGCGATGGTGAACTCGCCCACCAGGCCGTCCTCCTTGCGGTCCTCCGGCACGAACCCGACCCCGGCATCCAGCACCTTCCGCACCGACAGACCCCGCAGCGAGTTGCCGTCGAGGGTCACCTCGCCGGTGACGCGTTCCTGCAGCCCGAGGAGCGCTTCGGTGAGCTCCGTCTGGCCGTTGCCCTGAACGCCCGCGATGGCGACGATCTCGCCCGCCTTCACGTCGAACGACACGTCGTCGACGACGACCTGCCCGCGGGGGTCGATCACCGAGAGGTTCGACACCACCAGAGCGGATGCCCCCGGCTTCGCCGGATCCTTCTGCACGGTCAGCTCGACCGCGCGCCCCACCATGAGCGACGCCAGCTCGGCGTTCGTCGCGGTGGGCGAGGCCTCCCCCACGACCTTGCCGAGCCGGATGACGGTGATGCGGTCGGCGACCTCGCGCACCTCCCGCAGCTTGTGCGTGATGAACACGATCGACGTGCCGCTCTCCTTGAGCTGGCGCATGATGCCCATCAGCTCATCGGTCTCCTGCGGCGTCAGCACCGCGGTCGGCTCGTCGAACACGAGCACCTTCGCATCGCGCGACAGGGCCTTGATGATCTCGACCCGCTGCTGCACACCCACGGGGAGATCGTCGACGAGCGCGTCCGGATCGACGTCGAAGCCGAACTGCTCGCTGATCTCGCGCACCCGCTTGCGGGCGGCACTCAGGTCCAGGCGCCCGGCGAAGCCGGTCTGCTCGTGGCCCAGCATCACGTTCTCGGCGACGGTGAACACCGGGATCAGCATGAAGTGCTGGTGCACCATCCCGATTCCCGCGTTCATGGCGTCGCCCGGGCCGGCGAAGTGCTGGACGGCGTCGTCGAGCACGATCTCGCCCTCGTCGGCCTGGTAGAGGCCGTACAGCACGTTCATCAGGGTGGACTTGCCGGCGCCGTTCTCACCCAGAAGGCAGTGGATCTCGCCCGGCTCGACCGTGAGGTCGATGTGGTCGTTCGCGGTGAGGGCACCGAATCGCTTGGTGATGCCCCGGAGTTCGAGCTTCATAGAGTCAATCTACCTACTCCCCGTCATGCCGCCGGTCCGTCCGGCAGGGCTGGATGAAGTCCATTAAGTGAAAGAGGTCGGGGGAACCAGCAGCGCTGGTCCCCCCGACCGATCCGCGTTCCGTGGAACGCGAGGTGTTACGGGGTGCTGGGCGACTCGACCTCGATCGAGCCGTCGATGATGCCGGCCTGGATCTTGTCCAGCTCACCCTGCAGGTCGGGCGAGACCTTCGACTCGAAGTCGTGGAACGGGGCGATGCCCACGCCCTCGTTCTCGAGCGTCCCGACGAACGGGGTCGCGTCGAAGTTGCCCGCGGCGGCGGTGTCGACCACGTCGACCACACCGGCCTTGACGCCCTTCATGACCGAGGTCAGGAACAGGCTGGACAGGTCGGGAGCGGTCTCGTAGTTGTCCGAGTCGACGCCGACCAGGGCGATCTCCTTGCCGGAGTCCTTGATGGCCTCACCGGCCGAGAGGAAGATCGGTCCACCGACGGGGAGGATGACGTCGGCGCCCTGGTCGATCAGACCCTGGGCCGCGGTCTTGGCCTCGACACCGGCCGCGAAGCCGCCGGTGAACGAACCGGTCTGGCTCGCGACGTCCCAGCCGATGGCCTTGACGCTGGCGCTCTTCTGCGTGTTGTAGTAGTTCACACCGTCGACGAAGCCGTCCATGAAGATGGTGACCGAGGGGATCTGCATGCCACCGAAGGTGCCGACCGTGCCGGTCTTGGAGTAGCTGGCGGCGGCGTAGCCGGCCAGGAACGCGGCCTGGGCCGTGTCGAAGACGATCGGCTTGACGTTGTCGGCCTCGATCGAGGAGTCGTCGATGATCGAGAACTCGACGTCGGGGTTCGCCTCGGCGGCGGCCTTCGTGGCGTCGGCCAGCAGGAAGCCGACCGAGATGATCAGGTTGCAGTCCTGCGAGATCAGGTTGTCGATGTTCGGGCCGAAGTCGGTGTCGGCGGCCGACTCGACGGTGATGGGCTCGACGCCGAGCTTGTCCGCCGCCTCGGTGATGCCCTCGAAGCCGGCCTCGTTGAACGACTTGTCATCGAATCCACCGGAGTCGGAGACCATGCAGGGGACGAAGTCGCTCGCGGTGTCGCCGCCGCTCGTGGATGCGGTGTCCGACGGCGCGGATGCGCATCCGGCCAGAAGAGCTGCCACACCCAGGGTGGCGAAGCCGGCCACGCTGGCCCGGCGAAGGTTGATGCTCAAGATGTCCTCCAAGATGCTGCCCTGCAAGGTGCGCAGGGGCTGTGTGGGAGTCCACGTTACCGAATGTGACGCCCCGCGTAAGAGGGGAGGGGGCATAGCGGCGCAAGCGTTACAAAGACGCGATCACGCCGTAATGTGCGCGAAATGTCCACGCCACCCGGGTGAAACGCGCCGGAATCCGCCGCCTCCCCCGGCGACAGGCGCCCTGAGGCGACCGCCGGCGCGGTTCAGGGCGCGCTCGGCGACTCCACGGTGATGGCGCCGGAGACGATCTGCTCCTTCAGCGCATCGATCTCGGCCGACAGCTCGGCCGGAACCGAGGAGGCCAGATCGTGGAAGGGCGCGAGCTCCACCCCGCCGTTCTCGAGGGTGCCGACGAACGGATCGGGCGAGAACGATCCCTCGATGTCGTCACCGACGATCTGCACCACCGCATCGCCGGTGTTCTTCATCACACTCGTCAGCACGATCGGCTGGTACTCGGCCGGCAGCGTCTCGTACCCGTCGTTGTCGACCCAGATGACCGACACGCCGCCCTTCTCCGCCGCCGCGGAGGCCGCGCCCTGGCCCACCTGGCCGGCCACGGGCATGATGATGTCCGCGCCCTGGTCGATGAAGCCCTGCGTCACCGTCTTGCCCTTGTTGATGTCTTCGAAGTCGCCGGTGAACACGCCGTCCTGGGCCGCCTTGTCCCAGCCGAGCACCTGCACCGCGGCGCCGTGCGCCTCGTTGTACTTCGCGACACCGTCGACGAAGCCGTCCATGAACAGGGTGACGGGCGGCTGGTTGCCGCCGCCGAAGGTGGCCACCTTGCCGGTCTTGGAGACGCCCGCGGCCAGATAGCCGGCGAGGTACGAGGCCTGGGCGGTGTCGAACAGGATGGGCTTCACGTTCGGGGCGTCGACCGTCTCGTCCACGATCGCGAAGTGCGTGTCGGGGTTCTTGCCCGCCTCGTCGAGGGTGGCGTCGGCGAGCTCGTAGCCCACCGTCAGCACGAAACCGCATCCGCTCTGCACCGCCTGCGCCACGTTAGGGGCCAGGTCGGTCTCCCCCGTCGACACGAGCACCTGCGCGTCGATCCCGAACTGCTTCTCGGCCTCCTGCAGCCCCTCCCAGCTCGACTGGTTGAACGACCGGTCGTCGAGCCCACCGGAGTTCGTCACCATCCGAGCGCAGTAGTCGCTGGACGCGTCGGTCGCGGCCCCCGTCTCGCGGGGTGGCGCGTCAGCGCACCCGCTCAGCGCCACCACCAGTGCAGCAACGACGACCCCGGATGCGACAACGACACGACTTCTCATACGAGAAGTCTAGGGAACGCTCACCAAACCCAGCGGGCCGTACCCGACGACCCAAGGTGAGCGTGTGGCCGACGGGTGTGAGCGAAGCCCGCACCCGTCGACCGCGCGCTCACATGTCGCGGCTCGCCGGGCAGGGACCGGCGAGCCCCGGGAGCGCCGAGCGAAGCCCGGCGCCCCCGGCAACAAGCACAGCGGGGCAGGTCACCCACGAACAACGAGTCCCCGAGAAGTACGACCTTGAACCCCCTAGAGCACGTCTCCCGAGCCTCCGGCGCGCAACGCGTCGACGACCGACTTCACGCGCTGGGCGTGCTCGCTGGTGGTGACCAGCAGGGCGTCGGGGGTGTCGACCACGACGATGTCGCGCACGCCGATCAGGCTGATGACGCGCTTGGACTGGGAGACCACGATGCCGCTGGAGGAGTCGGAGAGCACCCGCGCGTTCTGGCCCAGGATGGCGAGCTCGCTGCCCCGGCCGGAGCTGTGCAGCTTGGCGATGGAGGCGAAGTCGCCCACGTCGTCCCAGTCGAAGTCGCCCGGGATGACGGCGAGGATGCCGGCGGCGGCGGCCGGCTCGGCGACCGAGTAGTCGATCGCGATCTTCTTCAGCGTCGGCCAGACGCGGTCGACGACCTCACCGCGCTTGGGGGTGTCCCAGGCCTCGGCCAGTTCGATCAGGCCGGCCAGCAGTTCCGGCTCGGTCTGGCCGAGCTGCTCGAGCAGCTTGTCGGCGCGGGTGATGAACATGCCCGCGTTCCAGAGGTACTTGCCCGACTTGAGGTAGCGGCGGGCGGTCGCGAGGTCGGGCTTCTCGACGAAGTTGTCGACCTTCAACGCGGTGGCGGCACCCTCGATGCCGAGCGGCTTGCTGGTGTGGATGTAGCCGAAGCCCACCGCGGCATCCGTCGGGGTGATGCCGATCGTGGCGATGTAGCCGGCGTCGGCCACCAGCACAGCCTGCTTCACGGCCGCGCGGAAGCGGTCGGGGTCGGTGATGACGTGGTCGGCGGCGAAGGAGCCGATGATCGTGCCGGGCTCGCGGCGCTCCAGGATGGCGGCGGCCAGACCGATGGCGGCGGTCGAGTCGCGCGGCTCGCTCTCCAGCACCACGTTGTGGTCGTGCAGGTCGGGCAGCTGATCCTCGACGGCGGCGCGGTGGGCGCGGCCGGTCACCACCATGATCCGCTGCTCGCCGGCCAGCGGGGCGAGCCGGTCCCAGGTGTCGCGCAGCAGGCTCTGGCCCGATCCGCTCAGATCGTGCAGGAACTTCGGCGCGTCCGCGCGCGACAGCGGCCACAGCCGCGAGCCGATCCCCCCGGCGGGGATCACGTTGTAGAGCCGCTCGAGCGGCGAAGGAGTCGAAGTCATGAGCGACAGCCTAACGGGGCGCGAAAACGGGACCCTGAGTCCCGTGTCGGCGCCCCGGAGAGCGGGGCATCCGCTGGTCGGCCGCCGCTCATCCCCCGGTCACCTGCGGGCCACCATCAGGCCACCCCGCCTTCCTAGCCTGAGGGCGTGGCCGGATGCGGTCAGCCGACGAACACGGAGGCACCTCATGCGAGTAGCCGTTGTCAGCGAGAGTTTCCTTCCCACCGTGAATGGCGTCACGGGCAGTGTCTGCAAGGTGCTCGACCACCTCGCCGACACCGGCCACGAGGCCATCGTGATCGCCCCCGCCGCCGGTTCACCGGCGAGTTACCGCGGGTTTCCCGTCTACCAGGTGCCGGCCGTGGCGTACCGACAGTTCCCGGTGGGCATCCCGAACGCCCAGGTCGCCCGACTGCTCGCCCGCTTCCAGCCCGACGTGCTGCACGCCGCCTCCCCCTTCCTGCTGGGGGCGCAGGCCATCGCCGCGGCCAACCGGCTGGGTGTGCCCTCGGTGGCGATCTTCCAGACGGATGTCGCGGGCTACGCCCGCCGCAACCGCCTCGGCTCGGCGTCGAAGTTCGCCTGGCGCTTCGTGCGCTGGATCCACGACGGCGCCGACCTCACCCTCGTGCCCTCCAGCGCCTCCCAGCACGACCTCGAGAAGGCGGGTGTGCAGCGCATCGCCCGCTGGGGCCGCGGCGTCGACCTCGAGCGTTACCACCCCAACCACCGTGCGCGGCCCACGGCCCAGGCGCTGCACGCGCTGCTCTCGCGCGACGGCCGGGACGCGGTCGTGGGCTACGTCGGCCGGGTCGCCCCCGAGAAGGGCCTCGAGCGCCTCGCCGCCCTGCGCGGGATGAAGGGGATGCAGCTCGCGATCGTGGGCGACGGGCCGAGCGACGACAGCATCCGGAGCCTGCTGCACGGCATGCCGGCCACCTTCCTCGGCCGGCTGTCGGGCGCCGACCTCGCCGACGCCTACGCCGCCTTCGACGTGTTCGTGCACACCGGCACGGAGGAGACCTTCGGCCAGACCCTGCAGGAGGCGCACGCCGCCGGACTCCCGGTGATCGCCCCCGCGGCGGGCGGCCCGATCGACCTGGTCCGTCACGGCGAGAACGGCTACCTCTTCGACCCGGCCGACGCCGACGACTTCCGGATGCGCGTGGGCTCGCTGGTGGGCGACCCGGCGCTGCGGCTGCGGATGGGCGAGACCGGACGACGCACGGTGATCGGCACCTCGTGGAGCTCGGTGTGCGAGGAGTTGATGGGCCACTACCGCTCGGTCATCGCCTCGCGGCCTGTGCGGACGGCGCTCGCGCGACGCACTCCGGCCGGCTCACACGCCTGAATACAGTCGGGTATGCAGAGGGCGTCTCGCCCTGTGATCACGCGGAATTCGCGCCATCCGGGTCCTGTATACAACTTAGGTTCGCCTTACAAGCCATTCCGGGTTTCTGGGCGTAGACTCACAAAGGTCGTCGACCGAGTTCTCGCCATTCGCGCGGGGGCGGTGGCGGCCTCGACTGAAGCCAAGGAGGGTTGTTCATGCCTGAGAATTCGGCAGGGACGATGACGCCGAGGCGGCCAGCAGGCACTCTCTACCGCGGCCGCGAAGGCATGTGGTCGTGGGTGCTGCACCGCATCACGGGCGTAGCGATTTTCTTCTTCCTACTCGTGCACGTGCTCGACAGTTCGATGGTGGCTGTCGCTCCGGGCGCGTACAACGCGGTGATCGACACCTACAAGAACCCCCTGATGGGCCTCGGTGAGACCGCGCTGGTCGCCGCCATCGTGTTCCACGCCTTCAACGGCATCCGGATCATCCTGATCGATCTGTGGAGCAAGGGCACCAAGTACCAGCGGGTCATGTTCTACGTGGTGATCGGGCTCTGGGTGGTGGCGATGCTCGGCTTCGCCCCGCGCCACCTGATCAACGTGTTCAGCGAGATGGGGCACTGATGTCGACGACGATCCAGAGCCCTCGCGCCCCGTTCTCCGTTCCCCGCAAGCGCGGTGTGAACTGGGAGAAGTGGGGCTGGATCTACATGCGCGCCTCGGGCGTCGTGCTGATCATCCTGATCTTCGGCCACCTCATCGTGAACCTGTTGCTGGGCGATGGCATCAAGAGCATCGACTTCGCCTTCGTGGCCGGCAAGTGGGCGAGCCCCTTCTGGCAGGTCTGGGACCTGCTGATGCTGTGGCTAGCCTTCATCCACGGCGGCAACGGCATGCGCACCATCGTGAACGACTACGCCACGAAGCCTCTGACGCGCAAGATCCTGCTCGGCGCCATCCTCGTCTCGGTCGTGGCCGAGATCGTGCTCGGCACCGTGGTGATCTTCGCGTTCGACCCGTGCCCCGCGGGCGGCCCGGCAGACCTGCTGCCGTCGTTCTGCCCCGTCAACCAGTAGTCCCCTAGCAACGACGTGAGTGAATCCGTGACCCAGTTCGAAGACGGCGCCGTGATCGACGGCGTGACCTACCACCAGTTCGACATCGTGATCGTCGGCGCCGGCGGCGCGGGCATGCGTGCGGCGATCGAGGCGGGGCCGAAGGCGAAGACCGCGGTCATCTCCAAGCTCTACCCCACCCGCTCGCACACGGGTGCGGCGCAGGGCGGCATGGCGGCGGCGCTCGCCAACGTCGAGGAGGACAACTGGGAGTGGCACACCTTCGACACCGTCAAGGGCGGCGACTACCTGGTCGATCAGGATGCCGCCGAGATCCTGGCGAAGGAGGCCATCGACGCGGTCATCGACCTCGAAAACATGGGTCTGCCCTTCAACCGCACCCCTGAGGGCAAGATCGACCAGCGCCGCTTCGGCGGTCACACCCGCGACCACGGCAAGGCGCCCGTGCGCCGGGCCTGCTACGCGGCCGACCGCACCGGTCACATGATCCTGCAGACGCTGTTCCAGAACTGCGTCAAGCTCGGCATCAACTTCTACAACGAGTTCTACGTGCTCGACCTGGTGATGACGAACGTCGACGGGGTCGACAAGCCTTCGGGCGTGGTGGCCTACGAGCTCGCCACCGGCGACATCCACGTCTTCCAGGCCAAGGCGGTCATCTTCGCCACCGGCGGCTTCGGCAAGATCTACAAGACCACCTCGAACGCCCACACCCTCACGGGCGACGGCGTCGGCATCGTCTGGCGCAAGGGCCTGCCGCTGGAAGACATGGAGTTCTTCCAGTTCCACCCCACGGGCCTGGCCGGCCTCGGCATCCTGCTCACCGAGGGAGCGCGAGGCGAGGGAGCGATCCTCCGCAACGCCTCCGGTGAGCGCTTCATGGAGCGTTACGCCCCCACCATCAAAGACCTCGCACCGCGTGACATCGTCGCCCGCTGCATGGTGCAGGAGGTGCAAGAGGGCCGCGGCGCCGGGCCGCACAAAGACTACGTACTGCTCGACTGCACGCACCTCGGCGCCGAGGTGCTCGAGACCAAGCTCCCCGACATCACCGAGTTCGCCCGCACCTACCTGGGTGTCGACCCGGTCGTCGAGCCGGTGCCCGTGATGCCCACGGCGCACTACGCGATGGGCGGCATCCCCACCAACATCAAGGCCGAGGTGCTGAGCGACAACGACACCGTGGTGCCGGGCCTCTACGCCGCCGGCGAGTGCGCCTGCGTCTCGGTGCACGGCTCGAACCGTCTGGGCACCAACTCGCTGCTCGACATCAACGTGTTCGGCAAGCGCAGCGGCAACAACGCCGCCGAGTACGTGCAGACGGTCGACTTCACGCCGCTGCCGGCCGACCCGGCCGCCGCGATCATCTCGCTGGTCGCCTCGCTCCGCGACTCCACCGGAACCGAGCGCATCTCGGCCATCCGCAAGGAGCTGCAAGACGAGATGGACAAGAACGCGCAGGTGTTCCGCACCGACGAGTCGCTGGCATCCGTCACCGCCACGATCCACCGGCTGCGTGACCGCTACCGCAACATCCAGGTTCAGGACAAGGGCAAGCGGTTCAACACCGACCTGCTCGAGGCGATCGAGTTGGGCTTCCTGCTCGATCTCGCCGAGGTCGTCGTGTTCTCGGCGCGCAACCGCCAGGAGAGCCGTGGTGGCCACATGCGCGACGACTTCCCGAAGCGCGACGACGACACCTACATGAAGCACACGATGGCGTATCTCTCCGGAGACCCGCATTCCAGCGACGCCGCCGACCACATCCGACTCGATTGGAAGCCCGTGGTCATCACGCGCTACCAGCCGATGGAGAGGAAGTACTGATGACCCTCGTAGCCGACGCCCCCGCCTCCGGTCCCGCCCCCGAGGCGCCGATCGAGGCCTTCACCGTCACGCTCATCATCCGTCGCTTCGACCCCGACGTCGACGACGAGCCGCGCTGGCAGGACTTCGACGTGCAGATGTACGCGACCGACCGCATCCTCGACGCCCTGCACAAGATCAAGTGGGAGCAGGACGGGTCGCTCACGTTCCGCCGCTCGTGCGCGCACGGCATCTGCGGCTCGGATGCGATGCGCATCAACGGCCGCAACCGCCTCGCCTGCAAGACGCTGATCAAAGACCTCGACATCACCAAGCCGATCTATGTGGAGGCCATCAAGGGCCTGCCGCTGGAGAAGGACCTGGTGGTCGACATGGACCCGTTCTTCGAGTCGTTCCGCGAGGTGCAGCCGTTCCTGCAGTCGAACACCGCGCCGCCGAAGGACAAGGAGCGCATCCAGTCGGTCGCCGACCGCGCCCGCTTCGACGACACCACCAAGTGCATCCTCTGCGCCGCGTGCACCTCGTCGTGCCCCGTGTTCTGGACCGACGGGCAGTACTTCGGCCCCGCCGCGATCGTGAACGCGCACCGCTTCATCTTCGACTCGCGCGACGAGGCGGCGCAGACCCGCCTCGACATCCTGAACGACAAGGAAGGCGTGTGGCGCTGCCGCACCACCTTCAACTGCACCGACGCGTGCCCCCGCGGCATCCAGGTCACGCAGGCCATCGCCGAGGTCAAGCAGGCCATCATGCGAGGCAAGCCCTAGCGCCTGCCCCGCCTCTGCCGCCCTGCGGCGAACGACGGAGCCTCAGCCCACCTTCGGGCTGAGGCTCCGTCGTTTCCACCGCTCGGCACATTCCTCCGTCGGTACCGCAGCCGGAACCCGTCTACACAGGCTCGTATCGCCGGGGTGTTCTCCACAGATTCCGGACGTGACGCCCTGCTCGTCGCCTACGGCGCGACCATTGCGGCATGCAAAGACTCCTGCCTGAAGTGGCCTCGGTGCCGGTCCTGCGCCGGTTGGGCTTCACCGAGCGTGCCGTCCTCGACCTGTGCCGGAACGAGTCCCTCATCCGTGTGCGGCGGGGCTATTACGCGCGGCCGGATGCTCGCATCGACGTGGTTCGTGCCGTTCGACTCGGAGGCCGCCTCACGTCGTATTCCGCGTTGCGGGAGCTCGGCGCCTGGTGTCCTCCCGACGACGAACGGCTTCACGTCGCCGTGGATGCCCACGCCCGAGCACTTCGCGATCCCGACACGGGAGCTCCCTTCCGGGAACGGCCCGACGTGGCGGTGCACTGGAAGACGGGGGTGGTCGGTTCCCTCCGCTCCGACCCGATCGTTCCGATCGCCCGCGCCATCCGGCACCTTCCGAGCGACCTCGACCCCGCCTTCACCGTGGCCGTGCTCGACTCCGTGCTGCGCGGTCAGCTCGCCACCCGCCGCCAGTTGATGGCCGAGTTCTCAACGGTCCCCCGTCTCGGGCAGGCGCTTCAGCGAACGGATGCGCGAGCCGAGTCGGGCACGGAGTCCATTGCACGCGTGCGGCTCCGAGAGGCCGGCATCGACGCCCGACTCCAGGTGCGCATGCCGCCCTACCGCGTCGATCTGCTCATCGCCGGCCGCCTGATCGTCGAAGTGGACGGCAAGGAGTTCCACGACTCGGAGTCCACCTTCGAGAGCGACCGGCGCCGCGCGGCGGAGCTCACCCGCCGCGGCTATCGCGTGCTCCACTTCAGCTACTCCCAGGTCATCTACGAGTGGCCCCGCTGCCTCGCCGCGATCCTCGCGGCCCTGGCCGACCTGTGACGGCGCCCACACCGCGATCCGCAACGACGGAGAGTCGCGGTCGATTCGGACTCACGATCCGTCGTTGGCGACGCGCAGCTCCGAACTCCGTCGTTATGCCCCGCCCCCACCGCCGAGCGGGCGGCAGGGGCGCGGCCGTTCTAGGCTCAGAGGATGAGCGACGAGCGGGGCACAACGGCGGGCGACACGGATCCGCGCGACACGAAGACGCGCGAGGCGAAGCCGCGGGGAGCCGCGGCGAAGACGGGGACCGAGGCGAAGGCGGGCGGCGACCCGACAGGGGGCACCGCGGTGAAGGACGACAAGGCGACCACGAAGGTGGAGGCGGGGAGGCCGGCGGCGGTCGAGATCGAGAAGAAGGGCGAGGATACCCAGAAGCCCGCGAGCGGGATCGCCAGGCTGATCGCGTGGGTGATGGCGCTGCGGCCCGTACGGGTGTTCCTGCGGTTCGGGGCCAGCGGCGGCGAGATCATGGCGTCGGGGATGTCGTTCCAGGCCGTGTTCGCCATCTTCGCGGGCATCTGGGTGGGGTTCTCGATCTTCGGCATCGCGCTCGCCGGGAATCCGGCGCTGATGGATGCCGTGGTCGCGCAGCTGAGCAACGCGATTCCCGGGCTGATCGGCGAGGGCGGGGCGATCGATCCCGAAGCGCTCTCTCAGGCCCGCATCCTCGGCTGGACCGGCGCGATCGCGCTGGTCGGCCTGGTGCTCACCGCCATCGGCTGGCTCGCCTCGACCCGCGACTCCATCCGCCGCCTGTTCAAGCTCGACCCGCCGAGCACCAACCCCGTGTTGCTGAAGGTCAAGGACTTCGGGCTGGCGCTCGGCTTCGCGGTCGCGATCGTGCTCTCCTCGGCAGTGAGCCTGGTCAGCAACCAGGGTCTCGGGCTCGTCTTCGACCTGCTCGGCGTCGACAACCAGTCGCCGTTCGCGCTCATCATGGCCTGGCTCCTCGGCGTGGTGGTGGTGTTCGCATTCGACAGCTTCGTGCTCGGGATCGCCTTCCGGGTGCTGTCCGGCGTCAAGATCCCGAGGCGGCGCCTGATCGCCGGCGCCACCATCGGAGGCGCCGCCCTCGGCGTGCTGAAGATCCTCGGTTCGCAGCTGCTCGGCGGTGCCACCTCGAACCCCCTGCTCGCCTCGTTCGCGGTGATCATCGGCATCATGATCTTCCTCAACCTGGTGTGCCGCGTCATCCTCATCTCGGCGACCTGGATCGCCGTCGGGATGGACGACGCCGGCATCGATGCCCGCTCGCTCAGCCCCGAGCAGCAGCAGGCCGAACGCGAACGGTCGGTCGCCGAGGCACGCGACGTGCTCATCTCGGCCGAGCGGCAGCGCCTCCAGGAGCAGCTCGCCACCGAGCACGGCCTGCGCCGCCGCCGCGTGCGCAAGCAGCTCGAGAAGCTCGACGAACTCGACGAGGCCGAAGAGCTGAAGCTGTCCAAGCGCCGCTGAGCGGAGGCGGATGCGCCGCCCGGCCGGAGCGGATGCGAACGTCCGCGAGGGCGGGAGACGGATGCCCCGGCCGGTGTCCGGGGTCGCCGGTACAGTAGGATCATGCCCTCGAAGCCCCTCAGAATCGCCTCCGTGAACGTGAACGGCATCCGTGCCGCCTACCGCAAAGGCATGGGTGACTGGCTCGAGGCACGCGACGTCGACATCCTCGCCATCCAGGAGGTGCGGGCGCAGACCGAAGACGTCGAGGCGCTGCTCGGGCCCGACTGGAACATCCTGCACGATGCCGCCACGGCCAAGGGCCGCGCCGGTGTGGCCCTCGCCAGCCGCGACCGCGCGAGCATCCACCGGGTCTCCTTCGGCGCCGACGACTTCGACAGCGCCGGCCGCTGGCTCGAGGCCGACTACGAGTGGGGCGACAAGATCGTCACCGTGGTGTCCACGTACGTGCACTCCGGCGAAGACGGAACGCCCAAGCAGGTCGAGAAGTACAAGTTCCTCGACGCGATGCTCGAGCGCCTGCCCGCGCTCCAGGCGCACAACCCGCTCTCCGTGGTGATGGGCGACCTCAACGTCGGCCACCGCAAGCTCGACATCAAGAACTGGCGCGGCAACCAGAAGAAGGCCGGCTTCCTGCCGCAGGAGCGCGCCTACTTCGATCGCTTCGTGGGCGCCGAAGACGACCCCGCCTACAACGCCGGTGCCGGATTCGGCTGGGTCGACCTCGGCCGCCGCTTCGCCGGCGAGGTCGAAGGGCCCTACACCTGGTGGTCGCAGCGCGGGCGCGCCTTCGACACCGACACCGGCTGGCGCATCGACTACCAGCTCGCCGCACCCGAGCTCGCCGCCGCGGCGACGGGGTACACCATCGACCGTGCCGAGACGCACGACCTGCGCTGGAGCGACCACGCTCCCGTCGTCGTCGACTACCAGCTGTGACCCTTCGGCTGCGCCGCCGCCCCTGCGGCGCAGCGTCCCGCCGATCACCGGCTCTCCATCGAAACAGGACATCCACACCATGAACTCCCCCAAGCCCCGCCTGCTCTCCGGAATGCAGCCCTCCGCCGACTCGCTGCACCTCGGCAACTACATCGGCGCCCTGCTCAGCTGGAAGGCGCTGCAGGAGACCCACGACGCGTTCTTCTTCCTGGCCGACCTGCACGCGATCACCGTGCCGCAAGACCCGTCACAGCTGCGCGCGAACACCCGCCGCACCACGGCCCAGTACATCGCCGCCGGCATCGATCCCTCGCGCTCCACGCTCTTCGTGCAGTCGCACGTGCCGGCCCACGCCGAGCTCGCCTGGGTGCTCAACACCCTCACCGGCTTCGGCGAGGCGGCGCGGATGACCCAGTTCAAAGACAAGGCTGCCAAGCAGGGTCAGGATGCCGCATCCGTGGGCCTGTTCACCTACCCGATCCTGCAGGCCGGCGACATCCTGCTCTACCAGGCCGTCGACGTGCCGGTGGGCGAAGACCAGCGGCAGCACATCGAGCTCACCCGCGACCTCGCTACCCGCTTCAACTCGCGGTTCGGCGAGACCTTCACGGTGCCGAAGCCCTACATCCTGAAAGACACGGCCAAGATCTACGACCTGCAGAACCCGGCGTCGAAGATGTCGAAGTCGGCGGAGTCGCAGGCCGGCCTGATCTGGTTGCTGGATGAGCCGAAGGTCACCGAGAAGAAGATCATGCGGGCGGTCACCGACACCGACGGCGAGGTGCGCTTCGATCGCGAGACGAAGCCGGGCCTGGCCAATCTGCTCACCCTGTTCTCCATCCTCGACGGCCGCACCGTCGACGCCGTGGTGGAGGAGTTCGCCGGCGGAGGCTACGGCACACTCAAGAAGGCGCTCGCGGCGCTGGTGGTCGAGACGATCGACCCGATCCGCACGCGCACCCTCGAGCTGCTCGAAGACCCGGCCGAGCTCGACCACATCCTCGCCGTCAACGCCGACCGGGCCGAGACGGTCGCCCAAGAGACGCTCGCCACCGTGTACGACCGCGTCGGGTTCCTCCCCCGCCGGGGCTGAGGCCGGGAGCTCAGGCGTCCGGCGTCGCCCCCACGATCTCCTCGCGCACCCGCCGCAGGTCTTCCAGCAGCGAGCCGATCAGGATCCAGTGCGCCGGATCGGGCACGATCGTCTGCAACGGCGCCGTGAGCGCCGGCTCCTCCTCCTCTGCCCGCTCCGCCTCGCCCGGTGGCAGCTGGGTGTGCGACATCACCAGCCGCAGATCGTGCGCGGCCCGCCGCAGCTCCTCGCCGATGGCGGTGGCCGACAGCTCCTGGTGCAGGGTGTCGTCGAAGTGGTCGTTCAGCGCCCGCGCCATGCCCAGGATGCGCGTCAGCACGATCCCGAGCATCGCCTGCAGCTCGGCGTCGGCCGCCAGCTGGTCGCGCAGGTTCGAGCGGCGCGGGTTGAAGCGCAGACTCTCGGTCGCGGCATCCAGAGCCTTCTGCGCTTTGGCCTGCATGGGCCGCAGCAGTCGCGCCTCCACGAGCAGCTTCAGGCGGTACGGCTCGTCGGTCTGCTCGCTCAGCACCACCGCCAGGCCGTCCATCGTCGACGCGATCTCCCGGCCGAGGGCGGCCACGGCGTCGTGCGCCGGCTGCACGGCCAGCGGCGGCACGATCAACCAGTTGATCGCCACACCGATCACGGCGCCGATGATCGTCTCGATGATGCGCTCCACGGCGTAGCCGGGCGTCTGCGCGCCGATCGAGAGCACCAGCATCGCGCTGATCGGCACCTGCACGGTGGAGGACTGGGGCAGCCGCAGCACCCAGCCGATCAACAGCGACACCACGATCGCGGCGAGGATCAGCCAGCTCGGCGCCCCGAACACCAGCGAGGCCAGGTAGGCCACGACGACGCCGACGATCACGCCGATCGACCGCTCGATGCCGCGGCTGAGCGACTGGTTGACGCTCGGCTGCACCACGATGATCGCCGCGATGGCGCCGAACACGGGGATCTGGTTCGGGGCGATCAGCGAGCACAGCACCCAGGCGATCACGGCGGCGGCCGCCGTCTTCAATACCTGTAGCAGCGGCGTGCGTGCCGAGGTCTGGAAGGCGCGGGCCGGGGCGAGCGTGGCCCGGGCGACCGACCTCAGGCGTGAGGGCCGGGCACCACCCGGGTCGCCGGTTCCCGTTCCGTCTGTGCTCACGTCACCACAGTATCCGTCGCCCGCTCGGGAGCGCCCGACGGCCAGGAAGCCTCAGGACAGCGAGCTGGTCTTGCCCATCGTCTCGACCGACGCCGCAGAAGCCGCCGCAGCCGGCGTCGGCGCGGGCGCCTGCACCCCCACCCGGTGCTCCCCGAACACCCACACGCGGTACAGCACGAAGCGGAACACGGCCCCGAGCACCAGCCCGATCACGTTGCCTGAGATGTTGTCGGCCAGCAGCGAGGTGAAGTGCAGCACGTAGTGCGAGAACCACAGGCAGGCCAGGCCGATGCCCATGCCGGCGATGCTGACGGCGAAGAACTCCACGCTCTCGCGGAAGACGTCGGTGCGGCGGCGCTCCTTGAACGTCCAGTACCGGTTGCCGAGCCAGTTCACCAGGATGGCGAGCGTGGTCGAGATCAGCTTCGCGATCACGGGCCCGCCGTGCATGTGCCCCGGGTCCATGATCGTGGTGCGCAGCAGGTTGAACACGCCTACGTCGACGACGAAGCCCACTCCACCGACCAGGCCGAACCGGATGAACTCCGTGGCGAGAACTTGGAGGCGCGACCTCGTGACGGGGGCACTGCTCATGAATGGACTACCGTTTCTGACGTACGAAACTCGTGAAGAGAACTGTTCGTATCTTCCAGGGGAATGCTGAGCGTAACTGGGGAGAATGAACAGAAAGCATCGATACGATTTCCAGCGCTGCCGAACGTGGCCGCGCATGATCGATTGAGGGAACTGTGGCGAAGACTGTCGTGGTGATTCCGACCTACAACGAGATCGGGTCGATCTCCAGCATCGTAGAACGGATCTTCGCCGCCGAGCCGGCCGCGAACGTCCTGATCGTCGACGACAACTCGCCCGACGGCACCGGTGAACTGGCCGATCAGCTGTCGTCCGACGATTCCCGCGTGCACGTTCTCCACCGTACCGAGAAGAACGGTCTGGGCGCCGCGTACGGGGCCGGTTTCCGCTGGGCCCTTGACAAGGACTACGACTTCATCGTCGAGATGGACGCCGACGGATCGCACCAGCCCGAAGAACTGCCGCTGCTGATCGCCCTGCTCGAGAACGGCTGCGACATGGCGA
Source organism: Herbiconiux dendrobii (assembly GCF_052048175.1). NCBI lineage: Bacteria > Bacillati > Actinomycetota > Actinomycetes > Micrococcales > Microbacteriaceae > Herbiconiux > Herbiconiux dendrobii. The sequence goes on along the minus strand of NZ_JBLZQV010000001.1, from coordinate 670,204 downwards.
TCGGGACGCGGTGGATTCCGGGCGGCGTGATCGTGAACTGGCCGGCCCACCGCAAGTTCATCTCCCGCTCGGGAACGGCGTACGCCCGCATCCTGCTGCAGTCGAAGCTGCACGACCTCACCAGCGGGTACCGCGGTTTCCGCGCCGACTCCCTCCGTGCGATCGATCTGCAGACCGTGAACTCGCAGGGCTACTGCTTCCAGATCGAGATGGCCTGGCTGTTCGAACGCAGCGGAGCCCGGATCGGCGAGTTCCCGATCACCTTCGTCGAGCGCGCCGAGGGCGTGTCGAAGATGTCGACCGGCATCGTGGTCGAGGCTCTCGCCAAGGTCACCGGCTGGGGCCTGTCGAGCCTGGTGGGCCGCGCGCCCGAGCGTCTCGCCCTTCCGGCCGCAGGCTCCGCCGCCCGCTGACCCGCATCCCCGCACGTGACGCGATGCGTCGGGAATTGTCCGACGGTTCCTGCGTTGAGGTATAACTAGATGTAAGCAACGTGCTCCGGGGTCAGTGAGATTCTGAACCGGCGGTTATAGTCCGCGAGCCTCCGATCGATTGTCCGCAATCACCCGGTGGTTGACCTGGTGGAATTCCAGGACCGACGGTTATGGCGGGGTCGAAAGACCTCACCTCAGTCCGGATGAGAGGTAGCACGGGCGGGATACTCGACCTCGAGACCCCGCCGGCGCTTTTCGAGCGCATCCCCGGAGTCACGTCGGAAGACGAGGACGGGATGAGCACAGCGGGTACAAGCGCCGCCACGGCGGCCACGGCCACGCCCTCCGGTGCGCCGTTCCCGTCGCGGGCGGCCGAGGCGGACGCCATGCTCCGCGCCCTCGAACTCGCCCTGCGCGGCCCCCGCGCCGGCGTGAACCCGCAGGTCGGCTGCGTGCTGCTCTCCCCCGCCGGCGACCTCCTGGCCGAGGGCTGGCACCGCGGCGCGGGCACCCCGCACGCCGAGACCACGGCCCTCGCGGCCCTGGCCGATCCGTCGCTCGCCCGCGGTGCCACCGCCGTGGTCACCCTCGAACCCTGCAACCACCACGGCCGCACCGGTCCGTGCAGCGTGGCGCTGATCGACGCCGGGGTCGCGCGCGTGGTCTACGCCGTGGCCGATCCCGGGGCGGCCTCGCACGGAGGCGGCGAACGGATGCGCGCGGCCGGCATCGAGGTCGAGGAGGGCCTGCGGGCCGACGAGATCGAGGAGGCCATCCGCCCCTGGCTCACGGCGACACGCCTCGGCCGCCCCTTCGTCACCGTCAAGTGGGCGTCCAGTCTCGACGGCCGGGCCGCGGCGGCCGACGGCTCCAGCCAGTGGATCACCGGCCCACTCGCCCGCGCCGACGTGCACCGCCGCCGCGCCCACTCCGATGCGATCGTGGTGGGCACCGGCACCGTTCTCGCCGACGACCCGGCCCTCACCGCCCGGGAGGACGGCGCCGGCCTCTTCGAGCACCAGCCCGCGCCGGTCGTGATCGGCCGCCGCCCGGTTCCCGAGGGCGCCCGCGTGCGCCGGCACCCGCATCCGGATGCCCTGCGCCAGTTCACGTCGCGCGACCTGGACGCCGTGCTGCGAGAGCTCTACCGCGACGAGATCCGCTCCGTGTTCGTGGAGGGCGGGCCGACCCTGGCCAGCGCCTTCCTGGCCGCGGGGCTGGCCGACGAGATCGTGGTCTACCTCGCCCCCACCCTGCTCGGCGGCCCGCGCACCGCCCTCACCGACCTCGGAGTCGCCACCATCGGCGATCAGCGCCGCCTCACCGTCGGCGAGGTCACACGACTGGGCGACGACCTCGTGATCGTCGCGCGACCGGTCGCCGACGCGCCCACGAAGCCCACGCCTACGAAGCCCCTGGAGGATTAGACCGATGTTCACCGGAATCATCGAAGAGCTCGGCGAGGTGCTCGCCCTCGAGCAGACCGCGGATGCCGCCGTCATCACGGTGCGCGCCCCGCTCGCGGTGAGCGACGCCAAGCACGGCGACTCCATCTCGGTCTCGGGTGTGTGCCTCACGGTGATCGCGCAGACCGACGACAGCTTCACCGCCGACGTGATGGCCCAGACCCTCAGCATGTCGACCATCGGCGCGCTCGCCCCGGGCAGCCGGGTCAACCTCGAGCGGGCCGCTCAGGTGGGCGACCGCCTCGGCGGGCACATCGTGCAGGGTCACGTCGACGGCACCTCGACCGTGCTCTCGGTCACCCCCGGCGAGGCCTGGAGCGTGTTGCGCTTCACCCTCGGCGACGACCTGGCACCGCTCGTGGTGGACAAGGGCTCGATCGCGGTCTCCGGCGTCTCGCTGACCGTCTCGAACGTGGGCCGCGACGAGTCCGGCCAGGCCGGCGACGGTCAGCTCGGTGCCGGCCACTGGTTCGAGGTCTCCCTCATCCCCGAGACGCTCGCCGCCACCACGCTCGGCACCCTGCGCCCGGGCGACCGGGTGAACATCGAGACCGACATCCTGGCCCGGCACGTCGAACGTCTCGTGACGCTCGGCCTGGCCTCCCCGCGCTCACCCCAGACCCCTACCCCGAGGAGCGGATCATGACATTCGCCACCATGCCCGAGATCGTCGAAGCGCTGCGGGCCGGCCGGCCCGTGCTGGTCTCGGATGCCGCCGACCGTGAGAACGAGGGCGACGCCATCATGGCGGCCTCGCTCGCCAGCACCGAGTGGATCGCCTGGATGGTGCGTAACACCTCCGGTTACCTGTGCGCCCCCATGCCGGCCGAGCTGGCCGACAAGCTCGCCCTGCCGCCGATGGTCGTGAACAGCGAAGACACCCGGCGCACCGCGTACACGATCACGGTGGATGCCGCATCCGGAGTCACCACCGGCATCAACGCGCACGACCGCGCGCTCACGCTGAACCGCCTGGCCGACCCCGACTCGACCGCCGCCTCGTTCATCCGCCCCGGCCACGTGGTGCCGTTGCGCGCGGTCGACGGCGGCGTGCGCGAGCGGGCCGGGCACACCGAGGCCGCGGTCGAGCTGATGCGGGCCGCGGGCCTGCCGCCGGTGGGCGTGATCGGCGAGATGATCGCCGACGACGGATCGGCGATGCGGATGGACGAGCTCGACGCGATCGCCGAGCGCGACGGCCTGCTCATCATCACGATCGAGCAGATGATCGACTGGCTGAACGAGCAGGACGGGGGCGCGGCCGAGGAGTCGGGGGCCGCCGTCCTGGCCGCCGCGGCTCCGGATGCCGCCACCGCCGCCGCCGAGGCCGACGCCCTGGTCTCGGCCGCCGCCCGCCGCCCCTCCGGCGCCCCGCGCGTGCACTTCGAGGTGGAGACCTCGGTGCCCACCACGCACGGCACCCTGCGGATGCGCGCCTACCGCGACCTCGAGACCGGGGCCGACCACGTGGCCATCCTCTCCGGCGACCTCGCCGAGGGCATACCGCTCGTGCGTGTGCACTCGGAGTGCCTCACCGGCGAGGCCTTCGGCTCGCTGAAGTGCGAGTGCGGCCCGCAGCTGGACGCCTCGCTCGACCTGATCGCCGAGCACGGTGGCGCCGTCGTCTACCTGCGCGGTCACGAAGGCCGCGGCATCGGCCTGGTGAACAAGCTGCGCGCCTACCGGCTGCAGGAGGACGGGCTCGACACCCTCGACGCGAATGTGGCGCTCGGCCTGCCCGCCGACGCCCGCGACTACGGCGCCGCCTCGGCCATCCTCCGCGACCTCGGCGCCACCCGCGTGCGCCTGCTCACCAACAACCCCGAGAAGGTGCGCCAGCTCGAGGAGCAGGGGATCGCGGTGGACGAGCAGGTTCCCCTGGTCGTCGGCGCCGGTGAGTTCAACCAGCGCTACCTCGACACCAAGCGCGACCGGATGGGCCACATGCTGCCCTCCGCCGCCCTCTGACGCCCCTTCTTCCCGATTCGCCCCTTCCTTCCCGATTCGCCCCCTTCATCCCGATTCGCCCACCGAAAGGACACTCGCCCATGAGCGGTGCAGGAGCCCCCGGCCTCGATCTCGACCTCGACGGAACCGGCCTCAACATCACCATCGTCGCCGGAACCTGGCACACCGAGATCACCGACGGCCTGCTGGAGGGTGCCCGCCGCACCCTGGCGGCCGCGAACGTCACGGTCTCCGAGGTGCGCGTCGCCGGCAGCTTCGAGCTGCCCGTCGTCTCCAAGGCCGCCCTCGAGGCGGGGGCGGATGCCGTGGTCGCCCTCGGTGTGATCATCCGGGGCGGAACCCCCCACTTCGAATACGTCTCGGATGCCGCCACCAGCGGTCTCACCCAGGTCAGCATCCTCACCGGCAAGCCCGTCGGCTTCGGAGTGCTCACCCTCGACACCGAGCAGCAGGGCCTGGACCGAGCAGGTCTCCCCGGCTCCAAAGAAGACAAGGGCGCGGAGGCCGCCGAAGCGGCCATAGCCACCGCCCTCACCCTCAAGAAGCTGCGTTAGCTGCCGGTCGTCGAGTAGGGCCTGAGACAGGCCATTCTCGACACCTGTGTCTTTCCGAACGCTGTTCGTGGGGTGGGTCAGGGCTGTGCGCCCACCCACCCCACACTCGCGGCCGCCGCGGTGGAGGCCGCCTCCATCGCGTCTCGCTCGCTGAGGCCGGCTGCGAGGCCCGCCGCCAGCGTTCCGCAGTAGCAGTCGCCGGCTCCGGTGGTGTCGACCACGTGGGTGACCGCACCGGCGGGCACCGTGTTCGAGCCCCAGCGGGAGCCGGCCGAACCGAGGGTCACCAGCACCGAGCGTGGGTCCAGGCCCGCGGCGGTCAACTGCGCGTTCTCGTGCTCGTTCACCACCACCGGGTCGGCGAGTTCGAGCACGTCGCCCGGCAGGGCCGCATACGGCGCGAGGTTCAGCACCACACGCGCTCCCTGCGCCGCCGCGATGCGCGAGGCCTCGGCCATCACGTCGAGGTCGACCTCGAGCGAGCCGAGCAGCACGTCGCCCGGCTCCAGCGCGCGCAACGGCGCCAGGTCTCCCACCGTCAGCCGCCCGTTGGCACCCGGCGACACGATGATCGTGTTCTCGCCGTGGGCGTCCACCGCGATGGCCGCGTGACCGGTCGCCACACCCGTGGTGCGCGCGATCCGGCCGGTGTCGATGCCGTACGAGGCCAGGCGCTGCAGGTAGCCGTCGCCGTCGGCGTCGTCGCCCACCCGGCCGATCATCGACACCCGCGCACCGGCCCGGGCCGCCGCGATGGCCTGGTTGGCGCCCTTGCCGCCGAAGTGCTTGACGAGGTCTCCGCCCATCAGCGTCTCGCCGGGCTGCGGATGCCGCTCCACCGCCACCGTCGAATCGATGTTCAGCGACCCCACCACTACGACGATTCCCATCAACGGCTCCTTCTCGAACGTCCACCAGCGACGGACGTCGGCATCGAACGTCCTCCAGCATCCTAGAGGGGCGTAAACTGGGCGATTGCGAGCGATCCTCGCCCCCGCCAGCGTCGGTGCCCTGTGGAGCCCGATCGGCGCCGCTCATCTGGGGCATCTCTTCTCCGTCCATCCGAAAGCCCCTCATGTCCTCCTCCGTTCTCGACGCGCCCTCCTCCGGGCCCACCGCCGCCCCCGTCAATTCCCGCGGCCGCGTCATCCTCGCCAGCCTCATCGGCACGTCGATCGAGTTCTACGACTTCTACGTCTACGCCACCGCCGCCGTGCTGGTGTTCCCGACGCTGTTCTTCGCGAACTCCGACCCCACCATCTCGCTGCTGGCCTCCTTCGCCGTGTTCGGCGTGGCCTTCATCGCCCGCCCGGTCGGCTCGATCGTGTTCGGTCACTTCGGCGACCGCATCGGGCGCAAGCGCACCCTCGTCGCGTCGCTGCTGACGATGGGCGTGGCGACCGTGCTGATCGGCGCCCTTCCCACCGGCCAGACGCCCGGCTGGGAGATCCTCGCCCCCGCGCTGCTGGTGCTCTTCCGCTTCTGCCAGGGCCTCGGCCTCGGCGGCGAGTGGTCGGGCGCGGCCCTGCTGGCCACCGAGAACGCCCCGAAGGGCAAGCGCGCCATCTACGGCACCTTCCCGCAGCTGGGTGCGCCGATCGGCTTCATCATCGCCAACGTGGTGTTCCTCGTCCTCAGCACCACGCTCGACCCCGAGGCCTTCCTGGCCTGGGGCTGGCGTGTGCCGTTCCTGGCGTCCGCGATCCTCGTGATCATCGGCCTGTACGTGCGGTTCAAGCTGGTCGAGACGCCGGCCTTCACCAAGGTGGTCGACGCCGGCGAGGTGGCCAAGCTCCCCCTGGCCCGCGTGTTCAAGACCAGCTGGCGCCCGCTCATCCTCGGCACCTTCATCATGCTGGCCACCTACGTGCTGTTCTACCTGATGACCACGTTCACCCTCACCTTCGGCACCACGGCCTCCTCGGCCGCCACCGCGCAGGCCGCCGCCGAGGCTGCGGGCAAGCCGTTCAACGCCGCGGCCTTCGTGCCCGGCCTCGGCTACAGCCGCAACGACTTCCTGATCATGCTCGTGATCGGCTGCGTGTTCTTCGGCATCTTCACGCTCGTCTCGGGCCCGCTGGCCGACCGCTTCGGCCGCCGCAACACCCTGTTCTGGACCACGGTCGGCATCGCGGGCTTCGGCCTGCTCTTCGTGCCGCTGTTCGCGGGTGGCTTCGTGGGCGTGATGTCGCTGCTGATCATCGGCTTCACCCTGATGGGCCTCACCTTCGGCCCGATGGGGTCGACACTGCCCGAGCTGTTCCCGGCGAACGTGCGGTACACCGGATCGGCCATCAGCTACAACGTGGCTTCGATCCTCGGCGCCGCCGTGGCCCCGTTCATCGCGGTCGCACTGTGGCAGGCGGCCGACGGCTCCCCCGCCCTGGTCGGCAACTACCTCTCGCTGATGGCGCTGATCACGCTCGGTGCGCTGTACCTCAGCAAGGAGACGAAAGACGTCGACTTCGACAACACCCTCAGCTGAGCGGCAGCGGCGCCCTGAGAGAATGAGACCATGAGCACCTCCTCGGCCGGCGTCGATCGACCTCCCCGTTCGCGCAGTCCGTTCGCCCGGGGCCGCAAGCCCGACGACGGGCCGCGCGCCTCCTTCAAGCAGCTGATGCCGTTCCTCCTCGAGCACAGGAAGGTGCTCGCGGTGGTCATCGCGCTGAGCATCGTGGGCGCCGCGGCGAGCCTGGCCCAGCCTCTCCTGGTGAGCCAGGTGATCACGGTGGTGCAGAACGGCGATTCGCTGAACATGCTGGTGTGGGCGCTGGTCATCCTGGTGGTGGTCTCGGGCATCATCAGCGGCTTCCAGCACTACCTGCTGCAGCGCACCGGTACGAGCGTGGTGCTCTCGGCGCGCCGCCGCCTCGTGCAGCGGATGCTGCGGCTGCCGATCAGCCAGTTCGACACCCGCCGCACCGGCGACCTGGTGTCGCGGGTCGGCTCCGACACCACGCTCCTGTACGCGGTCATCACGCAGGGCCTGGTGGATGCGATCGGCGGCTCCCTGGTGTTCGTCGGCGCTCTCATAGCGATGCTCGTCATCGACCCCGTGCTGCTCGGCCTCACCGTGCTCGTGATCGGCGTCTCGGTGGTCACCGTCGTGCTCATCTCGAGCCGGGTGCGCACGGCGAGTCGCAAGCAGCAGGAGAAGGTCGGCGACCTCGCCGCCGCCGTGGAGCGCTCGATCAGCGCCATCCGCACCGTACGCGCCTCGAACGCCACCGAGCGCGAGATCGCGGGCGTGGAGAAGGATGCCCAGGGCGCCTGGGAGATGGGCGTCAAGGTCGCGAAGATCTCGGCCCTGGTCGTGCCGATCGCCGGCATCGCCCTGCAGGTCTCGCTCCTGGTGGTGCTCGGCGTCGGAGGCTTCCGCGTGGCATCCGGAGCCATCACGATCGCCAGTCTGGTGTCGTTCATCCTGTTCCTGTTCATGATGATCATGCCGCTGGGCCAGGCCTTCGGCGCGCTCAACTCGGTGAACCAGGCGCTCGGCGCGCTCGGGCGCATCCAGGAGATCATCGACCTGCCCATCGAGGGGCAGGACGACCGCAAGATCGCCGCCCTGGCCGCGGCGGGTTCGGGCTCGGCTTCGGCGCAGGCCCCCGCGATCGAGTTCGACGACGTGCACTTCGCCTACGACGAGGTGCGCAAGACGGGCGACTCGTCCGAGCAGGATGCCGCCTCGCTCGAAGAGTCCACCGGCGTGCTGCACGGGGTGAGCTTCACCGCCGCCCGCGGCAAGCGCACCGCGATCGTCGGCCCCTCGGGCGCGGGCAAGAGCACGATCCTGGCCCTGATCGAGCGCTTCTACGACCCGACCGCCGGCGCCGTGCGCTTCGGCGGCGTCGACGTGCGCCAGCTGGACCGCGTCGAGCTGCGCTCGCAGATCGGCTACGTGGAGCAGGATGCGCCGGTGCTGGCGGGCAGCCTCCGTCAGAACCTGCTGCTGGCGGCTCCGGATGCCACCGACGAGGCCTGCGTGCGGGTTCTCGAGGCCGTGAACCTCGGGGAGGTGCTCGAGCGCTCGGAGGAGGGGCTGGATGCGGCCGTCGGCGAAGACGGCGTGATGCTCTCCGGCGGCGAGCGCCAGCGGCTGGCGATCGCCCGCGCGCTGCTCGCGGCTCCCCCGGTGCTGCTGCTGGACGAGTCGACCTCCTCGCTCGACGGCCTGAACGAGCAGATGCTGCGCGGGGCGATCGACGCCGTCGCCGAGAACCGCTCGCTGATCGTGATCGCCCACCGGTTGTCGACCGTGGTCGACTCCGACCAGATCGTGGTGGTCGACCACGGCCGCGTGGTGGGCGTCGGAACGCACTCCGAGCTGGTGGTCTCCACTCCGCTCTACCGCGAGCTCGCGAAGCACCAGCTGCTCGTCTGAGACGTCAGGGCGCGCAGTCGTAGAGGTCGGTCGTCGAGAGCTCGGGTGAGGTCACCAGGGTGCAGGTCTGCGACACCCAGGTGCGGATGTCGGCGACCGCGGTGCTGTCGTCGGTGGCCGTGGTGCCGCCGGAGGTCTGCGCGGGAGCATCCCCGCCGGTGGCGCCCCCGGCGCCACCGAAGCCGCCCTGGCTCGCCATCAGCACGAAGCGGAGCTCGCCCGCGGCGACGAGCTCGGTGAACCGGCCGAAGGTGGGCGCCGGATCCTCAGCGCTGAAGCCGCCGATCGGCATCACCCACTCGCCGTCCGTCGCGGTGATGTAGGGGGCGGCCTCCGAGGCGCCGAAGGTGGCGAAGAGGTAGCTCGCCGAGCCGCGGTTCGCCTCCAGGTAGGCGATCAGGCTCTGGTCGACGGCGGCGCCACCGCCGGCCGCGAACGCCCCGCGGCCTCCACCGCCGGCCGCGGGCGCGCCGCCGCCGAAGCCACCCGCCCCGAAGCCGCCGCCGATGCCCGACGACTCCCCCGCGATCGGGTTGATCGAGCTCGGGTGGTTCATGGCGTCCACCGCCCACACGGCCGGTGTGAGCATCATCGCGGCACCGGCGAGCACCGACACCCAGGCACTGCCCGCCCGCAGCACCCCGCGGGTGCGCCGGCGCCCGAGCACCAGCAGCACGGCGAACGCGATCGCCAGAGCCACCTGCACCACGGCGACCTCGAACAGGTAGGCGGTGTTGTACAGCCCGATCCCGACGGCGGTCACGGCGGCCACTCCCACGAGTGCCAGCTGCGCCCACAGCACTCCGCCGGCTCGCGCCTTCGCGAACGCCAGCCCGACGAGCAGGCCGAGGGGCAGAGCGAGCGCGGCGGTGTAGAACTGGTGCATCCCGGCCACCACCGAGAACATCGCCAGGAACGTCACCAGCCAGCCGCCGAGGAACACCACGAGCGGGCGGGGCACGCGCAGCACCCACAGCACCACGATCGCGAGCAGTCCCGCCGGGATGAGCCACGCCACCTGCCCGGCCAGCTCGGCGTTGAACAGCCGCAGCACCCCCGGGTCGCCCGAGAACGGCGGGGTGAACGAACGGTACGCCGTCGATTCCGAGGCGGCTCCGAAGCGCCCCAGCCCGTTGTACCCGAACACCATCTCGAACGGGTCGTTCGAGTACGTGCCTCCCACGTAGGGGCGAGCGGATGCCGGCACCAGCCACACCACGACGATCCACACCAGCGAGAGGGCGAGGCTGAGCATCGCGGCCAGCACGAGGTCGCCGATCTTCCGGAGCCACGGTTTCTTCACGCAGAGGTAGGCCGCGGCGAGCGCCGGCCACACCGCCCAGGCCTCGAGCATGTACATCTGGAAGGCGAGGGCGACCAAGGCGCCCGCGACGAGGAGCCAGCGCAGCGAGCGGCCCTGCAGCGCCTTGGTGGCGGCCCAGGCGACGAGCGCGAGGGCGAGCACGAAGAACGACTCGGGCTGGTTCGAGCGGGCGACGGCGGCGACGATCGGCGTGGTCGCCACCACCGCCCCCGCGATGAGCCCGGCCGTGGGGTTCAGCAGCCGTTTGGCGGTGACGGCGACGAGCAGAACGGCCAGCACGGTCGCGATCGCGTTCGGCGCATTCACCGACCAGGTCGAGAAGCCGAAGAGCCGCACGAAGACGGCCGGCACCCAGTACGAGCCGGGGATCTTGTCGAGCGACACCGTCCCGGCCGGGTCGACCGCGCCGAAGAACAGGTTCGAGAGGTTCTGGCTCATCGACAGGGCGATCGAGGCGTAGTACTCCGAGCGCTGGCCGAGCTGCAGCCCCCAGAGCGTGATGAACCCCGAGGCCACCGTCAGCAGCACGAGACCGGTGTGCCACCCGCGCCACGCACGTCGGCGGCTCCACCACCGCGCCGGGGCGCGGGAGGCGGAGCCGCCGGGGAGTGCTGCGGACGAGTCCGCGATCGAGGTGCTCACGCCCAGAAGCCTAGGGATGCATCCTGAGCCCCACCCGCCCCGCGCCCAAGCGTCTCCGATGCGCGCGGCGCCGGGCCCTCAGTTCTTCGGCGTCGCCCTGCGGATGATCAGGTACCCGGCGATCGCCGACAGGACGGTCGGCAGCACGCTCCAGGCCACGACGCCCGACACCCCGGTGGCGACGAACCACGCGCCCACCGCCGGCCAGTTCTGCGTGAGGGTCGCCCACGCCACCAGCCCGAGCGCCACGAGGATGAGCACGCCGAAGAAGACGAGCATCCCGTTCACCCGCCAGCGCTGGTAGATCGTGGCGATGACCGCTCCCACGAAGAAGAAGAACAGGAAGATGGCGAAGAACAGCAGGAACCGCAGGTACCAGGGCGCGGAGTCGCCACCGAAGTACAGGGCCGTGAAGAAGTGGGCGCCGAAGCCCCAACCGCCCGTCGCCTGCTCGATCACGGCGAACAGGGTCATGCCCGCCGAGTAGACGGCCGACACGATCACGAAGTTCAGGGCCGTTCCGAGCCAGAATTCGCGCCGGGTCACGCTGAAGCCCAGTGCGAACGGGAAGGCCAGCGCGACGGCCTGGATCCCGAGCACCATCATGTACACGAAGATCCAGAACGTCGCGCCGCTGTACTGCAGGCCCTCTTGCGCGTCGGCCCGGTCGGCGGCGTCGGAGGTGGCCGTGAAGATGGCCCACCAGATCACGAGGTTCACCAGGAAGATGAACGCGAGGATGATCCAGGGGATGCCGAACACGCTCATCCGGTTCACCAGGTGCAGGCGGGCGACGGCGAGCACGCGTCCGCCCGCGGGGCGGCCGGCGGTGGCGGAACCGGATCCTGCTCCGGGCCCGGAGGCGCGGGTGGGGCTGGCGGCGGTCATGAGATCGTCTCCTTCGTCGACTTCTGCACGATCAGTTGCTGCAGCGAGACCGGAGCGAGCTCCAGCCCGGCCGCGGTGGCCTCGGAGCGCTCTTCGGCGCTGAGCCGCCCCACGGTGACGGCGATGAAGCTGCCGATCTGATCGCGGTGCAGCACCTCCCGCGTGCCGACGAAGCCGTCGACGGCGGCCCGTGTGCCGCTCACGATCACGGCCGAGCCGCGCAGGCTCTCGGCCGACTCGTCGACGATCAGCCGGCCCTCGTCGATCACGAGCACGTGCTCGAGCAGGTTGCTCACCTCGTCGATCAGGTGCGTCGAGAGCACGACGGTGCGCGGATGCTCGGCGTAGTCCTCGAGCAGGCGATCGTAGAAGGTCTGCCGGGCCACGGCATCCAGCCCCAGGTAGGGCTCGTCGAAGAAGGTCAGCGGGGCGCGCGAGGCGAGCCCCACGATCACCCCGATGGCCGAGAGCTGGCCGCGCGAGAGCTTCTTGATGCGGCGCTTCAGCGGCACCCGGAAGTCGTCGATCAGCCGGTCGGCGAAGGCGGCGTCCCAGTTCGGGAAGAACCAGGGCGCGCTCCGGAAGACGTGCCGCGGCGCGAAGTCGTCGGGGTACTTCTGGCTCTCCTTGATGAAGCTCGTGCGCTGCAGCACGGGGGCGTTCTCCAGCGGGTTCTCGCCGAAGACGCGGATTTCGCCGCTGGTCGGGAATTCCTGCCCGGTGAGCAGCTGCATCAGCGTGGTCTTGCCCGCGCCGTTGCGGCCGAGCAGCCCGCAGATCGTGTTCTCCTCGAGGGCGAAGTCGACACCGTCGACCGCGGCCACGTTCCGGTAGTGCTTGCTGAGGCCCCTGACCTCCACGACCGCGCTCATTCGGTGCCGTCCTCTCTGATCATGGCGACCAGCTGCGACCGGGTGATGCCGAGCTTCTCGGCCTCGGTCACCAGCGGCTGCACGTACTCGTTCTCGAACCGGTCGCGGCGCCCCGCCATCAACCGGTCCCGTGCTCCTTCGGCCACGAACATGCCGATTCCCCTCTTCTTGTACAGGATCCCCGCGTCGACCAGCAGGTTCACGCCCTTGCCGGCGGTCGCGGGGTTGATGCGGTGGAAGGCCGCGAACTCGTTGGTCGAGGGCACCTGGCTCTCTTCCGGCAACGTGCCGCCGATGATCTCGTTCTCGATCTGCTCGGCGATCTGAACGAAGATCGGCCGGGACTCATCCACGACCCACCTCGTTCACTGGTTCATTACTCATGTAACTAACCAACCAGGTCAGGGCGCTCGTGTCAAGGCCAAGCTGTCGTGGAGAGGGTTAAACGACGGATCCGCCACGGTGAGGTGGCGGATCCGGTGGAGCGAGCGGCGAACGCTATGAGTTCGGGATGAGGGTGTACTTCGTCGAGAGGTACTCGTGGATGCCCTCCGCACCGCCCTCGCGGCCGATGCCGGACTGCTTGACGCCGCCGAAGGGGGCGGCGGCGTTGGAGAGCACGCCGATGTTCAGGCCCATCATGCCGGTGTCGAGCGCGTCGATCATCCGGTTGCCCCGCGCCAACGACTCGGTGAAGACGTAGGAGACCAGGCCGTACTCGGTGTCGTTGGCCAGGCGCACGGCCTCGGCCTCGTCGGTGAACTCGATGATCGAGACGACCGGCCCGAAGATCTCCTCGCGCAGGATCTCGGCCTCGGCCGGCACGTTCGTCACGACGGTCGGCTGGTAGAAGCTGCCGGGGCCGTCGACACGCTGCCCGCCGGCCACCAGGGTCGCACCCCGGTTGACGGCATCCTGAACCAGCTCGTCGGCCTTGTCGACCGCCTTGTCGTTGATCAGCGGGCCGATGGTGACGCCGTCCTCGGTGCCGCGGCCGATCCGCATCTCCGAGACGCGGGCGGCCAGCCGCTCGGCGAACTCTCCGGCGACGGCCGAGTGCACGATGAAACGGTTCGCGGCCGTGCAGGCCTGGCCGATGTTGCGGAACTTCGCCAGCAGCGCGCCCTCGACCGCCTTGTCCAGATCCGCGTCCTCGAACACCACGAACGGGGCGTTGCCGCCGAGCTCCATCGAGGTGCGCAGCACGTTCTCGGAGGCCTGCTTGATGAGCGTGCGGCCCACCGGCGTCGATCCCGTGAAGCTCAGCTTGCGCAACCGCGGGTCGGCGATGATCGGATCGGACACCGCACTCGTGGTGGAGGTGGTGATCACGTTCAGCACACCCTTGGGCAGCCCGGCCTCTTCGAGGAGCCCGGCGATGAACAGCGTGGTGAGCGGCGTCAGTGCGGCGGGCTTCACCACGGCGGTGCAGCCGGCGGCCAGTGCGGGCGCGATCTTGCGGGTGGCCATGGCCAGCGGGAAGTTCCACGGCGTGATGAGGTAGCTCGGGCCGACGGGGCGCTGCGACACGACCATCCGGCCGGTTCCCTCCGGGTTGTCCCCGAAGCGGCCCGAGATGCGCACGGCCTCCTCGCTGAACCAGCGCAGGAACTCGCCGCCGTAGGCCACCTCGCCGCGGGCCTCGGCGAGCGGCTTGCCCATCTCGAGCGTCATCAGCAGCGCAGCATCCTCTTTGCGCTCCTGCAGCAGGTCGAAGGCCTTGCGCAGGATCTCACCGCGCACCCGGGGCGCGGTCTTCGCCCACGACTCCTGCGCCTCGACGGCCGCGTCGAGGGCGCGCATGCCGTCGGCCGGGCTCGCGTCGGCGATCTCCACCAGCACGTCGCCGGTGGCGGGATCGTAGACCTTGAGGGTCTTGCCGTTCTCGGCGGCCACCCAGTCTCCCCCGATGAAGAGGCGGTTCGGGATGCGGGCGAGCAGCGCGGTCTCAGCGGTGGAGTTCATGGGGATTCCTTTCGGGACGTGCTTCGACGGTAATGGGAGCCGGTCGGAGCGATAGTGCCGATCTGGCGTGACCGCCTTCTCTGAATGCCGAAATGGCATCCGGCACCGCGTGACCGAACCGACCTCAGCGGTCGACGAGGTCCGAGGTCACGAGGTCGGCACCGGCCGCGGCGAGCTCGGCGATGGCCGCGCGCGAGGCCTGCGCATCGACCCCTGCCACGAGGTCGGTGATGATGCGCACCCGGCGGCCGTGCTCGAGGGCGTCCAGCGCCGAAGCCTTCACGCAGTAGTCGGTGGCGAGGCCCGCCACGTCGACCTGGGTCACACCGTTCGCGTCGAGCAGGTCGTGCACCGTGCCCCCCTCTTCGGTGACGCCCTCGTAGATGGAGTAGGCGGGCTCGCCCTGGCCCTTCCGCACGTGATGGTCGATGGCACGCGTGGTGAGCTCGTCGTGGTACTCGGCGCCCCACGTCCCTGCCACGCAGTGCACCGGCCAGGTCGACTCGAAGTCGGGTTCGGCGTCGCCGGCGAAGTGCCCGCCGTTGTCGTTGCCGGCGTCGTGCCAGTCCCGCGAGGCGATCACGAAGTCGTAGGTGTGCGGATGCTCCGCCAGCAGTTTCGAGATGCCGTTCGCGACCGCCGTCCCGCCCTGCACGCCGAGGGCGCCGCCCTCGATGAAGTCGTTCTGCACGTCGATGATGAAGAGCGCTTTCGCCATGCGTCCAGTCTAGGCAGCGCCTCGGCCTCAGTTGTTCGAGAGGTTGGACCCGCACGCGTAGACGGCCGTGGTGAGCGCGTCGATGGCCGTCTTGGCGCTGTCGCCCACGTCGTCGAGCGCGAAGAACGCGAAGGTGAGCACCGAACCGTCGGCGGCGTCGATGATGCCCGAGAGGGTGTAGCCGGTATCGATCCAGCCGGTCTTCGCGATCACGCTGCCCGCCGCCGGCGAGTCGGTGAAGCGACCCGCGAGCGTGCCGCTCTGTCCGCCCACCGGGAGGCCGTCGGCGATGACAGCGAGGTTGCCCTCCCGGTTCTGGATCGTGATGAACAGGCTGGTGAGGAAGTTCGGGGAGACTCCGTTGTCGTCGCTGAGGCCCGAGCCGTCGACGATCGTGAGGCCGCGGGTGTCGAGACCGTAGGTGGCGAGGGCCTGTGGGATGGCGGTGTTCAGGGCGCCGAAGTCGCTGCCCACGCCGAGCTTCACGGCCACCAGCCGGGCCAGCATCTCGGCCTCGGTGTTGTCGGAGCGCAGCAGAGCATCCGGGATCATCGTCGAGACCGGGGCCGAGAGCACCTGGCCGAGCTGAGGGGATCCGGCGGTGGCCACCCCCTCGGCAAGAGCAGCGTCGGGGGAACCCAGCGCGAGGGCGAGGGCCTGGCCGGCACGCAGCACCGCGTTCTCGCTGCGGGCGGAGACGTTCGCGCCCGGTTCCGCACGGTCGCCGTCCACCTGCAGGGCGGTGACCTCCGAGGAGTAGCCGTCGTAGAGCTCCTTGCGGTTCCAGGAGGGCTGCCAGCGGTCGCCGGAGAAGGCGCTTGCATCCATCACGATCGAGGTGATGGGCGTGCCCGCGGTCGACGGGTCCGCGGCCCAGGCCGCGTTCACCTGCGCGGCCAGGTCGAGCATGCTGGCCGAGTCGGTGTAGATGTTGGAGGCGCCGCTGGCGAGCGTGATGTCGCCGCCGCCGACGAGCACGACCTGGCCGGGCTCGGAGCCCTTCACGACCGTGGTGGGTACCCGGTAGTCGGGGCCGAGCACCGCGAGGGCGGCGGCGCTGGTGAGCACCTTCATCACGCTGGCGGTGCGGGCGGAGGTGGTGGCGCTGCGGTCGAAGAGCACCGAGCCGGTGGAGGCGTCGCGCACACTGCCGAGGAACGTGCCGAGCCGGGAGTCGGTGGCGAGCTCGGCGACCGAGCAGGTGCGCACGGCCGCCGGCGCCGCCGCGGCCTGCGGCTGCGCGCGCGGATCGGGCGTCCGGGTCGGGGTGACGGTGGGCGTGGCGCTCGGCACCGCCGTCTCGGGCACGAGAGCGACGGATGCTGTGGAGGCCTCGGGCGCGTTCGCCCCCATCGCGGCGCCGGCGGCGAACGCCCCGCCGCCGAGCACGACCACCGCGACGGCGGCCGCGGCGGCCGCCCAGGCCCGCGGATGCCGGCGCACCCGCGTCACGACCCCACCGGCCGAAGCACGGTTCGCCGACCGCGCGGACGTGCTGGCGGCGCCACTCGACCCCGCCGCGCCCGTCTCCGCGGCCCGCGCCTCGCGGCGCGACCGGGGTTGCTCCGACTCCGACATCCCAGCCATGGTACCCGCGGCGTCGGCGACGCGCCCAGCACGCCTGCCTGCCTCGTCAGCGGCGCATTCGAGCCCGGGAACGAAAGAACCCCCGCCGGGGTACCGGTCGGGGGTTCTGTGGGGCCGCCTCCGGGAATCGAACCCGGGACCTATTCATTACGAGTGAATCGCTCTGCCGACTGAGCTAAGGCGGCCTGGCCGGCGCATGTGGCGCGCGGCACAGCTACAAAGCATAGCCGATCCGGAGGGCCGGTACGAACGCGGCGGGACGTGACCGCCGACGGCACCTCGAGCTCGGCTCGGCCTACACCCGCGCGGGTACGCCCACCACGTCGCGCAGGTGGCGGTACGAGCGGGTGAGCGACTCCGCCAGGGAGTCGGCATCCGGATGCTCGGCCCACGACAGCCAGGCGGCACGCGCGAGCGTGAGCGCCAGCAGGGAGACCAGCCGCGCCCTCTCGACGGTCTCGCTCTCGTCGACCGGCTCGTCGCGGGCGGCGGCATCGGCGCGCAGACGGCGGTCGACGGAGGCGGCGACCTCGGCCTCGAACTCGCGCATCCGGTCGATCTTGAGGGCGAAGATCTGCGGATGCTCGGCCATCACCGCGCGCCGCAGAGCGTGCAGCTCGGGGTCGAGCCCCCCGTCTTCGCGCGCCTGGGCGGCCATGATCTCGACCAGGTCGCCCAGCGGATCGCTGTCGGCGCCGGCCTGCTCGAAGGCCGTCGACACGGACTCCGTGAATACGAACGGCGCGTCGCCGGCGAGCGAGTCCTCTTTCGAGGGGAAGTAGTTGAAGAAGGTGCGCGGCGAGACGCCGGCATCGCGGCTGATGTCTTCGATGGTCACCTGGTCGAGGCCGTGCTCGGCCGTCAGGCGCAGCACGGCGAGCTGGATGCGGCGTCGGGTCGCCCTCCGCTTGCGCTCACGGAGACCGAGTTCTTCGGGTGCGGTCATGCCCACCATGATCCCACGTCAGCTCGTGCAGTCGGGGTCGGCGGCGGGAACAGTGCCGTCGAGGAAGTACGCGTCGACCGTGCTCGCCACGCAGCTCGAGGAGTTGTAGGCGGTGTGCCCCTCCCCTTCGAAGGTGACGAGATGGCCGTTCTCCAGCTGGCCGGCCAGCGCCTGCGCCCACTTGTAGGGAGTGGCCGGGTCGCCGGTCGTGCCCACCACGAGGATGGGGCCGGATCCGGCGGCCGTCACCGCGGCGGGCACCCGCTTGGACGGGTACACCCACTGCGAGCAGGTGATGTCGCCGTAGGTCCAGTACGGGCCGACCGTCGGCGAGGCCGCGATGAGGTCGGAATTCTGCTGGGCGATCACCGCGGGGTCGGTCTGCGCCGGGTAGTCGGCACAGGAGATCGCGTTGAACGACTCGATCAGGTTGTCGGCGTAGGTGCCGTCTTCGTTGCGGCTGTTGTAGGCATCCGCGAGCGAGAAGGCGTAATCGGCCTGGCCGTCTTGCACCGAGCTGAACAGGGAGTCGAGGTAGGGCCAGCTGCTCTCGTTGTAGAGCGGGTAGAACACCGCGGTGAGCAGGTTCGTGGCGTTGAGCTCGCGCCCGTCGCTGGAGCGGAGCGGGCTCGCGTCGACCTCGGCCAGCAGCTTCTGGATGGTGGTGAGCGCCTGGTCGGCGGAGCCGTCGAACCAGCAGTCGGATCGGCCGGCGCAGTCGGTGAGGTAGTTCTTGAGGGCGTTCTCGAAGCCCTCGGCCTGCGAGATCGAGACGTCGAAACCACTCGAGCTCGGGTCTTCGGCGCCGTCGAGCACCATCCGCCCCACCTTGTCGGGGAAGTTCTCGGCGTACTCGGCGCCGAGCAGCGTGCCGTAGGAGTAGCCGAGATAGTTGAGCTTGGGGTCGCCCACGAGGGCGCGCAGCATGTCGAGGTCGCGGGTGGTGCTGTCGGTGTCGATGAACTCCAGCAGCGGGCCGGTGTTCTCGGCGCACTTCTGGGCGAAGTCCTTCGCGGCGGCCGTGTAGGCCGCGATCCACTCGTCGGAGCCGCGTTCGCCCGGGATGATGTCGTAGAGGTAGGCGTCGCGCTCGGCGTCGGTGAGGCAGTGCACGGCATCCGAGTGCCCGGTGCCGCGCGGGTCGTAGCCGATCAGGTCGTAGCCCTGCTGGAGCGTGGGGTGGGCGGCGTAGTCGGCCGACTGCTCGACGAAGTCGTAGGCCGAGCCGCCGGGACCGCCGGGGTTCACGAACAGGGTGCCGAGGGGCGCGCCCCCGGAGCTGGGCTTCTTGATCAGCGCGAGTGACACGGTGTCGCCGGTGGGGTTCGCCCAGTCCAGCGGGGCCGTCGCGGTGGCGCACTGGAACGAGCCGCTGCAGGAGGTCCACTCGAGCACCTGGCTGTAGAAGGGCTGCAGCTCGGCCGGCACGTCTTCGGCGCTCGGCGTGGAGGTGGCGACCGGGGCACCGGTCGAACCCGTCGACGGATCCGCCAGGGTCGCCGTGTACCAGGTGGCGCAGCCCGACAGCACGAGCACCGCGGAGGCGACGACGGCGACCGCCGCCAGGGTGCGGCGAACGGCGGTGGACCGCGGGGCGCGGGGAATTCGGCTCACGGGTGGACCTTTCGTGGTGCGGACCGGTTCGCCTCGGCGACCGTGATGAGCAGCGCCTCGAGGGTGAGGGCGGGCGCGACGTTCGCCGCTATCCTCCGTCGGGCGACGGCGATGGCATCCATCGCCGCCAGGGTCGATGACGAATCGTTATCCTCGGCGATCGCGCGCACGCGGGCCGAGATGGCCTCGTTCACCAGCTCCACCGAGGAGCCGAGCTGCACGAGCACGATGTCGCGGTAGAGCGAGAGCAGATCGGTGAGGATGCGGTCGATGCCGTCGCGCAGGCTCCGGGTGGCCCGGCGCTTCTGGTCGTCTTCGAGGTTCTTGATCTGCGAGCGCAGAGCCGGCGGGATGGCCTGACCGGGTTCGACGCCGAGCGAGCGGAGCGCTGCGGCCCGCTCCTCGGCGTCGCGTTCCTCGGTGATGGCCTGGGCGTCGGCGCCTGCGATCTCCAGCAGTCGTGCCGCACCGCGCACGGCGTCGCCGACGGTCGACACCGTGAGGGCGAGCTCCAGCGTCTCGGCGCGGCGGGCGCGGGCCTCCTCGTTGGTGGCCAGGCGGTGCGCCATGCCGATGTGGCTCTGCGACTCGCGCGCGGCCCGCAGCGCGAGCTCGGCGTCGACCCCGTCGCGCTTCACGATCAGCGCCGCTACGTCGTCGGTGCTGGGCACGCGCAGCCGCACGGAACGCACGCGCGAGCGGATCGTCGGCAGCAGGTCGGCCTCGCTGGGGGCGCAGAGGATCCAGACCGTGCGCTCGGGCGGCTCTTCGAGCGCCTTCAACAGCACGTTCGAGGTGCGCTCCGCCATCCGGTCGGCGTCTTCGATCACGACCACCCGGTACCGGGCGACCGAGGGCGAGAACTGCGAGGCCGAGACCAGGCGGCGCACCTCCTCGATCGAGATGATGACGCGCTCGGTGGCCAGGATGGCGAGGTCGGGGTGCGTGCGCGCCGCGACCTGGGTGCAGTCCGGGCACACGCCGCAGCCACCGTTGCGACAGAGCAGTGCGGAGGCGAAGGCGTAGGCGAGGTTGGAGCGGCCGGAGCCGGGAGGGCCCGTGATGAGCCAGGAGTGCGTCATCGAGTCGGGCGCCGCAGTCGGCGAGACGCCGCCCGGACGCACGTCGGCACTCGCGGCGGCCGCACGGAACACCTCGACGGCGGCCGGCTGGCCGGTCAGGTCATCCCAAACGCTCATGTCTGCCAATCTACCGGCACCCCCTGACAAGCTCCCCGGTCTCGCCCCTCGCCCCGGTGGCTCCCATCGTGGACGGGTGTCCGGGTCGAGAGGGGCGGGTCAGGTGAGAAGGGACTCTACGCGGGTGCGGATGGCGGCTGCGATGTCGGGCACGGGGAGGGAGGCGTCGACCACGAGGAAGCGCGAGGGTTCGGCTCCGGCGAGGGCGAGGAACGCCTCGCGCACGCGTCGGTGGAAGTCGCTCTTCTCCGCCTCGAGGCGGTCGAAGCGCTTGTTGGCACTGTCGAGGCGGGCGCGAGCGGCCTCCTCGTCGAGGTCGAGCAGCACCGTCAGGTCGGGGAGCAGGCCTTCCGCGGCCCACAGCGAGAGGTCGCGGATCTCGACCCCGTCGAGAACGCGGCCGGCGCCCTGATAGGCGACCGAGGAGTCGAGATAGCGATCCTGGATCACCACCTCGCCGCGCTCCAGGGCCGGCCGCACCTTCGTGGCGATGTGCTGGGCACGGTCGGCCGCGTAGAGCAGAGCCTCGGCCCGCGGCGCGATGTGGCCCCGGCTGTGCAGCACGATCTCGCGCACCTCGGTGCCGAAGTCGGTGCCACCGGGCTCGCGGGTGCGCACGACGGTGCGCCCGGATGCCGTCAGCCAGTCGTCGAGAAGAGCCGCCTGGGTCGACTTGCCGGAACCGTCGCCGCCCTCGAGCGTGACGAACAGGCCCGTCACTTCTTCGGGGCGGCCTTGCGTGCGGGCGCCTTGCGAGCCGCGGGCTTCTTGGCCGCCGTCTTGGTGGCGGTCTTCGCCTTCGGCTTCGCTGGGCCCTTGGCGCGCTTGTCGGCCAGCAGCTGCACGGCACGTTCGAAGTCGACCTCGTCGACCGTCTCGCCGCGCGGGATGGTCGCGTTGGTGACGCCGTCGGTGACGTACGGCCCGAAGCGGCCGTCCTTCACCCGGATCGGCTTGCCGCTCTCCGGGTCGGCGTCGAACTCCTTCAGCGCCGAGGAGGCGCGGCGGGCGCCGTACTTGGGCTGCGCGAACAGCTCGAGCGCACCCGGGAGGTCGATCTCGAAGATGAGGTCCTCGCTCTCGAGCGACCGCGTGTCGGTGCCCTTCTTGAGGTACGGACCGAACTTGCCGCCCTGCGCGGTGATCGGCTCGCTCGACTCCGGGTCTTCGCCCACCACGCGCGGCAGGTCGAGCAGGCGCAGCGCGGTGTCGAGGTCGATGGTCGCGAGATCCATCGACTTGAACAGCGAGGCGGTGCGCGGCTTGACGGCCGCGGCGGCCTTCTTGGCGGCCGGCTTCTTGGCCGGCGCCTTCTTGGCGGTGGTTCCGGCAGCGGCGGTCGCAGCGGCCTCCGCATCGGAGGCCACGGCCTCGGTCGCCGCATCCGGAGTCGTCTCGGGCACGACCGGGTCGAGCTCGGTGACGTAGGGGCCGAAGCGGCCGTCCTTCGCCACGATCTCCTTGCCGTTCTCCGGGTTCACGCCGATCACGCGGTCGGTCACGACCGGTGCGTCCACGAGCTCGCGCGCCTTCTCCGGGGTGAGCTCGTCGGGAGCGAGGTCTTGAGGGAGGTTCACACGGCGCGGCGGGGCCTCGAGGTCGCCCGAGGGGTCGACCACTTCGAGGTAGGGGCCGTACTTGCCGATGCGCAGGGTGATGTCGTCGTCGATGGTGACGGAGTTGACCGCCCGGGCGTCGATCTCGCCCATGTTGTCGATCACGTTGCGGAGGCCGGGGTGGCCTTCGCTGCCGAAGTAGAAGCCGTTCAGCCAGTCGATGCGGTCTTCTTCGCCGCCCGCGATCTTGTCGAGGTCGGCTTCGAGGGTGGCCGTGAAGTCGTAGTCGACCAGCTCGGCGAAGAAGTCCTCGAGCAGGCGGACGACCGAGAAGGCCGTCCAGCTGGGCACCAGGGCCTGGCCGCGCGGGGTGACGTAGCCGCGGTCGATGATGGTGGAGATGATGCTCGCGTAGGTCGACGGGCGGCCGATGCCGAGCTCGTCGAGCGCCTTCACCAGGCTCGCCTCGGTGTAGCGCGGCGGAGGCGTGGTGTCGTGCCCGGCGGCGTCGATCGCGACCGCGGCGAGGGACTGCCCCTCCTTCAGCACGGGCAGCTTCGCCTCGACCGGCTCGGCGGCGGCGTTGCGCTCCTCGTCGCGGCTCTCCTCGTAGGCGTGCAGGAAGCCGCGGAAGGTGATGACGGTTCCGGATGCCGAGAACTCGGCCGTGGTGGCGCCGCCCAGCTCGGCCACCGTGACGGGCCCGGCCGTGATGGTGACGGATGCCGTGGACCCTTTGGCGTCGGCCATCTGCGAGGCGACGGTGCGCTTCCAGATGAGGTCATAGAGCTTGAAGTCGTTGCCGCGGAGCGCGGAGGAGACCTCGTCGGGGGTCTTGAAGACCTCACCGGCGGGGCGGATCGCCTCGTGCGCCTCCTGCGCGTTCTTGCCCTTGCCCGAGTAGAGACGGGGCTTGTCGGGGATCGTGTCGGCACCGTAGAGCGCCGTGGCCTGATTGCGCGCCGCCGTGATCGCCTGCTGCGAGAGCGAGGGCGAGTCGGTACGCATATAGGTGATGTAGCCGTTCTCGTACAGCGACTGGGCCACGCTCATGGTCTGGCGGGCCGAGAAGCGGAGCTTGCGCGCCGCCTCCTGCTGCAGGGTCGAGGTGGTGAACGGCGCGGCCGGACGGCGGGTGTACGGCTTGGTCTCCAGGCTCGACACGGCGATGCGGACGCCGTCGGCGGCGAGCGCGGTCTTGAGCGCGTTGGCTGCGGCCTCGCCAAGCGGAACGGCCTTGCTCTTCAGCACACCGGACTCGTCGTAGTCGCGGCCGGTGGCGACGCGTTCGCCGTTCAGGCGGGCCAGACGCGCCTCGAAGCGGTCGACCTCGGGCTCGGCGGCATCCGGGGCCAGCTGGGCGGTGAGGTCCCAGTAGTTGGCGCTGGTGAAGGCGAGGCGCTCGCGCTCGCGGTCGACGACCAGGCGGGTGGCGGCGGACTGCACGCGACCGGCGGAGAGGCCGGGGCCGACCTTGCGCCAGAGCACCGGTGACACCTCGTAGCCGTACAGACGGTCGAGGATGCGGCGGGTCTCCTGCGCGTCGACGAGGGCGTCGTCGATCTGCCGGGTGTTGTCCCGGGCGGCTTCGATGGCCTCCCGGGTGATCTCGTGGAAGACCATCCGGTGCACGGGCACCTTGGGCTTCAGCACCTGCAGGAGGTGCCACGCGATGGCCTCGCCCTCGCGGTCCTCATCCGTTGCGAGGTAGAGCTCGTCGGCCGAGGCGAGCGCCTTCTTGAGTTCGGCGACCGTCTTCTTCTTGGCGTCGGACACGACGTAGTAGGGCTCGAAGCCGTTCTCGACGTCGACGGAGAACTTGCCGAGCGAGCCCTTCTTCAGCTCCGCCGGGAGGTTCTTGGGCTCGACGAGGTCGCGGATGTGCCCCACCGAGGCGAGCACGTCGAAGCCGTCGCCGAGGTACTGGGCGATCGACTTGACCTTCGTCGGTGACTCGACGATGACGAGCTTTCTCGGGGTTGACAACGTTTCTCCTTATATATGCGACACCGCATGAAGTGTCAGGCACACCATACACACTTCATCCCGGTCGAAGCCTAATCAGGGTCGTATGCCCCTCTCGGCACCTGTTCCGCGCCACCCGTTGCGCCTGCAGGCAGCGGGTGGACAATGGATGTGACCACTTCGAGGAAGAAGGGCTGGACACATGTCACCGGTCGAAAGAGGAAGCTACACCGCCAAGTTCACCGACGGGCCGCTGGAGGGAAAGACCATCCGCACCGACTTCACGTCGGCGGGCGAGCCCCAGGCGCGACTCACCATCCCCGCTGCCGCCAGCAGCAAGAAATACCTCTACCGTCGCTCGTCGGGCCTGGAGTTCGGCGACTCCG
This sequence comes from Herbiconiux dendrobii, assembly GCF_052048175.1. Lineage (NCBI taxonomy): Bacteria > Bacillati > Actinomycetota > Actinomycetes > Micrococcales > Microbacteriaceae > Herbiconiux > Herbiconiux dendrobii. The sequence continues at coordinate 645,733 of NZ_JBLZQV010000001.1, read as the reverse complement.
ATCGCCCGAGCGCGGTCGACTACCGCTACGTCGAGGCCATCGTCGGCTGAGGTTGCCGGCCGGGCCGCTCCCCTCCTCAGGGAGGTGCTGCAGGCGGCCCGGCCCGAGCACTCGCCGTCAGGGGGATCCCTCCTACTTCCCCACTCACGACCACGGTCGCCAGACCATCGGCCACGACACATCCCACCAGCGACCCGGCGAGCGACGCCGTGACCTCACCGGCCGCTTCGCAGGGGAAGCCCGCGACTCGCCCCGAAGCGGTGTCGGCGGCCGCCAGCGCGGCCGAGTCGGCGGCCCCCTGCAACCGCTGATGGCCGGCCAGGGCGGCGCCGAGGGGTGCCAGTGCGCAGACCAGCACGGCGAGCGCGAGCACGAGACCGACGCCCAGGATGCTCCCGCTGCCGTTCTCATCGGCCCACGCCGAGTGGAGCCCGCGCCAGTTCCTGAACCGCCGGACCATGCCCGCTCGTTGCCGGTACCCATACCCGAGCCGCCGGACCACGCGTGCTCGGAGACGGTGCACGCTCATGGGCGTTCTCCCCCTTGACGGTCGTCGAGAGCGCATCCACGACCGGTCAGCTCGAACAGCGAGCCGAGCCTGCCGAGCGACACGGACGCCGAGGCCGTGACGCACACGATCGATCCCGAGGCGGCGATCGCCATCGAGGCGCCGGGAGTCACCGACGCGACCCGCGACGACGCCTCACCCGGAGGATCGCCGCGGCCCACCATCCGGGCCGCGTCGGCCGCGGCGTCCGTCAGCCCCACCTGGACCGCCCCGAGTTGCACGACTCCCAGGCCGAGCGCGAGCATCAGAACGACGGCCGGAAGGACGAGGGCGAACTCTGCGGTAACCGACCCCTCGTCGGCCGCGCTGTCACCCCGCTGCGGACAGCGCACGGTGGATCAGATCGGTGAGCATGCCTTTGACGTCGTCGCCGCGGAGCACGACGACCAGCAGGCCGGCCAGGCCCACCGCCGCCAGCGTGGCGATGGCGTACTCGGCCGTCGCGGCGCCCGCCTCGTCGTCGAGCGCGCTCCGCGCCCGCTCGAGAAGACGGCGGCCCGATGTCCGGCCCAGTGCAGAGGCGGGGGCAGGGGCGGAAGTCGAAGTGGCGAAGATCTGTGTCATGAGAAGTCCCTTTCACTGTCAGGTTCAGGCGTCGAATTTCTGGCGTCGGAATTTGTCGTCGGTTTCGGGTGTCAGGTGTCAGGTGTCGGATTTCGGAGGGTGCAAGCGCGAGCAGTCCGGTGAGGACTCGCCGGACTGCGAGGACAAGCAGACCCGCGAGAACACGCAGGTCTGGCGCAGAAAGCAGTGACGCGTCGGTGCGGTGTGCTCACCCCGCACTCACGAAGGATGTCGAACGGAGCACGCCGAGCAACACCGGCGCGACCGAGAGCAGAAGGAACGCGGGGAGCACGCACAAGCCGAGCGGCAGCATCAGCTGCACGCCGAGCGATGCCGCCCGCTCGGAGGCCGCTCCGATCGCGTCCCGGCGCATCCGCACCGCCTCGGCCCTCAGCAGTTGCGCCGGTGGGGCCCCGGCGAGCGCCGCCAGCGACAGCACCGCCTCGATCTGCCGGCGTTCGCGGCCGTCATTGCCGGACGCCCGCGCCATGGTGCCGGACGAGCAGACAGGCGAGTACCGTCGGAGCGCCTCCGCCACGAGCTCGACGGCGCCGTCGGCCGAGCCTCCTCCTGCCACGGCGACGGCCACCAGGTCGAGAGCCAGACCGGGCGCGAGATCGCGCCGGCTCCCCCGCCGGAGCAGCCAGCGGCTCCAGGCCCGGCCGAGAAGGACGAGCACCGCGCCCGCGCCCAGGCAGATCCAGCCGGGTGGGGTGGCGACGAGCACCTGGACCGTGTTAAGCCCCCACAGCATCCCGGCACCCAGCGAGACGAACGGGAGGGCGAGCACGAGACGGGTGGTCGCCCGCGGACCGGACAGCGCCACCGCCACCTCCCGCTCCACCGCACCCAGATCGCGCAGCGCTTCGGCGATGTCGACCAGGCAGCGGGAGAGCGACGCGCCGGCTTCGGTGGCCACGAACCAGGACGCCGCCAGCATCGACCACGCCGCCCGTTCGTCGCCAGCCGACGACGTACCCGCCGATGGAGACGCTCTCGCCGAGGCCGAAGCCGAAGCCGAAGCCGAAGCCGAAGCCGAAGCCGAAGCCATGATCGCCTCCGCCACCGGCAGGCCCCGGTCGGTGCGATCCGCCACCGACTGCGCGAATCCGCCTACACTCGCGCCGATCAGATGCCACGCCGAGACGGGAGACACCCCGGCGGAGAGGAGAACGGCCAGCTTCTCGGCGACAGACCCGATCTCCTCCACCGCCGGTCGCCTGGACCGCCCCGGCGGCTTCCGCCCCGGCGGCTTCCGCTCCGGTGGTGTCCGGTCCGGCGGTGTCTGCTCCGGTGGTGTCCGTTCCGGCGACGTCCGTCCCGCCTGCGCAGACGTGCGACTCCGGCCCCGCGCCCCCTCACGCATCGCGCACGGAACCGGTCACGTCGATGCCGCTGATCGCCAGCCGATCGCGTTCGTCGACCTCGAACCGCCCGAACGCCTCGATCACCCGGCCCTTCTCGGTGCGCCGGAGGTGGCACACCAGCCCGATCGCACTGACGCTCTGCCGCGCCACCGCCGTGGCATCCATTCCCGCGAGGGCGCCGAGCGCCTCCAACCGTGCCGGCACGTCGGCGAGCGCGTTGGCGTGCAGCGTTCCCGCTCCCCCGTCGTGGCCGGTGTTCAGGGCGCCGAGCAACTCACGGATCTCCGCCCCGCGACACTCGCCGAGCACCAGCCGGTCGGGCCGCATCCGGAGCGATTGGCGCAGGAGTTCGGTGAGCCCGATGCCGCCCGCGCCCTCGAGGTTGGGTTGCCGGGCCTCGAGGGCCACCACGTGCGGATGCTCGATGCGCAGCTCGGTCACGTCTTCGATGACGACGATCCGGTCGCTCGGCGAGGCGGAGGCCAGCATCGCCGAGAGGAACGTCGTCTTGCCGCTGCCTCCCGCCCCGGTGACCAGCACGTTGACCCGCTCGCTCACCGCCGACTCGACGATCGCCCTCCGGGCGCGCCCCGGCTCCCCGGTACCGAACAGACCTCGCTGGTCGAGATCGTGCAGGCTCGGCCAGCGCCGTTGCGGAACCCGGATCGACACCAGCGTTCCCCCCGGCGCCAGCGGCGGCAGCACGACGTGCACGCGCAGGCCCGCGACCCGCACATCGACGCACGGGGTGGCCTCGTCGATGTGCCGCCCGCCCTGCGCCACGAGCCGCACCGCGAACTCGCGCAACCGCTCCTCGTTCGGGCAGCTCCAGCTCGGGTCGGCGACCGCTCCGTGCCCGCGGTCGACCCAGAGCGAGCGGTGGCCGTTGACGAACACATCGGTGACGGCCGGATCGGCGAGTACCCGGGCCAGCGGCCCGAACGGCGCGAACCGGTCGCCCGCCGGCGGAGGCGCCGACCGAGACGGAGGGTGAGCACCAGGAGAAGCGAGATAAGGAGCGGGAGGAGGAGAAGCGAGCGGCGCCGGGCCGGCATCCGGGTCGGCGACGCTGTGGCGAGTTGTCATGCCCCGACGCTACGGATGCGCATCCGGAGCCGAGCCGCCCGCCCGCGATCTGTGGACAGAACCGAGCAGCGCTCGAGCTGTGCACAACGCGCCAGGACGAACCCGGAACCACGAATGGCCCGCACCTCGAGAAGAGGAGCGGGCCATCGCGTTAAAGAGAAGGGGCGGCACCCAATGGGGGGAAGGGTGCCGCCGCAGCAACGCTGGATTGGGGGGAATCACTAGTGCGTTGCATCCGAACACGAGGTTCGGTAGTGACGAGTTTACCCGCTGGAAACATTGGGTCAAATCACTCCAGCGAACTCTCAGCGTGTCGTCCCCGAGGAGTATCTTCGGAATGGTTCGCGACACCCCATCCTCCCTTCGGGACGGGATCGCGGCAGCACGACTCGCGAAGGAGCGACATCGACCATGACCGCCCACGACATCGACAACCTCATGCACGAATCGCGCCGTTTCGCCCCGAGCGCCGAGTTCGCGGCCGGCGCGGTGGCCGGTGCCGAGCTCTACGAGAAGGCGGCTGAGAGCCGCGAAGAGTTCTGGGCCGAGCAGTCCCGCGAGCTGCTGCACTGGCACAAGCCCTTCACCCGTACCCTCGACTGGTCGAACCCGCCGTTCGCCAAGTGGTTCGACGACGGGGAGATCAATGTGGCCTACAACTGCCTCGATCGGCACGTGGAGGCCGGCAACGGGGACCGCATCGCCCTGAACTGGGAGGGCGAGCCCGGCGACTCGAGGTCGTACACCTACGCGGAACTCACGAACGAGGTCAAGAAAGCCGCGAACCTGCTGACCAGCCTCGGCATCCGCCAGGGCGACCGGGTCGCCATCTACCTCCCCCTCGTCCCCGAAGCGGTCATCTCGATGCTCGCGGTGGCCCGCATCGGCGCCGTGCACTCGGTGGTGTTCGGCGGCTTCAGCGCCGAGAGCCTGCGCGCCCGCATCGACGACGCGAGCGCCAAGCTCGTCATCACGGCAGACGGCGGCTTCCGCAAGGGCAAGGTCTTCGCCCTGAAACCGACGGTGGATGCGGCCCTGGCGCTCGAGACCGGCGACACCAGCACCAGCACCAGCACCAGCACCAGCACGGTGAACCACGTCCTGGTCGTCAAGCGCGGCGGCAACGAGGTCGACTGGACTCCCGGCCGCGACCTCTGGTGGGACGACGAGCTGGCCCAGGTCGACGCCGAGCACGTCGCACGCCCCTTCCCCGCCGAGAACCCGCTCTTCATCCTCTACACCAGCGGCACCACCGGAAAGCCGAAGGGCATCCTGCACACCAGCGGCGGCTACCTCACACAGGTCGCGTTCACCCACAAGAACGTCTTCGACCTCGAACCCGAATCGGACGTCTACTGGTCGACCGCCGACGTGGGCTGGATCACCGGCCATTCCTACGTGGTCTATGGCCCGCTCGCGAACGGCGCCACCCAGGTGATCTACGAGGGAACGCCCGACACGCCGCACCCCGGCCGCTGGTGGGAGATCATCCAGAAACACAAGGTCACCATCCTCTACGCCGCGCCGACCGCGATCCGCACCTTCATGAAGCTCGGCCGGCAGATCCCCGCCGAATTCGACCTGACGAGCCTGCGCCTGCTCGGCAGCGTCGGCGAGCCGATCAACCCCGAGGCCTGGGTCTGGTACCGCGACGTGATCGGCGGCGGCATCACCCCGGTGGTCGACACCTGGTGGCAGACCGAGACGGGCGCCATCATGATCTCCGCCCTGCCCGGCGTCACCACCCTGAAACCGGGCAGCGCGCAAGTGCCGATTCCCGGCGTCTCGATCGGCATCGTGACGGATGACGGCACCCCGGTGGGTGCCGACGAGGGCGGACTGCTCGTCGTCACCGAGCCCTGGCCGAGCATGCTGCGCGGCATCTGGGGCGATCCCGACCGCTTCAAGGAGACCTACTGGGAGAAGTTCGGCAGCACCTACTTCGCCGGCGACGGCGCCCGCTACGACAAGGACGGCGACATCTGGCTGCTCGGCCGGGTCGACGACGTGATGAACGTCTCGGGCCACCGCCTCAGCACGGCCGAGATCGAGTCGAGCCTGGTGTCGCATCCGATGGTCGCCGAGGCGGCCGTCGTGGGGGCCGCCGACGAGACGACCGGTCAGGCCGTCGTCGCCTTCGTGATCACCCGGGCCAGCCAAGCGGATGCCGCGAGCAAAGACGACGCCTCGGCCGTGCTGCGGGCGTACGTCGCGCAGCAGATCGGCGCCATCGCCCGGCCCCGCGACGTGTTCATCGTGAGCGAGCTCCCCAAGACCCGTTCGGGCAAGATCATGCGCCGCCTCCTCCGCGACGTCGCCGAGGGCCGCGAGGTCGGAGACACCACTACCCTCGCCGACACGAGCGTCATGACGATCATCAGCGAGACGATGCGCTGAGCCTCAGACCAGCACACCCGAGCGGACACCCCGCGGAATTGGGGAAAGTGGCGGCGTGTACGTCACTTTCCCCGTGAGAGCGCCAATGACGGCGGCACCCATCACATCGCCGCAAGAAGCGCCGCAGGGGCGGCGGCGCTCAATATGGTCAGGCGAACTCGGCGATGAGCTCGACCTCGACGGGGCTGTCGAGGGGGAGCACGGCGACGCCGACGGCGGAGCGGGCGTGGATGCCGGCGTCGCCGAAGACGTCGACGAGGAACTCCGAGGCGCCGTTGATGACGCCGGGCTGGCCGCTGAACGAGGAGTCGGACGACACGAAACCGGTGACCTTGACGATGCGCACGACGCGATCGAGCGAGCCGAGCACGCTCTGCACCGCCGCCAGGGCGTTCAGTGCGGAGAGCTGCGCGAGGGACTTGGCCTCGGAGGGCGACACGAGGCCGGATCCGTCACCCACCTTGCCGGTGACCGAGAGCGCCCCGTCGACGAACGGCAGCTGACCGGCCGTGTAGACGAGGTTGCCCGACACGACTGCGGGCACATAGGCGCCGGCCGGAGCAGAGACGGTGGGTACCGAGATGCCCAGTTCGGCCAGCCGCGCGGTGACCTGCGCCATCACGCCCCCGATCCGGCGATCGGCCGCTTGAGGTAGGCCACGAGACCGCCCTCGGGACCGGTGACGATCTGCACGAGCTCCCAGCCCTCGGAACCCCAGGTGTTCAGGATTCCGGTCGTGTTGTGGATCATGAGCGGTGTCGTCACATATTCCCAGGTAGGCACTAGCACCCTTTCGAGGCGGTTTTAGAGGTTTGTCGCTTACCCTTGATCCTATGTCTGCCCCGAAAGCCACGGCTAGCGGTGTGGTCGGAGCCATTCTGGGCATCGTGGGTATGAGCGCAATCGCGGGCATCCTCGTCACAGCCATGGTCACGCCCGCACTCGCTGTCACCGGCATTGCCGCGAACAACTCCATCGGTATGTTCGAGAACCTGCCCAGCTACATCAAGCCGGATGCTCTCGCCGAGAAGACCAGCATCTACGCCACGCAGAGCGATGGCACCCCCATCCTGCTCGCCAGCGTGTTCGAGCAGAACCGCGAGGAGGTGGGCTGGGACCAGATCTCGCAGTACGTGAAAGACGCGGTCATCGCCACCGAAGACCCGCGCTTCTACACCCACGGCGGAGTCGACATCGCGTCGACCCTGCGTGCGGCCGCAGGCAACGCCCTCGAGACCTCCGCCTCCGGCGCGTCGACCATCTCGATGCAGTACGTGCGCAACATCCAGGTGCAGAAGGCCGAGGCCATCCAAGACGAGGCGGAGCGCGACGCCGCGTACGCCGAGGCCACGAAGACCACGGTCGACCGCAAGCTGAAGGAGATCAAGCTCGCGATCGGTCTCGAGAAGGAGTTCTCGAAAGACGACATCCTGCTCGGCTACCTGAACATCGCACCGTTCGGAGGCCGGGTGTACGGCATCCAGTCGGCCGCCCAGTACTACTTCGGCGTCAACGCCTCCGACCTCACCGTCGCGCAGGCCGCCAGCCTGATCGCCACCGTGAACGAGCCCAACGGCCTCCGGATCGACCAGGAGGAGAACATCGCCGACAACCAGGCGCGTCGCGACAAAGACGTGCTGCCGGCCATGCTCAAGGAGCACAAGATCACGCAGGCCCAGTACGACGAGGCGATCGCCACACCGGTGACCCCCAACATCGTGCAGCCCTCGACCGGGTGCCAGACCGCGAACACGATCGGCGCCGGCTTCTTCTGCGACTACGTCACCCACATCGTCAAGAACGACCCGGCGTTCGGGGCCGACGAAGACACCCGCTGGACGAACTTCAAGACCGGCGGCTACCAGATCTACACCACGCTCGACGTCGATCTGCAGAACGCGGCGATGAACGCGATGAACGAGAACGTGCCGAAGTCGTACGACTTCGACCTGGGCTCCTCGCTCGTGACCGTACAGCCCGGCACCGGCAAGGTGCTCGCGATGGTGCAGAACAAGGACTTCAGCGACGATCCCGAGGTGACGGCCGTCAACACCGGCGCCTCCGCCATCAACTACAGCACCGACTACAAGTACGGCGGATCGACCGGGTTCCAGGTGGGCTCCACGTACAAGATCTTCACCCTGGCCGAATGGCTGAAGACCGGCCACTCGCTCGGCGACATCATCAACGGAAACCCGGGAACGCTGAACCTGGCCCAGTTCGCCGACAGCTGCACCGGCGGAAACGGCGGCACCTACTCCGTGAAGAACGATGGCGGTGCGGCCCCCGGCAACGTGACCGTGATGAAAGCCACGGCCGACTCGGTGAACCTCGCGTTCCTGCGCATGGCGCAGAAACTCGACCAGTGCGAGATCCGCAAGACCGCCGAGGCCTTCGGCGTGCACCGCGCCGATGGCAACCCTCTGGGCGAGAACCCCGCCGACGTGCTGGGCACCAACGAGATCGCCCCGCTGACGATGGCCGCGGCCTTCGCCGCCGTCGCCAACGAGGGCACCTACTGCAGCCCGATCGCCATCGACAAGATCCTCGACTCACAGGGCAACGAACTGCCGCCCCCCGCATCGACCTGCAGCCAGGCGGTGGATCCGAATATCGCCGCCGCCATGACGACCGCCCTTCAAGGCGTCATCAACGGCGGAACCGCCACCCAGTCCAACCCGAACGACGGCATCCCCCACTTCGGCAAGACCGGTACCACCGACTCCGAGAAGGACACCTGGTTCGTAGGCGCCTCGACCGAACTCGCCACCGCTGTCTGGGTGGGCAACGTCGTCGGGACGGTCTCGATCCGCAACACCTCCATCGCGGGTCAGAGCGGCGGTAACGTGCGCCACTCCATCTGGAAGCAGTACATGACGGATGCTGACGGCAAGTACGGCGGAAACGCCTTCCCCGAGGCGGACAGCTCGCTCCGCAACGGTGTGCAGGTGTCCATCCCGAACGTGGCCGGCATGTCGCTCGACGCTGCCAGGTCGGCGCTCACGACGGCGGGCTTCGACTTCCAGGACGGCGGGGCGATCGACTCGACGCAGGCCTCCGGGCTGGTCGACAGCAGCTCGCCCTCGGGTCAGGCCTCGAAGGGGTCCACCGTCACGGTGTTCACCTCGAACGGCCAGCTGCGATCGGTACCGAACGTGGTGGGCATGTCTCCGGAGGCCGCCCGCTCGGCCATCACCGGAGCCGGTATCGCCGGCGACCAGATCGTGTTCGACGGCCCGTCTTCGGGCAACGGCGTGAAGGTCACGGCCACCAACCCCGGAGCCGGCAACCCGATCCGCTACGGCACGGACAAGCTCAGGGTCACCACGAAGGCCGGTTGAGAGTGACCCCCGCGACCCGGGCCGCCACGACCGCCGTCTCGGTGGCCGTGGCGGCCGGAGCCGCCGCCTTCGCCTACGGCACGTTCGTGGAGCGCAAGCAGTACACGCTCCGCACCGCCACGATCGACGTGCTCCCCCGGGGTGCCGCCGACATCCGGGTGCTGCATCTCAGCGACCTGCACATGGCGCCGTGGCAGCATGACAAGCAGCTCTGGATCCGCGACCTCGCGCGACTCGAGCCGCACCTCGTGGTCGACACCGGCGACAACCTCGGCCACCGGGACGGCATCGACGGCATCCGTGCCGCCCTGTCGGCCTTCGACGGCGTGCCGGGCGTGTACGTGAACGGATCGAACGACTACTTCGGGCCGTCGTTCAAGAACCCGATGCGCTACTTCATGGGCCCGTCCAAGCACACGGGCGATGCCGAGCGCCTCGACACGGAAGCTCTGCAGGCGTTCTTCGACGGCCTCGGCTGGAAGAACCTCAACAACCGCGCCGCCACCGTGGAGGTGAACGGCACCATCATCGACTTCTTCGGCGTCGACGACCCGCACCGCCACTTCGACCGCCTGGACCGCATCCCCGGGGCCCTGGACGAGCTGCGGGAGGAAGACGACCGCGGGCCCCGGGTCAGCATCGGCGTGGCGCACGCGCCGTACCAGTACGTGCTGAACTCCTTCGTGACGCACGGTGCCCAGGTGATCTTCGCCGGACACACCCACGGCGGTCAGGTGTGCATCCCGGGCTACGGCGCGGTGGTCACCAACTGCGACATCCCGCGCGCCCAGGTCAAGGGGCTGAGCCTGTGGCGCCACGGTTTCCACTCCGCGTTCCTGAACGTCTCGGCGGGTCTCGGCACGTCGATCTACGCGCCGTTCCGGTTCGCCTGCCGGCCCGAGGCCACGCTCCTCACGCTCCGCGCCCTCGGCTGATCGCCGACGCCGACCGTGCGCGGTCGTCGGCACCGGGAATATCGGCTATCCTTATTGAGGCCTCAGCCGCGCTGGTCGCGGTGAACCACTTCGGGGTGTGGCGCAGCTTGGTAGCGCGCCTCGTTCGGGACGAGGAGGTCGTGGGTTCGAATCCCGCCACCCCGACAGCACGAAGACGAGAACCGGCCGGAGAGAGATCTCCGGCCGGTTCTTTTTCGTCTGAGGGTTCCGCCCGCGGTTGCCACGCAGGCCGAGGTTCAGGCCAGGTCGTCCAGGTCGAAACGGTCCATCTCGCCCGCGGTCACGGCTGCGGCCCGCGGCAGATCGAGCAGGCGCGTGCGGCGCTCCAGTTGCTCCAGCACACCGTCGTCGACAGGATCGGGGAACCCCGAGACGACGGGCTGCGAGATGAACTGGCTGGCAGGCCCGACGACGAGCTGAACCGACGAGAGCCGGCCGTCGCTCTCGACCACCGGGATCTCCACGGTCTCGGCCCGCTCGTTCTGTCCCAGCGCGGCCGCCAGTCGCAGAAGCGCGTCGGCGATCGCGTCAGCGGTCTGGAAGGTCAGACCCACGTAAGAGACAGTTTTCATGTTTCAACCATGCCCCCGGCACCCACCCCCAGCAACCCCCGTGCGGCTCGGTCCCAGGCAGCGTCGGCCGGCGGACGGATCAGCCGCGGCCGAGTTCGCCGTGCGACTCCTCGAGGTAGCAGGCCCCGCAGAGCGACTCGTAGGTGACGTCTTGACCGTCGATGGCGACCTGGGCTCCGTCGAAGACGTACTCGCCGTCGATCCGCCGGGCGTTGAAGATCGCCTTGCGGCCGCACCGGCAGATCGTCTTCAGCTCTTCGAGGCTGTGCGCCACCTCCAGCAGCCGGATGCTGCCCGGGAAGCCTGCGGTGAGGAAATCGCTCCGGATGCCGTAGGCCAGCACCGGGACACCGTCGAGGATGGCGATCCGCAGCAGGTCGTCGACCTGGGCCGGGGAGAGGAACTGCGCCTCGTCGACGAGCAGGCAGCTGACGTCGGAGCCGGTGCGGTCGCGCACGGCTTCACGCCGGGCGCCGAACTCCTCGCGAACGGAGGTCTCGGGGGCGATCAGGAAGTCGGCGTCGCGTGTGACGCCGAGCCGGGAGACGATCTGCAGTTCACCCTTGGTGTCGACCGCAGGCTTGGCGATCAGCACCTGCTGCTCGCGCTCCTCGTAGTTGTAGGCGGCCTGGAGCATCGCGGTGCTCTTGCCGCTGTTCATCGCCCCGAACCGGAAATACAGTTTCGCCATCCGAATACCCTATTTCCTCCGCACCATCACGACGCCATCCGCCCTCGGCCGCTCGGGCGGCCGTTCAGAACAGCATCGGCTGCGCATCGCCCACCGGCCCGAAGCTCGGCCTCGAGGGCATCGGCACCGGGGCACCCTCGTTCCGCGGCGAGACGGCCGCAGCCCCGGCCCGAAATCCCCGGCTGGGCGTGCCCACTCCCCCGGTGGACGGGGAGACCTGCCCCGTGTGCAGCCCGTGTTTGCGGATCAGCGGCCGGATGCGCGCCGACAACCACTGTCGGTATTCCTTCGGCGCATAGCTGCCCTCGGCGTACAGCCGCCCGTACGCTGGCAACAGCTCCGGATGCTCGCGCGCGAGCCAGCCGAGGAACCAGGTCTTCACGCCCGGCTTCAGATAGAGGGTCGAGTACACCACGCTCGACGCACCGGCCTCGGCCGCGAGCCCGAGCGCATGATCCAGATGCTCGACGGTGTCGGTGAGCAGCGGCAGGATCGGCATCAGGAACACCTGGCACTCCAGCCCCCGATCGCGCACCGCGCGCACGGTGGCCAGCCGCGCCTTCGTGCTCGGAGTGCCCGGCTCGACCGACTGCTGCAGCTCGTCGTCGTAGACGGCGATCGACATCGCGAGGGTGACCGGCACCTCGGTGGCCGCTTCGGTTATCAGGTCGAGGTCCCGCCGCATCAACGACCCCTTGGTGAGGATCGAGAACGGCGTGCCCGAGCCGGCGAGCGCCCGGATGACCGACGGCATCAACGCATAGCGCCCCTCGGCGCGCTGATACGGATCGGTGTTCGTGCCGAGCGCCACCGGATGCCGCTGCCAGGACGGCTTGGCCAGCTCGCGCTCGAGCACCTCGCCCACGTTCACCTTGACGATGATCTGCTGATCGAAGTCGGCGCCCTCGTCGAGCTCGAGGTACCGGTGGGTGGGCCGCGCGAAGCAGTAGACGCAGGCGTGCGAGCACCCGCGATAGGGATTGATCGTCCACGAATAGGGCATGGAGGGCATGGCCGTACTGCTGCCGGGAACGTGGTTGAGCGCGCTCTTGGCGAGCACCTCGTGGAAGGTCATCCCCGCGAACTCGGGCGTCTGCACGCTGCGCACCAGGTTGCTCAGCCGCGCGAGCCCGGGCAGTGCGGCATCGCTCTCCGAGCCGAGTGCCTGTCCGTTCCATCGCATGCCGACATTCGAACATATATTCGAATGCGACACAAGCCCGACTCAGGCTTCGTAGAGCTCCAGCGGCAGATCGTCCGGGTCGAAGAAGAAGAGCATCTGCTTTCCGGTGTGCGGGTCGATCCGCAGCTCCTCGCAGCGCACCCCCTTGGCCACCAGCTCGGCCCGCGCATCCGGAACCGAGTCGACCTCGAAGGCGAGGTGACGCAGCCCCGCCGCCTCGGGCCCGCTAGGCCGCTCGGGCGGATGCGGAAAGGAGAAGAGCTCGATCAGGTACTCGCCGTTCAGCGCCAGGTCACCCATCCACGAGTCGCGTTCGGCCCGGTAGACCTCGCTCAGCAGGGTGCAGCCGAGCACCTCGAGGTAGAACGCCTTGGACCGCTCGTAATCGCTCGCGATCACGGCGACGTGATGCACGCGGTTCAGCTTCACGCTCTCGATCCCCATCTGGCCACGGCCGGACTCTGTCGACGGCCCGGCCATTTCGACGACTTAACTATTTAGCGGGATGAGAGGACCCGATACTCTCATCCCGCAAGGAGACGCCTGCAGACCTGTCATGATGCGCCGTTACCCTTACGGCCATGATCCAGGCCCGCGTCCGGCGTCCCCGTTGGCCTCACATTACACCGTCCCGGCTGGCCCCGAGGTGGGTTGACCCGAATGTGTCGCCCAGGTTCGGGCTCGGCGACGAAAAGTTCTCACGCTCGTAACATGCCGCCCCCGTCACCCAGCGCGAGCACCTCACCGCTCCAGCGCCGGCGCAGCCAGCGATCGTGCGTGGCCACCACCACCGCGCCCGGGTAACCGCCGAAAGCCTCCTCCAGTTCGCTCGCGAGCTGCAGCGAGAGATGGTTGGTCGGCTCGTCGAGCAGCAGCAGGTGCGGCGGCCGGGCGAGCACCAGCGCGAGCGCGAGCCGGCGCTGCTGGCCCACCGACAGGCTGCCGGTGGCGCGGTCGAGATCGTGGTCGGCGAGCAGGCCGAGCTGGGACAGCGGCACCCGTTCGGCCCGAGCGCCGCCGAGAGATCGTTCGTAGATCTCGCGTGGAGAGAGGGACGGATGCGGGAACCGCACGTCTTGCGCCAGCAGCCCGACGCGCAGCCCGCGCGCCCGGGTGATCGAGCCGCCGCTCGGCGCAAGCGCATCGGCAGCGCCGTCCGCCCCCGCCGCCGCGCCCGCCCCCGCCCCCGCACCCGCACGCGCCAACAGCGAGAGGAGCGTCGACTTGCCCGCTCCGTTCGCCCCGGTCACCAGAAGCCGTGAGAGCGGCTCCAGCCGCACCGACACGGGCCAGTCGGGCGAGCCCAGCCGGCCCTCGACCCACACCCCGTCCAGCACCATCATCGGTGCGCGACGCTTGCTCGTAGCAGAAGCAGCACCCGGCCCGCCCGCCCCCTCGTCACCCGTCGAGCCGAGCGGATGCGCGCCACCCGGCACCCCGCCGAAGCGCAGCGGCGCCGGCGGCATCGGAGTCGGGTTCTCGCGCAGCGCCTCCAGCCGCCCACGGGCATCGCGCACGCGCCGGCTGATCTGGCCCTGCACCCGCTCGCCGCGCAGGCCGTACATCATCTTCTCGTTGTCGCGCCGGCCCCGATCCGGAGCCACCCGCCGGCTGGTCACCTCCACCGACTCCTGCAGCTCGCCGACCCGCACCTGCTCGTCGTCGTAGCGCCGCTGCCAGCGCTCGCGCTCGGCGGCCTTCGCGGCGAGGTAGTGACTGAAGGTTCCACCGAAGCGCCGTGCACCCCCCTGCTCGGCGGGGTCGATGTCGATCACGGCGGTCGCCACCTCGTCGAGGAACGCGCGGTCGTGGCTGGCGAACAGCACGACGCCGGGCCAGTCGACGAGGGTCTGCCTCAGGTGGTCCGTGGCCTGGTCGTCGAGGTGGTTCGTGGGTTCGTCGAGCAGCAGCAGCGCCGGACGGGCGAGCAACAGGGCGGCGAGTGCCAGGCGGGAGCGCTGGCCGCCGCTGATCTGCGCGATCCTCCGCTCGAGCGGGAGGCCGCCGAGGCCGAGGCCCGCCAGCACCGTGTCGCGGCGGGATTCGGCCGACCACACGTCGAGCCGTTCGGCGCGCTCGAGAGCGGCCGCGTAGCGCTCGGCCGGGTCGATGCCGGACGAGGGGTGCGGCCCGGGGAACCCGAGCGCGATCCCCGCCGCCTCCAGCTCCCTCTCGGCGGTGCGTTCGCGCGCCAGAGCCGCCTCGAGCACGTCGTCCAGGCTCTGCTCGCCGCCGAAGGGCAGCTCCTGACGCAGATAGCCCACCGTCGAAGGCCGCGTCACGACGCCGGCATCCGGAGTCAGGTCACCGGCGAGAATGCGCAACAACGTCGACTTGCCGGCGCCGTTCTCGCCGATCAGCCCGATGCGCTCGGCGGGATCGAGCACCAGCGAGAGGTCGGTGAGCACCCGGCGGTCGCCGTACGAGTGCGAGAGCCCGTCGGCCCGCAGATGGGCGGCCGGATTCGGGGGGACGGATGGATGGGGGACGGATGGCGCCGAGCGCGCGCGGAAAGAGGAATCGGATCGGGCCACGAGGGCCGCCCTTCTCGAGAACGAGGGTTCCCGCCGGGCGGTGCGCGCATCCGTTCAGGATGCCGCGGCCTCGGGCGCGGGACGAAAGGGCGTCATCTCTCCATAGCCGACGACGCTACCATCCGCCGCGCCGGATGCTCAAGGCCCGGCCGCCCGCCCCCGCGTCCGCTCACGGGCGGAGGTAGACGCGCGCACGATGCAGCACGCAGGCGAGCAGAACCCAGAACAGCAGCAGCGTGCAGGTCCAGGTGAGCTGCACCTGGCCTCCGATCGCGATCGATCGGGCGAGCTCGTCGGCCACCGAGGTCTCGATCACCACCTCGGCGCCCTCCGGCCCCGCACCCGCCGCCACGATCTCGATCGGGCGATGCAGCACGCTCATCAGCACGTGCGACCCGAAGTACACCAGCAGGCTGTTGCGGCCGAGCGCGATCAGCGGATACGACGCCCCACGGACGACCCGGTCGGCCCGGTTCTGCGAGCGGCGGTCGAGCAGCAGGTGCCCGACCAGCAGCGCCACCGCCACGGGGGCCGCCAGCCGCAGGGCGAAGGGCGGCGTCCAGAGGCGCTTCATGACGAGCACCTCGGCGCCGCCGATCCACTCCGGCAGCCACACGCACAGCTGGGCCAGCAGCAGCGCTCCGGCCGCGCAGGCGACCAGCGGCAGGATGGCCCGGGCCACGCCGCCCCGGGCCACACCGCCCGGCCCGCCCTCCCGGCGCTCGCGCAGCGACAGGAGCAGATGCCCCATCGTCGCCCCGGCCGACGCGCTCACGAGAGCGCCCCAGGCCGCCATCAACCCCACCGGGTCGTACCCCCACTCGGCGTGGTGGTAGATGTGGGCCGCGCCGAACACCGCCGGGTCGACGACCCCCGAGGGATTGCAGGTCTCGGTCAGCCCGGCGTCACCGCATCCGGTCGCCCAGACCGCCAGCACCACCGTGTAGCCGGCGGCCAGCACGACCGTGACGAGCAGCCAGCCGAGCCAGGATCGGGTGACGAGATGCAGCAGGCCCAGCACCAGAACCACGAAGGCGTAGAGCTGCAGAACGCCCGTGACGGTCCACCCGTCGACGTCCCACACGTTCTGCGTGAGCGCGTTGTAGAGCAGCCCCACCAGCACGAGCAGCAGCACGCGGCGCAGCAGCGGCCACGGCTTCACCCGGCGGTGCATCGCGAACGCGAGACCGCATCCCGAAAGCGTGACGAAGACCGGGAAGATCCAGTCGAGCGGGTGCACGCCGTCCCACCGGGCGTGGTCGAACCAGGGCGGGAGGACGAGCAGGGAGTTGGCGGCGACGCTGGCGATGAGCATCCAGCCCCGAACCCAATCGAGACTGACGATGCGATTCACGCGTCGAGTATTACTCAGCTATCTGAGCGAGCGCCGTGCGATCTCGTCGTGCGTGTAGGCGCCCTTGGGGTTGCGGCCGAAACGGTCGCGCACCGCGGCCACGAGCACGTGCCGCAGGTGCGCCGCCTTGCCGGCCCTCAGGATGCGCCCGCGCATCGTGTAGGCGTCGAGGTAGGCCAGCCGCGGAGCCCATACGGGCCGGCGGCGGCGATTCACGATGCCGGCCGCAGCGGTGAGGTGCAGGAAGGCCTGCGTGGTGCCGATGGCGCTGGCGAGATCGACGCCGGGCGAGATGGAGGGCAGCGAGACGCGGGAGCCGTCGGGGGCATCCGTGGTCATCGCCACCAGGCCGCGCAGGTCGCTGTAGGGAGGGATGTAGGGGAGGAAACGGGAGTAGTCGACCTCCGAGGCCGCGATCTCCTCCAGCGAGGCCGTCTCCGACAGGCCCATGAACCGTTCGAAGGTGAACCGGCCCTGCGGATGGAACGCCGTCACCTGGGCGGCGAAGCCCACGTTCACGACGAGGATGTCGGGGATGCCCATTGCCCGGGCGGTGCGGGCGATCGTGGTGCCGATCTCCGGATGCGTGGTCTCGGACTCGTCGAAGACGATGGTGGCGCCGGCCAGGAACTCGCCCACGTTCTCGACGGTCACGCCGTCGCGGTAGACGTGCACCACGGCGGCCGGGTTGATCTCGCGCACCTGCTCGCGGAACACCTCGGCCTTGGACCGGCCGTAGGTGGCGGTGGTGGCGCCGGGGACGCGATTGGCGTTTTGCGGTTCGAAGTCTTCCGGGTCGGCGACGCTGAAGCTGGAGACGCCCATCCGGGCCAGCTTCGTGCCCACCTGGAAGCCGACTCCGCCGACCCCGGCGATCGCGACCCGGGAGTTCACCAGCGCGAGCTGCTCGGCCTCGCTCCAGAATCCGTAGTTGCGGGAGAACTCGGGCGAGCCGACGGACTTCATCCGCCTTCGACCGCGACGGGTTCGGTGCTCTCGCTGTCGGCCGACGTTCCGACGGCATCCGCGGACTCGGTCTTGTCGGCCGACTCGGATGCCCCGGCCGCAGCCTCCCGCTGGGCGCGCGAGATGCGCCCGAAGTACTCCAGGGCCCCGTCGGCCGCGATGAGCTGACCGAGGATGGTGGCGTTGCGCTCGTTGATGCGGGCGGCGGATCCGGCCAGATCGAACTCGACCGGCAGGTTGTAGTCGAGGTAGTGCTCGATGTAGCGCGGCTCGCCGATGCGCGAGATGGCGAGCACGCCGGCCAGGTGACGCTCGAGCCACGGTTCGATGATGGCGAAGGTGCGGCCCACGTCGTGCGAGGAGAAGTAGGAGGACATCAGGGCGAACAGGTGCCACTGCACGAGCTCCTGCATGGCGACGCGCTCGTGCCGGGCGATCACCCGGGACACCTCGACGCTGCCCGCGTCCAGCGGGTCGTCGGCGAACAGCTCGGGGCAGAACTCCTCCACCGGCAGCGGCCGGTCTTCGCCGTCGGCGCCCTTGATGATGGTGCGGGCCACGCCCACGATGCGCACGCCCTCCGGGGCGTTCTCGAGCACGGCGAAGGTGACGGATCGCGAGTCGTCGACGTCGCGGTCCAGACCGTCGTCGGAGAGGTCGGAGGGGTCGAGCTGGCCGGTCTGCTCCACGTAGACACGGCGGCGGAACTCGAAGTGCTGCCGATAGGCATCTTCGAATCCAGGGCGGGCCACGCCGTTGACGCCGATGATGCCGGTGGCCAGGCGCGCCTCAGGGTCTAGCTGGAAGGCCGGCGAATGCGCGATGACCGGGATGACCGCCGCATTGCTGACGGATCGATCAATCCGGGACACCGGGTGTCTTCCACGTCGCAGTCCGCTCAACAGTCATCGTCCGGAGCACTTCGAATCCTCCGTTATCAAGGGGTGGATGGCCGTCCGGCGAACTCGCGCGAGGCACGCTGCCGTAATCCCGAGCATAGAAGCGCGCCAAGTGGTTTGCAACTTGGGACATTATGTCTCAAAATGGTGCTGAGAGGGGCAATCATGTCTGAGAACAGCTGGACGAAGTCCGCGACCGGCCGCACGCGCACACCCAAGGACGAGGTCCGTGCGAAGCTGCTCGACACGGCCCTCAGCCTCGTGCAGGCGAACGGCCTCACGGTCGGTTTCGAGCACCTCCTGATGGATGACCTGATCAAAGAGGCGGGCGTGCCGCGCAGCTCGGTCTACCGCATCTGGGAATCGAAGGAGGCCTTCTTCGAAGAGCTCCTCGGTGAAGTCGCCAACCAGGTCTCCCCCGGCCGAGCCGACGAAGAGTCGCTCGTCGCCACCTGGGAATACCTCGGCTTCCGCGCCGACGAGCTGCGCACCCCCGAGGGCCGTCGCCGCATCCTGGTCGACGTCACCGGCCTCGCCGCCGAGCAGAACTTCGAGTCGGTCACCTCCTCGATGCAGTGGCGCACCTACGTCGCCCTCTCGTCGACGGCCCCCTCCTACCCCGACGCCCGTGTGCGCGACCTCATCATCGAGGCACTGCGCAACTCCGAGCTGGCCTTCCTCGACCAGATGGAGGTGTTCTACCGCAACATCATCCCCGCGGTGGGCTACCGTCTGCGCCCCGACCTCAACGACGACTACCGCCCCCTGGCCGTGGCCGCGGCCGCGATCATCGAGGGTCTCGGGATCGCGCGCACCACGATCCCCGACCTCGTCGAGAGCCGCTACCTCGTCGACAACGAGGGACGCCCCGCCGAGGTCTCCCTCGCCGCGATCTCCTACCACGCCATGATCATGGCGTTCATCGTCCCCGACCCCAACTACGACGCCGACGCCGCCATCGCCCGTCTCTCCGGCGGCATCGACGAGATGCCCCTGGTTCAGCCGCGCAGCCGCGACCTCGACGGGCACGACGGAACAGACGGCTGAGCCTCGACGTGCGGCGAAGCGGGTCGTACCGTTCAGCTGCAGTGCGACCGATCGCCGCCGCACTCTTGGTGGCCTGCCTGGCGGCGGTCGGCGCGATCGTGTTCTGGCCATCTCCTGTCGACTCTGGCTCGAAGGGCACGCTGTTGCGGGTCCTGGATTGGTTACACCACCTCGGCGTGCCGGATGCGGTCAACTATGGGGTCGTGGAGTTCAGCGCCAACGTCGTGATGTTCGTTCCACTGGGTGCGTTCGCCGCGGTCGCTCTCGGTCCGCACCGGTGGTGGATCGCGTTGATAGGTGGCCCGGCACTGTCAATCGGCATCGAAACGATCCAGGCGTGGGCCTTGCCGGCGCGATTTGCAACCCTCGACGACGTGGTGGCGAACACCACCGGGAGCATCATTGGAGTCGCTCTAGGCTGCGTGATCATCGCGCTGCTGCCCCGCACCACCGCCTCGAAGTTGAACTGAGAGTCTCTCCTGTCCGGGCTCCGCATCATCGTGCCGGCGCCGACTCCGGCTCAGCTTGCCGGATCGCCGCCCCTAGATAGGGCCCCAACGATTGCGAATACGTCTTGGTCATGTGCGCACCGGCATCCCGATACACCGGGACGTTGCCGACCACTGCGGAGCAACTGTCACCGACGCAGAAGAAGTTCGTCAGATCTACCAGCTTCACGGCAGGAACGGCTGCCGCCGCCGCGACGAGCGGATCTGCGCGCATCCCGGAGAGGCTCGTCGCGCAGGTGCTTGTCTGCGGATTGAAGTCCAGCCTTTGTGTGCACAGTAGCGCGTCCTCCGAGACCGCAGGCACGTCGGCCACGACTACCATCTCGCTGCCCGCGTCGACGACACGTTGGAAGGCCTGTGCGAACTCGTCAGGGAAGTTTCCTTTCGTCCGCGCCGCAGTAGTGATGACCAGGTCGTATTCACCGCCGGCCACCTTGTCCAGGATCTTGGGCTGAATCTCGCCGCACTTCTCGGTCAGACGAGTACTCAGAAGACAGCCGTCCCCGACGTAGGCGTCGATCTGCCAATTCTGTGATCCCCCACCAGCGAAGAACGCGGGAAGCAAACTCTGAGCGTGACTGTCACCCACGATGGCCACTTTGTAGCTGTCCGCTGACCGAAGGCCGTACTTGCACCAGCTCAGATCACCCGTTGTCTTGATCCAGCACAGGGATTTTCCGGAAACGAGCATGACATCATCGACCGCATCCGCGGGCGTCGGATCCATCGTCGCGCCGAGGTCCACTTGCGCGCACCCGGACGCTGGATCCAGCACGGCAGCGCCGACACAACTACGCCCGGTATCGACTGAGCCGGTTGCCTCGTCGGCTGGAGCGGCGGTCGACGCGACTTCAGTTGTCGGCGCCTGCTCTGAACCCCGGAGAAAGGCGACGTAGACGAGTCCGAGCGCGACGACCCCGATGACGGCGAACAGACCAATCTTCGGCGCAGTCTTGCGCAGGAAGCGCTGACGACGGCGCCTCCTGCGACGCCTCTGCCGACTCGAGAGCACAGCCGGGGTGAGCCAAGCCGACTTGCGGATCGGATCTTCGACGAAGTGGTAGGACAGCACGCTCAGCCCGACGATGAGGGCGGCGGCCACTCCCCAGTAGAGCACGTTGTCGCCCGGCATGACGGCAAGCAAGAGGATTAGCACCGGGAAGTGCCAGAGATAGAGCGAGTAGGAGATGTCTCCTACATACCGGCTCGCCGGATTCGTCAAGGGCCATAGGTACGGCTGATTCCCCTGTTCGCCCGCCAGGAGGATGAGTGCCGTGGCGACGATGGGCAGCGCAGCGGACGGAGCAGGAAATCCCTGGCTCGGGACGACTAGGAAGCACGAGGCCACGATCGTGCTGAAGCCCAGCCAGCTCATCGCGGTTCTCACCGCCATGTTCTTCGTGCGGAAGTACACGCCGAAAACGGCAACCAGCGCTCCAGCACCCAGTTCCCAAGCCCGATCGAGGGAGCTGAAGTAGGCCCAATTCTGATCACTGCCCGTCAGGTAGATCGCGTAGACGAAGGACGCGATCGAGATGATGCCGATCGCAACGCCCACGGCCACTCGCCGTCTGCCGGCGGTCCAGCCGAAGAGGCGTACCCCCAGCGCCAAGATGCCGAGCATCAGCCAGGGCCAGACGAAGTAGAACTGCTCCTCCACAGCGAGCGACCAGTAGTGCTGGACGGGACTGGGCAGGAGGTCTTGCTGGAAATAGTCCGTGCCCTGCAAGGCAAGGTTCCAGTTCGCGGAGAACAGAAGCGCCCAGAACGAATCTGCCGCTGTTCGGAGAAATCGTGCGCCGGGTGTCAGAAAGTAGGACGCAGCCACGGTCGCTGCGAGTACGAGCACCGCAGCGGGCAGGATCCTCTTCACCCTGCGGCGATAGAACCCGGTGAAGGAGATAGTCCCGGAGCGATCGTGCTCGCGCAACAGCAATCCGGTGATGAGATAACCGCTCAACACGAAGAACACGTCGACGCCGATGAAGCCGCCGGCGGGCCAGCCCAGCAGGTGATTGAGAATCACCGCCACGACCGCCAGCGCCCGCAGGCCTTGCACGTCACGGCGAATCGGATGGCGTGCTGGGGGCACCGCCTTCTTGGAGTCGCGTGACCGTGCGGACACAGAATCTGGTGCGAGCGAATTCGTCATCATCGACCCCCGGGTACATACCTGCGACGTGCGGCGTCAATCGAGAAACCGTGAAGGGGCACGGCAAAGAGAGCGCTCGTCGCATTGTCCGACACCTGCCGGAGCGGTCAGCCTAACAAATTTCAGGCCGAGGTCACACTCTGGTCATCAAAGACGCCATGCAGGTCTTAGCAGGTGAAGTCGAGCTGCGCGACCTCAGGCTGGGCGAGCATCGGGCCCACGAGCGTCTCGATGTCCTTCTCGGGCAAAGCGCTGACGTCGATGTCGATCGTGGCGGTCTGGGTCTCCCCTGGCGACACCTGGATGACTCCGCGGCCAACGGGATACCCGCCGTCGATTCCGATGGCTGCGGGCGCCTGGTTCGTGGATCCGGTGACATTTACGACGGTCGAACCCTCGGGCGCGTAGATGTAGGTGAAGACGCGCAGGTCGCCGAAGGGGATGCCGAAGCCGTTGCCGCCGGCGCCCGTGATGAACGTGGACAGGCCCTCGACCGCCGCGGGGTCGAGGATGTTGCTCGCCGCGATGTTCACGCGCACGATGCGGTTGCCCGCCGCGCACTGCGCCTGGCCGACCTCGATGGTCGATCGCAGGTAGTAGTCCATCTTCGAGCCGAGGTAATCGCTGAAGTAGACGCCGACCTGGTGCGCGGTGTCGGTCTCCTGCGGCATCTTCCCTGCAAGTCCCGCATCCGTGATGAGGCCCTGCACCGTGGTATCCGTGCTCGAGGCCAGGATGCGGCGCTCGCCGCCCGCCTTCTGCACGCCGGCGACGAACTTCGCGAGGTCGACGTCTCCGCTCATGATGGCGCTGAAGGTGGCTCCGGCGGCCGCGGAGAAGTAGGCGTCCTGCGCATCCGCGTCGTCGGCGTAGGTCTGGTACACCTGGTTCAGCAGCAGATCGATCGCGTTCGCCGAGGTGAGCTTGTTACCGTCGGCCAGCTTGATGGGGCCCGTCGCATCGAGGATGTAGCCCAGGGCCACCGGGTCGATGAACAGCACCGTGGCGGGCGTGACGCCCCGCTGCGAGCCCCACATCGAGCGGGTGAGGTCGGCGGCGACCTCCACCCGGGGCGTGAGGGTGTTGTTCTGGCTCTGCACGCCGAAGGGCACGAGGAAGAGCTGGCGCAGTTCGGGCGCCAGGCGGGCGTTGGCGAAGTCTTCGGACTCGCGCTCGAACGCGCGGCCCGACGAGTCCTGCGCGATGCTCAGATGCCCCTGGTCGGCCGTGAGCAGGATCTGCGCACCGGCGATGCCGCCGAGCGGGCGTACCTCCGCCGAGTTCTCGAACACCAGCAGGTAGTTGCGCGGCCCGTTCGCCCCCAAGAGTTCCGGGAGAACCGGCGCGAGCGCCTTGGCCGAGGCGATGGCGGGCTCGACGTCGCCGACGAGCGTGCCGACCTGGCTGACCGCGTCTTTCACCGGGCCGATCAGCGAGTCGGTCTTGATCCCCGAGACCGCGGTGTTCGCGCTGGTGAGCGCGGTGCCCGCGCGGTCGAGCACCGGCACCACGTCGGCGATGGCCGCCAGGTTCACGGTGCCGTCGACGGGCTTGAAGATCGCCGGCGAGAGCGTGTCGCCGAGGCCCACGGCCGGCACGACGGCCTCGTCGACCACGTCGGAGATGCTGTCGACCACGGTGCGCACGGCCACGAGGTTCTCCCCCACCATGCCGGGTACCTGCTCGGCGAGCCACCAGGCCGGGCCGGATGCCGCTTCCCGAGCCGCGGTCGCGTGCTCCTGCAGCTCCTGCACGTCATCCTGAGCGGTGGAGGCTTTGCCCGCGAGCACCTTGTCCTTCACGGACGAGAGCAGGGGTTTGGCCGCGGACAGTTCGCTCTGCACGGTGAAGGCCTTGAAGCCCACCCAGACGGCTCCCCCGACCACGACGAGCAGCAGCACGAAGACGCCGCCCACGATCCAGGGCCACTTGCGGCGAGGCTGACGGCGACGACGGCGACGCGACGAGGACGAAGAGGAGCGGGAAGACGCGGTGTTCGAAGATCGGCGCGTAGGGGTGTCGTCGGTCATCCGGTTATCGTATCGGCAGGCCGAGCGCCCCGGCTGAGCGAATGACGAGTGTCAGCGCGTGAGCTCGAGCACGGCGGCCGTGCTCTCGAGCGTCTTCTCGCTGGCCTTCTTGTTCTCGTTGAGCTTCGTGCCGAGCGAGGGGATCAGCTTCTCGAGCGTCTTCTCCCAGGCCGGGTACTGCTCGGGGAAGCACCGCTTCATGAGGTCGATCATGATCGGCACGGCGGTGGATGCGCCGGGCGAGGCCCCGAGCAGGCCCGCGATCGATCCGTCGGCCGCCGTGACGACCTCGGTGCCGAACTGCAGCACCCCGCCCTTCTTGGCGTCCTTCTTCATCACCTGCACGCGCTGACCGGCGGTGATGAGGTACCAGTCCTCGTCTTTGGCCGTCGGCATGAACTCGCGGAGGGCGGCGAGCTTCTTCTTGCGGCTGGCGAGGAGCTCGCCGATCAGGTACTTCATCAGGTCGAAGTTGTCGCGGGCGACGGCGAGCATCGGCCCGATGTTGTGCAGCCGGATCGAGGCCGGCAGATCGAGCCACGAGCCGCGCTTCAAGAACTTGGGGCTGAACCCGGCGTACGGGCCGAACAGCAGCGACGACTGGCCGTCGACGACGCGCGTGTCGAGGTGCGGCACCGACATCGGCGGAGCGCCCACGGCGGCCTTGCCGTAGACCTTCGCCTGGTGCTCGGCCACGACGGCCGGGTTGTCGGTGCGGAAGAACTGCCCGCTGATCGGGAATCCGCCGAAGCCCTTGATCTCGGGGATGCCCGACTTCTGCAGGAGCGGCAGTGCGTGGCCGCCGGCGCCCACGAACACGAACTTGGCCGACACCGTGTACGGGGTGTTGCCGACCTTTTCGCGGACGGTGATCTTCCAGCTGCCGTCCTTCTGCTTCGACAGCTTCTTGACCTCGGTCTCGAGCTTCAGCTCGGCGCCTTTGTCGACCAGCGAGTCGAACAGCAGGTGCGTGAGGGAACCGAAGTCGACGTCGGTGCCGGAGTCGATCCGGGTCGCGGCGATCTTCTCGTCCTTCTGCCGATCGCGCATGAGCAGCGGCGCCCAGCCGTAGATGACGCGCGGATCGTCGCTGAACTCGATGCCCTCGAACAGCGGCTCGCTGCGCAGCAGCTCGTAGCGGCGGCGCAGGTAGTCGACGTTGTCCTCGCCACGCACGAAGGTCATGTGCGGGGTGGGGTTGATGAAGCTGGTGGGCTCGGGGAGCACGCCCTGCTTCACCAGCGATGCCCAGAACTGCCGGCTCACCTGGAACTGCTCGTTGATGTTCACGGCGCGCGAGCTCTCCAGCGAGCCGTCAGCCGCTTCGGGCATGTAGTTGAGCTCGGCGAGCGCCGCGTGACCGGTGCCGGCGTTGTTCCAGGGGTTCGAGCTCTCCAGGGCGACATCGCTCAGCTGCTCGAAGATCAGGATCGACCAGTCAGGCTGAAGCTGCTTGATCATCGTTCCGAGGGTTGCACTCATGATGCCCCCTCCGATCAGGACGACATCCACGTTCTTTGTGCTCACACCTCGATCTTACGCCGCTTGTATACAAGCCGACGACAGTCGCCCCCGAGAAGAATCGCCGTTCTTTACGGACGGCCCATGCCGCGGTACTCCCAGCCGGCCTCGCGCCACACCGTGGGGTCGAGCACGTTGCGGCCGTCAATGATCTTCTTGCCGACCACCAGACCGTCCAGATCGGCGGGCACGAGGGCGCGGTACTCGGACCATTCGGTGAGCAGCAGTACGATCTCGGCGTCCTTCACGGCTTCGCTGGCGTCGGCCACGAAGTGCAGCTGCGGGTGCTTCGCCTTCGCGTTGGCGATCGCCTCGGGGTCGGTGGCGCTCACCAGCGCGCCGAGCCCGTTGAGCTGCACGGCCACGTCGAGCGACGGCGAATCGCGGATGTCGTCCGAGTCGGGCTTGAAGGCGAGACCGAGCACGGCCACCTTCTTGTCGAACGCCTGGCCGCCGAGCATCTCGACCACGAGGTCGACCACGCGCTGACGGCGGCGGAGGTTGATGGCGTCGACCTCTTTGAGGAAGGCGAGCGACTCGCCGCGGCCGAGTTCTTCGGCGCGCGCCCCGAACGCCCGGATGTCCTTGGGCAGGCAGCCGCCGCCGAAGCCGATGCCGGCGTTGAGGAACCGGCGGCCGATCCGCGCGTCGAAGCCGATCGCATCCGCCAGCTCGGTGACGTTCGCGCCGGTGACCTCGGCGATCTCGGCGATGGCGTTGATGAACGAGATCTTGGTGGCGAGGAAGGCGTTCGCCGAGACCTTCACCAGCTCGGCGGTGGCGTAGCCGGTGACGACCAGCGGGGTGTTCTCGCTCAGCGCCTTCGCGTAGACCTCGTCGAGGGCGGCCTTGGAGGACTCGGCCACGGCCGGGTCGTCGGAGACGCCGTAGACGAGGCGGTCGGGCGAGATGGTGTCTTTCACCGCGAAGCCCTCGCGCAGGAACTCGGGGTTCCAGGCCAGCGCCGCCCCCGGAGCGACCTCGGCCACGCGCTCGGCGAGGCGAGCCGCGGTGCCGACCGGCACCGTGGACTTGCCGACCACGAGGTCGCCGTCCTTGAGATAGGGAAGAAGGCCTTCCAGCGCCGCGTCGACGTAGGTCATGTCGGCGCTGTACGAGCCGGGCTTCTGGGGGGTGCCGACGGCGATGAAGTGCACCGTGGCATCCTTCACGGCCGCCATGTCGGTGGAGAAGGCCAGGCGGCCTGAGGCGCTGGCAGAGGTGAGGATCTCCGGCAGGCCGGGCTCGAAGAACGGCGCCTTGCCCTCGGCGAGCGCGGTGATCTTGCGCTCGTCGACGTCGATGCCGATCACGTCGTGACCGAGCTCCGCCATGGCCGCCGCGTGCACGGCTCCGAGGTATCCGCAGCCGACAACGGAAATCTTCATAGAAATACTCCAACCCCAAGGATGTCTACCAACCACCGCGCTGTGCTGCCTGAACCATTCATAGCAGGTGTCGGGGGCACCGGTTAATCTGCGCCAGAATGGACCGGAGCCGAGATTCCCGCCCGAGCACCACACGAGGTCCCAGACGAGGAGAAGATTTGTCCCAGGCTTTGGAGAGCATGCGCGGTAAGAAGCTGCTGCTCGTCGCATCCACCGGCGGCCACCTCTCGCAGCTGCACCGGCTGTCGGAGCGGATGCAACCGGCCGAGGACTCCCTCTGGGTCACCTTCGAGAAGCCGCAGAGCACGTCGCTGCTGAAAGACGCGCGGCACCGGTTCATCCCGTACATCTCGCCCCGCGACTACCTGGGGGTGCTGAGGGGGATGCGGATGTTCCGTGCCCTGCTCGCCGAGGAGTCGTTCGACGCCGTGGTGAGCACCGGGGCGGCGATCGCGCTGGCCTCGCACCTGCCGGCCCAGCACGCCGGGCTGCGCACCGTGTACATCGAGAGCGTCTCGCGCTTCGACGGTCCGTCGCTGACCGGCCGCATCCTGCAGCGGGTGCCGCGGATCGAGCGCTACGCCCAGCATCCGGGGTACGACGCCGCGCGGTGGACGCAGGAGTTCTCGGTGCTCGACACCTACGAGCGTGACGAGTCGTGGGCGCCGGCCGAGCCGCCGCGCAAGGTCTTCGTGACCCTGGGCACGATCCACCCCTACCGCTTCGACCGCCTCGTCGACAGGCTCGTCGAGGTCGCTCCCGAGGGCACCGAGTTCGTCTGGCAGCTGGGCTCGACCCCGCGAGACGACCTGCCGGGCGTCGTGAACACCGAGATGTCGTCGGCCGCCTTCACCGAGGCCGCCGAGACCAGCGACCTCGTCGTCACCCACGCCGGTGTCGGCACGATCATGGGCCTGCTCGACCTGCGCCGGCCCACCCTCGTGGTGCCGCGCCGCAAGAGCCACCGCGAGCACGTCGACGACCACCAGCTGCAGATCACCCGCGAGGTCTCGCGCCGCGGGCTGGCCGTCTCGGCCGAGGTGGACGAGATCTCCGCCGACACGCTCGTGCGGGCCGCGGCGACCCGGGTGCTCTGACAGCGAGCTGACCCGTCAGGTCTCAACACCCTGGCGTCGCGAGCGCTTTGACCCAGGCCGCAGACTGGTAGACGAGTTCGTCGATCCAACGACGAAGGTCGTAAGCGCGCTCGTCCGAAACGAATTGGACGAGGTGCTCGCTCGGCTCCACGCATCGGTCGAAAAGTAGCCGTGCCCGACTCACGTGCGTGACGGACGTGACGACAATCACCGAGTCCCAAGAGTGGTCCCGCAACAGGCCCGCCGTCAGGCGGGCTTCCCCCTGTGTAGTGAACGGATCGGGCGTGAAGCAGGTGACCTCGTACTCGGTGCGGTGCAGGCATAGATCACGCACCCGGGTGTGCTTGTCATCGTCCTTGAACCCGGTCGGCACGGAGATGATGATCTCGTCGGCGAGCCCGTCATCGACAAGCGACTGCGCCTTGACCAGGCGCTGCACGGTCGGCGGCCCGAGCACGAGCACCGCATCCGCACGCACGGGATCGTCCAGGTCGGGAAATACGATGATCCGGGCAGCGCCGATCGCCGCGGCAAGGACTACCACCGCCGTGACAGCCGCGACCACGAGTCGACGCGCGGAAAGGGGGCGCCGTGGGGTCGCACGACCTTGCGTCGTCATCCTCCGTCGACGGCGCCGTCCAAGCCCTCCTCTGCGAACAGCTCCTCCTCGAGGATCAGTTCCTCAACAGCAGGGTCTTCCGGGTCCGGCGGAAAATCAGCCGAGTTGTCTTTTCTCACGGCTCGAAGTTATCAGTTCTCCAGCCGCGCGTCGCGGCGGCGGCACTATCCGTCGAAACCGTCTCCATAGTGACGATGTCATACTGAGTGGCATGCCCGATGTCTGTATTGTCGGCGGCGGCCCCAACGGTCTGGCCGCCGCCGTGACCATGGCTCGTGCTGGCTTGTCCGTTGAATTGTTCGAGCAGGAACGCACTCTGGGCGGGGGCGCCCGCACGATGGAACTGACATTGCCGGGTTTCCGGCATGACGTGGGTTCTGCGGTTCATCCGATGGGCCTCGCCTCGCCGTTCTTCCGCGCCTTCCAGCTCGATCGTCGTATCGAATTCGTGGTGCCGGAGATCTCCTACGTGCATCCCCTGGCCAACGGTACTGCCGGCGTAGCGTTCCGCGATCTGGAGCGGACGGCGGCCGGACTCGGACGGGACGGAGTGGCATGGATGCGGCTGTTCGGTCCCATCGTCGACCGGATCCGCGGTGTGACCGACTTCACCGGGAACCAGCTAATCCGGATGCCGAGGGACCCGATTGCGGCCCTCCTCTTCGGGCTGCGCACCCTCGAGCAGGGTTCACCTCTCTGGAATCTCCGATTCCGCGAGGAGACGGCAGCCGCGATGATCTCTGGGGTCAGCGCCCATTCGATCGGGCGCATGCCCACCCTCGCCTCCTCCGGGGCCGGACTCGTGTTGGCCGCCCATGCCCACGCCCAGGGGTGGCCCGTCCCGGTCGGAGGCAGCCAGTCGATCATCGGGGCGCTCCACGACGACTTCGTCGCACACGGCGGCGTGGTCACCACTGGAACCAAGATCATCGACATCCGTGACCTCCCCAGGTGTCGGGCCGTGCTGCTGGATGTGTCCGCCCGTTCGCTCGCCGACCTAGCCGGATCCGAGCTGCCCGATGCCTACGTCGCGAAGCTGCGCCGTTTTCGGTTCGGCGACGGCATAGCCAAAGTCGACTACGCCTTGTCCGGCCCTGTGCCGTGGGCGAACGCGGAAGCCCGGCAGACGGGAACCCTGCACCTGGGCGGCACCCGCACCTCCATCGCGCGCTCCGAGGAGCAGGTGGCTAACGGTCACATTCCCGATGAGCCGTATGTGCTCGTCTCCCAGCCCTCGGTGCTCGATCCCACTCGTGCGCCGGAAGGCAAGCATGTCCTTTGGGCCTATACGCATGTCCCGCGCGGGTCGGTCCTCGACCCTACTGAGCTGATCACTGCGGCGATCGAGGCCTCTGCCCCCGGCTTCCGCGACACCATCGAAGCCTCTGCAGCGATGTCGGCCGAACAGCTGGCCCTCTATGATCCGAACTTCGTCGGAGGTGACATCTCGGCGGGCGCTCTCTCGCTGGCGCAGATGGCTGCGAGGCCGGTGCTGTCGACACACCCGTGGCGCACTCCCGGCGCTGGGATCTACCTGGCCTCGTCTTCGACGCCTCCCGCCACAGGAGTGCATGGTCTGTGCGGCTATTACGCGGCGCGGACCGCGCTTAAAGACGTCTTCGGGATGGATGCCCCGCACCTGGCCATCTCCGGTTAGAGTCCCCACGCTCCTCCGGGAGGTTGTATCGTGACAGTGAGGCCGTTGGGTGCCTCACCGGGATTTTGGGATCCCGTAGAGACTTTGGGGGTCTCGCTATGCACGGAACAATTTCGCGACGCATTTTTCTGGCAGCATCGGGTGCCGGACTGCTGACGTCAGTGGGTCTGAGCAGACCGACGGCTGCCTTTGCCGCCGGCCCGCAGACGCCGGGCTTGGCCGCTCTCTCCGGCACGGCGGTGGATGCGTCAGCCGCAATCCGCGCCTACCTCCAGGGGCGGGCGGGCTCGGTCGCGCTGACCGGTGATTACTTCCTCGACTCGGAAGTCGAAGTACCTGCCGCCGTCACCAAGCTCGAATTGACCAGTGGCTCCTCTCTGAAGATCCGTGGCGATCATTCCGCCTTGTCCCGCGTGGGCACGATCGTCTACCGCGAGCAGCTGACGACCGCGATGACGAAGGGCAAGACCGCTATCACGGTGGTGAAGCCTGACAAGTACAAGGCCAACGAATACCTTCTGCTCGCCGGTGACGACACCCTCGCAGGCGGCTCGGAGCGCTACGGTTACCTCCGTCGCATCACGACCGTGTCCGGGTCGACCGTCCAACTTGACAAAGCCCTGCCCCGCACGGTTCAGGTCAAGCCGCGCACGGCGATCGTCTCGCTTGCCCCTTCTCTCAAGATCTTCGGTGGCGGGCAGATCTTCCACACCGATCCAGCGTCCAGCACCTCCTCCTTGATCCGGCTGATGGCCGTGCTGGAGCCCCAGGTCATCGGGCTCGACCTGCATGACAACGGTGCCACCGGCGTGGTAGTGGCGCACTGCAAGGGTGGCGTCATCGACTGCACCATCCACGACCTTCTGGACGATGAGGCGAACGGCAAATTCGGCTACGGCGTCAACGTGACCGGGTCGACACGGGGACTAGCTGTGCGCGGGACGATCAGCCGGGTCAGGCACGCCGTCACGACGAACGCTGGTCCCTTCATCAGCGTCATGGGGTCCGCGGGGGAACCCGAGGACTGCACCTTCGAGCCGGTGACGCTCGACTGCAGCGACAAATCGGTCGACACGCACCGCCTGGGCTGGAATACCACGATCATCCCCCACATCACGGGCAGCCGCGGCGGAGTGCAAGTGCGCGCGGACAACACCAAGATCGTCGGGGGTACCATCGTGGGCTGCACGGGGCCGGGAATCTCGATCAATCCCGCGGTCACGGTTGCGCCAGTCATCACAGGCACCGTGATCAGCTATCTCAAGCCCTCCGGCACCGCGCTGCTGGCCGATGCCCCGGTCGTGGCGAACGACCTGCAGGTCTGGGATTCGTACGGCACGCAAATCGTTCTCTCATCCAACTCCACGATCACCGGAGGTTCACTCGGTGCCGGCGGCACCACGGGAGTCCGCTTTCGGGGAAGCAACAATTCGGTCACCGGCCTGAAGTTGGGCTCAAACATCACGACGCCCTACACAGAAGATACCGGTGCCACCAACAACGTCTTCACGCCCTCGAGCACCCCCACGGACCTCATGCCCGCACCGGTCGCCAGCGTCGCCCCCACCATCTCAGGCAATTTCATCGTCGGCGAGCAACTCAAGCTCGACGACGGTACCTGGAACGTCGCGCCACTGACGATGTCGTTCACCTGGATGCGCAATGGCACCCCGCTCTCGAACGCCACCAACCGGACGTACCGCACGTACGACGTGGTGAGCGGCGATGCGGGTCAGCAACTGACGGTCCTCGTCACTGCCAAGCGTGCGGGATACGCAGACGGCTCCGCGGCGAGCGCGCCCACCCCACCGATAGCGGCGGGCCGGACGCTCGCACCGACCGACGTTCCCGTTCTCACCGGCAATCCGGTTCCGGGTCAGACCCTGACGGTGACTCGGGGAACCTGGGACCCAGCTGCGCAGAACACCAGCTGCAAATGGTTCGCCGACGGAGTGGAGAACGGCAGCACGGGGTCCACCTATAAACCGAAGAACAGCGACAAGGGGAAGAGCATCTCGGTGATGGTCACAGCCACCCGCACCGGATTCACCACCGGCACGTTCACGACGCCGGGGGTGACGATCACGGCCTGAGAAGAACCAGGCTCAGTTTCGAGGAGCCCCGTCGAAGCCTGCGACTATCCAGAAGTCCTTGGTTGATCGACCTTCCAGGCTGGAACGCAGCGTGCGGGGTGAGGAGTTGAAGGCCCCCAGCAGCATCTGTTTGACTTTCTCCCGCTTCGTAGTCGCAGCGTGGTAGCGGATGCGCGCGGCTGACAGACGGATGAATCTCCGGTCGCCGAGCGTGAGATTCGCACGATGCTTCTGCAGATATTTCTCGAGCCCTGCCGCGCGAAAAGCCGTGCGACCGGTCAGCTGCCCTCCGGCATGCTTGCGCTGAAGGACGAGGGATTCCGGATTGACCGCGTAGCTCAGACCCGCCAACAGGAACCGGAAGAAGAAATCACCGTCGTTCTTCACCGGCAACTCCACATCGAAGCCGCCGATCTGGTCGAAGGCGCGCCGGCGCACCAGAAAGTTCGAACCGGTCACGCCCGGGTTCTCCGACGCGGTGGCTGCGGCTGGTAGTCCTGGAGCGATCCGGAGGCCCGGTGCGACCTCTTCACCCCGGAACATCTGTATCCACGTCGCCACGCCGTCCGCCGCCGAGGACTCCAAGATCGCAGACGCTGCGGCCAGGTAGCCCGGCTCCCACTTGTCGTCGTCGTCCAGGAATGCCAGCACGTCACCGGTGGCCCGGGCGGCTCCGAGGTTGCGCGAGCTCGACGCACCCGAGCCCCCGGCGTTCACGACGTAGAGAACCGGTATTGGGACGTCATCCGCAAGGCTCCGGCAGAGCTCCGCCGTCGCGTCATCTTCGAGATCCGACACGACGACTATTTCGGCCGGGAGCGTGGTCTGCCGGAATACCGACTCCAATGCTTCACGCAGGAATTCAGGACGGCCGTGTGTGGGGATCACGCAACTCGTGTCAGGCGTTAGGCGGCGTTCATCCACGCTTTGATCGCTCCCATCGCCTCATCCTGCTCGATGACCTTCTCGGCGAACAGCTCTGCCATCGACGCTCGCAGCCGGTCGCCGTCGGCGAGTGCGTGCCGCATGGCATCGGCTAGCCCGGCCGCTACAGGTTCTGCGTAGACCACATGCTCGCCGAAGTAGTCCTGGAGCACACGCTTGGGGCTCGTAACTAAAGGCGTATGCGCTTCGAGTGCTTCGTAACCCGAGCGTTGCATCGTGTCTTCGGCCGTCGTGATGGCTCCGACGACGCTCGCTCGGGAGCGCAGCAGCTCGTAATCGGCACGGGTGGCGAACCCGGTGAAGGTGATGTTCGGCGGCGCGGTGTCACGAACGCCCTGCGGGGCTTTTCCCGTCAGAACCCACCGGATCTCCGGAGTCAGCCGTGCCGCCGCTATGATCTCGGCGACCGGCTCGTCGTAGGCCCAGGCGAGCGGGACCAGAACGAACTCCCCGGCACTCGCATCAGCCAGCGCGGCATCATCAAACTGCTGAATGCTCGGTGCGATGAAGGGCCGAAGGTATCCGTGGCAGATGAGTACCGTCGCTCCGGCCTTCCGCGCTCGCTCCGCGAGCGGGGCATTGGTCAGCACAACCCTATTGCGCGGACGACGCGCGATTCTGAGGATCCAGGGGGTGGCCCATTTCCAACGCGGATCGTCGAAGGCGCCGGTGTGCATGTCCGCGGCCAGCTTCGAGCCGGAGCCCAGAGTGTAGAGCCACACACGCAACAATGAGAAGAAGGGGGGCTGCATGACCAGCACAGCGCCCGGTCTCTTTGCGCGGAGCATGGCGCCGGTCATCCGCCACTGCCGCCAGTACCGGCGAGGAAGCGATAGCCCCTTGCCGCCGTGGATGTAGACCGGTTCGATGCCCAACCCCTCGGCCATGCCCGCGCTCCGGCCGTTGAACTCGACCCAGCTGAGATAGATAGGTGCTCCCGAGTGGCCGCTGGTCACCATGCTGCCCCGGAATATGCCGGGCCACCGGCCGGGATGAGCCGGTCCCGGAGAAGAGCCTCCACCCGACCCGAAAGCGTGCCGGAGAGGTCGATCACCGGGATCGCGGAGTGGGCCAAGATCTCCTCGGTAATGTCGTTGTGATTCGTGCCGAGCAGGATGACATCGGCGCCTTCGATGCATTCCGCCACCGAATTCGTCAACAGCTCCGGCAGATTTGGCAGGGTCGCGTCGACGAAGCCGGCGTTGGCGCCCATGAGCCGAGACACGTCCACGACGGGGTCATACGCCTTCACCGCCATCCCCTCCGCCTGCAGAGCTGCCGCCACCCTTACGTAGGGGCTCTCGCGCAGGTCGTCCGTCGCGGGTTTGAACGAGAGTCCGATCTGCGCGATCGACTTCGCACCCAGGGCCTTGACCGTCTCCACTACACGGCTGATGTGGCGGTCGTTCGAATCGTTCAGGCTCTGGATGAGCGGCACCGGTTCCGACAGCGCGGTGGCATGGTGCTGGAGCGCCTTGACATCCTTTGGTAGGCAGGAGCCGCCGAAGGCGAAACCCGGACGCAGGTACCTGGCGCTGATGTTGAGATCACGATCCTGCACGAAGAGATTCATGACTTCGCGGCCGTCGATCCCGGTCGCCTGGCACAGCCGGGCGATCTCGTTCGCGAACGTGACCTTAACCGCGTGGAAGGTGTTCGACGCATATTTCAGTCCTTCAGCGACACCCGTCTTGACGACCTGGACCGGCATGTCGATCGAAGAGAAGAGCTCCGAAGGCAGCACGGCCGAGAGGTCGTGTTCGGCTCCGACCACAGTGATCGGCGGGTTGCGGAAATCGTTGATCGCTGTTGTCTCGCGCAGGAACTCAGGGGTAAAGGTCACGAAGAAGTCGGCTCCCTCAGTCAGACCCGACGTCTTTTCGATCAGCGGGATGACGACGTCTCGGGTCGTGCCCGGGAGCACGGTGCTGCGTAACACGACCGTGAGGGGCTTGCTCCGCTCCGCCAGCCGTTCCCCGAGCTGCACCGCCACGCGCCTCACATATGTGAGGTCGAGCGCACCGGTCTCGGCCGACGGCGTACCGACGCTCACGATCGCGACGTCCACCTCGTCGACCGCTGCGATATCGGTGGTCGCACTCAGGCGGCCCGCCGCATGCGTGCTGGACACGAGCTCGTCGAGGCCGGGCTCGACGATCGGCGTGCGTCCCGCATTGACCGCGTCCACCTTTGCTGGGACGGGGTCGATACCCACAACGGTGTTACCGGCATCCGCCAGGCACGCGGCCGTGACGATACCGACATAACCCAACCCAATGACTGCTACGTGCAATACGAATCCCCTCATCGCAGACGATGCGCCGGCTCAACCGGAACGCTCCCGATCAGCCTACCGTCTGAGAGTTAACGTCTCGTTTCGGGCGGCGACCCATCGTGTGTCGCCGTCAGGCGAAGTTCTCGGCCGGAGCTTTCTTGCGCGCCACGACGCCCTTGAGTGCACCGCGGGCTGAGCCTTCCGCCAGCGCGAGACCGCCGAGGATCCACAGGGGCCCCGAGGCATCCAGACCCCCGGCGGTCTCGGACACCATGCTGACGAGTACGGCCGAGGTCAGGGCGACGCCCGGCATAGTCGCACCGGCAGCGATGCCTTTGAGCAGGAGCCAGACGAGCAAGATGATACCGACCCAGCCCATTCCAGTGAGGAAGATGGCCGCGAGACTCTCGCCCGCTCCACTTCCGTCAAGACCCGCCTTGTTCACCGAGTTTCCGACGATCCCGAACCCTCCACCGAGCGGATGAGATATCGCGTAGGTGATTCCGTAGACGAATCCGTCGGCGTGACGTCCACTCTGGCCTTGCTGCGCGAACTCTCCGTACGCTACCACTGCCATTACGATGCCTACCGCGATGAACGCTAGGCGCCCCGAATACTTCGTCAGGAAGGGCTGCACGATCGCAAGAGCGAGCACGACCATCCCGCCGCGGCCGAGGGATGCGATGGTCATGCCTGCGAATAGCAACGCCAACACCAGGAAAAGCGCGTCTCGCTTCAGCGAAGAGAAGCGCAACCAGATGAATCCGCTCGCCGCAAGAATGCCGAACGAGGGTGGATTCAGGACGAGGCCGCCCACACGGGAGAGAACTGTACCGTCAGAGAGGAAGTACCGGTAGGCGGCGGGCAGCCCGTTCTCCCGGATATTGGAATTGGAGAATGAATTGAGGTTGCTCGCCCCCGCCGGGTCGATCAGGCGGACGCCTGCGAGCTCCAGCAGTCCGTAAGCGCAGCCGATGGCGATGAAGGTGATGACAACCGGAGCAGCTCGCTTGAGCTTTTCACGATCAACCACCAGGCCGAACAGGAGCAGCACCGCCGGCACCGCGATCTGCCGCAGTTGGTAGAAGCCGATCGACAGGTTGGCGGAACGCGCCAGAGTGATCACTAGGAGTCCCACGAATACGATCAAGACCAATACGACGCTGGATCGTCCTTTGAATCGGCTGGCGAGCCTCAGTACGATGTACAGCGCGATTCCGATGAGCACGGCGTCGTCGAGCCAGAGCGCGATCGAACTCCCCGTCAGCGCACCGACTGCGCGCTGACACGCGGATGCGCTCACCAGCAGCCCGATGATGAGGACGGGATTGTTCGCCATCGCGGCCAGCACCGAGGCGAGTCCGAAAACGATGGCCAGGATGGATACGATTCCGTCGGATCCGGCAGACACGGCGACGATCGTCAAAGCGGGCACCATGACCGCGGCCGCAGCTGCAATGACTACATCCCTCGCGTGAACGCGGTCGCGCAGTTTTGTGCCGGCCATGTGCCCTCCCCGCCCCAGTGTACGGGACCCACACGCCCTGAATCGGCCGAATAGGAATTCACACTATCGACGAGTGTCGAAAGCGCATTAGATTTGGTTTGGCTCCGCGACATCTCTACCACGCGGCGCCGGAGGCACCACCATGCTCGTCGATGAGCCACCCGCCGGATCCTCTGCGTCGGACACGTTCGGCGAGATCTCGCCTCCGAACCTCCTGAGCCGCCCACGCATGTACGACCAGTTCCTGATCGCGCGCGCGGAACATGCGCATCCCGCCGACTTCGAAACGAGTTCTCTCCTCGGCTGGAACATCTCGGTGAGCCCGAACCTGCCGCTGACTCGGATCACGGCACACGGGTCGGTAGTCGGTTGGATCCTGGGCTGGCTGATCCTCGAAGATGGTCGATTCAGCTACGAGGACGGGGCCCTCGATATGCCGGAACCCGGCCGTGAGGAATTTGAGGACGCTCTCTACGGACGTGCGGGCCGGTGGGCCTGTTTTGTCGAGATCAACGGTTCACTCCAGGTCTATGTCGATCCGTCCGCCTCGCTCGGGGTCGTCTACCGAGGCGAGGACGAATCGATCGCATCCACGACATCGATCTTGAATTGGGGCGATTCCGACAGCTTCACGCCGGAGAGGTATTCTCGGCGGGTCCTGGGCAAGAATCAGTTCTTCCCGTCCGGCCTCACCAGCGATGCCAGGATCCGGCGCGTACTGCCAAACCATCGGCTCGACACCTCGAATTGGCGCACGACGCGCCACTGGCCGACCAAGGCCTTGACGCGATTCACGTCCGGGGCAGAGGTGGAATCCGCAACCGAGCGTATCGCCGCCAGCACCAAGGCCGTCATGGACGCGCTTCTCGAGCACGGCACCATCATCGTGCCGATGACCAGCGGGCGGGACAGCCGCATCATCATGTCCTCACTGCGCGGGCAGCTGGACCGGTGCGAATTCTTCACATTCCGCTATCACGATTTTCGCAAGGCGGACGGGCCCTACGCCGAGGTCGTCAGCCGCAAGTATTCGCTCAACCATCGACTCGTCACGATTCCGACACCGAGTGACGACGATCGTAGGATCTACTTGGAAGCCGTAGGTTACGACGCCAACGAAGGTAAGGCCCGAGATTTCTACCTCGCTGCCGCTTCCCTTCCCAGTGACCGCGGCTGGGTGACGGGATACGTGGGCGAAGTCGGTCGCGGTTACTTCTGGCGGCCGGAGGACGGCGCTACAATTCCTGCGACGGACGATCTGCTCGCGCGCCTCAGACTGAATCACACGGCGGAAAACGCCGGCGCAGTGGAGTCCTGGGTGCGCGATGCCGTCTATGCCGACACTCGCCAGATGCTCGATCTGCTCTACCTCGAGCAACGTCAAGGCGCTTGGGCGAGCACGCAGTTGTACGGTGCCGCTCCATTTCGATTCAGCATCATCCCGATGAACACGCGTCATACGATCCAGGACATGCTCCGCCTGCCCGTCGATTACGTGCTTGGCGGGCAGATGCCGCGAGACATCGCCCGCCATGGATGGCCCGAGTTGGCGGCGCTACCATACGATCGACGACCCGGCATGCGGGGTCGCATCGACTACGCCCTCTTCCGTGTCCGCCGGGATGGCGGTCGGCTCTACCGCCGCCTGACCAACACTAAGAGCCGTTAGACCCTCCCGGACTAAGAGTTCACTTCGTTGTCGGCGGCCCCCTTATCGAGCACCACCGGAACGGTTGAGCGTCCGTCAACGGTCACGGACCCCACAGTGTTGCCCCTGCCCAGCACCATGACGCCCACAGGACCGCCATCGCTGATTTGCAATCCGTCGATCACGGAATCGTCGGCTAATTCGACAGCAACCCCTGAGGTACTGGTGATGGTGCAGTCTGTGATCGTGGCGGGGCCTCGACACCGGATGCCGATGCCATCCGTAATATTCGAGATAGCGACGCCCTCCAGTTTTGGGCCCACTGCGACGACGCTGGCCACGGTGATGCCGGACACCCGGGTGTCCCGCACGCTACCGCCCCGCACGGTGACGTTGTCTGCGCGCACCTGTACCCCGCCCGCGCCGCCCGTGACGTTCGGGATCATGGTGATGCCCCACCCGAGCCGGTGGGTGTCCACCGCTTTGTTGGAACAGTCGACTGCGCGGGGTTGGAAGAGACAATCCTCGGGCTCCCCCGCATAACCCACGCCCTTGATGTCTCCGCCGGCGTTGGTGGTCACCGCGTGACGGACGCGGGTCATGAAACCCGCCACCACGAGCCCGCGGGTGGAACCGGAGACGTTGACGCCGTATCCGAAGTAACGTTTGCCGTCGTCGAGCAGGTCGCGCACGGTGCAGTCGATGAGTCCGTCATGGCAGTGCGCGGCCGTGACGCCAATGCCACCGTTGGAGTGGACCTCGATACCGATGACCTCCGGGGCCTCGACGGCGAACAAGGTCACCAGGGAGTTGACGCTCTTCTCGGGATCGAGGCTGAAAACCTCGCCGCTGCCGTCGATGACGAGTTTCGGAGCGAGGGACACTGCCGATGTGCGCGGTGATTTGTCGATCTTGCGAGGGAGGGGCCGATCAATGTTGACGGTCGAGCCATCGATCGACGTCACCCGGCGTAGGTACCCGTACTTGGCCTTCGAGTTGGCTACCGTATTGTCACCGGTGAGCAGGAGGTACTCGTCTTCAGCATAGAGATCCGGCTCATCCGTCTCGAATGATGTGGCGCCCTCCTTCATCGCATGGCCGGTCTTCTCGCGGAGCACGATTGCCCCTTCCCGACGGAGTGCGGAATGACTTCCGCGCACCTGGATCGCGCTTCCCGCCGCCAAGGTCAGCCGTGAGACCGAGTAGGGCACGATGACAGCATCATCGACCACGTACCGCCCCCGAATGACCGCTCGGGGACCGGCGGACTTGAGAAACGCGGTCAATTCTGCCGTCGCGTCGCGATCGGTGCCGGCCAGCGCGTTGAGGGCGGGATACGACGTCGACTCGACGATGGACGGACCCAGCAATTGCTCTTTGTTAGCAGTGAACAGACCGCCACCAAGCAAACCGACGGCGGTAGTCACCGCTCCGCTCACGGCGACGAGGTTGAACGCGCGCCGGGACATCCTGCTTCCATCGCGTCGCTCTTCGCTCATCTCAACCTCTTCCATGACCATTCAAGTCATGATTTGTTTCGGCCGGGGGCCCCGAGCCTGTGAATCAGCGCCACATCCGGGACCGCGGCAGGCTGAAATCAGTCCTGGACGAGCTGGAGGTCTTGGCGTGAGGAACGCGATCCGCGCGCTTTCGGCAGTACCCAGCGAGCGAAGAGCACCATTTCGTAGACGAGATAGCAGGCACCGACCAGGCCGGCCACGGAGATGATGACGATCTTCATTCCATCCTCGATCTCCAGGGGAATCGAGGTGGACAGAGCCCAGGCGGCGAAGGCAAGCACGGGTACTCCCACCCAGGCGATCCGGCGCCAGACGGCCGTGCTCCACCGGGGCCCGGTTATACCGCGCCGCGCCAACCATCCCACGGCCAGGCCCCACGGCACGAAGGCCGCATATGCGACGACATTGGTGGTGAACAGAATGTTCATCATGATGAGCACCCCGACGTGGAACACCGAAGCGAAAGCGATCATGATACGGAACGAGCGCCAGCTGAGCACCGAGAGGATGATGCCCCCCTCGAGCAGAAGCGTGATCCAATCCAGCGGCTCCCAGAACACGGGCGTGGTGATGTTGCCGAACAGCGGCGCGAAGAACGAGTCGCGCCCGTCGATCAGCAGTTCGTACCAATAGTGCCCCTCGGTGGCCTGCGTACCCGGCTTCAGCCAGCCGCCGAGGAACTTCGGAACGGCCGCGGTGGCGAAGCCCACGCCGATCAGGAGGGCGAGCAAACGCAGCGGCCACTGCCGAACGGGCGCTGCGACGCCGTGCGACGCCAGCGAATCCACGGAATACGCCGAACCCCAGCCGGCCCAGACAACTAGCAGGGCTACCAGAGGGAGGAAAATCGTGTGGTCGATCTTCCCGAAGCTGTAGCTCAAACCGAACACGACGATCAGCAGAATGCCTGCTGTGACGGATGCGGTTCTCGTGAACACTCCGAACACGACCGCCGCCAGGGCCAGTGCCAGTGCGATTTCCAACCCGATCAGAACGCCCAGAGGAGGCAGGGACGGAAACAGGCGGAACAGCCCAGGCGGCGGAGCGAAGAATGAATCCGGATAGCCCGCCAGGAATTGAGCGTTGGGCAGGATGGCCAACGCGATCAGACCATAAACGACCCGGTAGACGCCCAGGTCCCGAGCGGTAAACGGCCCTCTCTGGACCCAGCGGTCGAAGAGCCTCATTGCTGGCTCCCCGTCAGGTCGATGACGACAGTCTTTGTCACTGTGTCCACCGGCTCGTGTTCACCCGTGACGTCGATCTTCCGGTCCGTCCAGTCCACTGTCATCCGCGTCGCCGTCTGCTCCGGGAACAGCTCGGCGAGGTCTTTGCGCAACCAATCCCGAGTGTCATCGGCTGTG
Organism: Herbiconiux dendrobii; assembly: GCF_052048175.1. Classification (NCBI taxonomy): domain Bacteria; kingdom Bacillati; phylum Actinomycetota; class Actinomycetes; order Micrococcales; family Microbacteriaceae; genus Herbiconiux; species Herbiconiux dendrobii. The sequence goes on along the minus strand of NZ_JBLZQV010000001.1, from coordinate 603,883 downwards.
GCTCGCGCCTCGTTGTAGAACGCCGATTTGAACACGGACTTGTCCAGCAGCTTCGAATCCGGGAGCACCTGCTCGAACCCTACTTCGGTACGGCTTCCGTCGGTGAAGTCCACATAGACGATAGGAATCTGCGCCGAGAGGATGTCACCCCTTAGCGGGGTACCCGCGAAGCTGGGCTGGAAGACACCCGGATATGGTTGCGCGACATACTTCTGAAAGACCAGTTCTGCAGGAAGCATCACAAGCGCCGCCGCGAATACGACCCGAAGCGCTATCGTGCGCTTACGGCTCCCGGCCCTCTGACGTGGCCGCAATGCCCCCGCCACGGTTTCTGACTCGTTCGTCACTATCACGTCCCCATTCATCGACCCAGGAGCTCGCCTCGAGCTCACGCGCGAATGGCACGAAGGTCACCTCTAGCTTTACACGATACGCATGCATGGAAGCGCCACCCTGTTCGGGGCCTGGACAGGAGCGAAATTATGTGATCGCGCTCCGAATCGTATCCCACAGCACACCGTCGAGTGCTGCCGTGAACGATGCCGTGAGGTGATGGGCATCGCGATACACCAGCGTGTCGTCGATGATCGGAGGGCACCAGTCGTCGCTGCACAGGTAGGGGTTCATGTCGAGCCAGACAGCGTCCTTCTCCTTGGCGACTTCGCGCTCGACATCGACCGCGCCTTCGTCTATCGCCGCGGTGGGCGTGCGGCCGCAGTAGTCGGCGTCGTCCAGATGGTCCGAAAGGCACAGAGCCGGCGTGATGCCCATCGTGGCGGTCTCGCCTACCACGACGACCTGCGTAGAATCAGGCAGCGCATCGATCGTCGCGCGCAAGCCGTCTGCCCAGTACTCATTGAAATCTTCGGATCCGTGCGCCACGTCGATCTCGCGAGCGTAATTGGCGAGCACGACGACATCCGGGGGGTCCGCAGCCAGCCGCTCGATCACCGCTCGGCGCCATTCGTCGCATTCAGGATACGGCTCGCTGTCGCGCAGACTCTGCACGGTGACGGAACTGCAAGCGCTCTTGGTGTTGGTGTCTAGCTGGATGTCACCCGCATCGGCGAGCTCCGCCAGGGGCGGATACCACTGGCTGGCGTGGGAGTCGCCGAACAGGACGACGCGCGGAGCGGAGTCGTCACCCACCTGGCAGCCTGCAGGGTCGGTCTGCTCGAACTCCAGGTGACATCCATTGGTGGAGACGACCGGATTGTCGTCACTCGCGTCCTGCAGCGCCGGCTTGAGGTTTACCGGGACGAAGTCCGTGCCGCGCGGTTCGACCGTCGGGCTGTAGGCCGGCGCGGACTGAGAGCTGGTGAGAGGGATCTTCGCCACCGCCACGATTCCCCCCGCGCAGACGACGGAGATCACGGCCGAGGCGGCGACGGTGAGGAGAAGCGTTCGTCTGGCGGGCGCCCTGATCAGGAATCGCTGATTCCGGAACGGGTCCTCGACGTACCGGTAAAGCAGCCAGGCCAAGGGAACGCAGAGGCCAGCGATGGCGAGCGTCCCCCACAGCGGTAGGGGATCACGATCTCCCAGAGCAGCCTGAGTCAGCAACAGCGCGGGCCAGTGCACGAGGTACAGGGAGTACGAAATCGTGCCGATGAACACGAACGGACGAATGCCGAGGACCGCGCCGGGGCCCGTCCGCACGCCGGCCGCTCCGCCGATGATGACAAGCGCCGCGGCGACCACGGGAAGCGCTGCGTTGAAGCCTGGGAACGAGGTCTTCTCATCGAAGGTCACTAGGATCACAAAAATTCCGGCGAGACCGATCCATCCGAGTACGCCGACAAGGTCGAGCACGCCCTTGCGATGCACGAACGGCCCGCTCAGGAGGAAGGCGACCAGACCCCCGACCCCCAGCTCCCAAGCCCGCGTGGGAAGCGAGAAGAACGCCCACGGTTGGTCGGTCCTCGTCAGTATCACGCAGAAGACGAATGACACCACGACCACGGCAGCAACGGCGATGAACAACCCTCGGCGCGAGCGCCGGAGGGCCAGGAAAAGCACAAGCAGAATGGCTGGCCAGAACAGATAGAACTGCTCCTCGACACCTAGAGACCAGTAGTGCTGGAAGAGTGACGGGGTGGTCTCGCTCAGGTAGCTGGTGCCCGTCACTGCGAACAGGTAGTTGGGCACGTAGAGTGCGGTCGCGATCGCGCCCTGCAACATCGACTTCAGCTGTAGAGGAGGCAGCCAGATGAGCGATCCGATGACGGTCAGCACCAGCACGACGAACGAGGCGGGCAGGATGCGACGCGCCCGGCGTGCGTAGAAGTCGGCGAACGAAATCCGCCCGTCCGTCTGGAGATTGCGGAGCAGATGGCTGGTGATCAGGAACCCGGATATGACGAAGAAGATGTCGACACCGACATAGCCGCCCGTCAAGAAGGGCACATGGGCGTGGTACAGGACCACCGCGCCCACCGCCACGGCGCGCAGTCCTTGGATGTCGACCCGGAAGGCTTGTTTCGGAGCAGTCACAACGGTCATCTCCTCGTCGTCTGGCTGTTCTGCGACAGAATCACCGACCGGAGGGGCTCCGGAGATCGTGTCGGATCTCGGACCACATGGCCTCGATTTCGTCCTTGACGTCGGCGGCGGCCGCCAGGATGCGCGGCCGGAGCTCATCCGAGTCGATGATCTGCCGAATCAAGCGGATCGAGTCCTCGGGAGCCCCCAGCGGGTCGGCCAGCAATTCCGGAGCACCGAAGTCGGCAGCGACATGCTCATACTTGTGACTCCACCCATGGATCACCGTCGGAACACCCTGGGACAGTGCGCTGACGACGGCGTGGTAGCGACCGGAAACGAGTAGCGGCGCGGAGCCGATCAGGCCTTTGAGTTCGACGCCATCAAGGCCGCTCACCACATCGAGACCGATGCCTGACTCGCGCTGCACACGATCGACGACGCGCTGCAGGATCTCGATGTCCCGCCGACCTTCATGTGCGAGCCCATAAGGACGCATCCCCTGCTCGCTGAGCTCGGTGACGATCGCCGCGAGGTTGTCCACATAACGCCCAGACGCCTCACCATCGGCCCGGGAATAGATGTTGATATTCGGCACGATCGGTACAGCGCCGCGATACTTTTCGTGCTCTGGTGGGAATCGGCCGGCCAGGACCGCCGTGAAGTCAGGTCGGCGTGTGAGCTTCCGTGGCACCCCTGCCGGTGCGAGGCCACGCACGTACGATTCCGACTCAGGGTCTCGAGCGAACACGATGCGCGACGCTCGAATCGCTGCGAGGGATGGCTCGGCTGTCTTCTCGAACGGTCCGAACGCCTGGGGCAGCATGTAAACCGGGACCCCACGAGAAGCCCATTGGGCGAGCTTGCCGGCTGTGTACTCCAGTGACTGATTCACCCACTGGTCCCCGTAGCGGAAGCCGGAACCGTCGAAAACGGCCTCGATCTCCGTAGGAAGCACCCAAGGGAAACGCTTCCAGATCTTTCGGAGCAGCGGCACCTTAGTCAGGGCTGTGAAGAGCCCGAATGTGCGTTGCGGCACAAGCGGGTAGACCCCTGCCATCCGCTTCTTCAGGTCGGCACCGTTGTGGAACTCGACTACCGGCACCGCGTCGAATTGCGTTCGGATGCGTTCTGCAGCGGCGAGGAGCATCAGATAAGCGCCCTGATTATTGAATTCGACGCCCACCATGAGGATGTACTTCTTTGCCAACGGATTCGCCCCCGGGTATCGACTGACCTGACTTGCAACGGTAGTCCACACGTGGAAAGCATCTCGTCGTCCAGGACGGGTTGTCGAACGCTCCAGCACCTCGACGTCGTCGGTTGGACCGCGCCCAATGTTACACTTACCCGCGACGCGGAGGCTTCACAATAAGGGGATCCTCAGCACGAAATTGCTCGCGCGTCGGCACCCGCACCCATCGACGCCGCTGGTCGATCCTGCCAATTAAGGAGACAGGTGGTCAGGTTTTCGCGCGATTCGCGACGGTCCATGGGTAATGGGTTTTGGAATGCCGGGCAACAGAGCCTATCGCTCGCTCTCAACGCTGTCATCGGAATCCTGCTCGTCGTCGCGGTGCCGGTGGACGAGTACGGGATCTACAGCTACGCCGTAGCGCTGTCGTCCATCGGCGTAGCGGTCATGTCGGCCGGTCTGGCCGGACTCGCGGTGCGCGAGCTGGTGCACGACCGGGCGGCCAACTCGGCCATAGTCGCCTCGCTCACCATCATCCGCGAATTCTTCGCGCTGGTCGGCTTCCTGATCATCGGCGCGCTGAGCCTCACGAGCGGCGATGGGCTCGCAATCGCCGCAACCCTTCTCGCCTCTTCCGCGCTCTTCGGACGTGCTCTGAATGCGCCAGAACTGTGGTTCCTCTCTCATTTGCGTAGCCGCAAACCGGCCATTGCGCGCATCTCGGTGACCGTGGCTCTCTTCGGGGTGCGCCTGGCACTGCTGGCGTTTTGGCCGAACATCTGGGTGATGCTCATCCTCTACTCGCTCGAGGGCCTCATCTCGAGCCTGATCATCATGTTCATGTATTTCCGGGACAAGGCCTCGCCAGGTTTCGCGTCGCCGAGCTTCAGCGCGATGTTCACCCTGCTCAGGCGGTCCTGGCCGCTCATGCTCTCGAGCCTCGCGGATCAGGCCAACCTCAAGTCGAGCGTGATCGTCATCCAGGCGCTTCTGGGGCCCGGAGCCGTCGGCGTGTACGCCGCAGCGTCCCGTCTCAGCGAGATCTCCTTCTTCCTGCCCGTAGTCTTCATGAACTCGACCTTCCCGGTGCTGCTGAAAGTGCGCAAAGAGAAGGGCGTGGACAGCCCCGAGTACAAGAAGATGCTGCAGCAGTCCTACGACCGCTCCTTCTGGGTGGGCGTGCTGATCGCGATCGCCGTCGTGGTGCTGGGGACCGTCGTGATCACGTACGTTTTCGGACCGGAGTACGACGACGCCAAGACCATCCTGTACATCCAGGCGGCGGCATGTCCGTTCGTCTTCATGGGCGCTGTGTACTCGAAGTGGATCATCGCCGAGGGTTACCTCTGGTCCTCCCTCGTCCGGCATGCATTCGGCGCCGGCGTCAACATCGCTCTCAACTTCGCCTTGATCCCGGTGATGGGCGTGGTCGGCGCAGCGGTGGCGACCTTGGTGTCGTACGTCACCGCTTCGTTCCTCGCCAGTTTTCTCGGACGGAAGTCGCGATTCGCCGGCGGCCAGATGGCCATGGCGATCGTGTGGCCTTTGCGGCTTCTGCGTGAATTGATCTCTGGGCCCGCACCAGCGAAAGGGACGGACGGACAGTGAAGAAAAAGGTAGTCGCACGAGCCACGTCGAAGGCACGTAAGGTATTCGGCCGGTGGGCCCTGCGGGGCAGCCGCTCGCGCCGCATGATCTATTACCGTCTCGTCAGCGAGGCGTTCGGACGCGAGGAGTCTGCGGTGGACGCGGGCATCGCCGCGTACCACGCGACCCTCGGCACCGGCCGTGAGCTGTACACGCTCCGACGCAACGTGCACATGCTGGAGAAAGGCCTGACGATGAGGCCGCGCCGTGACGAGTTCGCGCTCAGCTACATCGGCTCGACCGTGGGCGCGTTCGCCAAGGTCCACCAGTTGGGTGCGGAGTCGGGAGTCGGAGTCGACGAATCTCGTTGGATGCACACCGTGCTCACCCAGTACTTCGAAGCCACCGGCGCCTCGACTCATCCCAAGATCGAGCGTCTGCGCGGCACGTTCTCGGGACTTTCACCGCTGTCTCCGACGGCGGTATCCATCGCGAGCGGACCTCATCACCCGCGTCCGAGCCGGCCAGCCGTCTCAGTCGATGCACTGCGCGAGCTTGCCGAGAACCGCCGGTCCGTCCGGTGGTTTACCGGCGAGCCCGTCGATCGGGACCTTGTCGACGCGGCTGTCGCCATCGCAGCCGAGTCGCCGACGGCGTGCAACCGCCAGCCCTACCGTTTTCAGATCTTCGACGATCCGGAGAGCGTGGGCCGGGTGGCCGCCATCCCGATGGGCACTGCCGGATACGGCGAGCAGCTGAGCGGCATCATTGTGATCGTCGGCGACATGTCAGCCTTCTTCGACGAACGCGACAGGCACCTGATCTACATCGACAGCTGCCTGGCGGCAATGGGGCTCATCTACGGGCTCGAGGCACAAGGTGTGGAGAGCTGCTGCATCAACTGGCCCGACCTGCCCGACCGCGACAAGGCAATGGCCGATCTGCTCGGGCTCGCCTCACACGAGCGAGTGGTCATGCTCGTGGCATACGGACACGCCGACCCTTCCGGGCTGGTTCCCTACTCGGCCAAACGGCCGCTGGACGCCGTCCGCACATTCCGACGACTGGAGTAGCCATGTCTCTGCAGATTAGCTGCGTCATACCTACACACAACCGCGCGAATCTCCTCGACGAAGCTCTGGCCTCGGTTGCTGCGCAGACGTCCCCGCCGAGCGAGGTGATCGTGGTGAGCGACGTGATCGATGCTGCCGCATCCGCGGCGTGCGAGGACTTCCGCGCCCTCAGTACCGTTCCGATCCGCTTCGAGACGACATCGGGCGCTCCGGGCGGCGCCTCGGCCTCCCGCAACGCCGGCGCGCAGCTGGCCACCGGCGAGTACGTCGCATTCCTCGATGACGACGACACTTGGGAGCCGACTTTCCTCGAGGCCTCCGGCGCCGTTCTCTCCGCGGTTTCGGCCGATGTCGCCGTGAGCTGGATCACGATGTTCCGAGGCGACACCCGCAAGACCGGCCCTGCCATCCGCAGTGGCCTGACAGCAAAGGATGTGGTCGCCGTCAACGCCGGCACCACCGGAAGCAACATGGTCGTCTCACGGAGCTGCTTCGACCGGGTGGGCGGATTCGACCCCCAGCTGCGGATGAAGAACGACACTGACTTCTTCTATCGCCTGCTGAAGGCCGGGTACGAGTACGCCGTGGTCGAGCAGCGGTTGGTCAATCAACGTAAGCACGAATCTGGGCAGCTGACCGGCCACTCCGCCGCCCGAGCCGACAACACCGTGAGGTACCTCGAGAAGCACCGGTCCGACCTGACACGAGCGGATCGTCGGCAACTGCGCTTCGTCATCCACCGTATCCGCCGTCACTCGTCGCCCACCCGAATCGGCAAGCTTTACCACCTGGGTATGACCCTTGCGCACTACTCGCTCAGACAGTATCGGATCGACAGGAGCAACAAGGGCGACAAGGACTACTTCCTCGTGCCCTCGATCCCTTCGGAGTGACGGTCGTACGGGCGTACCCGGCGACGCCCCAACCTCCGTTCACGAGCTATGAACTTCAGGGCTGTCACGCCTTTGGCCAATCGTCGGATACGGCCCCAGACGAGCGCCCGTCGAGTACGGGGTGAATTCGGATGATCCTGCAGGAACTGACTAGGGTTCGGCCAGATCACGGCGGCCAATTCTCGAGGCCACCGTTTCATCGGCGTGCTTTTCAGGTATCCGATCCAGAGCCCCGTTCTCGAATCATGGGCGCGACGGTCATGCCACTCCCGTAATTGGCGCGCCGTCGCCGTGTAGCCGGTCGGGGGCTCCGCACCCAGCCGACGAAATAGGGGCTCGAGTGTCTCATTCGCGCCCACGACGGCCGACAGTGCGGCCAGCGAGCGCACGAGGTCCGGCTGCCGGGCCAAGCGCCGGGCCAACTGCTCGAATTCTGCGGCCTTCGACCGATCCCACATTTGCCGCAGGGAATGCAGTGCCAGAACGGCCGCACTGCCCGCGGGATCTGTGACCATGACGCGCGTACCAGCGAGATCGAGCGCCGTTCGAGAGCGCCACAAGCTCTCGAAAACGACGTCGTCGGGTGCGAGGAAACCGGGGAACCGCACGTGGATGTCAATGTCGCACGGCCATCGATCGTGTATGAGGGTGATGGAATGACTCCCCACTCGGTCGATGAACCAGTTGGCACCTCGCTCGTGCCATCCACGCGCTGATAGGAGCACGACGAGCCGCGCGGCGGAATCTCTCGGTACCCAGATGTCGACATCGGCATAGTTACGCGGTTCGCGAAGCCCCTGCGCCGCTAGCACGGGCCCCTTGATGACGAGGAGCGGGATGCCCTCGGCCCGCGCCACATGGGCTACCAGCGCGGCCGCGAGTTCCACCGCAGTCGCCTGTTCCAGCCGCGACCGACCCGCCACCGCCTCTGCGTCAATAGGCCCCGTCACTGGCTACCACGGCTTTCGCTGTCTTCCACAGGATGAGCAGGTCACCGGTCAACGACCAATTCTCTACGTAGAACAGATCCAGACGAACCGTGTCCTCCCAAGACAGGTTCGACCTCCCGCTGATCTGCCAGAGTCCGGTGATGCCCGGTTTGACCAGGAACCGGCGGTGGACGTGCTGCTCGTACTGATGGACTTCGCGTTCCAGGGGCGGGCGCGGTCCGACGAGAGACATGCTCCCCCCGAAGACGTTGAAGAGCTGGGGCAACTCGTCCAGGCTGTAGCGCCTCAGAACGCGGCCTACGGGGGTCACCCGCGGATCGTCGCGCATCTTGAACATGACGGAATTACCCTCGAGACGCTCGGTGCCCTCCAGATCGAGCAGGCGTGCTTCGGCGTCGATCACCATGGAGCGAAACTTGAACATGTGGAATTTACCGCCGTTGTACCCGACGCGCTCCTGACGGAAAAGCACCGGCCCGGGCGTGCTCAACCGAACCACGACCGCGAGTAAGAGCAGCACCGGCGACAGGACCAAGATGATGCCTCCCGATGCCAAGATATCGAAAGTGCGCTTGGCGAACCTCTTGCTGCCCTCGTAGCGAGGAGTTTCGACGTGGATCAACGGGAGACCGGCCACAGGACGCGTATGAATGCGAGGGCCGCCAATGTCGACAAGGCTGGGGGCCACCACGAGATGCTGGCGACCCGGCTCGAGACTCCAACTCAACTCGCGAACACGCCGTGGCGGGAGTTCGTCGGCACTGGTGATCACTACGGTATCGGCACCGCTGGCCTCCATCGCTCGTGTCACCTTGTCGAGGTTGCCAAAGATCGGGATGTCGGTGCCCGGCAGAGTGCCCCCCACAAGAGTTGTGGGCACACAGGCACCGATGACCGAATAGCCGGCCTCCGGACGACGCAGCAATTCCTGCGCGATATGGGTCACGGATGCCGCGGATCCGACCAGCAGCACGCGTGCCGAGTACTCGCCCTTCGCGCGCTTTGTGGCGAGCCATTGCCGCCACAACCAGCGCGCGAACAACAGCGAGGCAAGTCCTACGGGAAACGCGATCAGAACGTAGCCACGGGCGAAGTCGATCTGGAACAGAAATGCGACAATGGCGACCAGGCCGAACAGCCGCAGCGTGGCATCCGCAATCAGCTTGTACTCTTGCGTTCCGGTGCCCACTACCCGGTGCCCGCGGGTTGCATAGATACTCAGCACGAGAAGCCAGGCAGCGAGGATGATGACCGAGACGTACGTGTAGCTGATCGGCGGCACGGAGGCCTGGCCGACTGCCAGGTTCGCTGATGCGAAACCGAACCATGCGAACTGCACGCCGAAGATGACCCAGGCGAGGACGAGTAGGTCAGTGATGAAGAGGCGGCGGGCGTAGATTTGCGACCATGTCGCCGACGGCATGGTCGAGCGAGCTGAAGCGGAAATACTCGCGGTCTCGCTCACCTGTGAATCCTTCGTCGCCGTCGCCCTACGGGACCCCGGCATCCCCTAAAGGCACCTTAGCGCGTGGCTGTTCTCTGTCACCATGTCGTCACTCACCAGCATCTCATGCAGCAGCCCACGTCGCACCGCCGTCTCGGCTGGTGATGGTCATGGTGCCGTTCCAGATCCAGACGGCTCCCACTCCCAGGGCGAGGGACACCGAGGAGGACTCAGATCCGACAGGGGCGCAGCCCAAGGCTGTCCCGTCGAAATCAGTGCCGTCCAGGGGGAACGACGTGATGACGAGCCCATCACATCCCGCACCCAAGACGCCACCGAGCACGATCGGCGAATCGCTGGACGAGGCGAGTGCGTATAGACCCACCGTGGTGACGGCAGTCCACGAATTCGGAGCACCCGTCGACACAGCGGTGACATCGGCGCACCGCACGGCGGAACCCGTCGCAGAAGAGGAAAGCTCCAGCGGCGTGGCACACGGGGCACTGAGAGTGTTCCCCCCCACGACGATTCGCGCGGGATCCGTGCCGTCGAGATAGGTTTCCGTCGCAAGCCGGTCCGGGTATTGCTGCCAGTACTCGCCGGCTGTGAACGTGGTCAGCACGGTAGGGACACAGTCCGCCCCCACCAGAACCACCAGGTCGATCTGACTGCCGTCTACGAGATCCAGAGCCAGGATCTGCCGCACATCGTCCGACGCCGGGAGAATCTCTGCGGCCCAGCTCGCGCCCCCGTCGTCTGTCGTCTCAAGGGTCGGCCGCGGACCGGTGCAGGAACCCGCCGTCGCGCGGGCGGCGGTCGCGGAATCGAGAGCATCCAGGAAACGGCCTGAGGCGGCGGGCGGCGGCGGCGCAGCGACAGGCGAGGCCGATGGCACCGGGGTCGGGACCGCCTCCGATGCCTCGGGCGTGATCTGCAGGGACGGGGTACGGCCCGCCTCGGGGATAGGCTCCGTGCGTAGCGCGAAGAAGACCAGAACCGCGGCTATGCACGCAAGCGACGCGATTGCCGCGATCGCCGGCGTACGGCGGACTCGCTCCCTCTTACCGCTGGTCATCCGCGTTCGCGCGCCTTCCGGCTGCCCAGCTTCTGTTCGGGCTCGTCGATCCCGTAGCCGTACCCATATCCGTACCCGTATCGGCCGTAGCCGTAGGAGTCCGGGCCCTTTGTGGGCAACATCGTCATGACGACGCCCGCGACTTTCGCGCCGACGTTCGTCAGCGCGCTGACAGCGCCTCTTACCTGGTTCTTGTGTGCCCGACCGGCCGCAACCATCAGCAGCGCGCCGCCAGTCTTGGTGGCGAGGATCGCGGCGTCCGTCACCGGTAGCAGCGGCGGCGCATCGAAGAGCGCGATATCGAATGACCCTTCCAGCGTCGCGATCAACGAGATCATCGCGCTCGAACCGAGCAATTCGCTCGGGTTCGGGGGAATCCGTCCCGCCGGGAGTACGTAGAGGTTGGTGTCTCCCCACCGCACGATCACGTCACTCGCCTTCGCCCTGCCCACGAGCACGTCGGTCAGGCCGACCGCCCCTTCAACGCCCAAGTACTCCGCGAGGCGGGGCTTCCGCATGTCGGCGTCAACGATGACGACGCGCTTGCCTGACAGCGCCATGGCGATCGCGAGGTTCGCGGAGGTCGTGCTTTTGCCTTCACCGGGGATGGACGATGTGAGCACGAAACTCTGGGCTTCTCCGACCCCGAGGAACTGCAGGTTCGTCCGCAGCGTGCGGAAGGACTCCGCGCGAGGACTGCGCGGATCGTCCCTCAGCACCAGAGGGTTCTCCGGTGTCTTGGCGTCGAAGGCGATGCCACCGACGATCGGCGCCTCGGTGATCGCCTCCACATCGTGTTCGTTGCGGATCCTGGTATCGAGCACGTAACGCACGATCGCGAGGGTGAGGCCCAGGATCAGTCCGATGAGAAGACCGGCGACGATGTACAACGGCACGTTGGGCGAGGCAGCGGTCGCCGGCACGGAAGCCTCTTGGAGGACCGTGATCTTCACGGGGGTGATGCCCTCCGCGTTAGTCGGCACCAGATCGGTGACCGTCGTCTCGAAGCTCGTGGCGACCGCATTCGCGATCTGGGCCGCCTCGACTGCGTCCTCGTCCGACGCTGTGATCTCCACGATGACGGTATCCGACGGGGATGTTGCCACCACACGCGTGGAGAGATCCGATGTCGTCATCGCCAGCCCGAGCGAGTCGATCACCGGCTGCAGAACGATCGGCGTGTTTACGACATCGGCGTAGGACTGCACCTGGTTCTGCAGAAAGTTGTTTCCCTGCGTCAGATCACTGATCGAACCGGTCGACTGCACGGACACGAAAACTTTCGCAGTTGACTGATATTCGGGGGTCTTGAGGATCGACAGCAAGGCCGACGTGGCAATCCCGAGCAGCACTAACACGACGATGTAGACCCAGCCCTTGCGTATTGCCCGAATGTAATCGCGAAACTCCACGCAGTTGAACCTTTCCCCGAAACAGCGGCCGACTGGCCCCCTACCCTCCTAATGGTCGCACATGCCACGAGTCGGTTCTGTTTCGTGAACATCGCGTTACGAAATGCAAGCACTCGCAGCGCACATGCTTCAATGAAATCGAGGACACCGGCGTCACGGCTTTTCCATTGATGGAGGTCCGATGTCCGCCAGCCACACGATCGCAGTCAAGAACGACGGCACCCGCCCGAAGGTCTCTCGGCCATCACCGCGAGTACCTCCGGTGGACCCTGCTCCCGAGCTGCCGATCAGCCTCGTTCCGCTACGCAGTCCCGCCGAAATGGGCGAGGAGTCGAAGGACTATGCTTCACGTCCTGGCCTGCGAGCGCAGTCGTCCCGATCCGGCACCAGAGCAGGGACGGTGCTAAAGGTCTTCGGATTGTCGTTCCTCACCGCGTCTACCGGCGCTCTCGTCTCGATCGCCGTGATACGCCTGTGAGTGTCGAACCGCCGCGTCGGCCGCGCTGGAATCCCTTGGCGAATCCGGACAACCGCCGGCTGTTCGGCTTCTTCTCCGTCATTGGAGCCGGGGTGATCGCTGGGGGGCTCTTGGTCGCCGCGTTGGTACCGCGCTGATAGCGTCGGAGAATGACGGCGGAAGACCAGGCCCGAAATGGGACGGAGCACTCCTGGGCAGTGCGGCCCGACGTCGCAGTCGTCGCGGGCGAGGACCGGGTCGTCGTCTTGGCGCTCACGCCGATCGACTCGGTCCCGCTCGAGCTCACCGGAGCCGGTTTGGCGATCTGGCGTCAAATCGACGGACGACGCCGCACCTCGGACATCGTGTCGGAGATCTGTCGCCTCTTCGATGCAGGCCGTGCCGATGTCGCGTCAGACGTGGAAACGTTCCTGGTCCAGCTCGAGCACGCTGCGGTTCTGGAAAGAGGCCCAGCGATAGACCACACGGGTTGATCAGCTCGACTAGGAGAATTCACCTCGGCTGTCGGTCAGCTGGGCTGCAAGTCGCGCGGTGACCTCGGCGATTCGCGTGCCGACGCGCTCATGAGTCTCCGCCGAACGCCGATAAGGGTCGTCGATGTCATCCTCGTCGCCGAGAGCGATCATGCCCCGGAACCGCGACGCCTCCATGACGGTGTCGAATAGACCACCTTCTTCCTGCAGTGATGGTCTACGGACCTCGCTCGGGAGTTCGTCGAGGATCCGGACGAACTCAATGAGAGTGAAGGAGCGCTTCAGTGCGAACGGGTACTCCCGAGACACCTCGGCACGCTGCTCCCGCGTCATCGTCAAGACGAGAGAGCTGGAACGCAAGACGTCGGCTGTGGCCTGGGCCGCCGTGTGCTGTGGATCGGCTCCATATCGGGTGGCGATTTCCGCAGGCTGCGCCTCCATCGGAGCACCGACTACAGCATGCAGCCCCGCGCTGGAGACGACTGCGTGGGTATCGCCGAGATCGGCAAGACGCGCCCGCAAAATCTTCTCGGCCAGCGGTGAACGGCAGATATTGCCTGTGCAGAGGAAGGTAATTCTTGGAGGACCGGCAGGAGCGCTCGGGCGGCCGAAGAGGTCGTCGAGCGTCACTGGGTCGAACGCTTCGACTGATTGCGCAGCTCGCGTCGCGTGAGCCCCCGAACATCTGAAGCACTGACGCGCTCCGACTCACCCTCCATGAAATAGCCGTCCTGATCGACGGCTCGCACATCGTCGGCCTGGTCGAACCCCGCACCGGTGAGAATCTCATCGAATGAGGCACCGGCATCGGCCCGATCGCCTGGATCGGTTGTACGGGATGGTGCGGCAGCGCCGACACGCTGCGGAAGCGCCTGAGTCGACGGCTGCCCTACCGGGGACGGGGCAACGGGCGTCTCTACCCTTGATTCCTTCTCAGCTGGCGATTGCACTCGTGCGGACTCCGTTTGGGCAGTTGCAGCGTCTTCCTTGCGGGGCTTGTACCCGTATCCGTAGCTGTACCCGTAGTACGAGCCCACACCGCGGCGCGGCATCCTGTTCAGGATGATACCGAGCGGACGCGCGTTGGCGCGCTGGAGGTTCTGCAGCGCTTTATTCAGCCCCTCGTAGGATGTCTTGCCCACACTGGCCACTATGAGAGCACCGTCGGTGTTGTGCGTGAGGATCGCGGCGTCGGTCACCGGAATCAGGGGCGGGGCGTCGATCAGCACGATAGCCCTGCTGGAGAGTTGTGCCAGCAGCGCGTGCATACGCTCTGATCCGAGCAATTCGCTGGGGTTAGGCGGAGTCTTTCCGGCTGCGAGGATGGCAAGCCGGCCGGACGTGCCCCAGGGCTGAAGGACATCGGCGAGGTCGGACCGGCCAGCAAGCACGTCGGTGAGGCCGGCTCCGTCAACCAGGTTGAACGTCTTGGAGACTGTGGGACGCCTGAGGTCGGCGTCGACGAGCACCACGGCCTGTCCGCCGGCAGCCAGAGCGATTGCGAGGTTGGCGATCGTGGTGGACTTGCCGTCTCCCGGCAGAGGGCTGGTGACGACGATCACGCGGGGCGGGTTGTCCACGTCCATGAACTGCAGGTTCGTCCGCACCTCACGGAGTGCCTCGGCAACGGCTACATCGTCATCACCCTGATTGGAATAATCCGTCGCTCCGTCCATTGAAACCAGACGGTCCTCGTCGGTGAAACGGCGGTCGATCGGGATGGCTCCGATAACCGAGAGCCCGGTTTCCCGCTCGACCGCCTCGGCCGAACGGATGCGCCGGTCCAGCGCATGACGCACCGTCGCGTAGGCAATTCCGACGGCAAGGCCCACGAGGAGCCCGATCCCGATCGCCAGGCGCGTGTTCGGCGACGTGGGAGAGGTCGGTAGCACGGCTGAATCCAGAGGCACCAGCTGCACGACTCCTGCTGCGGCGACATCACCCGTCGGGTTCTCCAGGGTCTGGATCTGCTGGGCGATGCCACGCAACCAGGCCTCCGCCAGGTCGCGCGCCGCGGAGGGAGAGGATGCTTCGGCCGAAACCTTCATCAGCACTGTGTCCGTAGGGTTGGTGACGACGATGCGGCTGACGAGCTGCTCCGGCTGAATGTCGGTGAGTCCCAGGTCGTCGATCGCGTACTGCGCCACGGCGCGCGAGGATCCGATGTCGATGTAGGACTTCACCTTCGACTGGGCGAGGTTGTTCCCCACGAGGGCGTTGCCCGTGTCGGTGTTCGATCCTGCGGTCACGTAGCCGCTCGCATCGGCCGAGTAGACCCGCGGCTGCAGCAGCGACCAGCCGAACGCCGCGGCGCCGCCGAGCAGCGTGAGCAGCACGATCGCGATCCAGTGCGCCCGGAGTATCGGCAGTATCGATCTGAGCTCCACGAGTTCCCCTCACCTGTGACTATGGAGCCCATTCAGCGCTCCGAATCGCCCCGCATCTTGTGGGGCGTCAACGGCCCGATCCTGACATTCTAAGCGAGAGCGCGGCTCCGCGATCCATTCCCGTCCGGGTGCGCTCCCGATGGGCCCGCCGGGGGCATCCGCAGCCGTGCACTATCGTTGCGGTATGGGGGGCGCAGAGCTGGACATCAGCGCGCTGGGCGTGCGGGTGCGCGTCGGTCTGGACGCGGTCGCCGACCAGGGCTCGCGCCGGAGCCTCCGGGAACTCTGGCAGGACGCGGCCTTCGCCCCGAACGCGGCCGACGACCGCACGGTCCGGCTCCGCGCCGTGATCGACGACCCGGCCGACCGGGTACGTGCCTCCCGCCTGGAACATGGCGCCGAGGATGTGCTCGCCCCCGACCTGCGCAGCCTCGCCTCGGCGCTCTCCTCCCGGGTGACGCTCGCCGCGATCGAGGCACGCAAGGCCGACCTCGTGATGCTGCACGCCTGCGGCGTCGCCACTCCGGATGGCGCCGTCTACGCCTTCGTCGGCCCGTCGGGGCGCGGCAAGACCACCCTCGCGGCCGCCCTCGGACGAGTCTTCGGCTATGTCAGCGACGAGACCATCGGCGTACGTGCCGACGGAGCCGTCACCCCGTACCGCAAACCGCTCTCGGTGATCGAACCCGGGTCCGCCCCCGGCAAGACCCAGCGCGCGCCCTCCGAGCTCGGGCTGCTCGCGCTGCCCGACGAGCCGCTGCACATCGCCGCCATCACCCTGATCGAGCGCGATGCCGAACGGGACGGCCCGGCCGAGGTAACCGAGACCGGCATGGTGGAGGCCATCACCTCGATCATCCCCGAGCTCAGCTACCTCCCCCACCTCACCCGGCCGTTGCAGCGCCTCGCCGGGTTGATCGACCGGATCGGCGGCGTGCGCCGGCTCCGCTACCACGAGGCCTCGACCGTCGCCTCGCAGATGCTCCCGCTGCGCCGGCCCGCGCGCAGCGAACCCTCGTGGATGCCGCTCCCGGCGGCCGCCGCGGGTCGCACCCCCGCCCCCGGGCAGTTCGCGCGCGTGGAACCGCTCGACGCGATCGCGGTCGAAGGCGCCTACGTGCTGCTGCACGGGAGCGATGTGCGGGTGCTGGACGGCATCGGCCCGGCCATCTGGGACGCCCTGGCCGAGCCGGCCGGGGTGCAGACTGTGACGGCGCAGGTGGTGCGCAGCCTCGGGGAACCGGCATCCGGCGACCCCGAGGCCATCGTCTCGGCGGCCCTGCTCGATCTCGCCGAATCCGGCATCCTCCTGCAGGGGACCGACCCGGGCCCTCGATCCGAGAGCGGGAGGCCGGCATGACCCCGGCACCGCGGCAGACCGCCGGCACCCGCCGCCGGTCGGGCCTCGCCCGGCGGCTGGCGCGCAACCCGCTCGTGAACCTCGTGGCCGCGTTCCTGGTGCTCGCGCTCGTGCAGACCTTCCTGGTGCGGCTCTACGCCGTGCCCTCCGGTTCGATGGAGCAGACGCTCGAGATCGGCGACCGCATCCTGGTGAACCAGCTGGCGTACCTCGGCGACGGGCCGCAGACCGGCGACGTCGTGGTCTTCGACGCCTCCGACGCCTGGGAAGCGCCGAGGCCGGCCGATCCGAACCCGCTGAAGGCCGCCGTGAAGTGGGTGGGCGGCATCGTGGGCATCGGCCCCTCGGATCGGCACACCCTGGTCAAGCGCGTGATCGCCGGGCCGGGCCAGACGGTCTCGTGCTGCGACGCCGAGGGACGGATGCTGGTGGACGGCGTTCCGCTGGACGAACCCTACGTCTTCGAAGACCTCCCCTTCGTGGCCGGCACCTCGGATTGCGAGAGCACTCCGGTGTCGCTTCGGTGCTTCGACGAGTACACCCTTCCGGATGATCGCTACCTGGTGCTCGGCGACCATCGCTCGGCCTCCAGCGACGGACTGGCGAACTGCCGGGGTCAGACGGTGATCGACGACTGTGTGCGCCTGGTGAAGCGGGACGACGTGGTGGGGCGGGTGTTCCAGATCGTGTTCCCCTTCGGAGACTGGGGACCGGTCTGAGCGAACGCCTCACCCAGGATGACCCGAGGGTGAAGTCGAAGATGAAATGCGGCGAACTTTGTGCGGCACCCCCCTATCGGGGGATATATTCGTCGAGTCGGACCCGAGGACGTCTACGGTCTCGATGACGAGTCGCCTTCGTCGGACACCCATTCCGCGGCGACAACGTCTGTGTCTCCCCGCCAATCGGGCCCCAAACCGCTGGCGGGGAGGCCACGCCGTCGAATCCGGTGGGGATGCGCCGGACTCAGGCCCGCGACCACCCGCAGATGACCGCGGAGCCCGTGCTCCGCTCCTCGCCCCAGATGCGGGCGGTGAACTCGTCGTCGTCGCGGGCGCTCTCCAGCTTCACGATGCTCACCGTGGGCAGCACCGCATCCCCCGCCTCGGCGGACACGGAGGGCCGGGTGGCGTCGAGCCGGTTCGACTCGGCGCGCGTGATCGCCCAGCCGCCGCTCAGCACGTCGCCGACGGAGAGGCCGTGCGCCCGGAACGCGCCCGACCAGCGCAGGCTGAGGGTGAGGCGGCCGGACTCCTGCGCGGCGTGCGATCCGTGCATCCGCAGCACGCCGTTGCCCATCGTGACGCTCACCACACCCGGCTGGGTGTTCGCGGCGAAGTCGACGCTCAACCGGAGCGGGCTGATGATGCCGGGCAGCGCATCGGCCGCCTGGTCCGGCAGGCCGTGAACGGTCGGCGACGGTTCGGAGCGCTCACCCTCGGGGTCGTGGTGGGGCTTCGGAATCATCGGGATCTGTCTCCGCGTCGGCGTGATTCGTCATGACATGACATGATGCGATCCCGGTCGTCAGCAGCGTTCAGGAGTCGCAGCTTCGACCGTACACGGCACACGCCACCCGGCACCGCCACCCGCGCCCACAAAGGGGTGATAATCAACGAGCAGGGGGTGAAAAACCCGTCTGACCGGCCCCCGAGTGCGCTACCGCATGCTGTGCCGAACCGGCTGGCTCACCGGCATCCCGTGACGGATCTCCGACGGCGTGCTGTAGCCCATCGACTCGAACGCCCTCCGCAGCTCCGAGGCGTCCGCGAAGCCGCTGTGCTGGGCGATCTGGGACACGTTCAGCACCCGGAAGGCGGGATTGGTGAGCATCGAGACCGCGAGATCGGCGCGCTGGCGACGGATCTCCCGCGAGGGGGTCGATCCGATGGCCGAGAACAGGCGCTGCAGCTGGCGCATCGAGATGTTGAGATCGAGCGCGAGGCGCGTCGGCGTCAGCGCGCGATCGGTGCGGTAGGCCGCGATCTGCGACATCGCCCGATCGAGCAGCCCGACGCTCGGCGTGGCCAGAGCCCCGGCTCCGCGGCCCTCCAGCAGCAGCGATGCCACCATCTCGAGCACCAGCTTCTCGAGGAAGTAGGCGGAGAGACGCTCCAGGCTCTGGGTGTTCTCCAGGGTGCCGAGCAGGAACTTCTTCGTGGGCGTCAGCACGGCCGAGCCCTGGATGGTGCCAAACGACCCCGCAGGGCCGGTGTACTCCTCCAGCGCCGCGGTCGGCATCGCCACCGCCAACGCCGTGCACCGGCGCGATCCGTAGACGGCGTAGCGCCGGGCGCCCACGAGGTACACGGCCTGGTCGGCGCGCAGCGGCAGGTCTTCGCGATTCTCGCCGCGCACCACGATGGTGGCGTCGACGGGGAAGACCAGTTCGATCGACTGCGTGGCCGTTCGGCAGATCTTACGCAGAGGTGTACCGCCGGCCGGGATGTCCAGAACCGACAGTTCGGTGTCGCCGAATCGCAGCCTGGTCGTGTTGTGTCCGTCGGCGGACGACGTAGTCGTGTGTGCCGAAGTCGTGCCTGAAGAAATCATCTGAGCCCCCGCTCGATTAGTTCTCAACCCTTGCGGGCCATCATGTCGCAACTAGCAATGCCATCGCCTCGGTCTTATGAGGTCTCCATTCGATCGGATCGGATCAGAGCAGCCGCACCACGTCGTGCCGGATCGGGTATCACGGAGACTACCGCGCGCACGAGGTCTTGCACCTCCACGGATCCCTGCGCCGGGCCTGCGGCGACCATGCGGTCGGTGCCGAGCAGCAGTGCGCTCGGCACTCCGCCGATACGCGCAGCCGTCATGAGCGAATGGTAGCCGTGGTAGACGGTCGCGTCGAGGTCGGGGTAGGCGCTCCGGATCGCCTCCGGCGACTCCGAGGTGAGCACGGCGATGTCGACCGCTCCCTGGAACTCGCGCGTCCACTGCGGGATGCGGCCGGCGATCAGGCCGCAGGGCGTGCACTCGACCGAGAGCAGCAGCAGCAAGGTGGGGCGGGACACGGCGATCGCCGTCAGAGGGACGGCCCGGCCTGCCGGGCTCGTCACCTCCAGGTCGGGGACGGGCCACGGTTCCCCGTTACGGCCGGCCGCATCCGGAACCGTGCCGGCCTGGGAACGCGCGGCAGCCGTGGCTGCCGCGCCACGGCTGCCGGTGGCCCTCACGGCGAACGCGAGGGCGGTCAGCCCCGCGATCACGAGCGTTCCCGAGCCGAAGGCGAGCCACTCGGCCGGGTCGAACGCCAGAAGCCCCGCGATCACGCCGTCATCGGCGATGACGAGCACGAGCAGCGAGGCCAGGACGAGCAGGACGTTGCGGGCCACCGACCACCGGTCGATGGGTCGGCCGGAGACGCCGCCGAAGCAGGCGCACACCACCTTCTCCCGCCGCACGAGCACGAGCACCGCGATGGTCAGGAAGACGCAGAAGACGGCGGCGGTCATGGCCGCGATCACGGTGAAGGCCGTTCCCCGAGCCACCAGGAGCGCCCCACCCAGGGCGATGTCGGCGACGGGCAGGGCCGCTGCGATGCTGCGGCGCTGCAGCGCGGCGGGCATCCGCAGATCGTGCAGCATCCGCAGCGTCTGCTCGGTGCGGCCGAGCTTCGCCGTGCCGCTGACCAGCAGCACCGCGGCGAGCACGGTGGTGAGGAGCACGGCGACGGGAAGGATCATTGCTCGGCCAGGCTTTCCGATGATGACGACTACGACGAGCGGACGCGATACGGCGGGACGGCCCTTGGGGAGGCCGCCCCGCCGCACCGGATCAGGTCGCGGAGCAGAGAATGGCCGTGGAGCTGACCGAGCCGGCGGCCTTGGCGCCGGTGCCGACGTATCCGGTGGGCAGTGAGGCGACCGCGTTCAGCGTGAACAGCACCGAGATCGAGAGGGTGGTGCGGAAGTCGATCGTGGCGCCGGCGGGCAGAGCCGCGGTCAGGGTGATCTGGCGGCTGGTGTCGCTCAGCACCGCGACGTTCGCCGTGCCACCGGAGACGCTGAACACGCCGATGTTGGCGACGCCGGAGCCGGTGATGATCACGGTCGTGCCGACAGGAAGCGGCGCGTCGGCGGCGGCGGTCAGAGTGAAGCCGGGGGCGATCACGCCCAGGATGCCGCAGGCGCCGTTGAGCGAGAAGGCCCCGACCTGGATGTCGGACGCCGCGGCCAGCGGCGTGGACACGGCGAGCGCGATGACGGGCAGCGACCAGGCCGCTCCCTTCATCACGGTGCGGCGTGCGACGCCGCTCTCGTCTTTGGTGATGTCGGATTCGGTCATGAGGCCCCCTGAGCTTCGCGAGATGGTTTCGGTCTCGTGAGCTCTTGCGTGCTCACTGGAAACTCATGCTCGCCAAGGAGGCGGAGGCGCCGTCACCCCGCCCGGGGGTCCTGTCGTTGCGGTGACCTCATGTGTCGCGAAAGTGATCAGTCCGGGGTCAGAGGGCGTCTGACTTGGCCTGCAGCACCTCCCGTTCCCGGGCGTTCGAGGTGAGTCCCACGGCGGTCGCGAACTCGCTGCGAGACCGCCACCGCCCGGTTCAGTTCGACGACCGGGTTCGGCGCGATCCGGCCCAGGGCTTCGTAGAGCAGCACGATCTGGGCCCAGTCGGTCAGCGCATCCGCTCGCTCGAGGGCGGCCACACCGCGCCGGATCTGCACGTGATCCCACCGGGAACGATCCTGGTCGGCGAGCAGGACGGAGCGGCCGTCGGGGGCGGTGCGGGCCGCGAACCGCGAGGCCTGGAGCTCCATCAGCCCCAGGAGGGCGTGCACCTCGGGCTCCCGCGGCAGCAGGCCCGCCAGCACCCGGCCGAGCCGGAGCGTCTCGGTGGCGAGTTCGGGCCGGATCCGCCGCTCCCCCGAGGGGGCCGCGTAGCCCTCGGTGAAGACGAGGTAGACGACGCCGAGCACGGGGCCCAGGCGTTTTGTCCACTCGTTCGGATCCGGCACCTCGAACAGCACCCTGGCGGCGGTCAGGGTCTTCTTGGCACGCACGATCCGCTGCTGCACGGTGGCCACGGGCACCAGGAACAGCCGCGCGATCTCCTCGGTGGTGAGCCCGCCCACCAGGCGCAGCGTCAGCGCCACCTGGGCCTCCCGGGCGAGCACGGGGTGGCAGGCCGTGAAGACCAGCCGCAGCACGTCGTCGTCGATCGGCTCCCAGACCGCGTCGGGGCCGGGTGCTCCCCCGCTGCCGTCGGCCGAGGCGAGGTCGTGCGCGATCGCGCTGTGCCGCTCGTCGAGCCGCTCGCGCCGGCGCCAGCCGTCGATCGCCTTGCGCTTGGCCACGGCGGTGAGCCAGGCGGCCGCGTTCTGCGGCACGCCCGACTCCGTCCACTGCGCCAGCGCGTCGGCCACGGCATCCTGGGCGAGGTCTTCGGCCAGGCCCAGGTCGCCGGTCCGGCGGGCGAGCGTGGCGACGATGCGCGCCCCCTCGATCCGCCAGATTGCGTCGACCGTGCGCCGGGCCTCGTCGCTCACCGCTCGGCCTCCTCTTTCGAGGAGACCTCGATGATCCAGAAGCCGCTGAACAGCTCGTGGATCTCGCCGTAGGGGCCATCCGTCACGATCGGCGTCTCGCCGGCGAAGTCGACCACGAACGCCGTGCTCAGGTCATCCGCGAGGCCTTCGTGTGCGTCCTCCTACTATCGCGTCGAACGGCACGGCCCCGGATCGACATCATCCGAAAAGATTTCGGCGGGACTGGTTTCCTGCGGGATTGTCAGAGCCGTAGGAACGCGAAGCTCTGGATCTCGCGGAAGACCTCCGCGAGGGCCCGGGTCTGGTGGGCGACGATCGCGTGGCCGAGCTCCAGGGTGGCCGCGGTGGGGTCGCCGAGCACTCCGGAGGCCGAGAGGTCGTCCGTCACCCAGGCGGTGGGCACCGCGCCCTCGAGGGTGAGGTGCGTGTAGCCGGCGAAGAGCTCGCCGGCCGCGGCGCCGTCGCGCACGGCGAGCTCCATGTGCACCAGCTCGGGGGCGAGCGCCCACACGATGCTCGACTCGATCTGGCCGCCGTGGATGCCGTAGTCGGGATCGACCGCCTCGACGCCCTCGGGCAGCCCCAGGCGCCCGGGCATCATCGGGAAGACCTCCAAGCCCGTCTCGACCCGGATGTCGCGCGCCACCACGTCCAGCAGCCCGGGCTGGCCGCCGTGGCCGTTCACGAACACGAGCTTGCGGAATCCGGACGCCGCCAGCGAGCGCCCGAGATCCAGGCACACCGCCATCAGCGTCGAGGCGCTCATCGCGATGGTGCCCGCGCGGCCCAGGTGCTCGGTCGACTTGCCGTAGCTCAGGGTGGGCAGCTGCCACACGTTGCTGCCCGCGCCGAGCCGTGCGATGGCCAGCTCGGTCATCCGCTCGGCGACCAGGGCATCCGTCACCAGGGGCAGGTGCGCCCCGTGCTGCTCGATCGCCCCGATCGGCTGCACGATCACGGCGTCGCTCTTCTCGAGCGCCGCCACCTCGGCGGTGGTCAGGTGTGCCAGCAGATGCGTCATGTAGGTGTCTCCCGACGGTGAAACGACGCCGACCCGTCAGTTCGTCCCGCTAACCCGGAGGGATAGCGGGACTGACTGACGGGTCGGCGGCTGGGGGTTACTTGGTGAGGCCGATCGAGGTGTCGATGAACTCGTTGGTGTAGATGTCGGCGGGGGTGAGGCCTTCCGCGGGTGCGGTGCCGAGGCCCTCGAAGACGGGGACGATCTTGTCGAAGACGTCCGAGACGCGCTGGTCTTCGAAGTCGCCGAGGGTGCCGTTCGGGCCGTTGCCGACCAGGCCGATGCTCAGGGCGGTGTCGATGGAGTAGTCCGCCACGCCCTGGGTGTAGACCCAACCGGTGTCGTAGTCCTTGACGAGTTCGAGGATGAGGTCGACGGTCTGCTGGGGCGAGTCGTAGAAGTCGACCTCGGCCTGCTGCATCACGGGCACGAGCGCCTTGAGGCAGTCGGCCTGGGCGGTGACGTCTTCGCTGCGCACCGAGATGGGGCCGTAGTAGATCGGGTAGCCCAGGTCGTTGATCAGCTGGTAGTCGACCGGCTTGCCCCAGCTCTCCACCTCGTTCTCGTAGATGTAGGGCTCGGCGGAGGCGAAGCCCTGCTGGGCGTCCTTGCCGCCGGCGGCCACGAAGGAGGCGGGGGTGCCGTCGTAGGAGCCGTCGGTCTGCGACTCGGGGATGATGCCCGCGGCCATCAGGTACTCCATGTAGGCGGAGCCGCCGAAGTAGCGGACGGTCGCGCCGGCGGCGACGACATCCTGAACCGTCTTCGCGTCGGGGTAGGTCTCCGGGTCCCACATGATCATGGTGGGGCCGATGTCCAGCGGCGCGAACACGGCCGTGGTGGGCATGTCGGCGGAGAGCTGGATGGCCTCGTCGGTGGAGACGTAGCCGAGCAGGATGTCGGGGTCGGTGTACATCTGGCTCGACACGGTCTGGAAGCCGATCGCCGGGCCGCCGGCACGGATCTCCACGTCGACACCGGTGTATTCGCCGCCGGACATCAGCGGGCCCGAGACGGTCTTGTTCTCCGAGTCGATCGTGTAGTCGTCGCCGAGCAGCTGGTAGAGGTGGCCGTGCTCGGCCTCGGGGTTCCAGTCGGTCTGGATGACGACCTTGGCCGGGCAGCCGGCTGCGGCGAGGTCGGTGGAGCCGATGGTGAGGTCGGCCGAGGAGGTGGAGCCGGTGGTGGCCGACGAGCCGCTGGAACAGGCGGCGAGGGACACGGCGGCGGTGACCGCCAGCCCGGTGGCCAGGATCAGCCGGGATCGGGAGCTGCGCATGGATTGTCTCCTTGGTTGGGTGTGCTGTGTGGTGCGGGTGGGCCGGATGGGTTCAGGGTGGCGGGGTCTGCGGGAGACGGATGCGCCGGGCGGTCAGGCCGCGAGGGTGCCGCGAGCGGCGAAGACGACCGCGAGGTCGTCCTCGTCGAGCGGCTCGGGCGTGCCGGCCACCACGAGGTCGTAGAAGCCGGGCAGGCCGCCCTCGGGCTGCGAGCCGAGGTCGTGGGTCATGATCGTGACCGAGTAGAGCTTCTCGGTGGTGGACGTGTTGACGATGTGGTGCACCGAGCCGATCGGGAGGGTGAGCATGTCTCCGGCCGCGACCGGCACTTCGTTCTCGTCGCTGTAGGCGATGCCCTGCCCCTTCAGGAAGAGGAAGAGCTCCACCGAGTCGGGGTGGGAGTTGTCGGGCTGCTGCCCCTCCGGGTCCCAGATCTCCAGGAAGACGCTCGAGGGCGAGCCGTCGACCGGGCCGGTCAGCGGAACGAGCCGCACCGTGTCATCCGGAGCGATGCGGTACGCCGTGTAGGTGTCGGGCGAACGGAGGGTGGGCGCGTCGGCCATCAGGGGGTTCCTTTCGGGAGTGCGGATGCCCGCCGAGCGGCGAGCGAGGAGGCGAGGGCCGCCGCGGAGACCGCGAAGCCGAAGCACTGGTCGACGTTGTGCACGGTGGCGTCGAGGCAGAACGCGGGCGAGGTGGTGGCGCTGGCCTCTTCGAGGAACACGCAGTCGTAGCCGAGGCAGGCGGCGTCGATCAGCGTGGCGTACACGCACTGGTCGGCGTTCACGCCGACGAACAGCACGGTGTCGACACCGAGGGCGCGCAGGGTGGAGTCCAGCGGGGTGTCCCAGAAGCCACTCATCCGGAACTTGTCGATGCGGATGTCGCTGTCGGCGATCTCGAGCTCGTCGACGACGGCCGCACCCCACGATCCGGCGGTGAGCACGGCCGGGCTGGAGTCGTGCGCAGCACCGATCCCCTCGCCGACGCCGGACGGGTCGTAGACGTGGATCACGTTCGGCGGCAGGTTGATGCGGTCGGGCCGGTTGCCCCAGTCGAGCCAGATGACGGGCACGTCGCGGTCGCGCAGGGCGGGGAGCAGGGCCTGGATCGGCTCGATCGCCGACCGGGCCGGCGCGACGTCGACGCCGATCGAGGCGAGCCAGCCGCCCGGGGTGCAGAAGTCGTTCTGCATGTCGACCACGACCAGCGCCGTGCGCCCGAGGTCGAACCGCAGCTCGCCGCGGCGGGTTGGCACGGTGACGGTGCCGGCCTCGTCGACCCCGGATGCCACGAGGTCGGTGAGCGAACCCGACACGGTCCATCGGCGTGGTTGTCGCATGTCGTCCTCCTCCCGGTCGCGGTATATGCGATGGTAAGACTGGTTTATAACGGTCGTATTTCGGCAGCGTCACCGGGAGGAAACAATGTCCAGCACCCACGACCGGCTGCTCGAGCTGTGGCGCACGGCGGCCGAGGCCGGCACACCCCTGCCCTCCGAGGCGGCCCTGGCCGTGGAACTCGGCGTCAGCCGGCCGACCGTGCGCGAGGAGCTGATCCGGCTGGAATCGCACGGGCTGCTCACCCGCCTGCCCAACAGCGGCACCTTCCCCAATCGCTCGGCGCTGGACATGGGGCTGCGGCTGGACCAGAGCTACGAGTTCTCGGAGATGCTGCGCGAGGCCGGCTTCGAACCACGGATGGAGGTGCTGGACTCGTCGTGGTGCGAGCTCGACGCGGTGCGCGCCGACCGGCTCGGCGTGCGTCCGGGGGCATCGGCGTTCAGCACCACCAAGCGCTGGTCGGCGAACGGGGTGCCCACGATGGTGGCGATCGACTTCATCCCCGCCACCCGGCCGGACGGCTCGTCCGCCGGCTCGACCCCGGATCCCTCGCTCACCGTGTTCGAGCTCGTGCGGCAGCTGCGCGGCTCGACGATCGAGTGGGAGCAGACCTGGATCGAGGCCCAGGTGGCGGATGCCGCCGAACAGGAGCTGCTCTCCCTCCCGGCGCAGTCCAGCGTGCTGCGGATCACGATGGCCGGCATCTCGGTGCTCGGCACCAAGCTCTACCTGGCCGAGGAGACCCATCGGCAGGGGATCGTGCCCTACGGCATGATCCGCACCGTTCCGCGCTGAGCGGTCGTCAGCCGGTCGCTTCCTCGGGCTCCTCCTCCGCTTCGGCGGCGAGCGCCGCCTGCACCTCGGCCTCGCGGGCCGCGCGGTAGCCGCGGATGGTCTCCATCGCGGCCTCGACGTCGTACTCCGGGTCGGGCTCCAGGAACCGCTCCAGGATCGCGACCAGCGCGATCGCCGGCAGCGTCCACTCCGGATCGTCGGAGCTGATGGTGGCCGGGCCCCGGTACGAGGCGTCGACCAGCCCCGGATTGCCCAGGTGCCGCAGCCCCAGACCCTCCACGACGGCTGAGATCACCACCGCGTACGGCCGGTAGTCGCCGTCCCACTCCGGGCGCAGCCGGTAGCCGAGGATGCGCGAGAACCAGCCGTGGAACTCCGCCATCCGCTCGATGAACGAGTCGCTGCCGCTCAGCAGGGCCTGCTCGATGTCGGCCCGCGCCGTCGACTCCATATGACTGAGCAGCGAGGCCGAGAGCCCCACGTACGACTGCCAGGCCACCGAGGCGATCACCGCCCGGTAGTTGTGCTCGAGGGCCACCCGGATCACTTCGAACATCACCCGCCGGCGGTCGGTCTCCGAGCTCAGCAGCTCGACGTTCTCGAACAGGATGCGCTCGCTGATCGCGAGCGTCTCGTCGTCGGCGAGCTTGGTCGAGGTCTCGGCGGCGATCTCGGCGAGCAGGTCGGCGACGAAGGCCTCCTTGGAGTCCCAGAGCCGGTAGGTCGAGCTGCGCGGCACGCCCGCCTCACGGATCAGGTCGTCCATCACGATGTGCTCGAAGCCGATCGTCAGGCCGATGCCCTCGATGCGCTCGAGGGCCACATCGAGCACACGCCTTCGCACTTCGGCGGCACGGATACGCGAGCGACGCCGAAGGGAATCGTTCGAAGCGGTCGAGTCGGCCATCGGATGCACCCCCACACGGTCGCGTGGCTCAGGCCGGGTCAGCGCGAGCACACGTGTCGACCAGCGTAGTGAATGAAATTCCCCGATGGGACACGGGACACCAAGTCCCAGTCGAGTGTGACGTTTCGTCTCACCGGAAGGCCGCCGTGCCTCTAGCTAGACTAGCTAGTAGCACCACCGACTCGGGAGATCAACCCGATCCGATCCCTCATCCTTAGTCCTTCTAGTAAAGAGGTGGACTACGCTTGTCCCATGGACACGGATCGAACGGATTCGGCGCGACACTATTGGTACGGAGACGGCTCCGACCGCTCGCGCAGCATCGCCGTGCTCGAGGCGCTGCGGAGCTTCCGCGCCGCCGAGTCGGCGCAACGCCGCAGGTCGCAGGTCTCGCTCGGCCTCGGGGAGAACGACATCCTGGCCATGCGCTACCTGCTCCGGGCGCACGAGCAGGGGCGCGCGGTGGGTCCCAAAGAACTCGCGCAATACCTCGGGATCACCAGCGCCTCGATCACCGTGCTGCTGGACAGGCTGGAGAAGGCCGACCGCATCCACCGCCAGTCGAGCCCGTTCGACCGCCGGGCCCTCATCATCGTGCCGACGGTGCCCACCGACGAGATCGCCATCGCGACCCTCGGCGAGGTGCGCGAGGAGCTTGTCGAGGTGATCGAGGGTCTCAGCGCCGAGGATGCGGAACTCGTCATCCGATTCCTGGCCGAGATGCGCGACGCGCTCGACCAGATCGACAATCGCGCCTACGTGAAAGAGGAGCACCGATGAGCGATGCGGCGGGCAGCGCGGCGAGCCGTACGGCCGCGGTGATGAACGAGCTGCAGGCCTACCGGGCCGCCGAGGAGGCCATGCGCCGGCGCACCCGGGAGACGATGAAGATGGGCGAGAACGATCTCACCGCCCTGCGCTACCTGCTGAAGGCCCAGCGCGAGGGCCGGATCGTCACTCCCGGTGACCTGGCCGAGTACCTGAACATGAAGTCGGCCTCGGTCACCGTGATGCTCGACCGCCTCACCCGTTCCGGCCACCTCAGCCGCACCGCGCACCCCAGTGACCGGCGGTCGCTCGCCGTGGTGGCCACGCCGGACTCCAACGAGGAGGTGCGGGCCACCCTCGGCGCGATGCACACCCGCATGATGGACGTGGCGTCGCGTCTCGACGACCGCCAGGCCCACGTCGTGCGCAGCTTCCTGCTCGCCTTGGCCGCCGCCACCTCGCCTGCCGCCGAGACCGCCGAGCCTGCCGCCTAGCCCGCTCAGCCGAGACGGTCGATGTCGAACTGCACGAGCAGTTCGCGCCCGACCACCTGCTCGGTGGCGGTGTGGAACATCAGCCGGGTCATCCGGATGAAGGGCAGCACGTCGGTGCGCAGCGCCCGCACGTCGTCGCTCGAGCAGCGCACCATGCCGAAGCGATCGGACTCCCCCTCGAGCAGTTCGAGGATGATCGACCCCTTCTCGGTGTGCGGCGAGGACTCCAGCGCGATCAGCAGAGCCCGGATGGTGGCGCGGTCGTCTTCGTGCAGACGCCCGGAGAGCGCACTCTCGTCGACCAGAACGCTCACGTGGTCGCCGAGCGAGTCCTGCTGCGCCGAGGCCTCGAGCGCGCTCTGCAGGCCCGCCGCCAGTTCGGCGGCCCGGAGGCGGTCGGCCTCGGTCAGCACACCGCTCTGCCGCACGCGCCCGAGGAAGGGCACGATGTCGCTGCGCAGGCCACCGATGCCGCCCACCACGTCGTCGTCGACGAACTCGCGGCGCAGTTCGTCGAACTGCTGGTCGCGCTCGTCGGCCTGCTCCAGCCGCTCGCCGTAGATGCCGTACAGCAGCGACCGCGCGTAGGCGACCGCGCCCAGCCCCAGCGCGAGGATCGGCGCCAGCGCCACCAGCACGGTGACCGGCACGGGGATGACGGTGCTGCGGAAGCTCATCAGTTCGTGCAGCACCACCAGGATCAGCACCACGACCGCGGACACCGTCACGTAGGTGCCGAGCTCGGTGTGGGTGCGGAAGGGCGCCGCCGCCATCAGGGCGAGACCGAGGGTGATCAGACCCCAGTCGTCGCGCACGACGATGTTGGTGCCGAGGCAGCTGAGCGAGTTCAGCACGGTCGCGATCGCGATCAGCGCGTACGCCATGGCGAAGCGGTCCGAGCTCACGCCCAGATCGAAGCGGAAGGCGCTGCGCACGAACCAGCCGAACCCGGCGGCGAGCACCACCAGTGCCGCCACCGCCAGGGGCCAGGAGGAGATCTGGTCGGTGGTGCTGACGGTGAGCCCGACGGCGACCAGCAGCGAGACCACCGACACCACCACCAGAAAGCCGCGCGCGCTGATCGAGGCCAGCGGGTCGAGCTGCAGCGCCGTGGTGCCGCGCGGCGGCCGCATCCGGGGCACCGCCTGCACCCGGGGCGCCTGAGCGGCCGGTGTCTTCGAGCGGCCGATCACGAGTATCCCCCCGGCACGGTCACGAACACGGCGGTTCCCGCGCCCGGCCGCGACCAGATCTGCACGGTGCCACCGATCTCCATGATGTTGTCGACCACCATCATCCGCAGTCCCACGTCCTGCTCCGTGGTGCGGTTCAGGTCGAAGCCGACCCCGGCATCCGACACCATCACGCTGAGCTCCGGCGGACTGGACATCACCGCGATCTCGGCCTCCATCACGCCGGAGTGCTGCACCACGTTGTCCAGGCACTCCACCAGCGCGCGCTCGAGGCTGCGGCTCACCGTGGTGCTGAGCGCGTTGACCGCACCGAGATCGCCCGTGACCCGGATGTGCAGCCCCTTCTGCTCGCCGTCGCGCACGGCCCCGAGCAGCACCGGCACCTTGGCCAGCTTGCGGGTGGCCGAGCCGTCGACCCCGCGGGCGTCCAGGATCAGGCGCACGTCGGCGAGGTTGGCGAGATCGCGATCGATCGCCTGCCGGCGCTCGAGTCCCAGCTCGCCGGGCTCGGCGCTCGCGAGCGCCCGCAGATCGGCCAGCACGTTCTCCTGCAGCCAGGTGGAGGCGCGATCGTGGAAGCGGCCGAGGGCGACGTCGCGCTCCTCGGCGAGCGCCGCCCCGGCCATCAGTGCGGTGCCCCGGGAGGCCTCGCGACGGCCTAACCAAAGCGAGCAGACCAGCAGCGACACGGCGAGGTAGGAGGCGATCACCGGCACGTCCACGGCCAGCGGCATGCCCTGCTGCCAGGCCGCCACCTGCACGAGCCCGGGACCGGCCACGAAGGCGACCGTGCCGAGCGACAGCGCCTTCGCGAGGGATCGGGCCGAGATGCCCACCACGAGTACGGCGAACTCGGGCATCGACAGCAGCACGTAGTCGCTCGAAGGCGTCGGCCCCGGCACCTGCACCGACACCTCGGTGGTCACCAGGGCGAAGAAGTAGAGGCCGGCGCAGGCGAACAGCGTGAACAGCAGCGCGTGCCAGTACACCGGAGCGCGCAGGGCGAGCACCACTCCGGCGCCGGTCGCCAGCAGCCCGACCAGCCCGAAGGCGATCTCCGCGTGCCCGGTGACCGGGATGAACAGCACCGCCACCACGAAGGTGGCCGCGAGGAAGACGGAGGCGAGCCAGGTGCCCCCGCGGCACAGTGCCCGGCTCGTCGCCACTCCGTCGACGTCCGCCGCTATCTGTAGTGTCACCCGTGCCCCTCACAGTTCCGGAGCACGAAGTCGCGCCGGTCACCGACCCACTGGTGATTTTAGGCCAGGTAGCCGTCCTCGGCCGCGCGCCGCATCAGGTCTTGCTTGCGGTCGGCGTTCCGGCCCTCCGAGCGGTACTGCTCGCGCACCCGTTCGAGGGCGTTCTTGACCGCCTGGATGTTGGTGCCGAGCACCATCGCCACCTCCACCGGGCTGTGGCCGGAGGCGTACAACCGCAGTGTCTCCTCCTCGTCTTCGGAGAAGCGGATGGCGGCGGTCGGCAGGGTGGGCGGGCCCGACTCCGGCGTCCTCCCCGAGCGCGGCGGCGTGCGGTCGGCGGGTTCGTCCCAGGCCACAGCCGAGGCCGTCCGGCGGGCGAGCGAACGGCGCACCGCCTGCACGAGCTCGGCGGCAGGGCGGGTCTTCGACACGTACGCGGCGGCGCCTGCCGCACGCACGCGGCGTTCCAGAGCGGGTGCCTCGGCGTCTCCGGTCACCACCACGACGGTGCCGGCCGTCAGGCAGATCCGGATGCGCGCCTCGAGCGCCACGCTGTCGTCCGGCTGCGGATCCATGACGAGCACCTCGGGCCAGACCGCCGTCTCCTCCACCAGGTCCGACCACGACCGGGCGCACACCGTCACCCGCAGATCCGTGGCCTCGGCGGCGATCCACGCGGCCAGTCCGTCTATTACGAGCCCGTGGGCGTCGAGCAGTCCGAGCGAATGCGGCACACGGCCGGGCACAGTACCCTCTGTCGTCAACTCCCCCACCCCTGCTGGGATGATACAAGCCCCCCGAATGGGCGTCCAATCGCCGGGACGCACGGGACGGGCGGCGGATCGCCATGGCTGTACCCTCGACACATGAGCGCGGGCAGCGACAACACCGAGGCGGAGCGCCGCTCGCGTTTCGACCGTGCGGTCTTCCAGTCGCAGCTGCTGCTCGCGGCCGCCGTGCTGCTGCTGGTCTGCGCCGCATACCTCTTCCGCCCGAGCGCCGTGCTCGACTTCCGGTTCTTCGGCGGCGTGGCGGTCATCTTCGCGCTCACCGGGGCGTCCGCCCTGGTGCCCTGGTCGAAGCTGCCCCGCTCCTGCACCGCCATCGTGCCGCTGATCGACATCCTGGCCATCCTCGCCCTGCGCCTCGGCAACGCCGACCTCGGAGCCGGGCTTCTGCTGGTGTTCCCGGTCATCTGGCTCTCCAGCTACTTCGGCTTCGTGGGGGCGCTGGTCAGCGTGCTCAGTTCTTCGGTGCTGCTCTGGGCCAGCGCCATCCTGGCCGGCATCCCGCTCGCGCTGAACAGCATCCCGGCCCTGCTCGTGCTGCCCATCACGCTCGCCTTCATCGCCACCACCACCCTGGCCACCTCCAGTCGAACGGCCGCCCAAAGGGGGCTGCTCCGCCAGCAGGCCGACCTGCTGGAGGTCGCCCTGCGCCGAGCGCGCCGCCAGGAGCAGACCCTCGACGAGGTGCTGAACGCGGTCACCTTCGGCGTGGTCGCCTTCAGCAAAGACGGCGTGCAGACCATCCTGAACCGCGCGCACCGGGCCTATCAGACCGAGTTCGGGCTACCGGAGACCAGCGTCGAGCATCCGGTGCTCTACCGGCCCGACCGGGTCACGCCGTACGGCGACGACGAACGACCTTTCCACCGGGCGACCCGCGGCGAGCGCTTCGACGACATGGTGGCCTGGCTGGGCGAGCCGGGCGAGCACCGGATCGCGCTCTCGATCAGCTCCCGCCCGCTCACCACGGCCGACGGCCGGCCCGACGGCGGCGTCATGGTCTCGCGCGACGTGACCGCCGAGATCAACGCCATCCAGGCCCGCGACGACCTCGTGGCCTCGGTGTCGCACGAGCTGCGCACGCCGCTGACCTCGATCCTCGGGTACCTCGAGCTCGCGCTCGACGACGAGACCCTCGACCCCTCCACCCGGTCGATGCTGGAGGTGGCCTCGGCCAACTCGGACCGGCTGCTCGCGCTCGTGGCCGACCTGCTGACCGCCGCCAGCGAGAAGGACCAGCAGATCGTGATGTCGTTCAGCCAGTGCGATCTCTCCGAGATCGTGGCGCAGGCCATCGAGGCACAGCGCCTGGCGGCGAGCGAGCGCGGCATCGTGCTGCAGAACAGCGTGCAGGGGCCGGTGCTGCTGGAGGCCGACGGATTCCGGCTGCGGCAGGTGGTGGACAACCTGCTGACCAACGCCATCAAGTACAACGTCGAGAACGGCCGGGTGTCGGTGCAGATCGAGGCCGACGAGACGACGGTGCGGCTGGTGGTCAGCGACACCGGGATCGGGCTGAGCGACCTCGAGCAGTCCAAGCTCTTCGACCGGTACTTCCGGGCGGAGGGCGTGCGGCAGTCCAGCATCCACGGCTCGGGCCTCGGGCTCACCATCAGCCGCGACATCGTGCGGCGGCACGGCGGCGAACTCACCGTCGCGAGCACGGTCGCCGTGGGCACGACCTTCACCGCATCCGTTCCGCGACGCCGCTGAAGGTCGACTGACGCTAAACTCCGACTGGGTGGAGTTCGGCCCGAGGGAGACCGGTGGAACGGGGGTGGGGGCGATGGCGCTGGACGACAGCACGCTGCTCACGGTCTCGGGCCTCGTGATCATCCTCTGCGGCGTCTCGTTCATCCTCAACACGGCCATGCGGCGCAACGACGCCTCGGGCCGGCTCTGGAGCATCTCCTTCATCACCGGGATGCTCACCGCCCTCTCGTTCTCGGTGTGGAGCGTCGCTCCCGACACCTGGTGGGTGCTGGCGATCGGCAACACCTCGTACGTCATCTCGATCGGGGCCATCTGGTCGGGCGCGCGGGTGTTCAACGGCCGCGGCGGGCTGATCTGGGTCGCGCTGGCCGCGGGAGGCGTCACCGCGCTGCTGACGGCGATCGAGGGCCCCGCCGGCGGACCGTGGACGGGGTCGACCGGCCTGTTCACCGGCATCGCCGTGTTCGCGGGCCTCGGCGCCGCCGAGACGATGCGGGCCAGGATGCGACGCAACCTCAACGCGCGCATCCTCAGCTTCTGCCTCTGGATCGTCTGCGCCTACTACGTGATGCGCACCTCGATCTTCGTGGCGCTCGGCCCCGACAGCGCCATCTTCCAGGACTACTTCGGATCGGGCCTCACCACCGTGATCACCATCCTGCTCGTGCTGCTCAGCACGATCTCTATGTCGATCCTGCAGGCCGAGCGTTCCGGCGCCCGGGCCCTCGGCGACGTGACGGTGGGCGTGCACTCGGTGGTGGGCGTGCTCTCGGCGGCCTCCTTCATGCAGCAGTGGGCCGACTGGGTGGAGCGCGCCTCCTTCAACGGCGACCGGCTGGCGATGATCGCCATGGACGTCGACAACCTGCCGCAGATGAACACCGCCTTCGGCCGCACCTTCGGCGACACCGCCATCCGCTCGGTGGCGCAGATCATCCGGCACTACGCCCCCACCACGTCGCTGCTCGGCCACACCGGTGCCGGGCGTTTCGTGATCGTGGTGGTGACGGCATCCGCCACCGACGCCGAACAGCTGGCGATCCGCCTGCAGACCGCCCTCGTCGACGAACCGATCGACCCGGAGCAGTCGCTTCGCGCCACCGCCAGCTTCGGCGTGGTCGACACCGACGCCTTCGGCTACGGCCTCCCCGTGCTGCGCCGCGCCCTCGACGACAGCACACTCCAGGCCCGCGAAGAGGGCGGCAACCGCATCGTCGTGGCGCGAAGGACAGCCGTCTAGCTGCCCGCTATCGCGATCGTGAGCTGGTCGCTCGCCGTCTGCTTCGAGTAGTCACCGCTGCCGGGGGCCGTCTGGAGGAGGATCTCGTAGGTGAAGGAGAGGGTGACCGAGGTGGCCGTGGGGTCCAGCGCCGGCAGAATGAAGGTCTGGCTGTAGGAGTAGGGGTCTTTGATGTAGTAGCCGGGGGCCACCGAGGCCTGGTCGGAGATGGGGCTCGGAGCGGGCAGCGGGCCGTCGGGGCCGGCGACCGCGGGGGTGAGCGTGACGCGGGAGAGGTAGAAGCTCTGACCCTGGTCGCTGCCGAGCACACCGGAGAGCGAGAAGGTGAGCGGCTTGTTCGCCTCGGCCGTCCACTCGTCCATCGCCAGCGTGGAGTAGTAGTTGATGGTGAGTGCGATGTCGCCGGCCTGCAGCTGGTGCCGCGCCGATCCGCTCGCCAGCTCGTTGATGACCGGCGTGATGGTGGCGGGAAGGGTGGGGGTGGCCGAGGCGGAGGCGCTCGGCGTGTCGGCGGCGTCGGTGTTGAAGCCCGGCTGGTCCCACGGAGCGGTGCCGCACGCGCTCAGCGCGATCGTGGCGGCGAGGGCGAGACCGCCCGCGAAAACGCCTCGAATCGCCCGCCGGCGCCCGGATCGTGCTGTGCCTGGCATCCGAACACCCTTTCCCAAATGA
Organism: Herbiconiux dendrobii; assembly: GCF_052048175.1. Taxonomy (NCBI): domain Bacteria; kingdom Bacillati; phylum Actinomycetota; class Actinomycetes; order Micrococcales; family Microbacteriaceae; genus Herbiconiux; species Herbiconiux dendrobii. The sequence goes on along the minus strand of NZ_JBLZQV010000001.1, from coordinate 568,170 downwards.
CCTGATCCAATCTTAAGCTGATCCTGACGCGACCCTAGCGCATTGTCGGGGGAACGCTTGGACCAGTGGGGGAGACTGACTTTCATGACCGAGATCAACCCGTACGTGACAGATCGCAGCGATCTGAGCGACGAGCGCGACGACTTCCAGAACGACTTCATCGAGTCGGTGGAGTCGCTGCCCTCCTACCGGCCCACCATCGGCTGCATCATCCCGGCCTACAACGAGGCCGAGTCGATCGGGGCCGTGCTGGAGTCGCTGCTGACGCAGACGCGGCTGCCCGACGTGATCCACGTGGTCGTGAACAACACCACCGACGACACCGTCAAGATCGCCGCGCAGTACGCGGGCCCGCACCTCAAGGAGGTCGACGGGGTCGAGCAGTTCACCGAGGTGTACGTGCACGACATCGGCAAGAACAAGGACAAGAAGGTCGGCGCCCTCAACTACGGCTACCAGCTGATCGAAGGATGCGACTTCCTCCTGGGCGTGGACGGCGACACCACCGCCGCCCCCGACGCCGTGGAGCGGCTCGCCGAGGAGATCACCTCCGACTCCCGCATCGGCGGCATCTCGGCGATCTTCTCGATCGACGACCGGCCGATCGAGGGCTTCGTGGCGAAGTTCCTGATCACCGGCCAGCGCTTCCAGTTCGCCGCCTTCAACATGCAGAACATGCTGAAGGGCCGCAACATGGCGGTGCTCGGCGGCCAGTTCTCGATCTTCAGCACCAAGGCGCTGCGCCAGATCATGGTGGAGAACCACCAGAACACCCCGTGGGTGAAAGACTCCGAGGTGGAGGACTCGCTGCTCTCGCTGCAGATCAAGAGCGCCGGCTACCTCACCAAGATCTCGGCCCAGGCCCGCGCCGACGTCGGTGGCATGACCACCCTGCGCGGCCTGGACGGCCAGCAGGTGAAGTGGAACTTCGGCGCCATCGAGCTGATGTGGCCCGGCCAGCGCGGCGACACGAAGGGCCAGCCCTTCCACCCGAACCTGCGCCTGCGCTGGCTCGAGAACCTCTCGATGCTCACCAACCTCGTCACCCGCGTGCTCTTCGTGCTGCTGCTGATGGGCTCGCTCTCGATCAGCGCCTTCGTGTTCTCGCCGGTCTGGCTGATCCCCCCGGTGATCGCCATCCTGCTGAACCTCCGCACGGCGCTGTCGATGAAGAACCGCAACAAGCGCGACATCTTCTTCGCCCTGTTCCTGTTCCCCGCCGAGATCTACATGTGGGTCAGGCTCGGCCACTTCCTGCGGGCCTGGACGAAGTTCCTCAGCAAGAAGCAGACCGACAACTGGGCCGCCCAGGCCAAGGCCGAGCGCGGCCGCGGGAACGGCTACCTGGTTCCCCTGGTCATCCTGGTGCTCGTGGTCGCCGTCCTGGTTCTGGTCTGGTTCATGCTCGACCCGTTCACCCAGTCGACCATCCTCTGGATCGGCTGGCCGGTGCTCGGTGTCATCACCATCCTGCAGACCCTCACCATGACCTTCAAGGTGCTCACGCGGTACCGGGGGTACAAGGTTTGACCCAGAGCTACATCGAACACGACGTGATGCTCTCGCTGCTCAGCGCGGTCGGAGACGAAGAGGGTCGCGGACGGTTCGTGCACGATTTCATCAACCTCTGGGAGACCCGATCCCAGAGGTTGATGAAAGCACTCGGCAGTCAGGATTTCGAGGATGCCGACGTGGTGCTGCTGAGCATCCGCAGCAGCAGCACCATGCTCGGCGCGTGGCCCCTCGAGGCCATCGCCGGCATGGTGCACTCCTCGGTGAAGGCCCACGATCTGGCGGGCAGCATGAGCCATCTGGCCCGGCTGCACGAGGTGGGCTCGAACACCTGCCGTGAGCTGCTCCAGCGCCTGGAGGCGATGCGCGCCTCGGGGCCGCGCTCCGTCAGCGGATCGGCCGGCAGTGGATCGGCCGGCAGCGGATCCGGGCAGGCCTGATCCGGATGGCCTCAGTCTACTTCGGAGGCCGCCAGACGATAACCGACACCGCGCACGGTCTCGATCCAGCGCGGCGTCGTGATGCTGTCGGCGAGCTTCCGGCGCAGGTTCGCCATGTGCACCTCGATGGCCCGCTTGTCGGCCTCGCTCACGAAGTGGGCGGTGACGTAGCTCTCGCCGCGCAGCAGCAGCGCCAGGTCGGCCTTGCTGCGCACGCGCCGCTGGCTCTCCATCAGCGCGTTCAGCAGGTCGAACTCGCTGCGGGTGAGGTCGATGGCCTTGCCGTCTTTCTCGGCGAGACGCATCTCGGAGTTGACGAACAGGGCGTTGTGCTCGATCCAGCCGTCTTCGCGATCGTAGTTCTTGGGGCCGGCCGGCTCGGCCGCGGCGGTGGGCTCCGGTGCGGCGGCGGGCGGAGCCGCCGCAGGGGCGGCGTAGACCTGCTCGGGCGCGGCGGGGGCGACCGGTGCCGCAGCGGCCGGGACGGGCGCGACCGCCGGGGCGGGAGCCGCGGGCTGCGCGACCGGCGCGACCGGGCCGGAGCCGTCGACCGCGAGAACCTGGCGGGGCCGGCGCATCATCGCCTCGACCCGGGCCCGCAGCTCGCGCGGGCGGAACGGCTTGGTGAGGTAGTCGTCGGCGCCGGCCTCCAGGCCCTGCAGCGTGTCGATCTCCTCGTCGCGTGCCGTGAGCATCACGAGATAGGTGTTGCTGAAGGCACGGATGCGCTTCGCGGCCTCGAACCCGTCGATGCCCGGCATGCTCACATCGAGCGTGGTCACCATCGGGTCGTAGGCGCGCACCGCCTGCACGCCGTCGAGCCCGTTGCCGGTGGCGATGACCTCGAACCCCGCCTGGGTCAAGACCGTCTCCAGCAGATGGCGGATGTCGGCATCATCCTCGATGATCACCGCGACGCGTCGTTCCGAATTGGTGTCCATTGCCACGATCGTATCAACGGATGGGGCCGACGATGAGTCTTTCCGGTGGCCGGCCCGAACGGGTGGCGGTGCTCAGCCAGGACGAGGCCTTCAGCGCGGGACTGCGTGAGTGGTTCCGGGCCCACGATCCGGAACTGGCCGTGGTGCTGGAGGCGACCCGCTGGGGCGACCTGCTGCAGGCGAAGGGCTTCCCGCCCGAGCTGGTGTTGCTGGATGCCGCCTCCTCGGCGCGTACCTCCGTCGTCTCGCGCGTTCGCACCGTGCGCGCCTCCGGGGCCGCCGTGATCGTGCTGAGCGCCGGCGGCGAGGAGGATGCGGCCGCTGCGCAGCTCGCCCTGTCGTCGGGCGCCTTCAGCGTGCTGCCCCGATCCGTCCCCCTGGGACTGATCGGCGAGGTCGCCCGGGCTGCGGTGGGCCTCCCCGTGGCGTCGGCCGAGGAGTGACGCGCGCCGCTACCAGCCGGCGTCGGCGGCGAGCTCGAGGGCGTTGGAGCTCCACCACTCCCCCGCGACCGGACCGCCGTTGCAGGTGCCGTCGCTCTCCCCCGGCGGCTTGACCCACAGGTTCGCGTCCTGGGCCGAACCCGACTTGGTGGCCGCGGGCTCGGCGCCGAGCGCCCGGCCGGAGGGGTTGCACCACTCACCGGTGGAGCCGTTGCCGTTGCGGCCGGTGTCGATCACGTAGTGCGCGCCGCCGGTCAGGCTGGAGATCTCGTTCGCGTAGTACTGCTCGCGATCGGTGGAGTTGTAGTTCGAGACGTTGGTGGAGAAGCCGCGCGCCCGGCTCACCCCGGCCTTGTTCAGCAGTTCGGCCATGTCGGCGGCCGGCCCCCAGTTGGAGTGCCCGGCGTCGATGTACACGGTCAGTCCCGCGCCGGCCAGGGTGTCGACGGAGGATCCGACCTCGGAGAGCCTCTCCTGGACGTTGTCGCACTCGTCGGCCAGCGCCAGCGCATCCGGTTCGAGGATGATCACGGCGTCGCTGCCCGAGAGCGAGGTCGCGATCTCCTGCACCCACACCGGGTACTCCTCGGCCGAGAGTCCGCCGCCGGAGTAGTTGCCGCAGTCGCGGTTCGGGATGCCGTAGACCGTGAAGATCGGTGTCTGATCGAGCTTCTTCGCCTGCGAGACCAGGTCGGCCACGTAGCCGCCGATCTCGCCCGCCGGATGCTTCTCCGGCGTCAGCCAGATGGCTGTCGGGACGGCCGCGATCTTCTCGAACGTCGCGGCATCGGCGGTGTCGCCGGCCGTGGTGGCATCCGACGCCGCGGCCGCGGCCTTGGAGCCGGGATCCACGAAGAGGGTCTTGCCCGCGAACGGGTTGTCAGAGGCGACGCCGCCCTGGCCGAGGATCGAGCCGATCCCCACCACCATGGCGCCGAGCACCGCCACGATCGCGACGATCGCGACCCCCAGGCCGACCCGCGGCAGCACTCTGTTCACGAAGGCCCTCCCGGTCTGGACAGTACCCCCAGCCTACCGGGACGCAGCGGTCGTGCCCGGCTCGCTGATCGAGCTGGCACGACCCACCGTACCGACGGCGCCGTAGGCCTTCAGCCGCGACATGGTCTGCGCGAACGGCACGGGACGGCCGTAGAAGAAGCCCTGCGCGTGCCGCACGCCGATCCCGACGAGCACGTCGACGGCATCCTGGGTCTCGATGCCCTCGACCACCGTGGAGTAGTCGAAGGCGTCGCCGAAGCCTTGCAGTGCGCGCACCACCTCGCGCTGGCGGGTGTCGTCGAGGTTGTCCACCAGCGACCGGTCGATCTTCAGGATGTCCATCGGGATGCGCACCAGGGCGCCCACGCTGGAGGCCTCCGATCCGTAGTCGTCGAGCGCGATCAGCATGCCGAGCTGGCGGAAGTGCTCGGCCTGGGCGCGCAGGTCGTCGTCGATGTCCTTCGTGGAGCGCTCGTTGAGCTCGAGGCAGAGCGAGACGTCGGGATAGCGCGGCACGATGTCCTTGAGGAAGGCCCCGACGTGCTCGTCGCGGATCTGCTCGACCTCGAGGTTGATCGTCATCATCGTGATGCTCGGCACGATCTTGCGGAATTCCCGCGCCGACTTCAGCGAGGCCTCGATCACCTGCTTGGTGAGCAGGTCCATGCGGCCGAGACCCTTGGCCTTCTCGATCAGCGAGGAGGTCGAGATGCGGCCGAGCTCCGGATGCGTGTACCGCACGAGCGACTCGAACGCCCAGATCTTGTCCTCGACCGTGTTGACGATGGGCTGGTAGACGACGTTCAGCACGCCGTCGTCGATGGCCTTCGCCACGATCTCGTTGATGCGGCTGGAGCGGTGCGGCGAGATGCCGATGCTGCTCTCGAACGAGGGGCCGCCCTGACGGCGGGACTTCTTGATGGCCAGCATCGAGTGGTCGGCGTCGACCACGATCGACTGCGGATCCGTCTCCTGGTGCCCGGAGTACGCCAGGCCCACGCTCACCAGCGGACGGTATTCGCGGCCGCCGAGGGTGGCGGGGGCGCCGATGTTGGCCACGATGTGATCGGCCACGGCCTTGGACTCGGCCAGCGACTGCAGCTTGGTGAGGATGACGACGAACTCGTCTCCGCCGACCCGCGCCACGAAGTCGTGCGGGCGCACGCTGGCCCGCAGGCGAGTGGCGACGGTGGAGAGCACCTCGTCGCCGATGTGGTGACCCTCGGTGTCGTTCAGGCGCTTGAACTGGTCGAGGTCGATGAACAGCACGGCGATTCCGGAGGCGTAGCTGCGGTCTTCGTTCAGGCGCGCGAGCGAGCGCTGGAAGGCGTTGTAGTTCGGCAGGCCGGTGAGCGAGTCGCGGTCGACCCGGTCGAGCAGGGTGTCGTAGGCCCCGCGCACGCGGGCGGTCTCGGAGGCGATGTGGCCGATGGCGTCGAGCGCGAGCTCGTCGTCGGGGGTGAACGGCACGCCGCCGTTCTTGCGGCTGGCCACGAGGTACTCGGTGGGCTCGACGGCGTCCTGCTGGTGCTCCTGGCTGACGTCGTCGTCGTCGGGGAGCACGGCATCCGGATCCAGCTGCGGATCGATGGCGTCGATGGCCGAGAAGCGCGCACCGATCTCGTTGCGACCGGGAGGGGTGCGGCGCACCTCGAACTCGGTGGCGTCGATCGCGCGGCGGGCGAACTCCACCATGGAGACCTTCGGATCCTGCAGCACGTCCCAGGGGAGCGCCCGCGCCGCATCCACGACACCGCTCAGCCGGCGCTCGCTGCTGCGGGTCTGCCGGCGCTTGGCCGCGCTGTAGAAGATCAGGGCGACGACCAGGAACGGCACGGTGTCGCGGGCGAGACGCAGCTCTTGGTCGGGACCGTCGACCAGGGCGAGGGCGCCCGTGTTCGCCCCGAACACGGCCACCGCCACGAGCGAGGTGAGGGCGAGCACGCCGAGCAGACGCCACGGGCTCAGGCCGTTGACGCCGCGGGAACGGTCGATGTTCCAGCGGCCGCCGTCGCGCAGGAACTCGATCACCAGTACGACGAGCATGTGGGCGGCGATGCCCGCCACGATCGCGACGGTCTCCCAGACGCCGGCGGCGATCAGGGCGCGGGAGACGGCGACGAAGGTGATGCCGCCGATGGCCGCGATACCGGCCCACTGCGCGGCCATCCAGGGCGCTCGGGAGGTGACGGCTTTGGAGATGAAGAATGCGGCGACCCAGAGTCCGATGTCGAGCAGGGGGTTCTCGCCGACGGAGCCGATCACCAGCAGAGCGCTGGCCACCCCGAAGGGGGGAAGGCCGGGCACGCGGCCGACGGGGATCTGGTAGACCGCCGTCACGCCGACGCTGAGCAGGAAGACCAGGCAGGCGACCGCGCTCGGCGGTGGGTCGGCGAGGCCGGCCACGACGCCGACGACCACGGTCGCGACCGCGACGGCGGCCAGGAGGGCCGAGACGGCGATCGACGCCTTGCGCTGCTCGTAGTGCTCGACCATGCCGCGAGTTTATCCGCTGCGGGCCCCGCCGCCGGCCGGGTCAGAGGCCGAGTCCGCGCAGGGCGGCGTCCATCTTCTCGGCCATCGCCGCGTAGCCCTCGTCATTCGGGTGCAGACCGTCGGAGGCCATCCATTCGGGATGACCCTCGATCCAGTGCGAGGCGTCCGGGATGTAGTCGGCGCCGATGTCCTCGGCGCCTGACTTCACCCAGTCGATGATCTGCGGCACCGAGTCGGGGCGCTCGTCTGTGTACCAGAACGGTTCCACCACGATGATGCGGGCATCCGGGAGCGCGGCCTTCAGGGTCTGAAAGTCGGTGCGGATCGCATCCTGGATCTCGTCCGCGCGCCCGGGCATCGAGAAGTTGTCGTTCAGGCCCATCGTGATGAAGAGGATGTCGGGATCGTCGGCGATGACCTTGCTCACCTCGTCGTCGCCCGAGTAGTCCGGCGGCGTGCTGGCGCGATTGTTCACGAACCCGAGCCCGTTGACGCTCGGGTTGAACTCGCTCCAGCCGCGCTCGGCGCTCACGATGCTCGACCACCGCTTCGCCGGGTCACTGGCCCCCGTTCCCAGCGTGTACGAGTCGCCGTAGAACGCCACCCGCACGGCGTTCGGATCCGCCGCCGCGGCACTCGGCGAGCTCGATGCCTGGGGGTCGCCCCCGTTGCGCGACGACACCTGCGCGACCGCGAGCAGCACGAGCACGACCGCCACCACGAAGGCGGCCCCGACGAGGATCAGATTCCGGTAACCCTGAGGCATACGGGTGATTCGGACCCGCCCGACGTTTCGACGGGAGGGAATGTCCATCCGCTCCGGTGCGGCTAGCTCGCCGCGATGACCTCGGCGATCTGCACCGCGTTCAGGGCGGCGCCCTTGCGCAGGTTGTCGTTGCTGATGAACAGCACGAGACCCTTCTTGCCGGGGGCCGACTGGTCTTGGCGGATGCGGCCCACGTAGCTGGGGTCGTTGCCGGCCGCCTGGAGCGGGGTCGGGACGTCCGCGATCTGCACGCCTGGAGCATCCGCCAGCAGTTCGTAGGCGCGCTCGGGGGTGATGTCGTTGGCGAACTCGACGTTGATGCTCAGCGAGTGGCCGGTGAAGACGGGCACGCGCACGCAGGTGCCGGCGACGCGGAGCTCGGGCAGTTCGAGGATCTTGCGGCTCTCGTTGCGGAGCTTCTTCTCCTCGTCGGTCTCGAGCTCGCCGTCGTCGACGATCGAGCCGGCGAGCGGGATGACGTCGAAGGCGATCGGGGCGACGTACTTGACGGGGGCCGGGAAGTCGACCGAGCCGCCGTCGTGCACGAGGTTCAGCAGCTTCTCGGGGTCGGCGGTGGCCGCGATGGCCTGGTTCGCCAGCTCTTCGGCGCCCGCGAGGCCCGATCCGGAGACCGCCTGGTAGGTGCTGACGATGAGCCGCTCGAGGCCGGCCTCGGCGTCGAGCACCTTCAGCACGGGCATGGCCGCCATGGTGGTGCAGTTCGGGTTCGCGATGATGCCCTTGACCGCCTGCGTGATGGCGTGCGGGTTGACCTCGGAGACCACGAGGGGCACCTCGGGGTCCATCCGCCAGGCACTGGAGTTGTCGATCACGGTCACGCCGGCGGCGGCGAAGCGGGGCGCCTGGGCGCGCGATCCGGTGGCCCCGGCCGAGAAGAGGGCGATGTCCAGGCCCGTGGGGTCGGCGGTCTCGACATCTTCGACGACGACGTCCTGGCCCTTGAAGGGCAGCACGGTGCCGGCGCTGCGGGCGGTGGCGAAGAAGCGGATGCTCGCGATCGGGAAGTCGCGCTCCTCCAGCAGGCGGCGCATGACCTTGCCGACCTGGCCGGTTGCGCCCACGACGCCGACGTTCAGTGCCTTGCTCACGGTGTGTCCTTCGTTCGGGGAGATGGTCGGGTCAGCGGCCGGTGCCGGCGTGCACGATCGCCTCGACGTCGGCGTCGAGGCCGAAGGCGGTGTGCACCACGCGCAGGGCGTCGTTGATCGTGTCGGCGCGGGTGACCACCGAGATGCGGATCTCCGAGGTCGAGATCATCTCGATGTTGATGCCCGCCTCGAACAGTGCGGTGAACAGCTTCGCCGAGACGCCCGCGTTCGTGCGCATGCCGGCGCCGACGAGCGCGAGCTTGCCGATCTGGTCGTCGTACTGCAGCGCCTTGAAGCCGGAATCCTCCTGCTCGGCGCGCAGGGCGGTCAGCACCAACTGGCCCTCGGTCTTCGGCAGCGTGAACGAGATGTCGGTGAGGCCGGTGGAGGCCGCCGACACGTTCTGCACGATCATGTCGATGTTCGCGCCGGTCTTGGCCACGACCGTGAAGATCTGTGCGGCCTTGCCCGGGATGTCGGGCACGCCGACGACGGTGATCTTCGCTTCGCTGAGGTCGGTGGCGACGCCGGCGATCATGGGTTCTTCCACGAGACCCTCACTTCCAGACGGGATGACGGATGATCCGGGCACGACGGCGGGGCCGTTCGGCTCGGTCTCCGTCGGGTTGTAGACGATGGTGCCCTCGTTGTTGTTGAACGACGAGCGGACGTGCAGGGTGACGCCGTGGCGCCGGGCGTATTCCACGGCGCGGATGTAGAGCACCTTCGCGCCGTTGGCCGCGAGCTCGAGCATCTCCTCGCTCGTGATGCGGTCGATCTTGCGGGCCTTGGGCACCAGGCGCGGATCGGAGGTGTAGATGCCGTCGACGTCGGTGTAGATCTCGCACACGTCGGCGTTCAGCGCCGCGGCGAGGGCGACGGCCGTGGTGTCGGAACCGCCGCGGCCGAGCGTGGTGATGTCTTTGGTGTCGCGGTTGAAGCCCTGGAAGCCGGCGACGATCACGATCGCGCCCTCGTCGAGCGCTTCGCGCAGGCGCACCGGCGTGACGTCCACGATCCGCGCGGAGCCGTGCGTGGCATCCGTGATCATGCCGGCCTGGCTGCCGGTGAAGCTGCGGGCGTCGTGGCCGAGGCTCTCGATGGCCATGGCGAGCAGGGCCATGGAGATGCGCTCGCCGGCGCTCAGCAGCATGTCCATCTCGCGCGGGGCGGGGATGGGGGCCACCTCGTGGGCCAGGTCGAGCAGTTCGTCGGTGGTGTCGCCCATGGCGGAGACGGCGACCACGACCTCGTTGCCGGCCTTTCGGGCCTCGACGATGCGCTTGGCGACCCGCTTGATGCTCTCCGCGTCGGCGACCGACGAACCGCCGAACTTCTGAACGATCAAGCTCACGGGGACTCCTGGTGGGGCGGGGCGGGGAAGCGGGTGCGTGCGTGTGCGGGTGGTGCACGGAACCCGACTGCCGAGTATATCGCGGCGGCGTCGGGGTGTATTCCCAGCTCGGGGTCACCGGGGGTTCATCTGCGCGTAAGGCGTGCGTCTTAGCGTGGGCTCATGAGCAGCACCAACTGGACCAAGACCGCCCTCCGCGCCCGCCTGCGGGCGGATCTCGCGCTGGACACCGCGGCGCACGGCCGCGCGGTGACGCCGGAGCTCGCCGGCCGGCGGCTGGACTACCTGCGGATCGTCGCAGGCGTCGACCGGGGCTCGCTGACGGCCGAGGACGGCGCCTCGGCGTTCGAACTGCTGGCGCGCTCGGTCGATGCGTGGCCGGCCGTGTCGTCGGTCGCGTCCTCGTCGGCCCCCGCCGCCGTCGCGGCCGTGCCCGCCGCCGCTTGAGCCCGATCGGTCACTTGGCCTGGTCGTAGCGGTCGACGATCGCGACCGTCACCGGGAACTCCACCGGGGCGTCGCCGAAGATGAGGCGGCCCGCCTCGGCCGCGGCCGCCCGGAGCTCCGCGGCCACCTGCTCGGCGAGCTCCGCCGGCGTGTGCACCATCACCTCGTCGTGGAGGAAGAACGCGAGGTGGGGACGCTGCTCGAGTAGAGCATCCGTGGCGCCGTCGCGGCCGAGCGCCCAGAGGCGGCGGCGGATCGAGCTGATCCAGCACAGCGCCCACTCCGCGGCCGTGCCCTGCACCACGAAATTGCGGGTGAAGCGGCCCCAGCTGCGCGCGGACTGGCGGGCGCGGGCGCGCACCGTGTCGGAGGCGCCGTCGGCCGTCGCCGCGTCGCGCAGGTCGAGCCAGTCGTCGCCCGGGCGCGGGCTGGTGCGGCCGAGCCTCGTCGAGACGCGGTTGCCGGCCTCGCCCGTGCGGGCGGCCGCCTCGACGTACGCGATGGCCGCGGGGTAGGCCTTGGCCAGGCGCGGGAGCATCCGGCCGCTCTCGCCCGAGGTGCCGCCGTACATGGCGCCGAGCATCCCGAGCTTGGCGTGCGGGCGCGTGTCGACGGCGCCCGAGGCCACGATGCCGTCGTAGAGGTCGCGGCCGCGGCCCGCCTCGGCCATGGCGCGGTCGCCGGCCAGGGCGGCGAGGATGCGCGGTTCGAGCTGGGCGGCGTCGGCCACCACGAGAAGGCGGCCGGGGTCGGCGCGCACCGCGCTGCGGACGGCCTTCGGCAGTTGGAGGGCGCCGCCGCCTTCCGAAGCCCAGCGGCCGGTGACGACGCCGCCGGGGATGTAGGTGGGATGGAAGCGGCCGTCGCGCACCCAGGTGTCGCTCCAGTTCCAGCCGTTGGCGGTGAGGATGCGCGCCCGCTTCTTGTAGTCGAGCAGGGGCGGGATGGCGGGGTGGTCGATCCGGGTGAGGTCCCAGGAGCGGGTGCTGTCGACGCGGATGCCCGCGCGGCGCAGCGACTTGAGCAGTTCGGCCGGGGAGTCGGGGTTGGCCGTGGGATCGGCGAGGGCGTCGCGGATGCGGGCGAGCAGGGCCTCGAGCTTCGCCGGGCGCGGATCGGGATCGCCGGGCCGCGCGCCCGGCGGCCGCTGCGGGCGGGGGCCCAGCAGATCTTCGAGCACCTCGTGGTGGCGTTCGGCGCTGTAGGGCAGTCCGACGTGCCGCATCTCGGCGGCGACGAGGGCGCCGGCCGACTCGGCGGCGGCGAGGAGCGCGATGCGGCTCGGGTCGGCGGCCTCGGCCAGGACCGTGCGCTGGGCGCGGAACTCCGTGAGCTCGTCCGGCCCGGTCCGGTCAGGCGGAGCGGGCCGGGCACCGGCAGTGCGCGGTGGCGCCGCTTCGCCCGGTCTCCCCGGGTCGGGCGATTCGGCGGGCGCGGTGAAGAGCGCGTCGTCGAACAAGGTCGTCTGGTCGGCGGGAACGGTCGGCATCGACGACGGGAGATCGGAATCGGCTCCCGGCAGTCGCACCGGCGCACGATCCCAGTCGGAAGGCGGCGCCTTGGCGAAGGGTGTGCTCGCGGTGAGCTCCGACGCCCGCAGGATCGTGTGCACGAGGCGCAGGTCGTGGGCCCGTTCGATCCGCACGCCCGCGGCGAGCAGGCCCGGGTACCAGCGGGCGGTGTCGTCCCACACCCAGCGGGGGTGATGGCCGCGTTCCAGCCGCGAGACGGCCGCCGCCAGCTCAGACCGCTCGACGACGACCGCCTCGGCCGTGGCGATCCGCGAGTCTGCGGCCTCGGCGGTCGGAACTCCCGAGATCGCGGTCACGGCCGGGGAATTCCCGGACTCCGCGCTCGCGTCGAGCGGCAGGAGCCGGACGCGGCCGTCGGGCGCCTCGGCGACGACCACGAACTCGATCACGGGGTGTCACCCGGCGCGGACCGGTTGACAAGGCTGCACATAACGACGAGCGGGGCCGTATTCGGCGTCGCTCCGGCTGAAATGCAGCCCTGTGAACGGCAGACCGCGCTGCGGGGCCCGGGTGTGGGCGTGCGCACGAGAACTCAGTTCTCGACCAGGCGGCGCCCCTCGAAGGCCCGGCCCAGCGTGACTTCGTCGGCGTACTCGAGGTCGCCGCCCACGGGCAGGCCCGAGGCCAGCCGGGTGACGCGGATCTCGAGCGTGGTGAGCAGCCGGGAGAGGTAGGTGGCCGTGGCCTCGCCCTCGAGGTTGGGGTCGGTGGCGATGATCACCTCGGTGACGGTGCCGTCGGCGAGGCGCTGCATCAGTTCGCGGATGCGCAGGTTGTCGGGGCCGATGCCGTCGATCGGGCTGATCGCGCCGCCGAGCACGTGGTACAGGCCGCGGAACTCGCGGGTGCGCTCGATGGCCACCACGTCCTTGGCCTCCTCCACCACACAGATCAGGTTCTGCGCGCGGCGCGGATCACGGCAGATGCCGCAGGTCTCCTGCTCGGAGACGTTGCCGCACACCTGGCAGAAGTGCACCTTGTCGCGCACGTCGGTGAGGATCTCGGCGAGCCGGCTCACGTCGAACGACTCCGTCTGCACGATGTGGAACGCGATCCGCTGGGCCGACTTGGGGCCGATGCCGGGCAGGCGGCCGAGTTCGTCGATGAGCTCTTGGACGATTCCTTCGTACATGGTGGGGGCCTCTCAGCGGATGCTCGCCGGTCGTCGGGGTCGGTGTGGGGCGGGTGGAACCGGGGTGGACGACCCGGGTCAGCCCTCGCGGCCGGGCAGCGGCTGCTCTTCGATGAAGTTCGCCCCGAGGATCTCGCGCACGACGGCCTCGCCGTAGCGGGCGCGGCCGCCCGCCGTGGCCGCCGGGGGCCGGGACGGAGCCGCCGGAGCGCGCACGGGCGCGGCGGCGGAGGCGGTGCTCGCCGACGTCGTCGGCGCAGCGGCCTGCGGTGCCGACGATCCGGCGGCCGGAGCGGGGGCCGCGGACGCCGGAGCAGGAGCCGAGAACTGCGCCGGAGCGCCGGCACCCGGAACGCTGTCCGCGCGATCGGCGGGAAGCTCCGGCTCGTCGCTCGGCATCGGCTCGTCGGCCAACGGGGGCTCGTCGTCGCTCGAGGTGGGGATGGCGACGACGTCCCAGCTGGTGGTGGGCGCGGCGGCCCGGTTCGCCGAGGGGGCCGATGGAGCGCTGGTGGAGCGCGACTGCGCGGCCCGGCCCGCGGTCGGGGTCGGACCCTGAGCGGCGGGCGGAGTCGCCTGCGCCGAAGGGGGAGGCTGCGTCGAGGTGGCGGGCTGACGTGCGGCAGGCGCGGCCGGGGCCTCGGGTGACGGGTCATGGTGCGGGCGCAGCGAGGTGTCGACGTTGGCGCGGTACATCACGCGCAGGCCCAGCACGTCGAGGATGGCCTGGCGGAGGAACTCGCTCACGCCCTGGCCGGGAGCGGAGCGCTCCTTGAAGCTCGCGACGTCGTTCTCGCTCGGGAAGGCGAGCGTCAGCACGTCGCCGTCGAGCGCCCGCACCTGCGCGGTGTAGACCACGAGCCACGCGGTCATCTTGGCCTTCTGCACGGCCTCGAGGATCTCGGGCCAGGCATCCTTCATCTGCTGCAGCGTGACCTCGCCGGCTGCGGCGGAGACGGCCGCCGGCGACTCGGCCGCGGCAGCCGCATCCGCAGCCGGGATGGGCACGGCGGCCTGAGGCACGGCCACGACGTCGGGCGTCTCGACCGGCGACTCCGCCGGGGTGCTGGGGCCGGCGGGTGACGCGGGTGCCGCCGAGGCCGCGGATGCCGTCGGCGCGGCGGCAGGCGTGCTCGGCTCCGGGGCGGAAGCAGCAGGCGCCGGCGAGGAAACGGGCACGGCCGGGCTGGACGCGGCCACACGTTCTGCGGGGGCCGACCCGACCGCGGCGGCCACCGGACGCCCCGCATCCGGACCGTCGACGCCGATACGCCGCTCGAGCCGCTCGACGCGGGCGAGCGCACCGCGCTGCGAGTCGTCGGAGGCCGGCACGAGGGCCCGCGCCACCATCAGCTCGAGGTGCAGGCGCGGCGAGGTGGCACCCGTCATCTCGGTGAGTGCGGTGTTGACGATGTCGGCGAGCCGCGAGAGCTCGGCGTGCCCGAACAGGGCCGCCTGACGGCGCATCACCTCGATCTCATCGGCCGGCACGCCGCGCAGCACGGCGGAGGCCTGCTCGCGGGTGGCCTCGACCACGATGATGTCGCGCACGCGCTCGAGCAGGTCTTCGACGAAACGGCGCGGATCCTGCCCCGTCTGGATGACCCGGTCGACCGCGTCGAAGGCCGCGGCCCCGTCGTGCGTGCCGAGCGCGTCGATGGCCTCGGAGAGCAGGGCGCCGTGGGTGTAGCCGAGCAGCGCGACGGCGCGCTCGTACTCCACCCGGTTGCCCTCGGAACCGGCGATCAGCTGGTCGAGCAGCGACAGCGTGTCCCGGGCCGATCCGCCGCCCGCGCGCACCACGAGGGGCAGCACGCCGGGAGCCACCTCCACGCCCTCGGAGTCGCAGAGCGACTGCACGTACTCGAGCAGCTGCGCCGGCGGGATGAGGCGGAAGGGATAGTGGTGCGTGCGCGACCGGATGGTGCCGATCACCTTGTCGGGCTCGGTCGTGGCGAAGATGAACTTGATGTGCTCCGGCGGCTCTTCGACGATCTTCAGCAGCGCGTTGAAGCCCTGCGGCGTCACCATGTGCGCCTCGTCGAGGATGAAGATCTTGAAGCGGTCGCGGGCCGGCGCGAACACCGCGCGCTCGCGCAGGTCGCGCGCGTCGTCGACACCGTTGTGGCTCGCCGCGTCGATCTCGACCACGTCGAGCGAGCCCGGGCCGTCGCGCCCCAGCTCGACACAGCTCGGGCAGACGCCGCACGGAGTGTCGGTCGGACCCTCGGCGCAGTTCAGGCAGCGGGCCAGGATGCGGGCCGACGTGGTCTTGCCGCAGCCCCGCGGACCACTGAACAGATAGGCGTGATTGACCCGGTTCGTGCGCAGCGCCGTCATCAGCGGATCGGTCACCTGCGACTGCCCGATCATCTCGGCGAAGTTCTCGGGCCGGTAGCGGCGATACAGGGCGGTGGACACCCGCCAACAATACCTCGGGCTACCGACATGCTGGCTGCCGGGTGGTGCTTGCTGCCGGGGCGGGGATGCTTGCGGCCTGCCGCCCCGTGGCCTCGCTTCGGGCGGGCTAGAGGGTTCGGGCGAAGCAGAGGGAGAGGGGGGAGCCTACGTAGGGGCCGAAGAGGGGGATGGGGGCGTAGCCCTCGCGCTGGTAGAAGCGGATGGCATCGGGCTGAGCGGTGCCCGTCTCCAGGACGAGGCGGTCCAGGCCGAGACCGCGGGCCTCCTCTTCGAGCGCGCGCAGGATGGCCGTCGAGACGCCGGCGCCACGCGCGGAGGGGTGCACGAACATGCGCTTGATCTCGGCGCCGCCGTCGGGCAGGGGGCGCAGACCGCCGCAGCCGACCGCCGTGCCGTCGGCCGTGCGCGCCACCAGGAAGATCGGCACGCTGTCGGCCGTGGGCGTCGCGCCGGGCTCGTGGTCGTCGCGGCCGTACCGGGCGTCGAGCTCGTCGCGCTGCGCCTGGCGGAGGGCCGCGGCATCCGGAGCGTCGAAGTGCTCGCGGGCGATGGTGACGGCGATCGGATCGGGCATACGCTCCTCATCTCGGGTGATTGCGGCCTCGGCTGCGGCTTCGTAACGAACAGTACCGTAACACTTGTTACGCTTATCGGATGGCACGGCAACGCGATCTCGACGACCAGCAGCGGCGACTCTCCGAGGCGACCTGGTCGGTGCTCACCGAGCGAGGGCTCACCGGTCTCACCCTGCGCGCCGTCGCCGAGCGCGCCGGCTGCAGCACCGGACTGGTGCTGCACGCCTTCCCCGACAAGAAGGCGCTGCTGCTGCACGCGCGCGACCTCCTGCACGACCGCACGGCGGCCACCGCCGACGCGGCCGAAGCATCCGGAACGTCTCCCCGGGAGGCGCTCCTGGCGGTGCTGTTCAACGCGCTCGCCCCCGAGTCGGGCGACGACGACGAGGCCCGGGTCTGGATCAGCTTCCTCGCCGCCGCCCTCACCGACCCCGATCTCGCCGCGCGCCACCGGCAGCAGAACCGCCGCTTCGTCGAACGGATCGAGCGTCTGCTCGCCGCCTGCCGCCCCGACTGGGACGCGCCGCGCCTTCACCTCGAAGCGCTCACGCTGGTCGCTCAGTCGGAGGGCTTCAGCACGCTCGGCGCGGCGGATCCCGAGACCTACTCCCCCGCATCCCAGCGCGCCGGCATGGCCCGAGCCGTGGAGCGCGCGCTCGACCAGCCACCGGCGGAGGCGGTCGCGGGGGCGGTCTCGGCCGTGGTCGCGGCACCGCAGGGCTCCGCCTCAGACGCCCTGCGCATCCGCCCCTTCGTCCCCACCGACACCGCCTGGGCGATCGACCTCTGGCAGCGCTGCGGTCTCACCCGCCCCTGGAACGATCCGGGCAAAGACATCGCGCGCAAACTCACGACCCAGCCCGACCTCTTCGTGGTCGCCGAGCGCGCGCCGGGCACCGTGGGCGGCGGCGAGCGCCTGGGGACCGCCATGGCCGGCTACGACGGGCACCGCGGCTGGGTGAACTACCTCGCGGTCGACCCCGACACGCAGGGCAGCGGGATCGGGCGCGCACTCATGACGCACCTCGAGCAGCGCCTGCTCGAGCGCGGCTGCCCGAAGGTGAACCTGCAGATCCGCGAGGGCAACGAGCCCGTGTTCGCGTTCTACCGCGCGCTCGGTTACACGCAGGATGCGGCCGTCAGCTTCGGCAAGCGCCTGATCGCCGACGACTGACGGGGTTACCCGCGCCCTCGGGGGCGCTAGCGGGCCGAGACGGCCGCGAACGACTGCCGCGCGATCTCCAGCTCCTCGTTCGTGGGCACCACCAGCACCTGCACGCGCGACGACGGCGGCGAGATGCGGCGGGCGCCCTCCGACGACGGGGCCGCATTCAGCTCCTCGTCGACCTCGATGCCGAGCTCCGAGAGCCCGGCGAGCGCTCCCGCCCGCACGAACGCGTTGTTCTCGCCGACGCCCGCCGTGAACACGACCGCGTCGACGCGCCCGAGCTGGGCGTAGTACGCGCCCACGTATCCCTTAATCCGGTGCAGGTACACGTCCAGCGCGAGCGCCGCCGATTCGGCCTGAGCCGAGTCATCCGCCCCCACCGAGTCATCCGCCCCCGTCGCCGCCTTCTGCACATCGCGCATGTCGCCGAGCCCCGACAGCCCCAGCAGCCCGCTGCGCCGGTTCAGCAGCTCGTCGAGCTCGGCGAACCCCATCCCGGTCTTGCGGTGCAGGTGGAACAGGATGCCGGGGTCGAGGTCGCCCGATCGGGTGCCCATCACGAGCCCCTCGAGCGGCGTCATGCCCATCGAGGTGTCGACCGAGCGCCCGCCCTCGATCGCGCAGGCGGAGGCCCCGTTCCCGAGGTGCAGCACGATCAGGTTCAGCGAGGATGCCGGGCGCTCGAGAAAGTCGGCCGCAGCCCCGGTCACGTACTCGAACGACGTTCCGTGGAACCCGTACCGCCGCACGCGCTGCTTCTCGGCCAGCTGCGCGTCGATCGCGTAGGTGTAGGCCGCGGGCGGCAGCGTCTGGTGGAACGCCGTGTCGAACACCGCCACCTGCGGCACCCCCGGGAAGGCCTTCTCGGCCGCCGTGATGCCCGCCAGGTTCGCCGGGTTGTGCAGCGGCGCGAGCTCGCTGAGGTCTTCGATGTTGATCTTCACCAGCTCGGTGACGACGGTCGCCTCGTGGAACCGCTTTCCGCCGTGCACGACCCGGTGGCCGACGGCGGTCAGCGGATGCTCGGCCAGCGAGGGCCCGTGCGTCTCGAACGCGTCGAGCATCGCCCGGAAGCCCGCGGTGTGGTCCGGGATGGGCGTCTCGCTGGTGGACGAGCCCTCGGGCATCGTGTGCCGGGTCTGCCCGAGCGACTCGCCGATCCGCTCCACCAGGCCCGAGGCGAGCACCTGCTCGCTCTCCACCTCGATCAGCTGGTACTTGAACGACGAGGATCCGCTGTTGACTACCAGGATCGCGCTCATGAGGTGCCCTCCGCCTGGATCGCCGTGATGGCGATCGTGTTCACGATGTCTTGCACGAGCGCTCCCCGCGACAGGTCGTTGATCGGCTTGTTGAGCCCCTGCAGAACCGGCCCGACGGCGATCGCTCCCGCGCTGCGCTGCACGGCCTTGTAGGTGTTGTTGCCGGTATTCAGATCCGGGAATATGAAGACCGTGGCCCGGCCGGCCACCTTCGATCCCGGCATCTTGGCGGCGGCGACCACGGCATCCGTCGCCGCGTCGTACTGGATCGGGCCCTCTACGAGCAGCGAAGGCCGCAACTCGCGCACGAGAGCGGTCGCGGTGCGCACCTTCTCGACGTCGGCACCGGAACCGGACGACCCCGTCGAGTACGACAGCATCGCGACCCGCGGCGCGATGCCGAACTGCTGGGCCGTCTCGGAGGAGGAGATCGCGATGTCGGCCAGCTGCTCGCTGGTGGGATCGGGCACCACGGCGCAGTCGCCGTAGACCAGCACCCGATCGGCCAGAGCCATCAGGAAGACGCTCGACACCACCGAGACGCCGGGCCGGGTCTTGATGATCTCGAAGGCCGGCCGGATGGTGTGCGCCGTCGTGTGCACGGCGCCGGAGACCATGCCGTCGGCCAGTCCCAGCTGCACCATCATGGTGCCGAAGTACGAGACGTCGACCACCGTGTCGAAGGCCATGTCGAAGGTGATGCCCTTGTGCGAGCGCAACCGCTGGTACTCCTCCGCGAACCGCTGCCGCAGCTCGGGGTCGGAGGGGCTCACGACCGCGGCCTCGTCGATGTCGAGCCCGAGCTCCGCGGCCCGCCCGCGCACCGCGTCGACGTCGCCCAGGATGGTGAGCCGGGCCACTCCGCGCTTCAGCACGGTGGCGGCGGCGCGCAGGATGCGGTCGTCGTCCCCCTCGGGCAGCACGATGTGCTTGCCCGCGATCCGCGCGCGGTCGAGCAGGCCGTACTCGAACATCAGCGGGGTCACCACGTCGGCCTTGCTCACGTCGAGCAGCTTCAGCAGCTGATTGCGGTCGACGTACTGCTCGAACAGGCCGAGCGCGTTGTCGTACTTCACCTGCGAGTCGGCGGCGAGCCGGCCCCGGGTGGAGGTGATGCGCACGGCGGTCTCGTAGGTGCCGAGCTCGGTGCGGATGATCGGGATCGAGGGATCGAGCCCGACGATCAGGCGCATCACCGGCTCGGGGAGATCGAATCCGCCGTTCAGCACGATGCCGGCCAGCGAGGGGAACGTGCCCGAGGCGTTGGCCATCAGCACTGCGAGCAGCAGCTCGGCGCGGTCGCCCGGAACCACCACGACGGCCCCCTCGGTGAGCCGCGGCAGCACGTTGCGCATCGACATCGCGGCCACCACCACGCCCAGCGCCTCGCGCGCCAGCAGGCGCTCGTCGCCGAGCACCAGCGTTCCGTCGATCGACTCGAGGATGCCGGCCATGCTCGGGGCCACCAGCACGCGGTCTTCGGGGATCGCCCACACCGGGATGCGCCGGGGCTGCGCCGGGATCGATGCCGTGACGGGCGCCGCGCCGGTGAGCGCGCCGGCTCCGGATGCCGCGGGCGAGGCCGCAGCGGCCAGTCCGTCCACGGCCTCCCGGGCCGCCGAGCCGATCGCGTCGCGGATCTTCTCCAGGTGCCCCGGATCCGACCGGTTCGCGATGATGCCCACGAGCGTCGCGTGCGCCGTGCGCAGCTCCACCAGGGCCAGCTCGGTGATCTGCCGCATCTCGTCGGCGGTGCGCGCCTCCGAGTGGCCGAGCAGCTCGTCCGAGCCCTGCCCCTTGCGCCCGCCGAGCACCAGCAGCACCGGGGCGCCGAGGTTCGCGGCGATGCGCGCGTTGAAGCCGAGCTCGGTGGGGCTGCCGACATCCGTGTAGTCCGAGCCGAGGATGACGACGGCGTCGCACTCGCGCTCCACCGCCTTGTAGCGCTCGACGATGCGCGAGAGCGCGGCCTCGGGGTCGTCGTGCACGTCGTCGTAGGTGACGCCGATGGCCGTCTCGTAGTCGAGCCCGCTGCCCTCGCTCGCCAGCAGCATCTCGAGCACGTAGTCGCGCGCGGTCACCGAGCGGGCGACCGGGCGGAACACGCCGACCCGCTGCACCGACCGGCGCAGCATGTCGAGCACGCCGAGCGCGATCGTCGACTTGCCGGAGTGCCCTTCGGCGGAGGTGATGTAGATGCTCTTGACGCCGGCACGGGGGGCGTCGGCGGGGATGGATGGGGTATCGAGATGAGCCACGGAATCCTCTTCGGTCGTCCGTGTCCAATCCTAGGGCGCGTGCCCGGCGCCGCGCCCGGGTGCCGGGCCATCACCCAGCTGCCGGCCAGACGTCGGCGGGTCAGGCGCCGCAGTACTCGCTGGCCACGCTGGTGCCCACGACCACCGAGATCGCGGTGATCGCGCCCGTTCCGTAGTCCTCGAAGTTGATCGTGCGGCCGTCGGCGGCGATCTGGTAGACGGTCGTCTTGTTCGGGCCCACGGAGGTGTCGAGCTCGGGATAGGCGGCCTGCAGCTGGGCCACGGTCGAGCCCAGCCCGATGCCCTTCTCGGTCAGCGGCGCCGGCGAGCCGGGCGACCAGGCGTCCAGCGGCAGCAGGCGGACGACCTGGATCGGCGCGGCCGGGTCGGTCTCGTCGTTGCCCGTCACCGCCGTGAGCCCGAGGCCGTCGACGCTGTAGGTGTCGACCCCGGGGCGGCAGGTGGCCACGGCGACCGGCATCTCGGTCTGGATGGCGCCGAGGGTCGAGTCGAGGTCGAGCGGCCCGATCCCCGCGTAGCTGATCACCCAGGTGGCGGGGTCGTCGGCCACGTAGGCAGCGGGATCCGGGGCCGGGTCGGTCGTGGGTACGGCCGTCGGGGTGGCGGGGGCGGCGGTGGCGGTGACCGTGACGGTCGCGGTGGGGGCGGGCTCGGGCGAGCCGGCGCATCCGGATGCCGTGACGGCCAGAGCGAACACGAGCCCGGTCAGCGTGGCGGTGCGGCGGATGCCCATGGTGTCTCCCTCGTCGGCGCCGACCCTTCGGCGCTCTGCGAGAAGACTAGGGGGAGAGCGGATGCCGCGACCTCCCCCCGAACGGGCCGGCCACTTCCCCGGACGGGCCGCCCGCGAAGAGCGCTGCCTGACCGCGCGTTCTGCCTGACCGCCCGATCTGCCTGACCGCCCGATCTGCCCGACCGCCCGTTAACGAGAAAGGACTCCCCGCGCACCCGCCAGAGCCCGGTTACCCTTGCTACGTTTCCGTCCTGGGGGAGTTGGCCTGGATGGCGCCACACGGGGAGCCGGGAACCAGTGTAGCAAGTCGATCCGCGTGTCCGGGACCTCGCGGTGGGCCGCCCGAGGGCGTTGACTGGAGACATGAAGATCGCACTCGCGGGCGGCCACGGCCAGATCGCCCTGCTCACCACGAAACTGCTCGCCGCCTCCGGACACGAGGTGTGGGGGATCATCCGCAACCCCGACCACGGCGACGACATCGAGGCGGCCGGCGGGCAGCCGCTCGTGCTCGACCTCGAGCAGTCCGACTCCGAGACGCTCGCCGCCGAGCTCGCCTCGCGCGAGATCGACGCGGTGGTGTTCGCCGCCGGCGCCGGCCCCGGGTCCAGCGCCGAGCGCAAGCTCACCGTCGACCGCGACGGCGCCATCCTGCTCGCCGACGCCGCCTGGCGATCGGGAGCCAAGCGCTACGTGCTGGTCTCGGCGATGGCCGCCGACGACTTCGACCCCGAGAGCGACGACGTGTTCCAGGTCTACCTGCGGGCGAAGAGCGAAGCGGATGCGGCCGTGCGCGCGAGCGACCTCGACTGGACGATCGTGCGCCCCGGTGGGCTGACGGATGACCCGGCCACCGGCCTCGTCATCCTGGCGCCGTCGACCGGCCGCGGCAGCATCCCCCGCGCCGACGTGGCCTGGATCGTGTCGCAGCTGCTCAGCACCGGCGAAGGCGTGCATCGGCAGTTCGAGGCGATCTCGGGCGAGACGCCGATCGCGGAGGCGCTCCGCGCGCTCTGAGCACGGTCTCCTCCGGGGTCCGGATGCTGCGCCCGCTCCCCGCGGCCGGCCCGTGGTTCGCGGCGCACCATTCGTACGGGTAGGATGCTTCATGGTCATTCGCCCGTTCGCGAGCGATGCTCCAGGAGAATTCGCCTAGTGGCCTATGGCGCACGCTTGGAAAGCGTGTTGGGTGCAAGCCCTCGGGGGTTCGAATCCCCCATTCTCCGCCAGTTATTCCCCCGCCATGCGCCGATCGCGAGCACGTCGCCCGATCGGTGCACACCAGCCGGCACAGTTTGTCCGTCGAGCATCCCACCCATGAGGCTTGCCGCGTTGCGTTGCAGGCTCTGGATCGCGTGCGAGTACACCTCCATCGTGATCGTGACGGAGGCGTGTCCCAGGCGTTCGGAGACGATCTTGGGGTGCACGCCGGCACGCAGCAGCAGAGTCGCGTGCGTGTGCCGTAGTTCGTGCACGGAGAGCGTCGGTAGGGCGGGCAGGTCTTTCTGTGCTTCAGCTAGCCGGCGGCGCCGCTGGGCGCTGAACTGCACAGGGTTGTGGGCGCGGGCGTACCGGTTGCAGAACACCAGCGCGTCGGCCGTGGCGAGCTCGGGCACCTTCGCGGCCAGGTCGTCGCGCCGCTCGCGCAGACCGTCGAGGCCTGCGGCATCTAAATCGACGTTCCGGCCGCGGCCGCTCTTGGGCTTGGTGAACGTCATGACCGGCTTCACGCCCGCTTCGTTGACGTAGGAGAGCGCGAGGCCGAGATACACGACCCCGTTGTCGAAATCGATGTCTCTCCATCGGGGCCCTTATCGGCCGGACCGGGGGCTCTTCGTTTGTTTAGGCGTCGGGCCTTTCCCCCATGGATCCGGTAGCTCAGCGAGCATGATCGTCCGGTCGGCCTGGCAATGACGTTGGATCTGGCGGCTAGTACAGTCGGCGCTAGAGCGTCGAGGCGGGGGCGATCCATCACGGCACGACCCTCGCGACACAGTTGCGGGCAATGCTGCTTGAAAATCGCAGGGACTCCGACCCGATGTTTTTTCGCATCGCCGATGAACTCAATTTGTCGCCGACAGTTTGGCTACCAGTGGATCAGCCCATCCCGGAGATCGAGGGAATGCAGGAGACCTTCTCCAATGACGTCTCTCACGTGCGAACCCGTTCCACGCCGCGCGAAGTGAGCGTTCGGGACGCGCTCGACTTCACCTTTCTCACGCTCCGCGACGAGACCTTCAGCTTTCGCGCCAGCAGTGCGTATGTGGCCAACTCTGCCGGTGGCGCCCACTATTCCACGCAAGCAGAAGCGCGCTTCCTTCAGATGTATTCGCGTCAGGAAACCATCATGGGTAGCCCGCGCCTGAAGGTGTTGACGGCGCTGGTCACTTTCGCCCGGGCGGTGCTGGCCCTAGGCCTTGAGGCACTGCGCAGCATGGCAGAGTTTCACGTATTCCTGGCCTGCAAAGCCCCCGATCGGGGGCCCGCCATTCTCTTCTCGGCTATTTACCCCGGCACCGAGATGGCATTAGAAATCCAGACGCACGACGACAACGCTATTACCGCCTGGCTCAGGGGCATCAACAGCCAGACACTCGCTGTGCGCCTCGATCAGTATGTCGACTGGTCGCTCGGTGGGGCCATTCATCTAGCGGTGCTTCTCAACGGCTCCGGCGCAACAGAGATGACCTTGGACGTCGGTTTTGAGGACATTAGTGCGACTTCAAGATCAGCCACACCGGTGGTCTTCACCCCTAACATCGTTCAGTTGCACAGCCGAATTGGGCAATCGATCGATGGGCGGTCAAGTGCCACCTCTATTGAGCTGGTGAACTTCTTGATAGCCGGTAAATTGACCCGCCGAGATCTCGCAAACACAACCTTCTGGCAGGAGAAGCGTCTTGCAGAGACGACACCTGTACACATTGGGTTAGGCGCCTTCTACGAATCGTCGCCAGGAACAACGGTATTCCAGCCTCACGGTGACGTAGTTCCGAAGGAGCCTTTCGGTCCCGCCGCTTAGAGCGTGGCGTCTGAGATGTCCCAATCGCGGTGGCGCCGAAGGGTAGCCGGCTTTAAAGCATGTCGCGCAGGATCTGTACGGCTGCAGTTGGGGTGAGGAACGCGCCAAGGTTGTGAGCCCAGTCCGTGAGATCTCCATCGTCTGCGTGGCTGAGCACCCACCCGTTCCATTCCCGCTCGACCCGCCACGGTGTCTCGCTGAGCATGCCGTCGACCTCCTGGACAACGATGTAGTGGTCGTCCTCGATGCCGCGCGGCAGGTAGAGGTTCATGGTTAGCCGTCAGGGTGCTTCCGATTGGTAACTATGCGCCCTGCGATGACTGCCCCGAACCCCAGGAGCGGAACGCCGACCAAGAACAGCACGGAAGGGTTTTTGCCAGCGGTGATCACCCAGACGATGAGTCCGATGAAGCTCACGACAGCGACTGCCAGGACGATGACGGCGACCGTGCTGTATCGAGAGCGGGACATCAGCGTCCGTCGAGCCTGTCTTCGAGTGAGGCAATACGTTGCTCGAGATACTGGATGTACTCGACAAAGTAGGCGGTCTTGGCGTCGAGTCGGTCAGGGCGCGGGCTGGTGAGATTCTGGTCGTAGTGCCACGGCGTCCTCAGCGGGTGGGCCTCGGCGATAGCACGGATCGATTGACGGAACAGGCTGGGATCGGAGGCGTTGCTTTGGCTCGACATCGTTAGCGCGTCAAGCCTGGTACGGCGCCCGTCGGACTCATCGGTTGAAAGCTATCGGCCGCGTCCTCGACAGTCGCGTAGGGTCCCTCCCATGCGTGACGGTCGTGCCGGTTGTCGTGCTTGATGTGCCAGCCGTCGTCCATCAGATAGATAAAGGCCAGCACCGCACCAGTCGAGTCGATGATTCTGCGGACCTTACCGGTACCGTGTTCCACGCTGATTCCCACCATGAGATGCGACAGTACTCGGTTGCAGCCGTGCCGCCCACCCCTCTGTTGTCGGTCCTGCCGACCGCGGTATCGCAGTGTTGCTCCGGTCACGATCCTCGGGGTTGGTTATTGTGGCGGGCATGGGAGCGTTTCCCCCGCACGTTCCCTAGCCGGGAGTGCGCATTGGGTAGGCGCACCCCCGGCCCTTACGTTGCTCGCGATGACCAGGCGCTGCAATGCGAGCCAGTGCGAGTGCGGAGAAGACTGCCTAGGATCGAATAACACGGAGCCTGTTCGGCCGATATCGGGTCTGTCAGCGAAGGTGCCGTGAGGCCAAGGGTTGAGCACTCAGTTTGGGGCTAGCGCGCTCCCCTTGGCCTGGGGGATGTGCGGACTTCCCGCCAGCGTCGTTTGGGGCTCAGCTGGCAGGAAGCCGCAGACCGGTCTTCCCGCGGCCTTGGGGTGCCGCATGTCGGGTTGACGGCCATCAAACCGTAGACGTCATCGGGTCCGACTCGTAGAACCTACGTTGAGCGTCGACTTCCAGCTAGGGCTTGCCCAGGCTGCTCTCAGGTGAGGCGTAGGGAGCCGAAGTGAGTCCGCGCAAGCGCTGAGAAAGGGGCATGCCTGAGCAATCTTGCAGCTCGAGCATGCCCCCTTCTGATGTGAGCGACTAGCTGAGGCGCGTCTTCCGACGCACAAGTACCAGCACGAGGCCAGCTGCGGCGAGCACGCCGCCGAGGCCGAGGGCGCCAAGTTCGGCACCGGTGTTGGCGAGCTTGGTGCTGCCGTCCCCGGCAGGGGTCACCGGGGTGACGGGGACCGCCGCGGCAGCGAGGGTGAACTGGACCGGGATGGACGGTTCGGAGATGATCGACTCGAGGGTGTTGTCCGGGCCGAGGGTGACCAGGGCAGCAGCTGCCGTGTAGTCGCCCGGCTCGAGCGCGAGTGTCACAGTCCAATCACCGTTGTCGTCGACGACGATCGGGTCTTCCGGATCTGCCGGGACGGCCTGCGCCATGCTGGAGAGCTGGCCGACGGCACTGGTGGGAACGACGGCGAGCAAGACGTTCTTGCCGGGGGTTCCCGTGCCGGTGAAGGTGACGGATGCGCCGGTGAGCGCCTGCCCCGCCGTCGGCGCGGTGATCACCGGCGCCGGAAGAAGTTCTTCGGGCAGCTTGAATGAGACCGTCTGCTCACCGCGGCCCGCGCCGCCGATGACCTGGTTGACGTACACGGTCTGATCGATCGCGTCGTCCTCGGTGTAGGTTCCGGTGGTGACCCAGATTCCGTCGGTGACGACGGCCGCTTCGGTTCCCGGGATTCGGTTTCCGTCGTCGTCGAGGACGTTGACGGTGGCGCCGTCGGTGCCGGTGCCGCCGAAGACCACGGTGCGGGAGACGGTGGTTTCGCCTTCGACCGGGCTCAGGACGGCAAAGCCGTATGCCGGCGGAAGAACGAACGAGACTTCTTCTTCGCCCGCACCGGAGCCTCCGGTGACCTGGTTGACGTAGACGGTCTGCTCGACCTCATCCGTCTCCTCGTAGGTTCCGGTGGTGGTCCACACGCCGTCGGAGACGACGGCAGCTGTCGTACCGGGAATCCGGTCACCGTCTTCGTCGAGGACGTTCACCGTCGACCCGTTCGACCCAGTGCCCGCGAACACAACGGTGCGCGAATCGAGTACCTGGCCTGGCGTCGGGCTCGTAACGACCAGCGTGTCCTCGGCAGCGTTCGCCGCGCCGGCGCCCAGCAACGCCCCACCGAGTGCAAGCGTCGCGACGACCGGCACCGCCAGCACCTGCCGCCATGAAATCTTCTTGTGCATCATCGTCCCCTGAATGAAATCGACGGCAGAAAGCCCCGCGCGGGAACCGCGCACATCCCCCACCCCTAATAGGCACAAAGGTAACAGGATCACGACTGTCGCGCACTCGTCGGCTATCAACGAAAAATTGCCTTCTCCACACTCATATTGATCGACGCCCCGGCGGTCTGGATGATGTTGCTGCCCGCGTTCCCCACCGCGTGCCGGTGCGCGACCATTGCTGCGTCGTCGAGCTCGCGGTAGTAGCCGGCCCCAATCAGCCGGCGCCGCTTTGGGCCGGAGTGCCACGTCACGACCCGCCACCGCGACACCGGCTCGCCCTCGAGCATCACGTCCACCAAGCGGATGATCGCGTCCGGCTCCGTCGTGCCCGGCCTCGGGAAGATCAGCTCGGCGGGCAGGAGGTTGTCGACGGGGTGCCACTGGGCCGACGGGTGCTCCTCTCAGATGGGAGCGCGCCGGCCCGCGCGGGTTCGATGCTTAGAATGTGGGAGGTCGGCCCCCGAGACAATTTGTCTGTCCCGGGGGCCTCCTCTGTTCGTTGAGTCGCACTACTCGTAGTCGGGGCGAGAGGGGCTTTCAGGTTTCACAGTGTGCTGCTACTGGGTAGGTTCTGCTTCCGGACCGAACAGCGCCAGTGCACCCAGAAATCCCTCTGGTTCGGCTTCGTCGACGAACGTGATGCTGGAGCGCTCCGTAACGGGGATAGAGCCGGTGACTCCGGCATCGGTTTCAAACCACACCGTTGCTACATGCCGTCGGCCATTCAGAAATTCATCGATTGCATCAGCAGCTAGGCCTGGCCATCGGGCCTCCTGATCAGATGTCACACCTATAGCCACATGTGCCATCCTCATGACTCTTACGCTGTAGTTCGCCCCCTAGTCATCCAGAAACCTTCGCGGTTGCCCGCCAACGTACTCGCCCTGCCGGGTGGCGTCACGTACCTCGTGGATCACGCTAAATTGTTGCCGATCACACATCGACATTTGTACAAGAATGGAAAGTCAAATGACCAATCCCGCGTATGCGCCCGCAACCTCGAACAAGAAGACCCTGGCGATTCTCTCGCTGGTGTTCGGCATCGTGAGCATCGTGCTGTGCCTCTTCCTGCCCATCCTCTGGATCTTGCTCGCCATCGCCGGCGTGATCCTGGGCTTCCTGTCCCGGTCGCGCGAACCCGCCGGACGCACAATCGCGCTCGTCGGCATCATCCTGAGCTTTGTCGGCATTGCCGCAAACATCCTCTCAATGGTCATCGGCGCTATCGCCGCAGTCTCCTACCTCCGAGGCTGACAGCGACCGAGTCGGCGCTGTGCCCGAGCCCACGACCAAGGCTCGGGCACAATTGCCTCGCGGATATTTATGTCAAAGTCAGGCACGCGACCCGAACGAGTCTTTTCCGCGGCCCGCGTGAGACGGAGATGTGTTGAGCACGGGCGGTTCAGAGACGAAGACGTGATGCCGCGCGCATGCCCTTGCCGCCGCACATATCAATGCGCCGCCGCCTCTGCGGTGTGGTGATCGTTCCCCCCTCTGCCGCCTCGCCGGCCCCGGTCGGCGCTGTCGATCGCGGAGATTGTCGCTGGCCGGCGATCTGTTGCGCCTGCCCTGTGGGTACCTACGATGCGCGCCACTTTTCGCGACTTCTGTGACGTTTTTCGGATATCCGTGGTGATTATGCAGGAACCGTGTGTATTGTTCTCTCTGCGCGAGATGGTGCCGATCCGAGAATTCCGGGGATTTCCCGCCCCGAGGAGTTCGCATCCTGCAATCTCCGCACCGGTCATGACGCTGGCAGACCCCTTTTCACAGGCATTTGGCAGTCCCACATAATTGCTAGGTGATCTAGACACCTGCACCTACAGTCAGCTGTACTCACAGGGTGTGATTCGGGGCCTCCGCAGCACGGGGGTATTTTGGGGGCTTCAATGAGAAGCCGACATGGTCATTCAGTTCTTCTTCGTCCGTCATCCGTGCCGTCACGGCGCCGGGGCGGACATCGCACGGCAGCCGCGGTGGCGATCGGGTTGACGGCGGGGATCACCACCTTGCTGGCCATCCAACCCGCCAGCGCGATCGGGGTGAGCGTCGATCTGGGAACGGCCTCCTCCTACTCCGTGCTCGGCGGGCAGTCCGTCACCAACACCGGGCCGAGCGTGCTCTCCGGCGACCTCGGCGTACACCCGAAAGACACGATCACCGGATTTCCGCCGGGACTCGTGGGCGGCGCGACCCACGCGGCCGACGCGGCAGCGCTGCAGGCGCAGAGCGATCTCGTCGTCGCCTACAACGCGGCGGCCGGACAGGCACCCGACGCGAGCGTCGAGGGCGACCTCGGCAACCGCGTGCTGAAGCCGGGCGTCTACAACGCCGCCAGTTCGATCGGCCTCACCGGTCCGCTGACGCTGGACGCCGAAGGCGATCCGGACGCCGTCTTCGTCTTCCAGGTGGGATCGGCGCTCACGACGGCGACCTCCAGCAGTGTCGTGACGATCAACGGCGCCCGGAGCTGCAACGTGTTCTGGCAGATCGGCAGCTCGGCCACGCTGGGCACCAGCACCTCGTTCGTGGGAACGATCATGGCGCTGACCTCGATCACCGTGGCCTCCGGATCGACCATCGACGGCCGGGCCCTCGCCCGGAACGGCTCGGTCACCCTCGACGACAACGTGTTCACCGGGGGCGACTGCGTGGTACCGACGTCGCCGCCATCGACGGGAACGCCCACGACGCCTCCCACCACTCCCCCGACATCGACTCCCCCGACGTCCCCTCCGTCGACCGGAACGCCCACGACACCTCCCACCACTCCCCCGACATCACCTCCGTCGACCGGCACGCCGACGTCTCCGCCTTCGACGGACACGCCTACCTCTCCGCCGTCCACCGGCGGCCCGGGGACCGGCGGTGGCGGCGGATCCGGCGGATCGGGCGGCAGCGGCGGAAGCGGCGGCTCGGGCGGCGGCAGCGGTAACGGCGGCGGTACGGGCGGGTCCGGCAACGGCGGCGGTACGGGCACCGGCAACGGCGGCGGAACAGGCACCGGCAACGGCAACGGCAACGGCGGCGGAACCGGGAACGGCACCGGAAACGGCAACGGCAACGGATCGGGCACCGGGAACGGCACCGGCTCCGGTTCGAATACCGGCGCCGACAGCGGATCGCTCGCGAGCACCGGCGTCTCCGAGCTCCCGTGGTTCCTGGCCGGGGCGAGCGCGCTGGCCGTGGCCGCCGGGCTGCTCGTGACGATCATCGTCCGCCGGCGCAGCCGCACCTCCGCCTGATCGGCGACCGCAGCACCTGATCGAACGCGCCGCCCCGGGATGACCGGGGCGGCGCGTTCGTTCGTGCGAGGCCGAGCAGCTCTGCAGAAGCCAACCGTGCGGCGCGGGTTAACGCCGAGCGGCGGCTAGCGCTCTCCGGCCTCGATGCGGGGGATCGCCGTGGCGTCGGCGCCGTCGAGGAACTCGGTCAGGCGGGTCACCTCGTCGGTCTCGCCGATGGCCTCGGCCGCGCGGCGGAGCAGGTAGAGGGAGAGCAGCACGCCGCGGTTGCCGTCGTGCGAGAACGGCACCGGGCCCTGGCCGCGCCAGCCGGCCTTGCGCAGCGCGTCGAGCCCGCGGTGGTAGCCGACCCGGGCGTAGGCGTAGGCGGGGATCGGCTCACCGCGCGAGAAGGCGCGATCGGAGAGGGTGGCCCACACCAGCGACGACGTGGGGAACTGCTTCACCGTGGCCTCGAGCACCTCGTCGACCTCCCAGCCCACGGCTCCTGCCAGCGCCTCGCGCACACCGGGCTCGTCGGGCAGGAGGGTCTCGGGCACACCGAGGAGATTCGCGTTGCTCATACTTCGATGCTACCCAGTGGCGCGACGCACGTCGTCGCGAGAGAGTTAGGCTTGCCTAACAGAGATTTGGAAGTGCAACATGACGATTCCCTCCGCGCGGCCCGCCCGCCCGCAGACCACCCTCCACGTGATCAGCCGTGAGCAGCTCTCCCCGCACCTGGTGCGGCTCGTGCTCGGCGGCGAGCAGTTCGGCTCCTTCACCGACAACGGCCACACCGACAAGTACGTGAAGATCTTCTTCGCCAAGCCGGAGCTCGGCCTGGCGCCACCCTACGACATCGAGGCGCTTCGCGAGACGCTCGCCCCCGAAGACCTGCCGGTCACCCGTACCTACACCGTGCGCGCGGTCGATCCGGTGGCGCGCACCCTCAGCATCGACTTCGTCGTGCACGGCGACGAGGGGCTCGCCGGCCCGTGGGCCCGCGACGCCGAGCCGGGCGACGAGATCACCTTCCGCGGCCCCGGCGGCGCGTTCTCCCCGAAGCCCGAGTTCGACTGGTACCTGTTCGCCGGCGACCTCTCGGCGCTCCCCGCGATCGCCGCCGCCCTCGAAGCCCTGCCGGCCGGGGCGACCGGCCTGGCCTTCGTGACCGTCTCGTCGGAAGACGACATCCTGCCCCTGGAGGCGCCGGAGGGCGTGACCGTGAACTGGCTGGTGCGCTCACCCGAGGACGACGACGCGAGTGGGAACGGTGACGACGACAGTGACGACAGCGACAGCAGCGCGACGACCGACCCCACGCTCGACCTCGCCGTGGCCATCGCCGCCGAGCCCTGGCCCGAGGGCCGCCCGCAGGTCTTCGCCCACGGCGAGCGCACCGCGATGAAGGCCCTGCGCAACCTGTTCAAAGAGCGCGGCATCACCCGCGACCAGCTCTCGCTCTCGGGCTACTGGGCGCTCGGCCGCACCGAAGACCGCTTCCAGGCCGAGAAGCGCGAGCCGATCGGGGTGATCGAGCCCGTCTAGAAGTCGGCGCTCGTCCCCGGATCGGCTCCCGCCGCATCCGGACCCTCCGCCGATCGCAGGGGCAGCCCCGCGCTCCCCAGCACGTCGGGCATGTCCTCCCCGTGCGAGCGCGTGTAGGCGCGGTGGGCGGCCCGCTCGTCGTCCATCCGCTGCGACAGCGCGGCGTACGCGGTGGCGAGCCGGGGCACCCGCCGGATGACGTCCATCACCAGCCGGAACCGGTCGAGGTCGTTCAGCATCAGCATGTCGAACGGCGTGGTGGTGGTGCCCATCTCCTTGAAGCCGCGCACGTGCAGGTTGGCGTGGTTCGTGCGCCGGTAGGTGAGCCGGTGGATCAGCGCCGGATACCCGTGGAACGCGAAGATCACCGGCTTGTCCGGTGTGAACAGCGTGTCGAAGGCCTCGGAATCCAGGCCGTGCGGATGCTCGGCGCTGTCCTGCAGGCGCATCAGGTCGACGACGTTGACGAACCGCACCGCGAGATCCGGGATCTCGGTGCGCAGGATCTGCACGGCCGCCATCGCCTCGACGGTCGGGATGTCTCCCGCCGCCGCCACGACCACCTCGGGCTCCTCCCCCGGCCGCTCGGTTCCGGCCCACTCCCACACGCTGGCCCCGCGGGCGCCGTGCGTGCGGGCCTCCTCGAGCGAGAGCAGCGAGGCCGTCGGCTGCTTGCCCGCCACGATCACGTTGATCTTGTCCACGGTCGTGAAGCAGTGCTCGGCCGTGACCAGCAGGGTGTTGGCATCCGGCGGCAGGTACACCCGCACGATGCTCGCCTGCTTGTTCACCACGTGGTCGAGGAAGCCGGGATCCTGGTGCGAGAAGCCGTTGTGATCCTGCCGCCAGACGTGCGAGGAGAGCAGGTAGGTGAACGAGGAGACGGATCGGCGCCACGGCACCTTCGCGCTGGACTCCAGCCACTTCGCGTACTGGTTGAACATCGAGTCGACGATGTGGATGAAGGCCTCGTAGGAGGTGAACAGGCCGTGCCGCCCGGTGAGCAGATAGCCCTCGAGCAGGCCCTGCGCGAGGTTCTCGCTGAGCATCTCGATCACGCGGCCGTCGTGCGCGAGGTGCTCGTCGGTCTCCAGCACGTCGCCCTGCCATTGCTTGGCGGTGACGTCGTAGACGTCGTCGAGGCGGTTCGAGGCCACCTCGTCGGGGCCGAACAGCCGAAAGTCGTCGGGGTTGTGACGGATGATCTCGCGCAACCAGCGGCCCAGCTGCCGGGTGGGCTCCACCACGGCTCCGCGCCCCTCGCTCAGGTCGACCGCGTGCGGCTCCAGCGGCGGCAGGCTGAGCGTCTGCCGCAGCAGGCCCCCGTTGGCGTGCGGGTTCGCGCTCATCCGCAGTTCGCCCTCCGGACGCAGCGCGTCCAGCAGGTCGGAGGGCCGGCCCGCTTCGTCGAAGAGTTCTTCGGGGCGGTACTCCCGTAGCCACTGCTCGAGCTGCGCGAGGTGCTCGGGGTTGTCGCGCACGCCGGAGAGCGGAACCTGGTGCGCCCGCCAGGTGTTCTCCACGGGCAGGCCGTCGACCACCTTCGGGCCGGTCCAGCCCTTGGGTGTCTTCAGCACGATCATCGGCCAGGCGGGCCGCTCGAACGGCTCGCCACGGCGGGCCGGCGCCTGGATCGCCTCGATGTCGGTGAGAGCCTCGGCGAGCGCCGTCTGGAACCGCTCGTGCACGGCCATCGGGTCTTCCCCGTCGAAGCCGCCGGTCACGATGCGCGGCGAGTAGCCGTAGCCGGTGAACAGCGCGCGCAACTCGTCTTCGGGGATGCGGGCCAGGATGGTCGGGTTGGCGATCTTGTAGCCGTTGAGATTGAGGATCGGCAGCACCGCCCCGTCGCTGGCCGGATCGAGGAACTTGTTCAGGTGCCAGCTGGTGGCCAGCGTGGCCGTCTCGGCCTCGCCGTCGCCGATCACGCAGGCCGCCACGAGCGAGGGGTTGTCGAGCACCGCCCCGTAGGCGTGCACGAGGGAGTAGCCGAGCTCACCGCCCTCGTTGATCGAGCCCGGCGTCTCGGGCGCCGCGTGCGAGGGGATGCCGCCCGGGAACGAGAACTGCCGGAACAGCCGGTCCCGCCCCGTGGCGTCCAGCGGGATCTGCGGGAACAGCTCGGAGTAGGTGCCGTCGAGCCAGGCGTTCGCCACCACTCCGGGCCCGCCGTGACCGGGGCCGGCCAGGTAGATCACGTCGGTGCCGCGCTCGACGATGAGCTTGTTCAGGTGCGCCCAGACGAGGTTGAGCGCCGGTGTGGTTCCCCAGTGCCCGAGCAGCCGCGGCTTGATGTCGGCCGGTTCGAGCGGCCTCTCGCGCAGCGGATCGGCCAGCAGGTAGATCTGCCCCACCGAGAGGTAGTTGGCAGCCCGCCACCAGGCATCGACGACGGACAGGGGCACCATTCCGGAACCGGTCATGGCCTCAGCCTACGGAGACCCCGGCGCGCCACAAGGGTCTGGGGGAAGCCTGGGAGCTTTCTGCCCCGTGTCCCCCGGACGACCGCTATCCCTCGGCCCCGGCGCCCCGTATCCTCGGAGCAGATCACCCATTCGAGGCCTGAGGCAGGCCCCGGCAGAGGCGAGAGCAGATGACCACACGGCCCGGCGCCACGGCGCGAGTCGTACGCCCCCGCGCCCAGATCTTCAGCCAGACCCGGCTGGTGGCCGCCGCGCTCGTACTGCCGATCTTCGCGGCCATGTTCTGGTTCGCCATCCCGCGCGGCACCTGGCCGCGGGTCATCATCGCGCTGGCGTTCGTGGTGATGGTCTACGCCGCCGGCTCCCTGCTGCTGCGCGGGGTGAGCATCCGGATCGGTCACGACGGCCTGATCGAGCGCGGCTTCTTCGTGCACGACAACCGCATCCCGGCCAAGCGGATCGCCACGGCCCTCGTGCTCGACGTCTACCGCGGGGCCACCACCGAGACGAACCGCCAGCTGTTCCTGCTCGACTCCTCGGGCGAGCTGCTGATGCGGATGCGCGGCGAGTTCTGGTCGAACGACGACATCGAGGTGGTCGCCTCGGCCTTCGACGTGCCGGTGCAGCGCCGGGCCGACCCGATCACCTCGGCGAAGCTGCGGGCCGAGCTGCCCGACCTGATCTACTGGTTCGAGCGCTGGCCCTGGGTGGGCGGGCTCGCGATCGCCGGGGCGATCTCGCTGATGGCGCTGGTGCTGATCGCCCTCATGTCGCCGGCCTCGCTGGTCGTCGGCTGAGCGGCCGCCCGAACACCACTCCGTGGTCGTCGCGGCGGAGCTCGGCGAAGCCGACCCGGGCGTAGAAGGCCTGGGCGCCCTCGTTGCGCGGATCGACGACGAGGTGCACGCCGGGCACTCCCTCGGCGGCGAGCTGCTCCAGGCAGCGCTCGACGAGACGGCGGCCGAAACCGGATCCCTGCCCCTCGGGCAGCAGGTCGACGTGCAGGTGCGCGGGATAGCGGTCGACTTCCGCGAGCAGCAATCCGGCGGCGTGCGCGGCCCGGGCGCTCGCCGCCAAGGCGCTCGGCCGGGCGGCGAACCGTTCGGCGAAGGCTTCGGTGTCGGCGGCCGCGAGCAGGTAGCCGAGCACGCGGCCGTCGCGCTCGGCCAGCCAGGCATGCTCGGGCTCGAGGTCGAGATAGGGGGCGGCGTACCGCTCGGTCAGCTCCCGCGGGTCGCCCCGCCCCGTGGCATCCTGACCCGCATCGCCGGTGAGCACGCAGATCGACAGCACCGCCCGCCGATCCTCGACCTCCGACGGGTCGTAGAGACGGATGCGCTCAGCCACGCGCGAGCAGCACCGACGGGCGGGTCGCCCACTCGCCCACCAGCTCGGTGCGCACCGTGACGCCGGATCCGGGGCCGGCCGGCACCGCGAGACGGCCGTCCATCAGCACGAACGACTCGGTGAGGTCTTCGGCGAAGTACCGGTTCGACGCCGAGGTGTCGCCCGGCAGCGTGAAGCCGGGCAGGGCGGCCAGCGCCACGTTCGCCGCCCGGCCGAGCCCCGTCTCGAGCATGCCGCCGCACCACACCGGCACGTCGCGGGCCCGGCACACGTCGTGGATGCGGATCGCCTCGAGGTACCCGCCCACCCGGCCGGCCTTGATGTTCACGATGGCCGTGGCGTCGCGATCGATCGCATCCTGGGCCACGGTGGCCGAGGTGATCGACTCGTCCAGGCACACCGGGGTGTCGATGGCCTGCGCCAGCCGCACGTGCGCCGCGATGTCCTCCTCCACGAAGGGCTGCTCGATCAGCAGCAGGCCGAAGGCGTCGAGCTCGCGCAGGTGGTCGATGTCGCCGATCGTGTAGGCGGTGTTCGCATCCACCTGCAGCAGGGCGGATGCCCCGAGCAGGTCGCGCACGGCGGCCACCGGCTCGAGGTCCCAGCCGGGCTTGATCTTGAGCTTGATGCGCCGGTAGCCCTCGTCGACGTAGCCGCGCACCTCCTGCAGCAGGTCGTCGATCGAGGGGGCGATGCCCACCGACACCCCGCAGTCGACCTCGGGGCGCACCGCTCCGAAGTACTCGCCGAAGCTGAGACCGGCGGCCCGGGTCTGCGCGTCGAGAACGGCGGTCTCCAGCGCGGCCTTCGCCATCCGGTGCCCCACCACGAAGGAGAGGACGGATGCGACATCCGGCGCCCGCAGAAAGCGTGCCTCGAGCAGGGCCGGCGCCAGGTAGTGCTCGATCACCTGCGCGGCGCCCTCGACGTACTCGCTGGAGTAGACCGGGTCGGCCATCGCGACGCACTCGCCCCAGCCCTCGCCCTGCTCGGTCAGCACGCGCACGAGCAGCACCTCGCGGGCCGTCTGCCGGCCGAAGCTGGTCTCGAAGGGACGCACGAGCGGCATGCCGATGCGGTGCAGCTCGATGGCCTCGATCGCGACCGGCAGCGCCGATCCCGGGTGCGTCTGGAGCGGGTCGACCGAGGTCATGGGCGGCCGGCCTCCGCCGGGAGGATTCTCATGAGTCGACGTTACCGGGTTCGACCGGCCGAGCGGAATGGCTCCAGAAGGGCCGGTGGGAGGCCGATCTCTCGCGGTAGAGCTTCGCGGCGAATGGGGCCCACAGCAGCACGGCGACTCCGGTGCCGAGCAGTAGTCCGCCGATCGTGTCGCTCAGCCAGTGGGCGCCGAGGTAGGTGCGGCTGACCATCATGAGCAGGGTGTACGCGGCTCCGGCCACCCAGATCCAGGCGCGGGCGAACACGATGCCGAGCACCACCGCGAGGGTGGCGGCGTTCGCGGAGTGGCCGGAGGGGAAGGATCCGAAGTCCGAGACGACGAGGATGTCTTCGGGCCGGGGCCGGCCGATCACCGTCTTCAACAGCTGCACCGCGGCCGCGCTGGCGATGATGGCGGCGAGGAAGGAGAGCGCCGCCCAGGGCATGCGGAAGATCAGCAGCAGCGCGATGGTCACCAGCGGCACCACGAAAACGGCCACGAAACCGCCGCCGAGCGAGTTCATCACCAGCGAGGGCACGTCCCACACCGGCGAACGGTGCTCGAGGATCTCGTCCATCCACTCGCTGTCGACGGCGAACGGCAGCCCCTGCTCCCGCAGCACCACCACGGCGCCCAGCATCACGACGAGCAGCACCGCCACCGCCCCCGACACCACGGGCCACCGGCGCGCGACGCGATATGGCGCCGGGGCCACCGGCCCGCCGCCGCCGCTCCCCGGCGCCTCGACAGGACCCGCGGGCTCGATGGTGGACATCCCGCGATGCTACCCCGCCGCTCCCGCCCCTCCCGCCGCGCCCGAGGCGCCTGCCTGTGATTCGAGAAGTCGCAAGTGGCCCGATGAAGCGCCTTTTGGGGGCCCTCTGCGACGTCTCGATGGGGTGGGGGGTGGTGGTCCGGGGCTAGTCGGGGAGCATGAGGGCGGCGGCGGACGCCGGCGGGGAGCCGGCGGGGAGCTCGCCGGTGATGCGGCCGGCGGACATCGTGAGCACGCGGTCGCTGACGGCGAGCACGAGGGCGAGGTCGGAGCAGAGCAGGACGACGCCCTTGCCGGCCGCCCGGGCGCGGTCGAGGTCGGCGAGCAGCTCGTCGCGCTCCGCGGGAGCGAGGCCTCGGAAGGGCTCGTCGAGGAAGAGCACCAGGCGATCGGATGCGGGGAACTCGCGCACCAGGCCCCGCACGCGAGCGGCGGCATCGCCGTCGCGGCTGATCGAGCGCACGGCGTCGAGCGCCTTGCGCCCCATCTCGCCGCCCGCTCCCGAGCCGGTGGAACCCGTCCCGCCGTCCGTCAGGCCGGCATCCCGCTCGACCATGCCCATCGAGGCGAGGCCGCGCACGCGCCCGGCCGGCACCGGAACCACGAGACCGCCCACGATCCGCATCCGGTAGCGGGGCGATTCGGTGCCCACGAAGAACAGGCCCGCTGCGATCGAGCTCTCGACCGTCGACGTGTCGGCGCGCTCCCCGCGAACGAAGACACTGCCCGAGGAGTCGGTGCCGGCTTGGCCGCCGTAGACGCTCAGCAGCAGCAGCTCGGCGCCCGAGTCGCCGACGCCCGCGAGCCCGACGATCTCACCGGCCCCGACCGTGAGGTCGGCATCCTGAACCACCGGCCGGGTGGGATCGAGCACGTCGTACGTCGACCAGCCGGAGATGCGCAGCAGTTCCGGCCCGGGCGACGCCGGCTCGCGCGTGGCAGCCGGGAGTGCCGGCCGTGGCCGGTCGACCAGCTCGTGCAGGATGCTCTCGCGGACGCGCTCGACGCCGGCGGCCTCCCACTCGGCACGCGGATGCTGCGCCACCACCACCCCGTCGCGCGCGACGAGCACGGCGTCGGCATAGCCGAGCGCCTGCCGCGGCTTCTGCGTGAGCACCAGAACCGCGATCCCGTCGTCGCGCAGCACGCCGAGCGCGGCGATCAGCCGGGCCGACTCCGCCGCGTTCAGCAGGGCGGTCGGCTCGTGCAGCACCACGGCGGAGGCCGCTCGACGACGGGCGCGGGCCAGTTCGACGAGGATGCGGTCGAGTTCGCCGAGCGCCCCGGCCGGAGCGGTGGGCGACACGGGCCCGCCCAGCCAGGAGAGCAGACGGGCGGTCTCGGCGCGCATCCCGGCCCAGTCGAAACCGATCGGGACCGGGCCGAT
Organism: Herbiconiux dendrobii; assembly: GCF_052048175.1. Lineage (NCBI taxonomy): Bacteria > Bacillati > Actinomycetota > Actinomycetes > Micrococcales > Microbacteriaceae > Herbiconiux > Herbiconiux dendrobii. The sequence goes on along the minus strand of NZ_JBLZQV010000001.1, from coordinate 528,902 downwards.
CCGGCGCTGCCGCAGACCGCCCAGGAAGACGTTCTCGGTGACATCCATCCCCGTGGTGATCGAGCGGGAGCGCGTCACGAGCGCCAGGGTGGGCCCGGCATCCCTCGCCGGGCGGTGGTGCAGGATGCGGGCGGTCACATCGTGGAGCATCGCGCCGAAACCGGCGCCGTTCTCGCCGCAGAGCGCGAGGATCGTGCCGGCACGCAGCGCGATCCCCGGCCCGCCTCCGACGGGGAGCTCGATCACCGCCGGTGGGGACGACACCGGGCGTGAGGGCTCAGCGGCCCCCACGCCCGGATCGTCCTCATTGCTCACGCGCCAACGCTAGCTGGTCGGCGGCCTCGTGCGCCGCGGCCGAGTGGGCCGCGATCGTATCGGCCACCGACGGGCGCGGTGCCGGCGAGCGGGTCGTCCTGGCCGCCTGGGCCGAGAACGTGAGCCGCCGGCGATCCGCGCCGTCGGTGTTCTCGACGCCGTCGCCCACCAGGGTGAGCCCGGCATCCGTCGCCGCCAGCGCCCGCCAGGCGAGAGCCCGCTGCGTGGCCGGGTCATCGCGGAGTGCCGCGTCGACCTCGATCACGTAGTCGGGAGCCAGGATGGCCCCGGCCGAGGCGAAGGCCCGGTGCGCCGAGCGGATCAGCGCCGCGCCCCACACCTCGGGGTGCGGGAGCGTGGCATCCACCAGCAGGCAGTGCAGCTCGACGGGGTGCACGGCCCCGACGGGCCCCCACCAGACAACGCGAGCGACGGGGCGCTCGTCGACGAAGGCGAGCCAGGTCCAGTCGCGGCGGTACTCGCCCGCGGCCAGGCCCCGGCCGAAGGCCGCCGGATCGACCCACGAGACGGGGTCGGGATTTCGGAAGTTCAGTAACGATCGATCGTGATCGCGACTCGATGATGTGAACACGAGAAGGTCCTCCAACAGGAACACAGAATGATGGAGGCGCTTGCGGATGGGCTCTGCCCGAGGCGGCGGTCAGGCCGCGGAGCGAGAGACGGAGGGAAGCGCCATGGAGAGGGAACGGAAGGTCTGAATCACAAAGGTGCTTTCAGAAGAAAAGCCAACGCTCTTAGAAAAGAAGGACTTCGGTTCGATCATGGTGTTCACCTCCTCAGGTCTCTCAGGGCGACCGTGGTGTCGCGGATTCCGAGGCTAGCGGCTCCGGACAGCCCAGCGCAACCCTTTCGGGGCCAGGATGCCACGACCCCCGCCGCGCCCGGCGCCCGCCGACCGGTCAGTGGCCCCCGGTGGGCCCGCCCGGCGCGCTCGTGCGTCGCGGCAGCGCGAACACCAGCAGGAACGCCAGCACGCTGAACGCCACGCTCACGCCCATCGCCGCCGCCGAGCTCGCGCCGAAGCCGTTCGCGAGGTCCTCCGGCGACGATCCGCTGACGACCAGCGACCCGAAGAACACGCTGCCGATCACCGCGATGCCCACCGCGCTGCCGACCCGCTGCATGGCGCTGATCACACCCGAGGCGGCCCCCGCATCCTGGCGGTCGACCGTCGCCACGATGAACTGGGCGTTCGGGGCGATGAACAGACCGTTCCCGAGGCCGGCCAGGAACAGCGGCGCGATCAGCATCCAATTCGTGAGATCGATCGGGGCGGTGACCAGCAGCACGATCCACACCCAGGCGAGACCGACGGTGACCGCGGCGGTGCCGATGATCAGCACGGTGCGGCCGAGGCGCGCCGAGAGCCGGTTGCTCTGCGAGGAGCCGATGATCGAGCCGATCGCGAACGGGATCGAGACGATGCCCGACTCCAGTGCGGTGTGGCCGAGGCCCGCCTGCCACAGCAGCGAGATGGTGAAGAAGATGCTCGTGAAGGCGGCGAAGTACACCAGCGCGAGGATCGTGCCCCCGGTGAACGCGGGGTGCCGGAACAGCCGCGGCGGCACGAGCGGGATGCGGCCGCGCTTGGAGTACGCGACCTCCCAGGCGCCGAAGGCCACGAGCAGCAGCACGCCGGCGCCGAGGGTGAGGAAGGTCCAGAGCGGCCAGCCTTCGTCTTCGCCCTGGATGAGCGGCACGAGCAGCGCCACCAGGCCGGCCGAGATCAGCACCAGGCCGAGCCAGTCCATGCCCTGCTTGGCCGGATTCTGTGTGGCCGAATTCTGCGTGGCCGGATTCTTCTTGGCGGAGCCACCGGCCACGGCCGAGCTCACCGCATCCGTCTCCCGGCGCGACGGCAGCAGGATCGCCGCCGCGATCAGGGTCGCGAGCCCGATCGGCAGGTTCACGCCGAACACCAGCCGCCAGCCCTCTTCGGAGCCGAAGGCCTGGATGATCAGCCCGCCCACGACCGGGCCGAGGGCGCTCGAGACGCCGATCACGGCCCCCATGATGGCGAAGGCCTTGCCGCGCGAACGCGCCGGGAACAGCAGCTGGATGTAGGCGGTGACGGCCGGCACGAACATGCCGCCGGCGAGCCCCTGCACCACCCGCGAGACCACGAGCTGGGTGTCGTTCTGCGAGAGTCCGCAGGCGAGGCTGGCGAGCGTGAACAGCGCGATGCCGGTGAAGAACACCCACTTGTGGCCGATCCGGTCGCCGATGCGGCCCGCGGGGATGAGCGCGAGGCCGAAGGCGAGGGCGTAGCCGGAGATGATCCAGGAGAGCGTCGCCTCGGAGGCGTCGATGCTGGTGCGGATGCTCGGCAGGGCCACGTTCACGATGGTGGTGTCGAGCAGGGCGATGCACATGCCGGCCAGCAGCACGATCAGCGCCTGCCAGGCGCGGCGCGGAATGGCGGGCGCGGCCCCCGCGGAGGCGTCGGCCGGGGCCGGGGCGCCGGCGGTGGCGGGGCGGTTCTGGTCAGTCATCGTGGTGCACCTTCCGGGTGAGTTCGTCGGCGACGATCTCGGGGATCATCGCGAGCAGTCGTTCGTGGGAGTCGATCTCGGCGCGGATCCGGTCGGCCCGGTGCTCCATCACCCAGACCTCCACCACGGTGAGATAGGGCAGGGCGGACGCCATCCGCCGCTGCTGTTCGGCCAGGTTCTCGGCCAACCCGTCGATCCGGGCCTGGATCGCGGCGGGCAGCAGGTCGAGCCGGTCGCGGTCGAGACGCGTCACCGCCAGGTCGAAGGGATCGTTCTTCAGCACCAGCCGGCGCAGGCCCTCCTCGCGCAGCACCGACAGGGCGGCGCGGCCCTCGGGGGTGATGTCGAAAACCTGACGCTCGGGATAGGAGCCCTCGCGCTCGACCCGCAGCTCGTGGATGAGCCCCTCATTCGCCAGCCGCTTGATCGCCCCGTAGAGCGCGCCGACCGACACATCCGCCCAGAGATGGATGCGCTCCTCCTCGGCCAGCAGCCGCAGCTGATGCCCATGCATCGGCCCGCGCTCGTCGAAGGCGCCGAGGATGAACAGCCGAATGGGAGACACGATGACTACTTTCGCACGAGTAGTTTTCCAAAAGCAAGTCTAATATGTTGTCACTCAGAACTTTTCTGAATCGCTCCCACAGCATCCGCATCACCAGGAGACACCAATGACGCTCGTCGCCGGCATCGACTCATCCACCCAGAGCTGCAAGGTCGTCATCCGCGACCTCGCCACCGGAGCCCTCGTGCGGCAGGGGCGCGCCTCGCACCCCGCCGGCACCGAGGTCGACCCCGAGGCCTGGTGGGACGCGCTGCTCACCGCCATCGCCGACGCCGGCGGCCTCGACGACGTGGCGGCCCTCGCAGTGGCCGGCCAGCAGCACGGCATGGTCGTGCTCGACGAGCACGGTGCCGTCATCCGCCCCGCCCTGCTCTGGAACGACACCCGCTCGGCACCGGCCGCCCGCGCGCTGATCGAGGAGTTCGGCGCCGAGGGCATGGCCGAGCGCACCGGATCCGTTCCGGTCGCCTCGTTCACCGCCACCAAGCTGCGCTGGCTGCGCGACGCCGAGCCGGAGGCCGCGGCGCGCGTGGCGGCGGTCGCCCTCCCCCACGACTGGCTGACCTGGCGTCTGCGCGGCTTCGGGCCGGCCTCGGTCTCCCCGCTCGGCCCGGTGCTCGACGAGCTGGTCACCGATCGCTCGGACGCCAGCGGCACCTCCTACTGGAACCCGCTGCTCGGCGAGTACGACCGCGAGCTGCTGGTCGCGACCCTCGGCCACGACGCCGTGCTGCCCCGGGTGCTCGGGCCGGCCGAGGCCGCCGGGCGCACGGTGGCGTTCTCGGCGACGCCCTCCGGGGCCGCGGGTGGCTCGTCCTCCGCCGCCCCCGTCGGCATCCCCGAGGGCATCGTGATCGCGGCCGGCGCGGGCGACAACGCCGGCGCCGCGCTGGGTCTCGGCGCCACCGAGGGCGACGTCGTGGTGTCGATCGGCACCAGCGGCACCGTCTTCGCAGTCACCGGCGAGCCGTCGGCGGATGCCACGGGCACCGTCGCCGGGTTCGCCGACGCCTCGGGCGCCTTCCTCCCCCTGGTCGCCACGCTCAACGCCGCCCGCATCCTCGACAGCACCGCCGCGCTGCTCGGCGTCGACCACGCCACGCTCGGCGAGCTCGCCCTGGCCGCTCCGGCCGGAGCCGGCGGCCTCGTGCTGCAGCCCTACTTCGAGGGCGAGCGCACCCCCAACCTGCCGGATGCCACGGCCACCCTGTTCGGCATGACCCTCGCGTCCACCACCCGCGAAGGCCTCGCCCGTGCGGCGATCGAGGGGCTGCTGTGCGGCCTGGCCGACGGCCTCGACGCCGTGCGCCGGGTGGGCGTGGTGCCCGAGCGGCTGCTGCTGATCGGCGGCGCGGCACTCAACCCCGCCGTGCAGGCGATCGCCGCCCAGGTGTTCGACGTGCCCGTCACGGTTCCGCAGCCCGGCGAGTACGTCGCCGACGGCGCGGCCACGCAGGCCGGCTGGGCCCTCAGCGGCGAACGCCCGGCCTGGCCGATCTCGCTCGCGGCCGAGCCCACGCCCGACCACCGCCCCGTCATCCGCGAGCAGTACGCCGCCCGCGCCGTCCCGCAGCTCTAGATCCCCGAACACCCCTCATCGACCCGTCACTCAGTCCCGCTTTCCGGGCGTCAAAGCGGGACTGAGTGACGGGTCGACGAGGGGGTGGGGCTGACCTGCGGTCAGCGTCGCGCGAGGGGACTCGGGCGGGGCGACGGGAGCGCGAACAGGAAGCCCAGGCCCAGGCGGTTTGCCAGGGCCTCCACACCCACGCAGAGTGCCAGCGTGACCGCCAGCAGCACCCAGGGGTAGGCGGCGACCAGCCAGGGGCGGTCCCGGATGCCTTCGGCTAGTTCCGGATGCTGCACGAACACGTCGTTCGCGGCGATGAACACGAAGGGGTGCACCAGGAAGATCGCGAGCGTGTGCCGGCCGAGGTAGCGCAGCGGCGACGCCATCCGGTGCCCGCCCACCCGCACGGCGAGCTGGATGCCGAACACCACGCCCGCGACGCCGGCCAGCAGGTAGATGCCGAAGTCGATCGACGTCAGTACGTAGAGCAGGGTGAGCGCCGTGTAGCTCAGGGCGGCGGCGAGCAGTGGCCCGATCCTCGAGTGGGCGACGACCCAGTCGACCAGCTCGGGTGCCCGGGCCGCCAGCACGTAGAACACGAAGCAGCGCAGCAGGCTCTCGCCGAGGCCCTCGAACCACGTGGTGCCGACCACCGAGAGCAGCACACCGACGCCGACGACGACGGATGCCGGCACCCGGCGCGTCAGACGGGTCACCACGTAGAACAGCACGAGGGCGTAGAGGTACCAGAGCACCGTCTGCGGCCAGACGAGGTTGCCGCCGAGGAACGGGAGCGGGTCGACGGGGCCACCCGAGCCCCACCGCTCGCGACCGAGGTCGACCAGCAGGTTGAGCACCAGCCAGATCACGAAGAGGTAGCCCGGTGTCCACACCCGCGCCCGCGCGTCCGCCACCCAGGGCCGCCGCACCGCCCGGGTGGCGAGGTACCCCGACACCAGGAAGAACAGCGGCATCCGCAACGGGGCGGAGAAGTCGACGACGGCGGTGACCGCCTCCGACCCCTCGGACCCGTAGAAGAAGTAGATGTAGTGCAGCAGGAACAGGTGCAGAAGCACCACGAGCACGATGCTCACCCCGCGGGCGAAGTCCGGCCAGGCGAGCCGCCCGCTCGCCGCGCGCACGCCCCTAGAAGTCCCAGTCCTCGTCTTCGGTGACCACGGCCTTGCCGATCACGTAGGAGGAGCCCGAGCCCGAGAAGAAGTCGTGGTTCTCGTCGGCGTTCGGCGACAGGGCCGAGAGGATGGCCGGGTTCACGTCGGTGACCTGCTTCGGGAACATCGGCTCGTAGCCGAGGTTCATCAGCGCCTTGTTCGCGTTGTAGTGCAGGAACTTCTTGACGTCTTCGGTGAGGCCCACCTCGTCGTACAGGTCTTGCGTGTACTGCACCTCGTTCTCGTAGAGGTCGTACAGCAGCGAGAAGGCGTAGTCCTTGATCTCGTCGCGCTTGGCCTGGTCGACGAGCTCCAGCCCGCGCTGGAACTTGTAGCCGATGTAGTACCCGTGCACGGCCTCGTCTTTGATGATGAGGCGGATGAGGTCGGCCGTGTTCGTGAGCTTCGCGTGCGACGACCAGTACATCGGCAGGTAGAAGCCGCTGTAGAAGAGGAAGCTCTCGAGCAGCGTCGAGGCGACCTTCCGCTTCAGCGGGTCGTCGCCGTGGTAGTAGTCGAGAACGATCGAGGCCTTCTTCTGCAGGTTCGGGTTCTCGGTCGACCAGCGGAACGCCTCGTCGATGTCTTTCGTGTTCGACAGCGTCGAGAAGATCGACGAGTACGACTTGGCGTGCACCGACTCCATGAACGCGATGTTCGTGTAGACGGCCTCCTCGTGCGGGGTCAGCGCATCCGGGATCAGCGACACCGCGCCCACCGTGCCCTGGATGGTGTCGAGCAGGGTGAGCCCCGTGAACACGCGCATGGTGAGCTGCTGCTCGGCCGGCGTGAGCGTGTTCCACGACTGCACGTCGTTCGACAGTGGCACCTTCTCGGGCAGCCAGAAGTTGTTCACCAGCCGGTTCCACACCTCGACGTCTTTCTCGTCCTGGATGCGGTTCCAGTTGATCGCCTGCACTTTGTTGAGCAGCTTGAGCGGCTCGGAGGGAGGAGGGGTCATGGTCTTTTCCGGTTCAGAATTCAGTCGGCGAGGGGATGATCAGAGCATGCAGGAGACGCAGCCATCGATCTCCGTGCCCTCGAGGGCCAGCTGGCGGAGACGGATGTAGTAGATGGTCTTGATGCCCTTGCGCCAGGCGTAGATCTGGGCCTTGTTGATGTCGCGCGTGGTGGCGGTGTCCTTGAAGAACAGCGTCAGCGAGAGGCCCTGGTCGACGTGCTGCGTGGCCGCGGCGTAGGTGTCGATGATCTTCTCGGCACCGATCTCGTAGGCGTCGTCGTAGTACTCGAGGTTGTCGTTCGTGAGGAACGGCGCCGGGTAGTAGACGCGCCCGATCTTGCCCTCCTTGCGGATCTCGATCTTCGAGGCGACCGGGTGGATCGACGAGGTGGAGTTGTTGATGTACGAGATCGACCCGGTGGGCGGCACGGCCTGCAGGTTCTGGTTGTAGATGCCGTGGGCCTGGATGGAGGCCTTGAGCTCGAGCCAGTCGGCCTGCGTGGGGATGTGGATGTTCGAGGTCTCGAACAGCTCGGCGACGCGGGCCGTGGCCGGCACCCACTCGGCATCCGTGTACTTGTCGAAGAACTCGCCCGAGGCGTAGGTACTGTCGTCGAAGCCGTCGAACTTCTCGCTGCGCTCGATGGCGATCGCGTTCGAGGCACGCAGGGCGTGGAAGAGCACGGTGTAGAAGTAGATGTTCGTGAAGTCGACACCCTCCTCCGAGCCGTAGTACACGCGCTCGCGGGCCAGGTAGCCGTGCAGGTTCATCTGGCCGAGGCCGATGGCGTGCGACTTGTCGTTGCCGTCTTCGATCGAGCGCACCGAGGTGATGTGCGACTGATTCGACACCGAGGTGAGGCCGCGGATGGCGGTCTCGACGGTGCGGCCGAAGTCGGGCGAGTCCATGGTGAGCGCGATGTTCAGCGAGCCCAGGTTGCACGAGATGTCCTTGCCGATGGCGTCGTAGGACAGGTCTTCGTTGTAGGTCGTGGGCGTGTTGACCTGGAGGATCTCCGAGCACAGGTTCGACATGTTGATGCGGCCCTTGATGGGGTTCGCCTTGTTCACGGTGTCTTCGTACATGATGTACGGGTAGCCGGACTCGAACTGGATCTCGGCGAGCGTCTGGAAGAACTCGCGGGCCTTGATCTTGGTCTTGCGGATGCGCGGGTCGTCGACCATCTCGCGGTACTTCTCGGTGACCGAGATGTCGCCGAAAGGCAGGCCGTAGACCTTCTCGACGTCGTACGGCGAGAACAGGTACATGTCTTCGTCGTTCTTGGCCAGCTCGAAGGTGATGTCGGGCACGACCACGCCGAGCGACAGCGTCTTGATGCGGATCTTCTCGTCGGCGTTCTCGCGCTTGGTGTCGAGGAACTTCATGATGTCGGGGTGGTGCGCCGACAGGTACACCGCACCCGCACCCTGACGGGCGCCGAGCTGGTTGGCGTAGCTGAAGCTGTCTTCGAGCAGCTTCATCACGGGGATGATGCCCGAGGACTGGTTCTCGATCTGCTTGATCGGGGCACCGGCCTCGCGGATGTTCGACAGCAGAAGCGCCACGCCGCCGCCGCGCTTGGACAGCTGCAGGGCCGAGTTGATGCCGCGGGCGATCGACTCCATGTTGTCTTCGATGCGCAGCAGGAAGCAGGAGACGAGCTCGCCGCGCTGCGCCTTGCCGGTGTTGAGGAAGGTGGGGGTGGCCGGCTGGAAGCGGCCGCCGATGATCTCTTCGACCAGGTTGATCGCGAGCTGCTCGTCGCCCTGGGCGAGGCCGAGCGCGGTCATCACCACGCGGTCTTCGAAGCGCTCGAGGTAGCGCTTGCCGTCGAAGGTCTTGAGCGTGTAGCTGGTGTAGTACTTGAACGCGCCGAGGAAGGTCTCGAAGCGGAACTTCTTCGAGTAGGCGAGGTCGTTGAGCTTCTGGATGAACTCGAACGAGTACGACTCGATCAGCTCGCGCTCGTAGTACTCCTTCTCGATCAGGTAGTCCAGGCGCTCGCGCAGGTTGTGGAAGAAGACCGTGTTCTGGTTGACGTGCTGCAGGAAGTACTGCTTGGCCGCCTCTTTGTCTTTGTCGAACTGGATGCGTCCGTCGGCGTCGTAGAGGTTCAGCATCGCGTTGAGCGAGTGGTAATCCAGCGCCGGCGCCGCGGTGGGGGCGTCGATCAGAGTTGCTTCCACAGTCTGTCCAATCCAATCTGGACGGCCTCGCGGTCATCCGGGGTTCCGAATACTTCGAATCGATAGAGCAGCGGGGTTCCTGTTTTGCGCGCGACGATGTCGCCCGCAAGGCAGTAGGCCTCGCCGAAATTGGTGTTGCCGGCGGCGATGACGCCGCGGATGAGCGATCGGTTCTGCTCGTCGTTGAGGAAGTGGATCACTTGCTTGGGAACCGCTCCGCCGAGGCCGCCCCCGCCGTAGGTGGGGAGGACCAGGACGAACGGCTTGGTCGCCTTCAGCTTCTCGTCGCGAGCGTAGATCGGGATGCGCGAGGCAGGGCGACCGAGCGACTCGACGAAGCGGTGGGTGTTGCCGGAGACGCTCGAGAAGTAGACGAGGTCGTCGGACAACGCTCTAGGCCGAGGCGCGGCTGGCCAGCTCGGCGATCTTGTCGGGTCGGAAGCCCGACCAGTGATCGCCTTCGGAGGTCATCACCACGGGAGCCTGGAGGTAGCCCAGCTCCTTGACGGTTTCGAGGGCCTTCTCGTCGACCGAGAGGTCGAAGATCTCGAACTCGAGACCCTTGTTCTCGAGGGCGCGGTAGGTAGCGGTGCACTGAACGCAGGAGGGCTTCGTGTAGACCGTGATTGCCATAGGAAAAGCACCTTTCTCGAGTGAGGAAGAACGATGGAATTAGGACGTTGCCAGGCCTGTGTCCACCGTTTTCGTGGGCGCTCGGTGCCGGGACTTCAATACTACATATAGTTGGTCGCGATATCGAGCACCCCTAGATGAAGTGTTACACCCGTGTAATTATCCACAGCCTCTCCACACCTGTGCACATCTTTTCGCCCTGTTCATCCACAGGCAGATCGGCGAAAAACCGCTCTTCTGGCTTGCGCTGTGGAGAGTGGGGCCCGATGGGTCTGAGGATAACTTCGGCCACCGACATCCGGCGCTCCGGGCGTGTCGCGCACGGGTGCGGCACTACCCGTCGAGAGCGAGCAGCCAGCGTCGCAGCACGGGCCCCAGCGCGGACCGATCCTCGTCGCCCAGGAGCGCCGCGAGTCGGTGCTCGTTGGCCATGTGCTCCTCGAACGCCGCGTCGATCACGTGCCGCCCCCGCTCCGTCAGCGCGACCACCCGCCGACGCCCGTCACCGACGGCCGGACCGCGCGCCACGAGCCCCGCCTCGGCGAGCCGGTCGAGGCGCTTGGTCATCGCGCCGGTGGTGACCATGGTGTGGGCGGCGAGTTCGCCCGGCGCCCGTTCGTAGGGCGCGCCGGCCCTGCGCAGCGTGGCCAGCACGTCGAACTCCCCCTCACTCAGGCCGTGTCGCGCATAGACCGGCACGAGTTCGCCGGTGAGGGCCGCGGCCACCCGGTGCAGCCGGCCGATCAGCCCCTGGGGCGACACGTCGAGGTCGGGCCGCTCGCGCCGCCATTCGGACTGGATCAGGTCGACACGGTCGTCGCGGATATCTTCCATGGAAGCTATAGTAGCTTCCATGGAAGCAAAATGGCGATGGATCCTGATCACGGCGATCGCGCCCGTCGCCTGGGGCTCCAACTATTACGTGACGCGCCAGTTCCTGCCCGTCGACAGCCCGCTCTGGGGTGCCGCGATCCGCGCCCTGCCCGCGGGGCTGCTGCTGCTCGCCGTCGCCCGGCAGCGACCCCGCGGATCGTGGTGGTGGCGCTCGGCCGTGCTCGGCATCCTGAACGTCGGCGCCTTCTTCGTGCTCATCTATCTGGCCTCGCAACTGCTGCCCACGAGTGTCGCCTCCACGATCATGGCGAGCTCGGCCGCCGTGCTGATGCTTCTGGCCTGGCCCCTGCTCGGCGAGCGGCCGGGCCTGTTCTCGCTGCTCGGGGCCGCCATCGGCTTCACCGGGGTGTGCGTGATGCTGCTGGGTGGCGGATCGGCCGGCCCGGGCGGCGGCATCGATCCGCGGGGCGTGGCGGTCTCGCTCGGGGCGATGGGGCTCTCCTCGGTGGGGTTCATCCTCACCAAGCGGTGGTCGCGCACCGCCGACGGCGCCGCGCCCGTGAGCACACTCGCCCTCACGTCGTGGCAGCTGATCGCGGGCGGTCTGCTCCTGCTCCCGATCGCCGCGGTGAGCGAGGGGCCACCCCCGCAGCTCGACCTCCCGGCCGTGCTGGCCTTCGCCTACGTCTCGCTCGTCGCCACGGCCCTGGCCTTCGTGGCCTGGTTCACGGGACTGCGCCACCTGCCCGCGGGCGCCGTGGGACTCGTCGGGCTGCTCAACCCCGTGACGGGGGTGCTGCTCGGCACCCTGCTGGCCGGCGAGGCGTTCGGGCCGCTTCAGGCAGCCGGCACCGCGCTCGTGCTGGGCGGTGTGCTGCTCGGCCAGCGCCGCAGCCGGCGGCCCCCGCCGGTCGCACCAGCCGGTGCACCCGCACCCTGCCCGGCGCCTGCGCCCTTGGGCAGCGTGACGAAGCGAGGGTAGCCGGCGAGCGGCCGCGGTTCGCGGTCAGCCCGGTCTCGGTCTCGCCGTCGTGGCGCTCGAGCTGCTCGCCCACGGCTGACGCTAACCGACCTCCACCGCGGCGAGCAGCACCCAGAGCTCGGCGCGGCCCTGGAACGTGTCCAGCGGCAGGCCGAGCTCGGTCGAGAGCTCGCCGATCCGGGCCTTCAGGCTGTGCCGGTGCATGCCCAGCTCCCGGGCCGCGGGCTCCCACGATCCGTTGTGCCGCAGCCACACCGAGGCCTCGACCAGCCGGCGCCGGCCCCGTTCTCCCGACAGGTGCCGCTGCAGCCGCGCGTGGGCGATGTCGGAGACCTGCGAGGAGGCCAGCAGGCCGAACACGTTCTCGCTCACCAGCCGCGAGAAGCTCAGCAGCTGCCCGGCCGGCGCGCTGTCGAGGGAGCGCCCGGCCTGGCTGATGGCGGTGTCCAGCTGCGACCAGGTGGCCGGATCCGACTCCCCCGCACGCACCTCGGCCCCCGCGAGCAGCGCCCGCGCGGCCGGCAGCGAGACGGCGTCGGCCAGCAGGAAGAGGCGCTGCTCGTCGGCGGCGGCGAACAGCCGCTGCGGAGGCCGGGCGGCCAGCCGTTCGACGGCGTCGCGGATGCCGGGCCCCAGCTCGGCGAGGGTCAGCGCGATCACCGAGAACGGCTCCCGCGGCAGTCGCATCGGCATCGAGCGCAGTCCCTTGCGCACCGAGTCGATGCGCCCGTCGCGCAGCAGCTGGAAGAACTGCTCGGCGATCGCGCGCAGCCCCATCCGGCGGTCTTCGGCATGCTCGAACGACAGCTCGGTGAGTGCCGTGAGAACGGTGAGCACCGACTCCTCGGCCACCCCGAACGCCGACGGCCGGATCACGGCCACCGCGCCGCGGAGGCGACCGGTGCCGCCCACGGTCTGCACGATCCAGTGCCGGCCGGTGGCCTCGTCGACGCCGCCGTCCCGAGCACGGTTGCCCCGGCCGAGCAGCTCCGAGGCGCGCCGGCGCACACCGGGCGGCTCCGCGCCGCTCTCGCCGGGCGGATCGGCGGCTTCCACCAGCCCGCCGTCGGCGTCGACCACCCGCACCGCGCATCCCAGCACGGCCGCCGCGCGCTCGACCGCCGCCGAGAGCCCGCCACTGGTCGAGGCGGCGCGGGAGACGGCCTCCTGCGAGACCAGGGTCCACTCCAGCTGCTGCCGGGCCTCCGCGGCGAGCCGGTCGGCGATCTGGCGGCTCACCGCGATGAACGGGGTGGCGTAGGGCACCTCCAGAAGAGGCATCCCGGCAGCGTCGCAGGCGTCGACGAGCTCGGGCGGCGTCACCCGCAGCACCTCGGTGCCGAAGCCCAGCGCCACCACCCCGGCCCGTTGCAGCCGCCCCACGTAGTCGTGGTACTCGTCCGCGACGTGGTATTCGGAGAACTGCCGGCCCGTCGTCAGCAGCAGCTGGCCCGGTTCGAGGAAGGGGCTGGGGTCGTCGAGGTCGGAGGCGTGCGACCAGAGCAGCTCGGGATCGGCGGCCGCCTCCCCGGGCGCCGGCGTCGACACCTGAGCCGTGAGCCGCACCAGGTTCAGCGCGGGCGTCGCGAGCAGCTCGCTCAGTGTGACCGGCATCCGTTCTCCTCCTGTTCGGCCCCCAGCTTCCCCACGATCCTTCGCCTGATCGTGATGCCATTCCGGCAGCCGCACCTGAGCATAACGCCGATCCGGCAATGGGCCTCCGGATGCCCCGGCCCTACCGTGAGAGCACCTGACCGTGCCTCTGGAGACCGCCATGACATCCGCCCCCGCCCCGCTCGCCCCCGACACCACCGCCCGCATCACCGGCGGCCCGGAGCTCCCCCAGCACCGCGAGCTCGTGACCGCCATCCCCGGCCCGAAGTCGCAGGCCATGCACGCACGGAAGACCGCGGCCGTGGCCGACGGTGTCGGCGTGATGCTGCCGGTCTACGTCGAGGCGGCGGGCGGGGGCGTCGTGCGCGACATTGACGGCAACACCCTGATCGACCTCGGATCGGGCATCGCGGTGACCGGTGTCGGCAACTCCGCCCCCGCGGTGGTCGAGGCCGTGCAGCGCCAGGTCGAGGCCTTCACGCACACCAGCTTCACCATCACCGGCTACGAGGGCTACGTAGCCGTGGCCGAGAAGCTCAACGAGCTCACCCCGGGCGATTTCGACAAACGCTCGGCCCTGTTCAACTCCGGTGCCGAAGCCGTCGAGAACGCGATCAAGATCGCCCGGCACTTCACCGGCAAGCAGGCCGTGGTCGCCTTCGACCACGCCTACCACGGCCGCACCAACCTCACGATGGCGCTCACCGCCAAGGCGATGCCGTACAAGAGCGGCTTCGGCCCGTTCGCCCCCGAGGTGTACCGCGCTCCCCTCTCCTACCCCTTCCGCGACGGCGGCCTCTCCGGCGCCGAGGCGGCCGCCCGCGCCATCGACCAGATCGAGAAGCAGATCGGCACAGCCAACCTCGCCGCGCTGATCGTCGAGCCCATCCAGGGCGAGGGCGGCTTCATCGTGCCGGCCGAAGGCTTCCTCAAGGCGCTGCTGGACTGGGCCCGCGCCAACGACGTGGTGTTCATCGCCGACGAGGTGCAGACCGGCTTCGCGCGCACCGGCGACTTCTTCGCCAGCGAGCACGAGGGCATCGACCCCGACCTCATCGTCACGGCCAAGGGCATCGCCGGCGGCCTCCCGCTCTCGGCGGTCACCGGCCGCGCCGAGATCATGAACTCGGCGCACTCCGGCGGCCTCGGCGGCACCTACACCGGCAACCCGATCGCCTGCGCCGCGGCCCTCGCCACCATCGACAGCTACATCGACGGCGAACTGTTGGCCCGCGCCCGCGAGATCGGAACCCTGCTGCGCGGCAAGCTCAACGCCCTGCGCACGGTCGACCCGCGCATCGGCGACGTGCGCGGACGCGGTGCGATGATCGCGATCGAGCTGGTCGACCCGGCGACGGGTGCTCCGGATGCGGCGCTCACCGCTCGGGTGGCGAAGGCCGCGCACGCCGAAGGCGTCATCCTGCTCACCTGCGGCACCTACGGCAACGTGATCCGCTTCCTCCCTCCGCTCACCATCAGCGACGAACTGCTCGAAGACGGCCTCTCGGTACTCCGCTCCGTTCTCGCCTGACCCGTGTCCACTCGCTCCCCGGCACCGGGGCGAGTGGACACGGATGCCCCGGCTCGGATAGGTTCCTCGCACGACAGGATGGGGAATCCGTGACGAACTGCGTGCTCGCCGCAACTGGTTTCGATTCGTGGCCGCTGATGCTGGCCCTGGCGCTGGGGGCGGTGGGGGCCGGCACGGCCTGGCTGCTCGTTCGGCGCGGGCGCCGCAAGGCCGCCACGTTCGCGGCCGCACCGCTGCTGGTGCTGGCGCTGCTGGCATCCGGAATCGGCGCTCCCCCGGCGAGCTTCGCCAACGCCGCGGACTGCCCTGCGGGCACGCCCGCACCCGGCCCGACCGCCGCTCCCACCCCGGCGCCCACCGCCCCGGCACCCGCCGAGTTCACCGCGGGCGCTGCCGGCATCGGTGACCCCTATTACCCGCTCGACGGCAACGGCGGCTACGACGTCGACGACTACTTCATCGACGTCTCCTACGATCCCGCAACCCACGCCATCCGCGGCGGCACCATCGTCACCGCCACGGCCGGCCAGAACCTCTCGAGCTTCAACCTCGACTTCGACACCCGCGGCGTCGACGGCACCGATTCGATCGTCATCGATCGCGTCACGATTGACGGCGCCGACGCCGGCTGGAGCCTCGCCAGCACGCCGATCAGCATCGTGACCGGCCAGCCGCAGCAGGCCGGATCCCCCGACGGCGAGGCCACCCCGCCGCGCACCGAGCTGACCGTGGTGCCCGCGGCCGGCATCCCCGCCGGGACCACCTTCGGGGTGCGCGTCGACTACGCCGGCGTGCCCATCACGATCGACGACGCCTTCGGCCCCGCCGGCGTGTTCCAGTCGCCCGACGGCGCCGTGATCGTCGGGCAGCCCCGCGTGGCCGCCACCTGGTTCCCGGCCAACGACCATCCCTCCGACAAGGCCACCTTCCGCACCCGCGTCGAGGTGCCGACGGGCCTGCAGGTGATCGGCAACGGGCGCCTGAACGACGAAGAGGACAACGGCGACGGCACCACCACCTGGGACTGGGTGATGGACGAGCCGATGGCCACCTACCTGGCCACTGCCACGATCGGCGACTACCGGATCGACACCGAGACGGATGCCACGACCGGCATCACCTACTACGACGCGATCGACCCCGAACTGTTCGCCCGCGAGGCCGACGGCGGAGGCACGACCGTGGGCGACGTGGCGAGCGCCATCTTCGGCACGGAGCCCGAGGTCATCAGGTTCCTCTCGGGCTCCTTCGGCGACTACCCGTTCCGCGAGGCCGGTGGCATCGCCATCGGCGAGATCGCCCCCGGCGACGACCTGCCGTACGCGCTCGAGAACCAGACCCGGCCGATCTACCCGGCCTGGGCCTTCCCGGCGGATGCGGATGCCTCGGTGGTCGTGCACGAACTCGCGCACCAGTGGTACGGCGACAGTCTCTCGATGAGCCGCTGGTCGGACATCTGGCTGAACGAGGGCTTCGCCACCTACGCCGAGTGGCTCTGGGCCGAGCACACCGGCGGGCCCACGCCGCAGCAGCAGTTCGACGCGTACTACGCCAACACCGACTGGGACGGCGACGGTGAGCCCGACGCCGACGGCGGGGCGTCGTTCTGGTCGACCCAGGTGGCCGATCCGGGATCCGCCGGCATCTTCGACTCCCCCGTCTACACCCGCGGAGCGATGACCCTGCAGGCCCTGCGCACGGCCGTCGGCGACGACGCGTTCTTCGCCATCATCAAGGGCTGGGCCCAAGAGCACGCCGGCACCGCGGTGTCGACCGAGCAGTTCATCGCCTACGCCGAGCAGGTCTCCGGCCAAGACCTCGACGCACTGTTCACGGCCTGGCTCTACACCCCGACGAAGCCGGCTCTCTGAGCTACTTGCGGGGGAGGGCGCGGTCGAGGTCGGCGAGGAGGTCGTCTAGGGCCTCGATGCCGACCGAGAGGCGGATGACGTTCTCGGGGACCTCGAGAGGGGTGCCCTTGACCGAGGCGTGGGTCATCTCCGAGGGGTAGCCGATGAGGGACTCGACGCCGCCGAGCGACTCGGCGAGCTGGAAGAGCTTCGTCGACTCGGCGAACTTGCGGGCCGCCTTCGGGCCGCCCTTGAGGGCGAGCGAGATCATGCCGCCGAACGAGCGCATCTGGCGCTTGGCGAGCTCGTGGCCGGGGTGCGTGGGCAGGCCGGGGTAGTACACGGCGTCGAGGGCCGGATGCCCCACCAGGTGCTCGGCGATGGCCTGAGCGTTCGAGGAGTGACGATCCATCCGCACGGCGAGGGTCTTGATGCCCCGCGAGGTGAGCCAGGCATCCATCGGCCCGGGGACGCCGCCGCCCGCGAACTGCAGGAAGCGCACCTTCTCCTCGAGCGCGTCGTCGTTCAGCACCACCGCGCCGCCGAGCACATCCGAATGCCCACCGAGGTACTTGGTGGTGGAGTGCACCACGATGTCGGCGCCCAGCGCCAGCGGCTGCTGCAGGTAGGGGGAGGCGAAGGTGTTGTCGACCACCACGAGCGCGCCGGCCGCGTGGCCGATCTCGGCCAGCTCCGCCACGTCGCTGATCTTCATCAGCGGGTTGGAGGGCGTCTCCAGCCAGAGCAGCTTGGTGCGGCCGCCGGCCACGGCCTTGCTGACGGCGGAGAGATCCGACATCTCGACGACGACGTTCTCGACACCCCACTTGCCGTGGATCCGCTCGATCAGGCGATGCGTGCCCCCGTAGACGTCGTTGCCCAGCACGATCCGGTCGCCGGGCTCGAGCAGCGCGCGCAGCAGCGCATCCTCGGCCGCGAGGCCCGAGGCGAACGAGAGGCCGTGCTTCGCGCCCTCGAGCGCGGCGAGCTGCGTCTCGAGCGCCGTCCGGGTGGGGTTGCCGCCACGGGTGTACTCGTAGCCGTTGCGGAAGCCGCCGATTCCGTCTTGAACGAAGGTGGAGGTGAAGTAGACGGGCGGGATGATCGCGCCGGTCGTGGGGTCGAAGTCCTGACCCGCATGGATGGCGCGGGTCTCGAAATGATCGCTGTTCTGGGAAGCCATGAGTCTGTTCTTTCGGGATGGAGCGGAGAGGCCGAGGGCGGAGCCCGGTCAGGCCTCGCTGAGGAAGGTGAGCAGGTCTTGCCGGGTGATCACGGCGACGGGCTTGCCGTCGTCGCTCACCAGCAGCGCGGCCGCCTGGGTGAGCGCCTGGCGCGCCGCGGAGACGGGCTCGTTGATGCCGATCAGCGGCAGCGCGGGCGCCAGGAAGTCGCCCACCTTGTCGGTCATCTGCGCCCGGCCGCCGAACACCTGGTCGAGCAGGGTCTGCTCGTCGAGCGAGCCGACCACCTCGCCCATCACGACGGGCGGCTCGGCCGAGAGCACCGGCAGCTGCGAGACGCCGTACGTGGTCATGATCTCGATCGCGTCGTGCACGGTGTCGCTCGGATGCCCGTGCACGAGGGCCGGCAGGCCGCCGGTCTTGCGGTCGATCAGGTCGCGCACCGTGGAGCCCTCGCTCTCGGCGGCGAAGCCGTAGGAGCGCATCCACTTCTCGTTGAAGATCTTGCCGAGGTACCCGCGGCCGCCGTCGGGCAGCAGAACGACGACCACGGCGGATGCCGGCAGGTCGCGTGCGGCCTTGAGCGCGACGGACACCGCGAGGCCGCTGGATCCGCCCACGAGCAGTCCCTCCTCACGGGCGAGCCGCCGGGTCATCTCGAACGACTCCGCATCCGTCGACGCGATGATCTCGTCGACCACGGTGGGGTCGTAGGCCGTGGGCCAGAAGTCTTCGCCCACACCCTCGACCAGGTAGGGGCGCCCCGTGCCACCGGAG
Organism: Herbiconiux dendrobii; assembly: GCF_052048175.1. Classification (NCBI taxonomy): domain Bacteria; kingdom Bacillati; phylum Actinomycetota; class Actinomycetes; order Micrococcales; family Microbacteriaceae; genus Herbiconiux; species Herbiconiux dendrobii. The sequence goes on along the minus strand of NZ_JBLZQV010000001.1, from coordinate 510,214 downwards.
TAGACCGAGCCCTCGGGGTCGGCGCCGATGATCTGCACGCGCCCGTCGGAGACCTCCTTGAGGTACTTGCCGGTGCCGCTGATGGTGCCGCCGGTGCCCACGCCGGCCACGAAGTGCGTGATCTCGCCCTCGGTGTCGCGCCAGATCTCGGGACCGGTGGTCTGGTAGTGGCTGAGCGGCCCGTTCGGATTCGAGTACTGGTTGGGCTTGAACGCGCCCGGGATCTCGCGGGTGAGCCGATCCGACACCGAGTAGTAGGAGTCTGGATCGTCGGGCGCGACGGCCGTGGGCGTCACCACGATCTCGGCGCCGTAGGCCGTGAGCACGTTGCGCTTGTCCTCACCCACCTTGTCGGGCAGCACGAACACGCAGCGGTACCCGCGCTGCTGGGCCACCAGGGCGAGGCCGACGCCGGTGTTGCCCGAGGTGGGCTCGACAATCGTGCCGCCGGGCTTCAACAGGCCCTCGCGCTCGGCCGCATCGATGATGTTGGTGGCGATGCGGTCTTTCGAGGAGCCGCCGGGGTTGAGGTACTCGATCTTGGCGAGAACCGTGGCCTGGATGCCCTTCGTCACGCTGGTGAGCTTGACGAGCGGGGTGTTACCGACGAGGTCGATGACGCTTTCTGCGTACTTCATGCGGGTGTCCTTGACTGGGCCTCGCGACCGCTTCGTGCACGAAGAGCACGGCGCGCGCAGCGAGAGCGGCGGCTGGGGCGGTGACGAATCGGGTCTGTGAAGGGAGGTTCGTCGCTCAGCGACGACAACAGAGAAGATTCACGAACACCCGCTCAGTCTAGTCCAGACTTGCTGTGCCGTCGCCGATCACGACGACTCCGGCGGCGCTGCGGGCGGCCGCCACGGCGTCATCGGAGATCTGCTGCCGGTTGTCGAGCTGCTCGCCGATGCGGCGGGCCAGCGGCGGATTGATCCGCACCGCGGCGTCGACCGCGGAACGCGGCACCCGCAGCGTCAGCACCGGGCCGGCGGCCACAGCGAAATACGACGTGGGCTGCCGGGTGAGCGAGGTGAGGCCGATCGACTCGCCCGGCTCGAGCTCGCCGAACTGCAGACGGCTCCGCTCGAACGGCGTGGAGAGCAGCAGCCGGCCCTCGATCACGATCCGCAGCGCGTCGGGCACCACACCCGGCACCTGCAGGGTCTCCCCCGCTCCCCACTGCTCGAGGCGGCAGGTCGCGGCGATGGTGTCGAGGTAGTCCTCACCGAGGCTGAACGAGGGGCCCACCAGCGCGAGCGCCTCCCGCACCCGATCCGGCGTGTTCACCGGATCGGTGGCGTCGCCGTCGAGCGCGAGGTCGTGCCGCCGGGCGGCGTACCAGAGCCAGCCGAGGAACAGCGCCGTGGCCTCGCCCTCCACGGCGGGGCTGACGACCGGGAGACTGACGGTGTAGCCCGCGTTTCCCGAGTAGCTGACGCCCGGCTTGCCGGCCGGGTCGAGCATCGGCAGCCCCGCCGCCACCGTCGCGAGCATCGCCGACACCTCGTGCGGCGCGTCGTCGGTGGTGAACTTCACCGCCACGGTGGCCACGTAGGCACCGGCCGGCTGACTGAGGTTCGTGAACGAGGCACCCGCCAGCGTGGCGTTCGGCATGATCTGGATGCCGTTGCCGGTGTCGATGTGCACCGCCCGCCAGTTGACCTCCACCACGCGCCCGCGCCCGGCCGGGGTGTCGAGGAAGTCGCCGAGCTTGAACGGCTGCTCGAACAGCAGCAGCAGGCCCGAGATGACCGAGCCGACCGCGTTCTGCAGCGCGAGGCCGATCACGATCGAGGTCACGCCCAGCGCGGCGACGAGCCCGCCGACATCCGCTCCCCACACCCAGGAGAACAGGATGGCGAGCCCCACGAGGATGAGCGCGAGCCGGGCCAGGTCGATGAAGATCGAGGGCAGCCGCTTCTGCCAGCTGCCCTCGGTGGCATTGGTGAACAGGGCGACGTTGAACGCCGAGAGCAGCAGCAGGATGAGCAGGAAGCCGAGAACCGTGCCCACCACCCGCACCCAGGTGACGTCGAACTGCTGGTCGGAGGCGAGCGTCATCAGCAGGAACAGCGCGAGCACCGGCACCACGAGGTTGCGCAGCAGGCGCACGGGCTTCGCGGCCGCGCTGCCGCGCCGCACCAGCGCGCCGTAGACCTCGGTGAGCACCACCAGCACGACCGGCAGGCCGATGGCCAGCCCCACCGCCCACGGGAACCACGGCTCTTTCCAGATCTCGAACATCGTCTACCCCCGCCTCAGGAGACTTGCCAGACGGCCTGCGGCGCGCCCTTGATCTCCAGCGATCCCACCTCGACCAGCCCCGTCGTGTCCGGCAACCGGTCGCGCACCCGCTGGGTGAGGAAGATGCCGGGCTTGCCGGCCAGCTCCTGCACCCGGTTGGCGATGCTGACGGCGTCGCCCCACATGTCGTAGGCGATGCTCGCCTTGCCGACGATGCCGCTGGTGACCGTGCCGCTGTCGATCCCGGCGCGGATCGAGACCTGCGCGTCGTACTGGGCGTTGAAGCGCTCGACGATCCGCACCATCTCCACCGCGAAGTCCACCGTGCGCCGCGAGCTGTCCACCCGGGGCACGATCAGTCCGCAACTGGCGAGGTAGCCGGTGCGCAGGGTGCGCACCTTCTCCACCCCGGCGGTGGCGGCCGCGTCGTCGAACTGCCGCATCAGCTCGTTCAGGATGCCCAGCTCCTTGTCGGTGCTGAGCGAGGCCGCGAAGTCGTCGAAGCCGATCAGGTCGGCGTAGATGACCGCCACGTCCTGATGGCTCTCGGCGATCGTCTCCTCGCCCTCCTGGTAGCGGCGGGCCACCTTCTCCGGCATCACGCTGAGCAGCAGGCGATCCGTCTCGGCCTTCTGCTGGTCGATCAGCTGCTGTTTCACCTGCAGCGAGCGGCTCATGTCGTTGAAGGCCGTGGAGAGATCGCCGAACTCGTCCCGGGTCTTGGAGGTGACCTCCACGCCGAGGTCGCCGCCCGCGACCTGCCGCACGGCGCCCACGAGGGTGCGCACGGGCCGGGCGAACACCTGGGCCAGCAGCAGCGAGAGCAGTGAGACCGCCACGATGATGGCCAGGATGGCCAGCGCGATGTTGCGGGTGAACTCGTCGACGGGCGCGAACGCCTCGGCGGTGGTGATGCTCGAGACGATCACCCACTGCACCCCGCCCACGTCGACCGGTGCGTAGGCGGCGAGCGTGTCGCGGCCCAAGTAGCTCCTGGCCAGCACCGTGCCGGTCTCGCCGGCCAGGGCTCGGTTCACGGGAACCGTGTCGACCCTCTGGATCTCGACCGTCCCGCCCACGTCGACCATCCGCTGGGCGTCCGCCGGCGACGTGCCTCCGGTGATCGTGAGCTTCTGGAACTCCTCCGGGTCGTCCAGCAGCAGCCGCGACACCGAGCGCATCGTCTTGTCGGGCCCCACGAGGTAGGACTCGCCGGTCCGGCCGAGCCCGTCGTTCGCCCAGTCCTGATCGCCGGTCATCACGTCGTTGATCGCCGAGAGCGGCAGCTGCACCGCGAGCACGCCGTTCACCACGCCGCCCTCGCCGATCGGCGACACGCCCCAGGCCGCGGGGACACCGAGCGAGGGCTGGTACCGCTCGAAGTCGGTGATCTCGCTGTAGTCGATCACGTTCGAGTTGAGGGCCGCGCTGTAGGCGGTGCTCAGGATGCTGCCCTTGTAGGGCCCCGTCAGCACGTTCGTGCCGAGATCCACCCCCTTGTAGACCGAGTAGACGACGTTGCCCTCGGTGTCGAGGATGAGGGCGTCCTCATAGCGGTAGCTGGTCACCATCTCGCGGAAGTAGGGGTTGTACTTCGCGTTCACCGCCGACCAGGCGCTGCCGTCGCCGGCGTCGTCCACGAGCGAGGCGGCGTCGAAGTCGGTCGGCGGCACCGTGTACGTCGCCTGCAGGTAGGTCTGCGCGCTGGTGGTGGGCTCGAACACCTCCGGAGCGGACTCCTCACCGGTGCGTGCCTCGAGCTGGGGGATGAAGGTGTCGGCGTAGTAGGCGTCGACCGCCGCGGCCTGGGCGGGATCGACCGGCTGCGTGTCCAGCTCGGCGAACGCCGCCGCGAACTCGGTGGCGGCCTGGTTGCCGGTGGCGCCGCTGGAGTCCAGCCTCAGCCCGCCCCGGATGTTGTCGAACAGCGTCTGGATCGCGTCGGCCTTGCTCTCGCGCACGTTGGTGAGCTGATCGTAGGCGGCGTCGCGCAGGCTGTCCCGGCCGTTCACGTAGCCCACCCAGCCCACCACGAGGGTGGAGCCGATGCTCACCGAGAGCAGCATGATCAAAAGCTTCGACTGGATGCCCAGCCCCCGGCGCCTGCCGGAGACGGGCTTCACCGCTTTGACGGAAAATCGGTCTTTCGCCATGGGCCCCCGCACCTTTCGTGGTCACGCCCGACCCGTGACTCACGGGGCAACTCTAGTCACATCCGTCACGCGGGCTCTACGGGTGGACACCGCACCGCGCGCCGGCCGTGTGCGAGGGGCAGACTCTACTCATGACGTACCTCGCCGATCCCACCCGTTACGATTCCTTCCCCTACCGCCGCGCCGGCCGCAGCGGCCTCAAGCTGCCCGCCGTCTCGCTCGGCCTCTGGCAGAACTTCGGCGGCGACAAGCCCCTCGACACGCAGCGCGCCATCCTGCAGCGCGCCTTCGACCGCGGCGTCACCCACTTCGACCTGGCCAACAACTACGGGCCGCCCTACGGCAGCGCCGAGTCGAACTTCGGGCGCATCCTGGCCGAGGACTTCGCCGGCTACCGCGACGAGCTCGTGATCAGCACCAAGGCCGGCTACGACATGTGGCCCGGCCCCTACGGCGACCACGGCTCGCGCAAGTACCTGCTCGCCTCGCTCGACCAGAGCCTGGAGCGGATGGGCCTGGACTACGTCGACATCTTCTACTCGCACCGCGTCGACCCCGACACCCCGCTGGAGGAGACGATGGGCGCGCTGCACACCGCCGTGCAGTCGGGCCGAGCACTCTACGCCGGCATCTCCAGCTACTCGCCCGAGCTGACCCGCCGGGCGGCCGGGATCCTGGCCGACCTGGGTACACCCCTGCTCATCCAGCAGCCCTCCTACTCGATGTTCAATCGGTGGATCGAAGACGGTTTGCTCGACACCCTCGGCGAGCTGGGCGTCGGATGCATCGCGTTCTCGCCGCTCGCCCAGGGCCTGCTCACCGACCGCTACCTCGACGGAGTGCCCGCCGACTCGCGGGCGGCGCGGGCGGGATCGCTGTCGACGCGGATGCTGAGCGACGAGACGCTGGACCGCGTGCGCGGCCTCAACGACATCGCCGCGTCGCGCGGGCAGTCCCTCGCCCAGCTCGCGCTCTCCTGGGCGCTGCGCGACGAGCGGATGACCTCGGTGCTGATCGGCGCCTCCTCGGTGCAGCAGCTGGACGACAACCTCGATGCGGTGCAGAACCTCGCGTTCAGCGCCGAGGAGCTGAGCCGCATCGACGAGCTCGCCGGCGACCGCGACATCAACCTCTGGGCGCCCTCGAGCGCGGTCACCTCGACGGCGTCGTGACCGGTGCCGGGCGGGTGCCGAGCAGCAGCACCGCGAGCAGGCCGGCGGCGAGCACGAGGGCGATGATGATCGCCGCCACGGCGTTCCAGCCGGCGGCGGCGAGCGCCACTCCCCCGAACCAGCCGAACAGGCTCGAGCCGGCGTAGTAGGCGAGGTTGTAGAGCGAGGCGGCCTGGGCCTTCCCCACGGTCGCCTCGCGGCCCGTCCAGCCGGATGCCACGGCGTGCGCCGCGAAGAACCCCGCCGTCGCGATCAGCAGGCCCGCGAACACCACCACGATCTGGTCGATCATGGTCAGCGCCGCACCGGCCGCCATCACGAGCCCCGCTCCCACCAGCACCCGCTGGGAGCCCCAGCGCGCGGCGAGTGCGCCGGCCCGCGAGGCCGAGACGGTGCCGCCGAGGTAGGCGAAGAAGATCAGGCTGACCACCAGCTGCGGCAGGTCGAACGGCTCGCCGATCAGCCGGAAGCCGAGATAGTTGTAGAGCGCCACGAACGCGCCCATCAGCAGAAAGCCCTGCGCATAGAGCGCCAGCAGCCGTGGCGAGCGCAGGTTCGCGGCGAGGCGGTGCGCCAGGCCCGCCGTGCCGCTGCCGGGCACGTGCCGCACGAAGCCGCGGGGCCGCGGCACCAGCAGCATGAACGCCACGGTGGAGAGCGCACAGAGCACGGCGACGGTCAGGATGCCCACCCGCCACGACACCGCTTCGCCGATCGGACCGGCGACCACCCGGCCCAGCAGTCCGCCCACCGAGGTGCCGGCCACGTAGATGCCCGCGGCGCGCCCGGAGTCGGTGCGGTGGATCTCCTCGTGCAGGAACGCGATGGCCGCCGCCGGAACCCCGGCGAGGAACACGCCCTCCAGGAAGCGGCCCGTGAGCAGCAGCGGGATGCTCGGCGCCAGCGGCATCAGGATGCCGAGCAGGGAGGCCCCCGCCAGCGAGAGGGTCATCGCCCGCACCCGGCCGACCCGGTCGGCGAGAACCGACCACGGGATGACCCCGGCGGCGAGCCCGATGGTCGCGACCGAGAGGGTCAGAGCCGCGGTGGCCGGCGCGATCCGCAGTTCGGCCGAGATCTCGGGCAGCAGTGCCTGCGGCGAGTAGAGCTGCGCGAACGTCGAGACGCCCGCGAAGAACAGTCCCGCGAGTACCCGCCGGTATGCACGACTCCCACGCTGATGCCCGTCCCACTCCACCTCGCGAGCGTAGCGCGCCTCAGCTCAGGCGCTGGCGAGTTGCTGCTCGTAGAGGCGGGCGTAGGCGCCGCCGCGGGCGAGCAGTTCGGCGTGGGTGCCCGACTCCACGATGCGGCCGGCCTCCACCACGAAGATCACGTCGGCGTTCACGATGGTCGACAGCCGGTGCGCGATGGCGATGGTGGTGCGCCCGTCGGCGGCGGCGTCGAGGGCGTCTTGCACCACCCGTTCGGAGATGGAGTCCAGCGCGCTGGTCGCCTCGTCGAGGATGAGCACGGCCGGGTCTTTCAGCAGCACCCGGGCGATCGCGATCCGCTGCTTCTCGCCGCCGGAGAGCCGGTAGCCGCGCTCGCCCACCACGGTGGCGTAGCCCTCCGGAAAGCTCATCACGCGCTCGTGGATGTTGGCGCGCCGGGCCGCCTGCTCGAGCTCGGCATCCGTCGCCGTCGGCTTGGCGTAGCGCAGGTTCTCGGCGATCGTGGCGTGGAAGAGGTACGTCTCCTGGCTCACGATGCCCAGGCGCGAGATCAGCGACTCGTGCTTCAGCGTGCGCACGTCGTGCCCGTCGACCTTCACCGAGCCCGAGGTGGCCTCGTACAGCCGGGGCACGAGGTACGACACCGTGGTCTTGCCGGCGCCGGAGGGCCCCACGAAGGCGGCGAACTGCCCGGGCAGCACGGTGAACGACACGTCGTCGAGGGTCGGATGCTCGGGCTCGCCGTCGGGGTACACGAAGCCCACGTGGTCGAACTCGACGCGGCCGGCGGTCGTGCTCGAGGTCAGCGTCACCGCATCCGGAGCGTCGGCGATGGCCGGCTTCAGGTCGAGGTATTCGAAGATGCGCGCGAAGAGCGCACCCGAGGTCTGCAGATCGAGCCCCACCCGCATGAGCCCCAGCAGAGGCCACATCAGCCGCGCCTGCACGGTCGTGAAGGCCACGATCGTGCCGGCCGTGATGTCGGCACCCCCGGTGATGAGGTAGGCCGACACCAGGTACACGATGGCCGGCACGATCGAGAGCACGATCTGCACGATGGCGAAGAACCACTGCCCGCTCATCTGCTGGCGCACCTGCAGGGCGATCTGGTTGTCGTTCTCGGCGGAGTAGCGCGCCACCTCGGCGCCCTGGCGGTTGAAGCTCTTGGCCAGCAGGATTCCCGAGACGCTCAGCGTCTCCTGGGTGATGGCGGTCATGTCGCTCAGCGACTCCTGCGTCTGCGAGGCGATGCGCGCGCGCACCTGCCCCACCCGCCGCTGCACCGACACCAGCAACGGCATCAGGATGACCGCCACCAGAGTGAGTTGCCAGCTCAGCAACAGCATGGCCACCAGCGCGGCGATCACGGTGACCGTGTTGCCGAGAACGCTCGACACCGTGTTGGTGAGCACGCTGGCCACGCCGCCCACGTCGTTCTGCAGCCGCGACTGGATGATGCCGGTCTTGGTGCGGGTGAAGAAGGCGAGCTCCATCCGCTGCAGGTGCGAGAACAGACGGATGCGCAGATCGCCCATCACCCGGTTGCCCACCCGGGCGGTGAGGTAGGTCTGCCAGATGCCGAGGGCGGCCGACACCACCCAGATCAGCACCATCAGCCCCACCAGCTCCGCCAGCACCGGGATGTCGGGCCTGCCGCCCGCGGGGAACAGGCCGAGGTCGAAGGCCTGCTGCGTCAGCAGCGGCGGGATGACGGTGAGCGCCGCCCCCACGAGCACCAGGATGGCGGTGACGATCAGCGCCGGGCGGTAGGGGACGAACAGCTCGGAGATGCGGCTCAGCAGATGCGGGATCTTCGGCGCCTGCTCGTTGGCGGCCCGCTGAGCCTTCGCATCGCTGGAAGACACCCGCCCGCCGCCCGCACCCCGGCCTCCGGCGGCGGCTGCCGCGCTCATCCGGCCACCGCCTGTTCCGCTCATGCGCTCACCCTACGCCGGGCCTGCGACACCGCCGCCGGGTATCGCCGAGGGCGGAATGCGCCGCACACCCGAACGGCTCGAGCGCCGGAATCCGGATGCCGTGTCAAGCCCGGTGCCAAGAATTAACTCCGGTGTTGGCTTGATCCGTGCGAGAGTGGCAGAAGACCGAGCGGAGACCGATCACACACGTCAGAACGACCGGGAGCGCGGCTCCGTCTGAACCGGACACGTCGGCCTCTGCGGTGCGGGTGGCGTCCGTCCCGTCCGGCCACGTCTACGTGCGGCACCTGGCCCCTGTCGACTCGCCCCGCGCGACCCCCGGGCCCGCCGTGCGCCGGCTGGCCGATCCCGATCCCGACGACCCGCGCCGCTCGGCGGTGTCGCGCTGGTGGCCGCCGGCGATGCTCGAACCCTCGTGGGTGCGCTCGCACGAGGAATTCGACCTCTTTCACTTGCAGTTCGGCTTCGACGCGCGCTCGCCCGCTCAGTTGCGCGAGCTCACCGAGGCGCTCCGCGACAGCGGGCGGCCACTGGTCTACACGGTGCACGACCTGCGCAACCCGCACCACAGCACGCGCGACGAGCACGACGCCCAGCTCGACGTGCTCATCCCGGCCGCGGATGCGCTGATCACCCTGACGCCCGGTGCGGCGGCCGAGATCCAGCAGCGGTGGGGGCGCACGGTGACGGTGCTGCCGCATCCGCACGTGGTCGACTTCGAGACGATGGAGGCCGTGCAGGAACACCGGGCGACCGGTGCCGGAGAGCGCAGCGCCGACTCGTTCCGGGTAGGCGTGCACGTGAAGAGCCTCCGCGCGAGCATGAACCCGCTGCCGGTGATCCGGGTGCTCACCGAGACGCTGCGGGAGATCCCCGGCGCGGTGCTGCAGGTCGACGGGCACTCGGACGTGCTGCTGCCGAGCGGGCAGCGGCACGCGGCCGAGCTCGCCGACTTCCTCACCACGGCGGCGGAGCAGGGCCTGATCGACCTGCGGGTGCACGACTACTTCAGCGACGCCGAGCTGTGGAGCTATCTCTCCTCGCTCGACGTGTCGGTGCTGCCGTACCGCTTCGGCACACACTCGGGCTGGCTCGAGGCGTGCCGCGACCTCGGCACCGCGGTGCTGGCTCCCAGCTGCGGCTACTACCGCGAGCAGGGACCGGTGTTCGAGTACGGCAACGACGACGACGGCTTCGACGGGGACTCGCTGGCCGAGGCGGTGCGCGCCGCGTACGCGGCCGGTCCCGCCGCCCCGGCCACGGTGGCCGAGCGCCGGCTGCAGCGGCGGCAGGTCAGCGCCGAGCACACGCGACTCTACGCCGGGCTGATCGCATCCGGGCCGCGCGCATGACGCCGCTGCGGATCTGCCTCATCGCGTCGAGCCGCTTCCCGGTGGCCGAGCCCTTCGCCGGCGGCCTCGAGGCCCACACCCACTCGCTGGCCCGTGCGCTGATCGCCCGCGGGCACGCCGTGTCGCTGTTCGCCGGGCCGGGCTCGGACCCGGCGCTGAACGTCGAGACGCTCGACGTGGCGTCCGTGTCGCTCAGCAGTCGCGCGCGCAGCGACGTGGGGGCCCCGCCCGAGGCCTGGATGCAAGAGCACCACGCCTACCTGTCCCTGCTGCTCGACCTCGCGGCCACCGGGCACGAGCGCTTCGACATCGTGCACAACAACAGCCTGCACCACCTGCCGGTGGCGATGTCGTCGGCGCTGGAGGTGCCCTTCGTCACGACCCTGCACACCCCGCCCACCCCGTGGCTGGAATCGGCGATCCGCTTCGCGGCACCCTCGGCGCGCTTCGTGGCGGTGTCGCGCCACACGGCCGACGAGTGGGCGCACGCGGTGACGGCCGACGTCATCCCGAACGGCATCGACGCCGAGCGCTGGAAGGCGGGCCCGGGCGGCGAACGCGCCATCTGGTTCGGCCGGCTCGTGCCCGAGAAGGGAGCGCACGCGGCCATCGACGCGGCGCGGCTCGCCGGTGTGCCGCTGGATCTCGCCGGTCCCGCGCACGATCCCGAGTACTTCGACCGGGAGATCGCGCCGCGGCTCGACACCGACGTGCGGTACCTCGGCCATCTGCCCTCGGCCGAGCTCGCCCATCGGGTGGGCCACGCGGCCGTCTGCGTGGTCACTCCCCGGTGGGAGGAGCCGTACGGCCTGGTGGCCGCCGAGGCGATGGCTTGTGGCACGCCGGTGGCCGGCTTCGCCCGCGGTGGTCTCACCGATGTGGTCGGTGCGGCCGGTGGCCGGCTGTGCGCTCCCGACGACGTCGGCGGGCTCGCCTCGGCCATCCGGGTCGCCTCGCTGCTGCCGCGCGACGCCGTGCGCGCCCACGCGGTGGCCCACTGCTCGCTCGACCGCATGGTCGAGGCCTACGAGCGCCTCTACGACGACGCGCGCGGACTCGCGATGGCCGCGTGAGCGCGGGTACGGGTACGGGTACGGGTACGGGTACGGGTACGGGTACGGGTACGGCATGGTGATCGGGTACTACGTGCACCACCAGGGGCAGGGGCACGCCTCCCGCGCCGCCGCCATCGCGGCGCGGCTCTCGGACGAGGTGACGGGCCTGTCCTCCCTCTCCCGCCCCCGCGACTGGTCGGGCGACTGGGTGCAGCTCGCCCGCGACGACGAGGGGACCACCGCGCTCGACCCCACGGCCGGAGACCGCCTGCACTGGGTTCCGCTCGGCGACGCCGGCCTGAGAGAGCGGATGGCCGCGATCGCCGCGTGGATCCAGCGGACCGGCCCATCGGCTCTGGTGGTGGACATCTCGGTCGAGGTCGTCGCCTTGGCGCGCCTGCTCGGCGTGCCGGTGGTCACCTTCGCGCTCCCCGGCCTCCGCGACGACCCGGCCCACCGCCTCGGGTACGACCTGGCCACGACGGTGCTCGCCGCCTGGCCCACCGGCATCCCGCCGCTCGCGAAGGGGCTGACACCGGCCACCCTCGCCAAGCTCGTCCCGGTCGGTGCCATCTCACGGTTCGCGCCCGTCTCCCCGGCGCCCACCCCCACCTCTCCCGACGCGGCCGCCACGGGCACCGGTGGCGGCGGTCGGGTGCTGGTGCTGAACGGCGCCGGAGGCGGCGGCTTCGGCTCCGCCGCGCTGGATCGCGCACGAGCCTCGAGTCCCGGCTGGACGTGGGAGGTGCTGGGCGGTGCGGACGGCCGATGGTCGGACGACCCGTGGCAGAGCATCCGCACAGCCGACGTGGTGATCACGCACGCCGGGCAGAACGCCATCGCCGAGGTCGCGGCCGCCCGCCGGCCCGCGATCCTGATCGCGCAGTCGCGCCCGCACGACGAGCAGTCGGCCACCGCCGCCGCCCTCGCCGCGGCAGGCTACCCGGTCGTCCCCCTCGACCGTCTCGCCGACGACGCCGCGCCGGTCGGCGTCGACTGGCCCGCCCTGCTCGACCGAGCCCGCTCCTTGCCCGCCGCGCGCTGGTCGCACTGGAACGACGGTGGCGGAGCCGAACGTGCCGCCCGCGCCATCGAGCGAGCCGCGCTCTGGGCGCCTGCCCCATCGGCGTCCGTGCCGGGCACGGTGACCGGATGACGCGCGTCGCCCTCATCACCGTCGTGCACGGCCGGCACGATCACCTCGCCCGGCAGCGCGAAGCGCTGGCGCTGTCGACACGGCGGCCCGACGACCACGTCATCGTGGTGATCGACGACCCCGAGTTGGAGTCCCAGCTCGCGCGCGAAGCGGCCACGGCATCCGTCGCCGCCCCGGGGGGCCCTGCCCCGCGGACCGTCACGGTCGCGACCGACGCGGAAGGCCTCCCTCTCGCCGCCGCCCGCAACCGCGGTGCCGAGGCAGCCCTCGCCGCGGGCGCCGACGTGCTGGTCTTCCTCGACGTCGACTGCCTGCCCGATCCGGAGCTGGTCGCGTCATATGCCCGAGCGGCTATGGACCCGGCCACCCGCGGCCGCCTGCTCTGCGGCCCCGTCGCCTACCTGCCGCCTCCCCCGCCCGGCGGCTACGACCTGGCCGCTCTCCCCGCGGCCGAGCCGCATCCGGCCCGTCCCGCTCCCGCACCCGGCGAGGTGCAGCTGGGCGGCGATCACGACCTGTTCTGGTCGCTCTCCTTCGCGGTCACCGCACAGACCTGGCGCACGATCGGCGGCTTCCACGAGGGCTACGTCGGCTACGGCGGGGAAGACACCGACTTCGCCCACACGGCCCGCGAGGCCGGCGTCGACCTCGCCTGGATCGGCAGTGCCCGCGCCTTCCACCAGTACCATCCGGTCGAGTCGCCGCCGGTGCGCCACCTCGACGCCATCCTCCGCAACGCAACGCTCTTTCACGAGCGCTGGAACCGCTGGCCGATGCGCGGCTGGCTTGACGCCTTCGAGAGTCGGGGGCTCGTCAGCCGAGCCCCCGACGGCACGTACCGCCGCGCCTGATCCCGCGTCAGCCCTTCGTCGAACCGGCGAGCAGGCCGCGCACGAAGAAGCGCTGCAGGGCGAAGAACACGGCCAGGGGCACCACGATGGCCACGAACGCGCCCGCCGTGAGCAGGTACCAGTCCTGACCCCGCGAGCCCGTGATCTCGGCCAGCAGCTTGGTGATCGGCGCCACCGAGCCGTCGGCGAAGATCAGCGCCACCAGCAGGTCGTTCCACACCCAGAGGAACTGGAAGATCGCGAACGAGGCCAGAGCCGGCATGGTGAGCGGCAGGATGATGCGGAAGAAGATCTGGCCGTGACCCGCGCCGTCCACCCGAGCCGCCTCGATCACCTCGCGCGGGATCTCCGACACGAAGTTGTGCAGCAGGAAGATCGCCAGCGGCAGCGCGAAGATCGTGTGCGCGATCCACACCTGCGAGAACGTGCCGTTGGAGGGGATCCCCGAGAAGATGAAGTCGTTCCCCACCACGAGACCGCGGGAGAACAGCGACAGCAGCGGCACGAGCGCCATCTGGATCGGCACGATCTGCAGGGCGAACACCCCGATGAACAGCCAGTCCTTGCCCTTGAAGTCGATCCAGGCGAAGGCGTAGGCCGCCAGCGCCGCGATCACCAGGGGGATGAGGGTGGCCGGGATGGTGATGGCGATCGAGTTCACGAACGACGAGGCGATCGTGACCTGCGAGTTGCCCGCCCCGAGCACCTCGGAGTAGTTGTCGAGGGTGAAGCCCCAGTTGGAGAAGATCGTCCACCAACCGGTGGTCTGGATGTCGTTCCGCTCGCGGAACGACGAGATCAGCAGACCGAAGGTGGGGATGGTCCAGATCACCGCGATGATCAGGGCCGCGATCGTGGCGCCCCGGCTGGTGAGACGGCGCTTGGTGCGCCGCACCGTCGTCTCGCCGCGCTCGAGCGCCTTCTCGCCGCTGCGCAGCTGATTCTCGGTGGACTTGTCGATCGGCAGGTCGATCGGCTGGACGGCGCTCATCGGATCTCCCTCTGCTTCTTGATCTGCCGGGCGTTGTAGATGACGATCGGCATCACCAGGATGAACAGGATGACCGCGAAGGCCGCGGACCGTCCGTACTCGAAGTTCTTGAATTGCGTGTACATCTCGTTCGCCAGCACGCTGGTGTCGTTGGCGCCCGCGGTCATCGTGCGCACGATGTCGAACACCTTCAGCGAGGCGATGGAGATCGTGGTGATCACCACGATGAGCGAGGAACGGATGCCCGGCACGGTGACGTTGGTGAACCGCTGCCAGGCGTTGGTGCCGTCGAGCTCCGCGGCCTCCAACTGCTCGGCGGGCACGCCCTTGATGGCGGCGGAGAGCACCACCATCGCGAATCCGGTCTGGATCCAGATCAGCACCACGATGAGGAAGAAGGTGTTCCACGGCGACTCCTGCAGCCACTGCACCGGCTGGCCGCCGAGCCAGACCACGATCTGGTTCAGCAGACCGATCTGGTTCTCGTCGGTGGGGCGGTAGGTGTAGACGAACCGCCAGATGATGGAGGCGCCCACGAAGGAGATCGCCATCGGCATGAACACCAGGATCTTGAAGAACTTCTCGCCGCGGCTCTTGTCGATGAAGACCGCGTAGGCGAGCCCGAAGATGGTGGAGGCCGCGGGCACCACCAGCACCCAGATGATGGTGTTGAGGATGACCCGGAGGTTCTGCGGGTTGGTCAGCACCCAGACGAAGTTGTCCAGCCCCACGAAGTTGCCGCGGCTGGAGAACAGCGAGTCGACGGCGGTCTTGATGGTGGGGTAGATGAGCCCGATCAGCAGCAGGATGATGGCCGGCGCGAGGAAGCCGAACAGCTGGAAGAGGTAACCGGCCCCCTGCTTGGAGCGGCGGTCGAGCACGAAGAACAGCGCGCCGAGCGCAGCTGCTATGAGTGCCGCCCACCACACGGAGCCGAGCAGCAGCAGCACCAGGGTCGGTGCGAGCAGGCAGACGGCGAAGCGGATGATCGTGTACTTGCGGCCAGAACGCGGCGCGATCTCCACGAAGAAGAGGATCAGCGCGACGACGATGCCGAAGGCGATGACCACGATGGGGATCTGCGCCAACGGCGGCAGCTTCCCCACCCACAGGAGGAATTCCGACATGACAACCTTTCGAGTGCGACTCTGAACTCAGGAACGGTCCGGCGCGCCTTGGCGCCGTGCTGACACCGTACACGAGGCGGGGACACCGGGTGCGAGGAGGCCGCCCGAATCGCTTCGGGCGGCCTCGTGGCATCCGTTCGGATGGACCGGCCTAGTTGGTGGGCCAGCCACCCTCGATGGCGGTCAGCACGTCGGCCTGCGGCGTGCCGTTGATCCAGTCGACCATGCCCTTCCAGAAGGTTCCGGCGCCGACGGCACCGGGCATCAGGTCGGAGGCGTCGAAGCGGAAGGTGGTGTCAGGGTCCTGGAGGATCTTGATCGCCTCCTGCAGGATCGGGCTCTTCGCGTTGGCCGGGTCGAGACCCTTGTTCGCGGAGATGACGCCACCGAGCGACACGCGGCTGTTCGCCCAGTCGGAGCTGGAGAGGTACTCCTGCACCTTCTGCGTGTCGGCGTCGTTGGAGAAGGCTCCGACGATCTCGCCACCACCCGTGACCGCGGTCTCACCCTCGGTCACCGCCGGGGTCACGAAGGCCCAGATGTCGGCGTCGGGGCCGACGGTCGCGCCGGCGTCGGTGAGGAAGCCGTCGAAGAACGAGGCCTGGTGGGTGAGCGAGCAGGTGCCGTCGGCCATCGCGTTCGCCACGTCGCCGAAGGCGGTCGCGTTGATCGACGAGACGTCACCGAAGCCGGCGTTCACGTAGCTCGGGTTGAGCAGGATGTCGCCCACCGAGGTGAACGCGTCGGAGATCTGCGGGTCGGTGAACTTGACCTCGTTCTTCACCCACTGGTCGTAGACGTCGGGGCCGGCCTGGCGCAGCACCAGGTCTTCGACCCAGTCGGTGCCCGGCCAGCCGGTGGCGTCGCCGGAGCCGAAGCCCGCGCACCACGGCGCCTTGCCGGTGGTGGTCTGCATCTTCGCGGTGAGGTCGAGCATCTCCTGATAGGTCTTCGGAACCTCCCAGCCGTTGTCGGCGAACTGCTTGGGCGAGTACCAGACGAAGCCCTTGACGCTCGCCATCAGCGGCGCGCCGTAGAAGGTGTCGTCGACCGTGCCGTAGGCCTTCCAGTCGGCCGACCAGTTGTCGTCGACGTTCTTCTCGACGGCCTCGGGGGCCGGCTGGATGAAGCCGCGCGAGGCGAGGTCGGACAGCAGACCCGGCTGCGGGAAGATCGCGAGGTCGGGCGGGTTGCCGCCCTGGGCGCGGATGCCGATCTGCGACTCGAACTCCTTCGACGATTCGTACTGGATGTCGATGTTGTTCTCTTTCTCCCAGTCCGCCCAGGACTGTTCGAGAAGCTCGGCTTCGGTGTCGGCGATCGTGCCGTAGACGGTGACGACGCCGTCGGCTTCGCCGACCGTGTCGCTGCTGCCGGATCCGCCGCCGGCGTTACCGGAACAGCCGACGAGTGTCAGTCCGAGAGCTGCCGCGACGGCGATGGGTGCTGTGACACGACGGTGCAAGAGTGACCGCATTTCTCCTCCTCATTGAGTAGTTGTGACGCGGGGTCTGACCCGGCCACGTTGCCGATCCGTTGATCGGGCTAGGACGTTACGCCCCCGTTGTGGTGCCATCGGCGGCGTGTGTAGGGAAACCTTTCCATAACCGATAGCAAACCACAACTCGGTCTCGCGAGAGATCGAGGAGGTAACGATTCGGTTGCAGAGAGCGCTCTCACGGTAACAGATCCCGACGCTCCCGCCAAGCCCGGTTTCCTCTTCGTGACCGAACTGGCGCTAGGATTCTGGAAGCGTTTGCAGACGAGGAGGTCGCCGTGTCGGGTATCGAAGACGTCGCGAGTCTCGCCGGCGTGTCCAAGGCCACGGTGTCCCGCGCGCTGAGCGGCCGCGGTTACGTCTCGGCCGAGACCCGCCTCAAGGTGTCGGATGCCGCGGCCAGCCTGGGCTACGTCGTCTCCTCGAGCGCCTCCAGCCTGGTCACCGGGCGCACGAACAACGTGGGCGTGATCATCCCGATGATCAACCAGTGGTTCTTCGCGAGCATCCTGGAGGGGGTCGAGCGCGCCCTGCTGGACCGCGGCTACGACCTGATGCTCTACAACGTCACGAAGACCGTCGAGGAGCGCCTCCGGGTGTTCGAGTACTTCCTGGTGCGCAAGCGCGTGGACGCGGTCATCGCCGTCACGCTCGAGATCACGGCGGGCGAGGCCGAGCGGCTGCTCGCGCTCGGCAAGCCGATCGTGGGCATCGGCGGCCCGCTTGCCGGCATCCCGACCCTCAGCATCGACGACGTCGCGGCCGCCCGGCTGGCCACCGAGCACCTGCTGCTGCTCGGCCATCGCGCAGTCATGCACGTCGGCGGCGACATCGACGAGCAGATGGACTTCCACGTGCACTCCAAGCGCCTGATGGGCTACCAGGAGGCGCTGAACGCCGCCGGCATCCCGCACGACGAGCACTCCTTCGTGGCCGCGCGCTTCGACATCCCGGGCGGCTATCGTGTGGGCAAGCAGATCCTGGGCGATCCCCGGCGCCGCCCCACGGCGATCTTCGCCGCCTCCGACGAGGTGGCCATCGGCGTCATCCTGGCGGCCCGCGAACTGGGCCTCTCGGTGCCCGAGGACCTCTCGGTCATCGGCATCGACAACCACCCCTTGGCCGAGCTGTTCGGGCTCACCACCATCGAGCAGCGCCCCGACCTGCAGGGCGAGCAGGCGGTGGACCGGGTCATCCGTCAGCTCGAAGAGCCCGGCTGGACGCCACCCGCCGAGCACACCATGCTGCCGTCGCAGCTGATCATCCGTTCGTCGACGGCTCCCCCGCGGCCACGAACGGCGTGAGGTCGGGCAGCACGAAGTCCCCCGCGGCCCGCTCGATCGGCAGCACCGCCACGACCGCCTCACCGTCGGTCGGGATGGGGCCGCCGTGGATGTGCGGGAACCCCGCCGTCTCCTCGCTCACGGTGAGACCGCCGGCGGCGAGCGCCTCCGTGTCGAGCAGCACGAGCACCAGGGCGAAGCGCACGTCGGAATAGAACTCGTCGAGCACGCCGTGCACGCCGCCGGGCACCACCGCGTGCACGAAACCGGCCTCGTCCAGGCTCACGCCGCGGGTCGACACCTCGTACTCCCCCAGGTTCCGCGCCGACTCCCAGTCGTCGAGAATGGCGATGTGCGCGATCAGGGCCATGGCGGGCGTCCTCTCCTCGGTTAATGACACTTCACGGTATCATTAACCGAACGGATGCGGGGAGGCGCAGATGCACACGCAGGTGCACACCACACGGCCGGCCAAGCGGGGCAGGCCCACCGCCGACGATCGCGATCGTCGGCGCACGCGCATCCTGGATGCGGCGGTCGGCTCGTTCGGCGACCGGGGCTTCGCGGGATCGAGCCTCGACGAGATCGCCGCGACTGCCGGCGTGACCAAACGCACGATCTACACCGACTACGGCGACAAGGCGGCCGTCTTCGACGCCGCCGTGGAGCGCGAGCACGACCGCATCCGGGCGATCGCCGGCGAGGGCGCCACGCTGCAGCAGGTGGCCGCCGAGCTCGTCTTCGTGCTGCACTCCGACGCCGCGATCGCCCTGCACCGCTCGGTCATCGCCGAAGCCCCCCGCTTCCCCGAGCTCGCCCGCCGCTTCTACGCGGCAGGGCCCGGCCACTCCATCGCGCTCCTCGCCCGCCACCTGACGGCTCCGGATGCCACCGACGCAGCCGGCACGGATCGCGAGCCCGCAGCATCCGCCGCTCTCCCCCGGGCCGAGGCCCTCTACGCCCTCCTGCTCGGCGAGCGGCACCGCCGCCGTCTCCTGGCGCTCGACCCGGCCCCGACGGCGGCCGACGCCGCAGCCCACGCCGCATCCTGCCTGGCCGTGCTGGGCCGGGGTTAACGGGAGAAGCCCCGCACCGTCCGGTGCAGGGCTTCTCGCGTGTAGTGGCTGAGACTACTTGAGGGTGACGGTGGCGCCGGCCTCTTCGAGCTGGGCCTTGGCCTTCTCGGCGGTCTCCTTGTTGGCGCCCTCGAGGACGGCCTTGGGAGCACCGTCGACGAGTGCCTTCGCCTCACCGAGGCCGAGGCTGGTGAGGGCGCGCACCTCCTTGATGACCTGGATCTTCTTGTCGCCGGCAGCCTCGAGGATGACGTCGAACTCGGTCTTCTCCTCGACCTCTTCGGCGGCAGCAGCGGCCGGACCGGCAGCGCCGGCGACGGCGACGGGGGCAGCCGCGGTGACCTCGAAGGTCTCCTCGAACGCCTTGACGAACTCGCTCAGCTCGATGAGCGTGAGCTCCTTGAAAGCCTCAAGCAGTTCCTCGGTGGAAAGCTTTGCCATGATGTTCTCCTTGTTTGGTAGTTAGTTCAACCGCGATCCGAAGCCGAAGCTCAGGAAGCGGACTCCTGCTTCTCGCGCAGCGCTTCGACCGTGCGAACGGCCTTCGACAGCGGTGCGTTGAAGAGATATGCGGCACCGAACAGCGAAGCCTTGAAGGCACCGGCGAGCTTCGCCAGCAGCACTTCACGGGATTCGAGGTCGGCGAGCTTGGTGACCTCTTCGGCAGACAGGGGGTTACCGTCGAAGTAACCGCCCTTGACGACGAGAAGAGGGTTTGCCTTGGCGAAGTCACGCAGCGACTTGGCGACGGCCACGGGGTCACCGTGGACGAACGCGATCGCGGACGGGCCGACGAGCTCGTCGTCGAACGACGAGATGCCGGCGTTGTTCGCCGCGATCTTGGTCAGCGTGTTCTTCACCACGGCGTATGACGCGTGCTCACGGATGTTGCCACGCAGCGTCTTCAGCTGCGCGACCGTGAGACCGCGATACTCGGTCAGCAGAACGGCGGTCGAGCTCTGGAAAAGTTCCGTGAGCTCGGCAACCGAGGCTTCCTTGTTCGCCATGGCGCTCCTAATGATGATTGGTTTTCAGCCGGGGCGACCGTGGGCTCGTGACGAACACGATGAAGAGAAGCAGACAAGAAAAAAGCTCCGGCACAGGAGGCCGGAGCGAGAACACCGCGCGAGGCGGCACTTACTTCGATCACCTGCGTGGGACTTCGCTCTCGCGAATCTTCGACCGGTGCATCCGCTTGCGCGAGCACACCGATGACCTACGGTCTTTGGCTCCGTACAGACTAAACGGCCCGGCCCCCGGATGCAAATCGCGAGGGGCCGGGCCGTTCAGGAGGGGGATCAGACCTTGCGGTTGCCCGAGATCATGCGAACGAGGAAGACGATCACAGCGAACACCAGCAGGATGACGCCCACCCAGAGCAGGAAGTTCAGCGACGACACGAAGCCGCCGGTGAAGAGCAGGACGATGGCGATCACGGCGATCACGATGAGAAGGATGTTCATTGGTTTCCCAACCTTTCGGGCTCGGGGTGGTGCCCCCTCGGCTGTGTTGCCGTGACCTCACCGTACCCCGATCGGGGGTCAAACGGATCATTCGGCCGCGCGCCGGCCCTCTGCGGCGCCCGCCGTCGGGATCGCCACGACGAACTCCGTCTGCCCGGGAACGCTCTGCACGCGCACCTCGCCGCCGTGCGCATCCACCACCGCCTTCACGATCGCGAGGCCCAGCCCCGTGCTGCCCGCGTGCCGTGAGCGCGAGGCGTCGCCGCGCACGAAGCGCTCGAACAGGGTCGGCGTGAGGGCGGGGTCGATCCCGGGCCCGTCGTCGGCGATCCGCATCACCGCCACCTGGTCCTGCTCGGCCAGCGACACCCGCACGGTCGACCCGGCGGGCGTGTGCACGCGCGCGTTGGCCAGCAGGTTCGCCACCACCTGATGCAGCCGGTGCGGGTCTCCGGAGACGGTCACCGGCTCCTCGGGCAGATCGAGCTCCCACACGTGGTCGGGCCCGGCGACGTGGGCGTCGCTGACGGCGTCGACCAGCACGAGCGAGAGGTCGACCTCCGTCATCGCCAGCTCGGGCTTCGCGTCGAGCCGGGCCAGCAGCAGCAGGTCTTCGACCAGGGTCGTCATCCGGGTGGCCTCCGACTCGATCCGGCCGAGCGAGTGCGCCACGTCCTCGGGCAGCTCCGGCGCCGTACGGCGGGTCAGCTCGGCATAGCCGCGGATCGACGCGAGCGGCGTGCGCAGTTCGTGGCTGGCATCCGCCACGAACTGCCGAACCTTGTTCTCGCTGCGCTGTCGTGAGGTGAGAGCGGATGCCACGTGCTCCAGCATCCGGTTGAAGGCCAGGCCCACCCGCCCCACCTCCGAGCGCGGGTCGGTGCCGGCCAGTGGAACGCGTTCGGCGAGCGCGACGTCGCCGCGGTCCAGGGGCAGTTCGGCCACCCGGCTCGCCGTGGCGGTCACCCGCTCGAGCGGCCGCAGGGCCAGGCGCAGGATCAGCAGGCCGACGATGCCCGCGGCCAGCATCACGCCGAGCGTCACGATGACGGTCACCACGATCTGGCCCGAGATGGTGCTGTTCACGTCGGCGAGCGGGAGGCCCGTCACCACGATGTCGCCGGCGGTGGTGACGGTCTGGGCCTCGATCCGGTAGCTGCCGAGCCCCTCGATCGAGACGGTGGTGGGCGCACGGCTCGCGACGACACCGTCGAGCGAGGCCAGCTCGCTCCCGGTCAGGGACTGCGCCTGCCCGTTCTGATCGAGCACGATCCCGTCGGTCGCCGTGCCGCCCGACACGACGGCCACCATGGTCCCTGCGGCCTGGCCGAGCGAGAACCCGGGCTGCGGGCCGTTCTGGCTGGTGACCTGCATGATGGTGCGGTTGGAGGCATCCCGCAGCTGATTGTCGAGCTGGGTGAGCAGCACGCCGTTCAGGGCCAGCGTGCTGACGAGGCCGATGATGACGCCCGCCAGGGCGATCAGCCCCAGCACGCTCAGGATCAGCGTGCGGCGCAGGGTCACGGTGTCGCCCCGCTCGCGCCGGGCTCGGCGCTCACAGCGCGGGCTTCAGCATGTAACCGGCGCCGCGCACCGTGTGGATCATCGCGGGACGCCCGGCATCCACCTTCTTGCGCAGGTACGAGATGTAGATCTCCACCACGCTCGACTTGCCGCCGAAGTCGTAGCTCCACACCCGGTCGAGGATCTGCGCCTTGCTCAGCACGCGCCTCGGGTTGCGCATCAGGTAGCGCAGCAGCTCGAACTCGGTGGCGGTGAGCTCGATCGGCTCGCCGTCGCGGAACACCTCGTGGCTGTCCTCGTTCAGTTCGAGGTCGCCCACGGTGACGATCGGGTCGTCGGCGTCGGCCACGACGAGGGTGGAACGACGGATGAGGCCGCGCAGGCGCGCGACCAGCTCCTCGAGGCTGAACGGCTTGGTGACGTAGTCGTCGCCGCCGGCGGTGAGCCCGGCGATGCGGTCGTCGAGCGCGTCCTTGGCCGTGAGGAAGAGCACGGGGGTCTCGTTGCCGTCGCCGCGCATCCGGTTCAGCACCTGCAGGCCGTCGATGTCGGGCAGCATCACGTCGAGCACCACGACGTCGGGGCGGAACTCGCGGGCGATCGTGATGGCCTGGCGGCCCTCGCTGGCCGTCTTCACCTCCCAGCCCTCGTAGCGCAGCGCCATCGAGAGCAGGTCGGTCAGGGTGTTCTCGTCGTCAACGACGAGCGCGCGCACCGGCGAGCCGTCGGCGCGGCGCAGCCGTGGCTGCTTGGCCGCGTTGGAGGAGGAGCCGTTGCCGGAGATGAGGGAGCCGTCGATAGTCACATTCACCAGTATTGGCAGTTTGCTATGAGGAGTCTATGAACGACCCAAGCCGCGTCTGAGAATCGGTGCCAACCCCCGCATCCGTCCGCACGGCGGTTCGGCGCACCGTGTCGGCGGCAGCGGGCAGAATGGACGGGTGACGGATCTGATGCTCTCCTTCCCCTGGGAGGAAGACCAGACCTTCGTGGCGCCCGCCCCGCCGCACCTCTCCCGGGTGGTGGCGCACTCCACCGATCGGGTGGCCTGGCTCCGGGCCCGCAGCCGCGGCGTGACGGCGACGGATGCGGCCCGCCTCGCCAGCGACAAGGCCGTGGCGGCCGTCGCCTGGGAGAAGTTCCACGGCACCGGCTTCGGGGGCAACGCCTTCACCGACCACGGCCGCGCCCGGGAGCCCGAGATCGCCGCCTGGGTGCGCACCTCCTACGAGATCGAGCCGAGCGTGGCGCTGTTCCACGCGGCGCGCGAGAAGCGGCACCTCGCCACGCCCGACGGCATCCGGGTGGCGCCCGACGGATCGGTCGAGCTCGCCGAGATCAAGACCACCTCGAAGCCCTGGCGCAGCATCCCGCGCGGCTACCTGCGCCAGGTCTGGTGGCAGCAGTACGTGCTGGGCGCCGAACGCACCCTCGTGGTGTGGGAGCAGCACACCGACTTCGTGCCGCTCGCCGCCGATCCGCGCTGCCAGTGGGTCGACCGCGACGAGTCGCAGATCGAGCTGCTGGTGCGCCGGGCCGACGCCCTGCTGGCCTGGATGCGCGGCGAACGCGCCGCATGACGCTCCCGGCGCGGTCAGGCCGGCTGAGCCCGACGGATGCCCGGCCGCAGGTCTGCGCATGACCAGCGTGCTCCTGCTGCACGGCCTCGGCAACGAGCGCGCGAACCCGCTGGCGCTGTTCTCGCCGATCGTGCCGCCCGGCTCGCTCGTGATCGCCCCCGACGTGCGCGCCCACGGCGCCGACGAACGGATCGGACCGCCCTCCGCGTTCGCCCTCCCCGCGCTGGCCTCCGACATCGCGGCCCGGGTGCTGCTCGAGCAGGCGGCCGCCGGGCGCGAAGGCGAGCCCGTCACCGTCATCGGCATCTCGATGGGGGCGGCCATCGCGGTGCGGCTGCTGCTCTCGAACGCCCTGCCCGTCGAGCGTGCCGTCTTCGTGCGGCCCGCCTTCACCGAGACCTCGCTGCCCGAGAACCTGCGCGCCTTCCCCGTGATCGGCGAGCTACTGGCGGCCCGGGGCGCCCGGGAGGGCGAGGAGGCATTCCGTCGCACGTCTTTCTACGCGCAGGCCGCCGCCTCGTCGGCGCGGGGCGCCGCCGGACTTCTGGAGCAGTTCCGCTCGCCCGGTGCCGCCGCCCGCGCCGTACGACTGGTGGAGATCCCGCGCAACAGGGCCTTCACGGCCGCCGACGACCTCGCCGCCCTCGGCGCCGCGGTACCCACGGCGGTCGCCTGGGCGCCGCGCGATCCGGTGCATCCGGTCTCCGTCGCCGAATCGTGGATGGCTCGACTGGGAGCATCCGGCATCGCGCTGCCGGCCCGCGACGAGAACTACTCGGCGTACGTGGCGGCGACCCGGTCGGGCGTCGCCGGCTGGCTCGGCTGGAGCTGACCCGCCCCGGCCGGCACGCGCAGCGAGCGGGCGGACTCGATCGCCAGCAGCACCGCGAGCCCGATCAGCCAGAGCAGGGCGATCGTGGTGGCCACGAGCTCGAGCACGCCGCCGAGCTGGGTTCCGAAACGCAGCAGCGAGAGCAGGCCGCCGACGCCGGCGATCACGGCCACCGAGACGGCCGAGAACGCCGAGAAGCGCGCCAGCCGGCGGAAGCGCGTGTCGGAGGCGACCTGCAGCATCACGAAGGCGGCCCCGGCGAAGCCGATGACCGCCGCCACCGTGTGGATGAGGTCCTGCCAGGTGAACGCCTCGCCCACGGGCAGCGGGCAGTACTGCGTGCAGGTGACCTGCGAGGCGATGCCGAACGCGACGGCGGCCACACCGAGCACCAGGGCGGGAGGCACCGCCGTCAGCAGACGGGTGCGGGGAGACATCCTCGGTGCGGCCACGGCCACCAGTCCGGCGGCCACGGCCACGCACACCAGCGCTACCTGGAACACCTGGGCGGTCGGTTCGACGGCCGCCCCCATCTCGCTCACGTAGAGGAAGCGGTCGGCCGAGAGCCGAGCCACCCAGATCAGCACCAGTCCGGTCGCGGTCAGTGCCGCGGCGATACCGAGGACGGTGACGCGCAGGACGGTTCCCAGGGTGGTTCGCCGGGTGGGCGGGTTCGCTGCGGGGGTCGCGGTCACGCCGCGGCTCGCGAGGAGGGCATCAGGTCGGATCTCCGGGACGGGCCCGCGTGCTCAGACGGTCTCTCACGCGCGGCCACTGAGTTTGCACCCCAGTGACGAGACTGTAACACCGGTGAATCATTCACCCAATAGCGTGGCAGCTAGCCGATGAGGCGACGCAGCGAGGCGGGTGGCCCGATCCCTCCCCTGCGTGTTCATGTGATCTACGGAAGGGCAGCGATGATCGAACAATGGAGTGGATCGTCGGGCGTCTCCAGCCCTACTCTCACGCATCCGAAGACCATGTCCGCCGCCGTCATCTCCGGGTTCGGCGGGCCCGAGGTCTTCTCGGTCGCCGAGGTTCCCACCCCTGAACGGATCAACGCCGAGGTGCTCGTCAAGGTGGCCGCCGCCGGCGTCAACCCGATCGACGCCAAGACCCGCGCGGGCAAGGGCGTCGCCGCCGCGATCTCGAGCTTCCCGTGCATCCTGGGCTACGACTTCGCCGGAGTGGTGGTCGAGACGCCGTTCGCCGGGCATCCGCTGAACGTCGGCGACGAGGTCTACGGCATGATGTCGGTGCCGCGCGGCGAGGGCTCGTACGCCGAGTACGTGTCGGTTCCGAGCCTGCAGGTGGCGCGCAAGCCCCGGGCGCTGTCGCTCACCGAGGCGGCGGGCGTGCCGCTGGCCGCCCTCACCGCCTGGGGCCTCGTGGTCGACCTGGCCAAGGCGCACGAGGGCCAGCGGATGCTCATCCACGCGGCCGCGGGCGGCGTGGGCCACTTCGCGGTGCAGTTCGCCGCCTACTTCGGTGCGCGGGTGACGGCCACCGGATCGGCGCGCAATCAGAACTGGTTGCGCGAGCTCGGGGCCAGCACGGTCATCGACTACAGCGCGACGGCGTTCGAGAGCGTCGTGTCCGGTGTCGACGTCGTCATCGACCTGGTGGGCAACACGCACGGCGACACGGGCAGCCGCTCGCTCACGACCCTGCGCCCGGGTGGCCTGATCGTCAACGCCCCGACGGGCAGCTGGCCCACCTTCGAGCAGGAGGCGGCCTCGGCGGGCGTGCGCGCGACCACCTTCAAGGTCGCTCCGGATGCCTCCACCCTCGCCGTGATCACGCGCCTGATCGACTCGGGTGACGTGCGCGTGCACGTCGACGAGGTCTATCCGCTGTCCGACGTCGCCGAGGCCCACCGCGCCCTCGAGCGTGGGCACACCCGCGGCAAACTCGTGCTGCAGATCGGCGCCCTTCCCTTCTGAGCGGCGACCGGCGAGCGCGCCACCGCGCCTAGCAGGGGCGGAGGGCGTCGACACCGGGGCCGAGGGTGGCGGTGCCGCCGAGGATCACGATACGGGCCGGCGCGAGCCGATCCAGTTCGGCCAGCACGGCAGAGGGCACGCAGCTCGGCGGCACGACGTAGAGCGGCGCGGACTGCAGCGCCGCCAGCGGCCCGCCGCTCAGCGCATCGGGGAAGCTCGCCGCGCTCGCCAGGTACACCGTCGACGCCGAACCGAAGGCCGCGCGGTTGACGGCGACGCCGACCTCGTAGCGGTCGGCACCGCCGATCCGGGTCACGGGCATCGTGCGGGCGAGTCCGGTCTCGAGCGCCGAGCCGAGCGACCGCGGCCCGCCGACGAGGGTGATCGCCGTGACACCGAGGGCCCGGAACACGTCCGTCTCCGCCGCACTCGGAGCCGCCTCGGCGCCGTCGACGAGCAGCACCGGCGCGTGCCGGTGCACGGCGGCGGGCGAGGCCGTGAGCGCGTCGGGGAAGTCTGCTCCGGATGCCAGGTACAGCTCGCTGGCCCGCGGCACTCCCACCTCGGGGTCGGTCACGAGCGCTCGCGAGACCTCGTAGCGGTCGGCGCCGTCGACCCGCACGACGGTGGCCCCGGCGACCTGACGGGAGATCGTCTCGAGCACGGCGTCGGACACCGACAGCGCACCGCCCACCACCACGACCGTCCGGGGCGTCAGCCGGACGAGCTGCGCGAGAACGGCCGCGGGCACCGAGCCGGCCGAGGTGAGCAGCAGCGGTGAGCCGTGCGCACCGGCCACCGCCGAGGCACTGAGCGCATCCGCGAACTTCTCACCGCTGGCGAGGTAGACCGTGTCGGCCCTGCCGAAAGCGGCGGCGGCGCGCACGGCCTGGTCGTAGCGGTCTCCGCCTGCGAGCCGACTGGGCGTCGGCAGGACGCCCTTCGGTTCGGCCTGCGCCCCGACCGCACCACCGCCGAGCAGAGCCGCTACGAGCGCCGACAGCATCGCGAGCAGGGCCACGACCAGGAAGCCGGCAGGCACACGCCTCGAGGGGGATTCGCGCGTGTGGACCATTGCTCCCGCCTTCCTGATCGCGGTGCATCGATGATCCCCCGGATCCGCTCAGGCGCGGTCTGAGTACTTCCTACCCAGGCGCGGCGCCCTCCTCAGGAGCGCGGCCCTGCTCAGGCGCACAGCAGTTGACGTGCCCGGCAGTTCAGGCGCCCGGTGCCACGTCGTCCGCCAGCACCTTCTCGAGCACGAAGTCGTCGTGCAGTTCCTCGCCGACGTAGAAGCCCTTGCGCCCGACCTTCGCGTACCCGTTCTTCGCGTAGAAGCGCTGAGCCCGGGCGTTGTGCTGGTTCACGCCCAGCCACACGCTCCCGGCGCCCAGCTCACGGGCCACCTCCACCGAGGACTCCATCAGGGTGCGTGCCACCCCCTGACCGTGGAAGGTCGCACGCACGTAGCACTTGCTCAGTTTCACCGTCGGTCGCGCCGTGACTGCGGCGGCGACATCCGCGTCCGAGGGCTCCCCCGCCACCAGCATCGTGTATCCGGCGATCTGCCCGTCGACGTCCGCCAGCAGGATGGTGTGGGTGTCACCGGCCAGGTACCCCGAGAATTGCGCCTCCGACAGATGCGCGGCGATGAACGCCTCGATGTCTTCCCGCCGGGTGCCGGGAGGGCACGCCATCTCGAACGTCTCCGCGGCGACCGCGGCGACGATCCCCGCGTCTTCGACGCGCGCCCGGCGAACTCTCGTGACCATACCTCGACGTTAGTGCCGATCCGGCCGTAACTCGGGAGGTCAGCCCGTCAGCCGTGTTCAGAGGGCTCGTTACGGGCACACGGCAAGGCGTTCGACCTCCGGGCCTACCGATGCCGGGCCGCCCAGGATGGTCACGCCGGTGACCCCCAGCTGCCCGAGCAGCGTTGCTTGACCCCGGGTCAGGCAGTCCTTCTGCGTGATCATCATCGGGGCGTTCGCAAGGCCGGCAAGCACCCCGCCGCTCAGGGCATCCGGGTACACGGCAGCACTCGCGATGAAGACGTTCTTCACGTCCAAGAAGGAGGCCGAATTCACGGCCTGACTGACGGCGAACCTGTCGGCCCCACCGTAACGGACCGTCGGGTAGGACCGTGTCACGTCGGCTTCCAGCGCGGGACTGAGCGAGACAGGCCCACCCACGAGGTAGACCTTCGTCGCACGGAGGCTCTTGATCACAGCCGCTTCGGACGACTTCAGCGAGGTTTCCGAGCCGTCGACGAGAAGAACCACCGAGCTCATGTTGTAGGCGGCAGATGAAGCGCTCAGGGCATCGGGGAAGGTCGCCCCGGCGGCGAGAAAGACCCCCAGCGCATTACGGGCACCGAACTCGGGATGCGTCACCAGGTTGCGGGAGACGGCGTACCGGTCCGCGCCGCCGACCCGCTCGATCGCGTCTGGGCTGATGGCGGATGCTCCCAGCTGAGCGATCACCGCGTCCGAGATCGACGCGGGACCACCGACGATCACGACCTTCTCCGGCTTGAGCCGGCGGATCTCCTCGATCACGCCGGACGTGACCGATGCCGCGGAGGTGAGCAGGAGCGGAGAACGATGCATCGCGGCGATCGTCGTGGCGCTCAGGGCATCCGCGAACTTCTCACCACTGGCCAGGTACACGAACGACGTGGGTGACGAGAAGGTGAACCTCGACACCTGCACGCTTTGGTCGTACCGATCGACCCCGGCGGTGCGGCTCACGGCAGGCTGCGGTTTCACCCACATCCGGCACGGGACCGAGGCGGATGCGGTCGATCCGTCACCGGCCGTGACGGTCGCGGTCACGGTGAGATCGGCGAACTGTGCGGTGCGGGGCGTTCCCTCCAGGGTTTCGGTGAAGGTCAGACCGTCGGGAATGGTTCCGGCCAGCGCGACTCTCACCGACTCTCCCGGCTGCGGGGTCACGAAGCGGTGGGAGACGATCGGCATACCGACGGTGCTCACCGGCTGGGGGCAGCTGATGGCGGGAGGTGGCGCGGCAGACGCAGCGCTCGCCGGGCTGAGAGCGAGGCCCGCCACAAGGGCAAGCACAGCAAGGGCGAACGCGGTGGTACGCCGATAGATCACACTGGACACAATGGGCCTCCCTCGATGCGGTGGGACAACTCGTTCATCTTCGGCCGGCTGACGCAGCTGGCGTTATGAGCACTTGCTACTCATGCGCGTACGCGCGACACCCTCGGGAACGATCTCAGCCGACGGGTGCCGGTGCACACGCGGAGAGGTGTTCGACGTCTGAGCCGACTGAGGCGAGGCCCCCCAGGATGACCATCGACGTCGGCCCGACCAGCCCCGCGTGCAAGGCCGGCTCCCGTGAGAGGCAGTCCTGCTGGGTGATCAAGAGCGGTGCGTTCAGTGCCCCTGCGATCGCTCCGCCGCTCAAGGCGTCGGGAAAGACGGCGCCGCTCGCGATGAAGACCGAGCCCCGAGAAGAGAACGAGCCCGAGTTCACTGCCCGACTGACGGCGTAGCGATCGCTTCCCCCGTACCGCACGGTGGTGTAGGAGAGCGCCAGGTCGGCCTGGAGCGCCGGACTCAGCGACGCAGGCCCGCCCACCAGAAAGATCCGGCTCGCCCGCAGATGCTTGACGACTGCTCTTTCCGCATCGGTGAGACTGACCTCCGACCCATCCACCAACAGCACGGGTGCGCCGCGGTAGGCGGCGACGGGCGAAGCACTCAGCGCGTCCGGGAAATTGGAACCGGTGGCCACGTAGAGCGAGGAAGACTCTCCGATCCCGAACTCCGGGCTCGAGATCAGGTTGCGGGAGACGGCGTAGCGATCGGCTCCGCCGATCCGCTCGATCGCGCCCGGAAGGAATCCGGAACTCGTCAGCTGAGTGATGACCGAATCGGAGACGGAGGCGGGGCCCCCGACGATCACGATCTTCCGAGGCATCAGCCGTCGGAGTTCGGCGAGCACCCCGGGCGTCAGTGACGCGGCCGGTGTCAGCAACACGGGTGAGCTGTGCGACGCGGCGATCGCCGATGCGCTGAGGGCATCGGCGAACTTCTCCCCGCTCGCGAGATAGACGATGTACGGCTGGGTGGTGGGAAACCTTGATTTCGACACCTGAACGCTCTGGTCGTACCGGTCGGTCCCCGCGATACGGGTCACCATCGGCCGGTCCACCACCGACATCGTGCAGTCTTGAACGGCGGATGCGCTCGTCCCGTCAGACGCCGTCACGACAGCGGTGACGGTGAAGGTCACGGTCTGCGCGGTTCGAGGAACGCCGTCCAGGGAGTCGGTGACCGTGAGGCCGTCGGGTACGGTCCCCGCGACCGAGATGCTCAGTTTCTCGCCCGACGCCGGGCTGACGAACGGCGTCGACTCGAACGGAAGGCCCACGGTGCTCATGCCCTCGGGACAGGCGATGGAGGGTTTCACCGGGGCGGCTGAAGCCACACCCGGCTGGGCCACTGCGAGACCGGCGGCCAGCAGGAGTGTGGTGACCAGCAGAGGCCGGCCGCAGGAGGCCCGTCCAGGCGGTTGCTGCTCGGGCACTGACTCCGGGAACGCCGAAAGGGCCCGCCGCGTGGCGAGCCCTTTCGGGTGGAGCGGGGTGAGGCGAACTAGATGGAGTTCACATCGAGGGGGATGCCGGGACCGAAGGTGGTCGAGACGGCGCCCTTCTGCACGTAACGGCCCTTCGAGGAGGAGGGCTTGAGACGCATGATCTCTTCCAGCGCCGCGGTGATGTTCTCGTCGAGCTGCTCGACGGTGAAGCCGGCCTTGCCCACCGGGAAGTGCACGTTGGCGTGCTTGTCGGTGCGGAACTCGATCTTGCCGCCCTTGATGTCGGAGACGGCCTTGGCCACATCCGGCGTCACGGTGCCGGTCTTCGGGTTGGGCATGAGGCCACGGGGGCCGAGCACCTTTCCGAGACGGCCGACCTTGCCCATGAGCTCGGGGGTCGAGACGGCGGAGTCGAACGAGGTGTAGCCGGCGGCCACCTTCTCGATCAGCTCGTCGCCACCGACCTCGTCGGCGCCGGCGGCGATCGCGGCCTCAGCGGCCGGACCCGTCGCGAACACGATGACGCGGGCGGTCTTGCCGGTGCCGTGGGGGAGGATGACGGTTCCACGAACCATCTGGTCCGCCTTGCGGGGGTCGACGCCGAGCTTCAGCGCGACCTCGACGGTGCTGTCGAACTTCGACGAACCCGTCTCACGAGCGAGGCCGACGGCCTCGGTGGGGGTGTAGTACTTGCCGGCTTCGATCTTCTCGGCCGCGGCCCGGTAGGCCTTTGACTTCTGTGCCATTTCCAGCCTCCTCCTTATGCCTCGACCGTGATGCCCATGGAACGGGCAGTACCGGCGATGATCTTCATTGCAGCGTCGACGTCGTTCGCGTTCAGGTCGGCCTGCTTCTGCTCGGCGATCTGACGCACCTGCTCCTTGGTGAGCTTGGCGACCTTGACGGTGTGGGGGGTGGAGGAGCCCTTGGCGACTCCGGCGGCCTTCTTGATGAGCTCCGCGGCGGGCGGGGTCTTCAGGATGAAGGTGAACGAGCGGTCTTCGTAGACCGTGATCTCCACGGGGATGACGTTGCCGCGCTGCGACTCGGTCGCGGCGTTGTACGCCTTGCAGAACTCCATGATGTTCACGCCGTGCTGACCCAGCGCAGGCCCGATGGGCGGTGCGGGGTTGGCGGCGCCGGCGTTGATCTGAAGCTTGATCAGACCTGTGACCTTCTTTTTCGGTGCCATTTCTTCTCTTCTCTTTCGTGCCATCCGAATGGATGACGCTCCCGCAGCCGGGCGATTCCCGGATGCGGTGGTGTGAACCGCTGCGAAAGCAACCTTGCGATCTTAGCCGATTCGCGGCGCGATCGCATCGTGCCGCGGAGCGGACGACTCGCGCCACAGAGGCAGCGGCGCGATTTAGAGCTTCGTGACCTGGTCGAACGACAGCTCGACGGGGGTCTCGCGCTCGAACAGGGAGACGAGGACCGTGAGCTTGCCGCTCTCGGGCTTGATCTCGCTGATCGAACCGGGAAGACCCGCGAACGAGCCCTCCTTGATGGTGATGGTCTCGCCGATCTCGAAGTCGACCTCGGCCGGGATGGAGCGCTGGACGGCCTTGCCGCCCTTGCCGCCCGAGCTCTTGGCGGGGGCGACCTCGGCCACCTCGACCAGGCTCTTCAGCATGTTGAAGGCCTCCTCGAAGCGCAGCGGGGTGGGGTTGTGCGAGTTGCCCACGAACCCGGTGACACCCGGGGTGTGACGCACGACCGACCAGCTGTCTTCGTTGAGGAACATGCGCACCAGCACGTAGCCGGGGATGCGCACGCGGGTGACCAGCTTGCGCTGGCCGTTCTTGATCTCGACGACGTCTTCCATCGGAACCTCGACCTGGAAGACGAAGTCCTCCATGCCCATCGAGGTCTTGCGGCTCTCGATGTTCTGCTTCACGCGCTTCTCGAAGCCGGCGTAGGAGTGGATGACGTACCACTTGCCGGGGAGGGTGCGCAGCTCGGCGCGGAACGCGTCGTACGGGTCGGCCTCGACCGCTTCGGCGGAGTCTTCTGCAACCTCGGCCTCAGCGCCATCGGCTTCGGCGCCCTCGGCAGCCGGCTCGCCGTCGGTCTCGACGACATCGATCTCGGCGTCGGCGGCCTCGCCGTTCGCTTCCGGGTCTTCGAGCACCTCGAGCACCGCGGCGGCCTCGTCGAAGTCGTCGATGTTCAGTGCGTCGTCGACCACCGCATCCGCTTCGGGGTCGGCTGCCTCGTCGATCGCCTCGAGGAGGGCGTCGAGGTCAGCCGGGACACCGGCTTCTTCGGGCTTTGCGTCAGACAATGAATTCGTTCCACTTCTCAGTTGGTCGTGTTGAGCTACGTCGTGCGGGCTTGCGTGTCGCCCAGGTGCGGCCGAATGCCGCCGCCGGACTAGGCGGGATCGCCGAAGACGACGATCGCCAGCCAGCCGAACAGCTGATCCAGCCCCACGACGATCGCCATCATGATCACGACGAAGACCAGCACCACCAGGGTGTAGCTGACCAGTTCGCGCCGCGTCGGGGTGACGACCTTCTTCAGCTCGGTGAACACCTGCCTGATGAACAGGACGATACGGGCGAACGGGTTGCGCCTGGCCGCCCGGTCTTTCTTGGCGTTCTCGACGACGTCCTCGGAAGGTTCGTCGATTACTTTTCGTGCCACCGTGTCGTTACCTTTCACAAGCAGGAGCAGGGCGGACAGGACTCGAACCTGCAACCTGCGGTTTTGGAGACCGCTGCTCTACCAATTGAGCCACCGCCCTAAGAACCGAAACCGCTGCGCTTCGCTACACTCGCCCTGAGGCGGGTCGGCCACAGCCAACACCCAAAAATGGGCAGAGAAAAGCTTGGCAGATTTCGACTACCGACAGACAGTGTAGGTCACATCCTGTGCCACCGCAAAGGCGAGCCGGACCGAACGAGACGGAGCACCCCATGAGCACAGGCGCCTTCCGGATCGGGTTCGTGGCGACACTGGGCGGCCTGCTGGCCATCGCCCTCGGGGTGGCGTTCACGCAGCTGTCGACCGTGATGATCTGCATCCTGGCCTCGCTCTTCCTGGCGCTGGGCCTGGATCCGCTCGTCCGCTGGCTCACCCGGCGCCGCATCCCACGCGGCTGGGCCATCCTGATCGTGTTCGTGCTGGTGATCGCCTTCGCGGTGCTGGTGTTCTTCCTGGTGATCCCCGCGGTGGTCGACCAGACCACCGAGCTGGTCGCGAACCTCCCCGGCGCCGTGAAGACCATCACCGAGCAGACCTGGTTCACCGAGGTGTTCGGCGACTCGGTCGACACCAAGAAGCTCGTGCAGGATCTGGAGACCTTCCTCTCCGACCCGAACAACCTCGCCACCCTCGGCGGCGGCGTGCTGAAGATCGGCGTGGCGCTGGTCAACGGCATCTCGGGCAGCATCCTGGTGCTCGTGCTGACGCTGTTCTTCCTCGGCTCGATCGAGGCGGTGAAGAACAGCTTCTACGTGCTGGTGCCGATGTCCAAGCGCCAGGGCGTGATCTCGATCTCGGACCAGATCGTGACCTCGATCGGCAAGTACGTGAGCGGGCAGGTCATCCTGGCCGGCACCAACGGCGTGTTCGGTTTCATCGCGATGATGGTCATCGGGGTGCCCTACGCCGGTGCGCTGGCCGTGGTGGCGTTCCTGCTGGCGCTCATCCCGCTGGTGGGCACGGTGATCAGCGCCATCCTGGTGACCTTCATCGCTCTGACGGTCTCGCCGGTGACCGCCGTGGCGATCGGCATCTACTTCCTGGTCTACATGCAGGTCGAGGCCTACGTGTTCAGCCCGCGGATCATGAACAAGGCCGTCGACGTGCCCGGCATCCTGGTGGTCATCGGCGCCCTGGTCGGCGGCACGCTGCTCGGGGTGCTCGGCGCCCTGATCGCCGTGCCGGTTGTGGCCTCGATGCTGATCATCATCAAGCAGGTGGTCGTGCCCCGACAGGCGCAGCTCTAGGCGCGGCTCCGAGCGCGGCATCCGCGCCGTTGTGGGCGTATTCCCGGATCGCGAGGGGGTGGCCGGGTAGGCTTGACCCCCGTGACGGAACGACGCATCTCCCAACGAATCGCAGCCATCGCCGAGTCGGCGACGCTCAAGGTCGACGCCAAGGCGAAGGCCCTGCAGGCGGCCGGCCGGCCGGTCATCAGCTACGCCGCGGGCGAGCCCGACTTCTCCACCCCGGCGAACGTGGTGGAGGCGGCATCCCGAGCGGTGCTCGACCCCAAGAACTACCGGTACACGCCGGCGGCGGGGCTTCCGGATCTGCGCGAGGCGATCGCCGCCAAGACCCTGCGCGACAGCGGTCTCGAGGTCTCGCCCGCACAGGTGATCGTCACCAACGGCGGCAAGCAGGCCGTCTACGAGGCCTTCGCCACCCTGCTCGACCCGGGAGACGAGGTGCTGCTGCCCGCGCCCTACTGGACCACGTACCCCGAGGCCATCGCACTCGCCGGCGGCGTGCCCGTGGAGGTGTTCGCCGGCAGCGACCAGGACTATCTGGTGACCGTGGAGCAGCTCGAGGCCGCCCGCACCGAGCGCACCAAGGTGCTCTTGTTCGTCTCCCCGTCCAACCCGACCGGCGCGGTGTACTCGCCCGAGCAGACCAAGGCCATCGGTGAGTGGGCCGATTCCCACGGCCTGTGGGTGATCAGCGACGAGATCTACCAGAACCTCGTGTACGACGGCCTGCGCGCCGTGTCGATCGTCGAGGCGGTGCCGTCGCTGGCCGACCGCACGCTGTTGCTGAACGGCGTGGCCAAGACCTATGCGATGACCGGATGGCGGGTCGGCTGGATGGTCGGCCCCCTCGATGCGATCAAGGCCGCGTCGAACCTGCAGTCGCACATGACGTCGAACGTGTCGAACATCTCCCAGCGGGCGGCGATCGAGGCGCTCAACGGCCCCCAGGACACCGTCGAGGTGATGCGCTCCACCTACGATCGCCGGCGCACGCAGATCGTCGAGGCGCTCAACACCATCGACGGCGTGCACACCCCGCTGCCCGAGGGCGCGTTCTACGTCTACCCCGACGTGACAGGCCTGCTCGGCCGCAGCTGGGGCGGCGTCACACCGACCACCTCGCTCGAGCTGGCCGACCTCATCCTCGACCAGGTCGAGGTGGCGACGGTTCCCGGCGAGGCTTTCGGCCCCTCCGGATTCCTGCGCCTCTCGTACGCGCTCAGCGACGAGAACCTGCTCGAGGGCGTCACCCGCCTGCAGAAGCTGTTCTCCGCCGAGTCCTGATCCGACCGCGGGTGAACAGAGGTGTGGCCGCCACCCTGAGGTGACGGCCACACGAGGCTGCTCGATCGTCAGTTCTTGAAGGCGTCCTTGACGTTCTCGCCGGCCTTCTTGGCGTCGGCCTTGGCCTGGTCGGCCTTGCCCTCGGCGACGAGCTTGTCGTTGTCGGTGACGTTGCCGACGGCCTCCTTGGCCTTGCCGGCGAGGTCTTCGGCGGCGTTCTTGATCTTGTCTGCTGCGCTCATGATGAGCTCCTTCCTTAGTGTTCTCTTCGTGGGGGTCGGCTGCCGTGGGTGCGGGAGCCCGTGGGTCAGTGACGCTTTCGGGTGATCTTCTTCGCGGTGTCCTTCGTGGCCTGAGCCCGGGTGCCGAGCACATAGCCGGTGACGCCGAACGCGATCGCGACGACCCAGACGAGTGGTTTGGACATGATTCCTTCTTTCTGCCCCGAGGGGAGCGAGCCCGCTATTGGAGCCGGGTGGTGGAGGTGATGCGGGCCCGGAATCCGCCGCTGATCTGCACCAGCGCCGGCAGCTGCCGGCCGAGCAGCAGGTCGAGGGCGCGCACGGCGTCCTCCACGATGTCCGCGGCATCCTTCGGCGACACACCTCGACGGCAAGTGACCGAGATCTTCAGCACCGGAGTGCGCTTGACGCGGTACGTGCTGACGTGCGAGGCGACGAACTCGGGTCGGCCGTCGATCGCATCCTGCAGCACCTGCTCGGCGACGGCGGACTCGACCACCGTGGCGCCGTGCTCGCTCGTGTCCTCCCGCACCGCGACGGCGGTGTGACCGCGGCCCTGGCGCACGATGAACGCGATCAGCAGGATGACGGCCAGCACGGCGAGCACGAGCAGGGCCGGCATGATCCAGCTCACCCCGGTGTCGCCGAGCGGCGTCTGCTGCAACCAGGCGAACACCTGGGCGGTGACCTGGCCGGTCGCATCCTTCCAGCCGTCGCGCACCACGGGGATGAGCACGGCGGCCGCGGCAGCCGCGCCCACGACGAGCAGGAGCAGGCCGACGAGGAGGATCAGAAGCCGGTTCGCGGCTCGATTCGTGCTGTTCATGCGCCGATCCTCCCGTTCTCCGAAACGCGCACCCGGGCCCGTACCGACGGCGTGAGCCGGTACGACTCGAGCTGCCGGGCCACCTCGCCGGTCACCGCGTCACGATCGACGGGGATGCCCGACGTGGGCGTGAGGTGCACCGCCGCGTTCCGGTGCGAGACCGAGACGGAGGCGTTGTCGGGATCGACGGTGCCGGCGAGCGAGGAGTGCCGGGCCAGGGCCGAGGCGATCACCTCGTTGTCGACCACGACGACGGTGCGCTCGGACTGCAGCAGGTGCCGCGCCCGGCGCCCCGGCGCGATCGCCGCGATGACCAGGACGAGCCCGATCACCGCCACGACGATGCCGGCGGCGACCACGATGCCCGCGGGAGCCTCCACCAGGTTCACCGCGGAGGTGAACATGTCCACGGGGGCCACCAGCAGAGCCGGTGCTCCCAGCAGCGCGATCACGATCTCGGTGCCGAGCCAGGCGATGACCACGATCAGCAGCACCGCCAACACGATGGCGAGCAGCGAGCGGGGCGAGTGCGTCTCGCGCCGCGCGATGCGGCGGTAGATGCCGGGCGTGCTCATCGCACCCTCTCCTCTTCTTGGATGTCGGCGGCGGAGAGCCGCACGACGACCCGGCCGATGGCCGAGCCCGTGATGGCGGCGACCCGGTCGCGGATCGTCTCCTGGGCGCGGGCCGCCCGGTCCAGGACCGTACCGCCTGCGCGGTCGATGACGCCGGAGCCGGAGTGCACCCGGGCCAGCGACACCACGCGGATCGGCGTGGTGACCGTCAGCACGAGCAGACCCTTCTCGTCGCTCAGGTCGACACCGACACGCTTGGGTGCGACCCCGAGCGCGTCGGCCGTCACCGCCGCCACGACGCGGTTGAGCGCCTTGGAGGTGATGCGGTTGCGACCGCGCTGTGACGGCGAAGGGCTGCCGGCCGCGACAACGTTCGTCGCGGCGGCGCTCATGACGAGGAGCGCTTTCCGCGGAAGGCGCCGACCAGAGCCGACACGTCGAGCTTGCCCTCGATGATCCGGCCGACCACGGCCCCGACCGCCATGGCGATCGCGACGAAGAAGAAGGCCCAGAAACCGATGACGACCCAGGTGAGGGCGAGGACCGCCCCGACCAGGATTCCGGTGCGAGTGGCGGAGGCGGTCACTGGACTCGCGCCTCGGCAGCCTCGTCCTTGTCGTCGGAGGGCAGGTGCACGTCGTTGACGGTCACGTTGACCTCGGTGACCTCGAGACCGACGATGGTCTCGACGGCCTGGATGACGTTCTTGCGCACGCCGTCGGCCACGTCCTGGAGGGCCAGCGGGTACTCGGCGACGATGGTGACGTCGACGGCCACCTGGGTCTCGCCCACCTCGACGCTGATGCCCTGGCTCTGGTCGGTGCCGGCCACGGCCTCGCGGATGGCGCCGAACGCGCGGGCCGCTCCGCCGCCGAGGGCGTAGACGCCGCGGGCCTCGCGAGCGGCGATGCCGGCGACCTTGGAGACGACGCCGTCGTTGATGACGGTCTTGCCGAGCGCGGTCTGGGTGGAGGTGGGGGTGTTGGCGGCCGGGGTGGCGGGGGTGGTGGGCGTTGCCATGGTCTTTCTCCTTCGGGTCGTCCCCGGAACTGTCCGGGGTTCTACGTGCTTACACAGATGAGACGGGACGAACGGGTGATTCGTCACACATCCCGCTGAAAAGATTTCGCGACCGGCGCCGAACCGGATTGCCACGGCACACAGATCCGCGTTTCATCGGCCCGCCGGGTGGTGGCGGGGGCGCGCAGCCGCCAGCATGGGGTCATGAGCGAACAGGCGGCGGTGAGCGTGCGAGGGCTGCACAAGCGGTACGGGGCGTTCACGGCGGTGGACGGGATCGGGTTCGAGATCGAGCGGGGCGAGACGTTCGCGCTGCTCGGGCCGAACGGGGCCGGCAAGAGCACGACGGTGGAGATCCTGGAGGGGTACCGCGACCGCGACTCCGGCGAGGTGAGCGTGCTCGGTGTCGATCCGCAGCACGCGACGCTCGCCTGGAAGGCGCGCATCGGCATCGTGCTGCAGCAGACCGGCGAGAGCGGCACCGTGACCGTGCGCGAGCAGCTGAACCACTTCGCGAGCCTGTATCCGAATCCGCGCGACGTCGACGAGGTGATCGCCGCAGTGGGGCTCGACGCCAAAGCCAAGACCCGCATCAAAGCGCTGTCGGGTGGCCAGCGGCGGCGGGTGGATGTCGCCCTCGGGGTGATCGGGCGGCCCGAGCTGCTCTTCCTCGACGAACCGACCACCGGCTTCGACCCGGAGGCCCGACGCCAGTTCTGGGAGCTCATCCGCTCGCTCTCGCGCGAGGGCACGACGATCGTGCTGACGACGCACTACCTCGACGAGGCTGCCCAGCTGAGCGACCGCGCGGCCGTGATCGCGGGCGGGCGGATGCTCGACATCGGGCCCGTCGACACGATCGGCTCGGCCGAGGCGCGCGTGCCGCTGGTGCGGTGGAGCGATGCCGCCGGCCTGCACGAGGAGCGCACGCACGAGCCGGCGCGGCTCGTGGCGCAGCTGGTGGCGGCCCAGGGCGAGCCCGCCGAGCTGGAGGTGATCCGGCCGTCGCTGGAGGACGTGTACCTCGAGCTGGTCGGCACCGCCGAGGCAGAAGCCGCGGTTGCAGCCGCAGCCGCAGCCGAGGTGACCGCATGAGTACCCAGACGGATGCGCGCGCGGCGGACGGCCGATCCGGAACCGCGTTCGGCCCTCTGCGGGCGCTGCGACTCGGCGCCGCCCGGATCGTCTACGAGACGCGGCTCTACTTCCGCGCCGGCGACACGGTGTTCTTCACGTTCCTGTTCCCCGTGGTGCTGCTGGGCATCTTCTCGGTGGCCTTCGACGGGCTCGGCAACGTGGGCACGAACGCCGACGGCAGCGGCGGCATCAGCCAGGCCGCCTACTACCTGCCCGGCATGATCGCCGCCGGCATCCTGCTGAGCGGAGTGCAGAACCTGGGTGTCGACATCGCGGTGGAGCGCGGCGACGGCACCCTCAAGCGCCTCGCGGGCACTCCCCTGCCGGTGCTGTCGTACTTCATCGGCAAGATGGGGCAGGTGCTCGTCACCTCGGCGGCACAGGTCGTCCTGTTGCTGCTGCTCGCGCGATTCGCGTTCGGGGTGCAACTGCCCGCCGATCCGCAGCACTGGATCACGTTCCTCTGGGTGTACCTGCTCGGCATCGTTACCGCCGCCGTGCTGGGCATCGCCATCTCGCGGCTGCCCCGCAGCGGCAAGAGCGCCTCGGCCGTGATCATCCCTCCGCTGCTGATCCTGCAGTTCATCTC
This sequence comes from Herbiconiux dendrobii, assembly GCF_052048175.1. Classification (NCBI taxonomy): domain Bacteria; kingdom Bacillati; phylum Actinomycetota; class Actinomycetes; order Micrococcales; family Microbacteriaceae; genus Herbiconiux; species Herbiconiux dendrobii. The sequence goes on along the minus strand of NZ_JBLZQV010000001.1, from coordinate 469,607 downwards.
GGGCGTCTACCTCAGCTTCGCGCTGATGCCCGAATGGCTGCAGAACGTCGCGAGCGTCTTTCCGCTCAAGTGGATCGCGCAAGGGATGCGCGCGGCCCTGCTGCCCGAGTCGTTCGCCTCGGCCGAGCAGGGCGGCGAGTGGAACCTCGTGGGTGTGGCGATCGCGCTGGGTATCTGGCTGGTGGCCGGCCTGATCCTGTGCCGCGTGACCTTCCGCTGGATCCGCAAGGACAGTTAGGGCCACCGGGCCGCCGGACAGCCGGCCGCCGTGAAGGCGCTAGGCGTTCTCCTCGCGGAACGTGCGGGTGCCGACGTAGAGGCCCAGCGCGAAGAGCACGATCGTCCAGATCACGCCCCACATCGTGGTGAGGGTGAGGAAGTCGCCGAGGAACAGCTCACGGATGGCGTTCACGATGTACTTCGTGGGCATGAAGTCGGAGACCGTCTGCAGCCACTGCGGCCCCATGGTCATCGGCAGCAGGATGCCCGAGAGCAGCAGCACCGGCAGCGCGATGCTGTTGATCACCGGAGCCATCACGTCTTCGCTCTTCGTGGTGAGGGCGAGGGCGTTGGATGCCGCGGCGCAGGCCGCACCGAGCAGCACCGTGAGGATGAGGCCGAAGACCATGCCGAGGAGGGAGCCGGTGAGCCCGAACAGGAACGCCAGGCCGATCAGCACGATGCCCTGCACGAACAGCTGCAGCACGTCGCGCAGGATGCGCCCGAGCAGCAGCGCGGTGCGGCTGGCCGGCGTGACCCGCTCGGCCTCGATCACGCCCGCCCGCCACTCGGCGATCAGGCCGAACCCGGCGAACAGCGCACCGAAGAGGCCGAGCTGCACCAGCAGGCCGGGCACGAACAGCGTGTAGGCGTTCTGCGCCCCGAGCTGGGCCGCGATCGGCTCGAGCAGCGGGCCGAACAGCACCAGGTACAGGATCGGCTGCACGAGGCCGATGATGACCCAGGCCGGGTTCCGCAGCGCCATCCGGAGCTGACGGCGGAAGACGATGAAGGTCTCTCTCCAGAACGATCCACGCATGACTAGGCATCCTCTCGGAGGGAGCGGCCGGTGAGGTCGAGGAACACGTCGTCGAGGGTGGGGCGGCGCACCTCGAGCGACTCGAGGGCGATGCCCGCGGCATCCAGTTCTCGGATGAGGCCGGCGATCTTGGCGCCGGATTCGCGCACCCGGGCGCTGACCGCGGCGCCCTCGGTGGTGAGCTCGGCATCGGCGATGCGGCCGAGCAGTTTGGCCGTGCGGGCGGCCTGCTCGGTGTCGCCGACGACGAGCTGCACCAGGTCGCCCGACACCTGGCGCTTCAGCGCGTCGGGGGTGTCGCTGGCCACGATGGTGCCGTGGTCGATGACGAGGATGCGGTCGCAGAGCGCATCGGCCTCGTCGAGGTAGTGCGTGGTGAGGAAGACGGTGGAGCCGAGGGTGGTGCGCAGGTCGGCGATGTGCGTCCAGAGGTTCGCCCTGGCCTGCGGATCGAGCCCCGTGGTCGGCTCGTCGAGGAACACCAGCTTCGGGTCGTGCACCAGGCCCATCGCGATGTCGAGCCGCCGGCGCTGGCCGCCGGACATGGCGCGGGGCTCGCGCGTCCACAGCCCCTCGAGGTCGAGCTGGTCGAACAGCTCGCGGCCGCGCGCCTCGGCCTGCTGCTTGCTGATGCCGTAGAGCATGCCGTGATCCATGATCTCTTCGCCGGCGCGCGCCTCGGGCGAGGTGCTGCCGCTCTGCGAGACGTAGCCGATACTGCGGCGCACCTGCTGCGACTGCGTGGCCACATCGAAGCCGGCCACCGTGGCCGAGCCGGCGGTGGGCTTGAGGAGCGTGGTGAGCATCCGGAGCGTCGTGGTCTTGCCGGCGCCGTTCGGGCCCAGGAAGCCGACGATCTCGCCCTCGGCGACGTCGATGTCGACACCCGCGACGGCCTTCACCTCGACCTTCTCCTTGCCCTTGCCGCGCCCCGCGAACGTGCGGGCGAGGCCTCGTGCCTGGATCACCTGGTCTCCTTCGGTCGACGTTCTCGGGGGGTGCGATCGCGTCCATTATTCAAACTTGAATAGGGGCTGTCAAGAGCTGGAGAAGGTCCATACGCGCTCATATACTCGGGCCATGGCCACCCTGACGACCCGCGCGCTGCTGCTGGGGGTGGTGAGCCTGTTCGAGCCGGCCAACGGGTACCAGCTGCGGCGCGAACTGCTGTCGTGGGGTGTGGAGGACTGGGCGCACATCAAGCCGGGGTCGATCTACTCGATGCTGTCGACCTTCGCGAAGCAGGGGCTGATCGAGCGCCACGACCTCGCCGAGGGTGAAGGGGCGGTGGGCGCGGGGCGCACCGTCGCCGTCTACACGATGGCGGACGCCGGCCGCACCGAACTGAACCGGCTGCTGACCGAGGCGGTGCTGACCGTGAACGCGATGGACCCCTCGGCGTTCCGGGTGGCGCTGAGCCTCGCGCCGCTGATGCCGCGGGGCGAGATGATCGCCGCGCTGCGGGCGCGCTCGGCGACCGCGGCCGCCGCCTGCGAGGCACTGCTGGAGAGGATCGGCTACGTGGCCCGCGGCTTCGCACCGCCGCACGTGGCGCACAGCCTCGAGCTCGAGCTGCGGCTGATCGAGACGGAGCGCGGCTGGCTGGAGGGCTACCTCGGCACGATCGAGGCGGGCGGGCTGGTGTTCGCCGGCGAGGCAGACCGGGCCTGGACGCCCCCGGCCGACGACGCCGGCTGGCAGATGGTGGGCGAGTCGGCCCGCTACCGCGAGCAGATCGAGGCCGGCGGTTCAAAAGTGCAGAAATAACGCCGACCGACCCCATATACGGGGTCGGTCGGCGTTATTTCTGCAGGTCTGAACCGAACCGGCGCCCTAGAGGGTGTGACCGAGGAAGACCGGCTCGGGCTGCAGCAGCACGCCGAACTCGGCGAGCACCCGGCCCTGCACGAAGCGGGCGAGCTCGGCGATATCGGCGGCCGTTCCGGCGCCGGTCGCGGCCCCCGTGTTGGTGAGCGCGAGGGTGTGCTTCGACGAGATCGCGGCGGTGGAGCCGGGCAGGGCGAAGCCCTTGCGGATGCCCGCGTGCTCGATCAGCCACGCCGCGCTGAGCTTGACGTGATACTCGGGCGGAGCCGGCTGCGCGCTGCGGTCGCCGTCGAGCGCGATCTCCATGCCGTCCTCGAGCGGGATGACCTGGTCGGCCTCCTCGGGCTCGACCTGCCAGCGCGGAGCCGTGGCGGGCAGCGTGCGGGCGAAGTGCTCGGTGACGATCGGGTTGGTGAAGAACGAGCCGGCGCTGACGGAGTCGGGGTCGGCGGCATCCAGCACCATGCCCTTCGAGGCGCGCAGCCAGAGCACGGCCCGGCGCACTTCGGCCAGGGGCAGGCGCTGACCCACCTCGATGCCGAGCGCACCGGCCAGCTGGGCGTAGGCGACGGGCTCGCTGAGCGGCTCGGCGGCGGCAACGTCGGCGGCTCCGGATGCCCCGGCCCCCGCTGTACCGGATGCCTCCGCCGCGGCATCCCGCAGCTCGAAGGTCACCGACAGCACCACGCCGCGCCGGCCGCGCTTGAAGACCGAGCTGCGGTAGCCGAGCTCGAGCTCGTCGCGCGCGAGGCGCTGCACCTCGCCGCTCGCCTCGTCGAGGAAGTCGAGCGACACGATGGAGGAGGCGACCTCCTGCCCGTACGCCCCGATGTTCTGGATCGGCGACGCCCCCACCGAGCCGGGGATGCCCGAGAGGGCCTCCACCCCGCTCCAGCCGTTCTCGACGGTGTGCCGCACGAACTCGTCCCACGGCTCGCCGGCCTGCACGCGGACGCGCACGAAGCCGACCTTGGCCATCACGGGGGCGACGCCCCGGGTGGCGACGCGGAGGACCGTTCCCTCGAAGCCCTCGTCGGCGACCACCACGTTCGAGCCGCCGCCGAGCACGAACCAGTCCTCGTCGGCCGCCCACACCTCGCGGGCGAGGTCGAGCAGCTGCTGCTCGGTGGTCGCCTCGACCAGCCGTTCCGCGGGGCCACCGACCTGCAGGGTCGTGAAGCGCGAGAGCGGCACGGCCGCGGCGGGCTCGGTCATGGCAGCCGGACGCGCAGCTGGGCCTTGCCCAGCACGGTCTGCTCGGCGGCGCTGACCGTCAGGTCGATACGCGCGGTTCCCGCGGCCTCGTCGAGCTGACCGATCTTCGCGACGACCGTGATCTCGGCACCGGTCTCGGGGTCGACCACCACCGGACGCGTGAAGCGCACGCCGTACTCGGTGAGCCGCGACGGGTCGCCCAGCCACTGCAGCACCGGCTGCACCGCGAGGCCCATGGTGAGCATCCCGTGCGCGAGCACGCCGGGCAGGCCCACCGAGGCGGCCACGTCGTCGCGGTAGTGGATGGCGTTGAAGTCTCCGGATGCGCCCGCGTAGCGCACGAGCGAGTCGCGGGTGAGCGGGTAGCGGCCCTCGGCCACCACCTGGCCCACCTCGTAGCGGTGCACGGTCGCGCCCTCCCCGAACTCGGCGGCGTCCAGCGTCTCGCCGCTCATGCGTCGGCCCGCACGACGAGGGTGGCCACGGCGGTGACGACGGGCTCGGCCGCCGCATCCTGGATCTCGGTCTCGGCCGTCAGCATGGCGTTGCCTCCCAGGCTCTTGATGCTCGTGACGCGCAGCTGCGCGGTGAGCTCGTCGCCCGCCACGATCGGGCGGGTCGAGATGAAACGCTGCTCGCCGTGCACCACGTCTTCGACCACGAAGCCGGCGTCGCCGTCGGCGAACAGCTGGTCGAGGGTGAGCTGCTGCACGACCACCGCGAAGGTGGGCGGGGCCACCAGATCGGCGTGACCGGCGGCGCGGGCCGCCTCGACGTTGAAGGACACCGGATCGGTGGCGAACACGGCGCGGGCGAACTCGCGCACCTTCTCGCGGCCGACCAGGTACGGACTCGTCTTCGCGAACACGCGTTCGGTGAGTTCTGGGTTCACTGGCACGGCTCCAGTCTACGGACGGGTGACCCGTGAGCGGCGGGCATCCGCCGGTCCAGTAGGGTCGGAGGGTGCGACTCGGTGTACTCGATGTGGGATCCAACACGGTTCATCTGATCGTGGTCGACGCGCATCCGGGGGCCCGGCCCGTGCCGGCCGCCTCGCACAAGTCGGTGCTGCGGCTGATGCGGTACCTGCAGGCCGACGGCAGCATCAGCGAAGAGGGCGTGCTCGCCATCATCGGCGCGATCGCCGCGGCGATGGAGGTCGCGCGCCGCGAGGGCATCGAGGAGCTGCTGCCGATGGCCACCTCGGCGCTGCGTGAAGCGGCGAACGGCGAGGCCGTGCTCGCGCGGATCGAGGCCGAGACCGGCGTGAAGCTCGGCGTGCTGACCGGAGAAGACGAGGGGCGCCTGACGTTCCTGGCCATCCGGCGCTGGTACGGCTGGTCGTCGGGCAACATCCTGCTGTTCGACATCGGCGGCGGTTCGCTGGAGATCGCGGCGGGCTCGGACGAGTACCCCGAGGTCGCCGTGTCGCTGCCGCTCGGCGCCGGCCGCACGACGATCCAGTTCTTTCCGGACGATCCGCCGACGCCCGAGCAGATGCTCGAGCTGCGCGCGCACTCGCGGGCGGTGATGCGGGCGGATGCTCTGCCGCTGTTCGCCGAAATGCCTCCCTTCCAGCACGTGGTCGGGTCGTCGAAGACGATCCGCTCGCTGGCCCGGCTCGCGGGCTCGACCCGGCCCAATCCGTCGGGTTCCGGCGAGCCGACGGTCTCGCTGCGCCGGGCCGACCTCAAGGACTGGATCCCGCGGCTCGGGCAGATCCCGGCCGAGGCGCGGCAGGCCCTGCCCGGCATCACGCCCGATCGCACCTTCCAGATCGTGGCCGGCGCCGTGGTGCTGCACTCGGTGATGAAGCTCTACGACGTGGAGGAGCTCGAGGTGTCGCCGTGGGCGCTGCGCGAGGGCATCCTGCTGCGCTACCTCGACGGGCTCGGCTGAGCGTTCAGCGTTCAGCGCTCGCGCGACACCGCCCACATCGCGACCGCGCTGGCCGCGGCGACGTTCAGCGAGTCGATGCCGTGCAGCATCGGGATCTGCACCACGGTGTCGGCGGCGGCGATGGCCTCGGGCGTCAGCCCCTCACCCTCGGCGCCGAGCACCAGCGCGATCTTCTCGGGGAGGCGGGCTTCGAAGTCGCGCAGGCTCACGGCATCCGAAGTCAGGGCGAGCGCCGCCGTGTGGAAGCCGTGCTCGCGCAGCAGCGGCCCGAGCTCGTCCCACTCTCCCGCGCGTGTCCACGGCACCTGCAGCACGGTGCCCATGCTGACCCGGATGGCCCGCCGGTAGAAGGGATCGGAGCAGCGCGGGGTGACTAGCACCGCGTCGGCCCCAATCGCTCCGGCCGAGCGGAAGATGGCGCCCACGTTGGTGGGGTCGACCACGTTCTCGATCACGACGATGCGCCGAGGTTCTGAGCCGGGGCCGGTGGCACCGCCGGCGAGCAGGGCTTCTGGAGGCAGCAGCGCCGGGCGGTGCATCGAGGCGATCAGACCGCGATGCAGGATGTAGCCGGTCAGCTCGGCCAGCACCTCGCCGGGCCCCACGAACACCGGCACGTCGTCGTGTCCGGCCGCGGCGAGCGCCGCCACGGCCTCGTGCTCGCTCGAGCCGAGCGCGAGCACCGAGCGCGGAACGTGCCCCGCCCGCAGCGCCCGCTCGAGCACCAGCAGCGATTCGGCCAGGTACAGCCCGTGCTCCCGCCCCGCTTCGCTGCGCCGAGCGTTCTTCAGGGCCACGTCGGTGGCGTGCGCGTAATCCGCCAGCCGTGGATCGTCGAGGTCGCGGATGGGGATGACGGGCATCCCAGAATTCTAGGCATCACCGCCTCAGTGCCTCCCACCCCGCCGAAGCGGCGGCGTGTACGTCGCTTCGGCGGCGTGAGGGCGGCCAACTCGCGAGCGTCATCACGCGCCGCACCGTGCGCCGCAGGGGCGGCGGCGCACCAGGCGGGCTTAGTTTCGCGACGACGTGAGTCGTTGCGAAACTAAGTGGGCCTGCTCCAACAGCACATGGCCGAGTTCGGGCTGCCGGTCCGGGCGGAAGCGGGACTCGATGCCTGTGAGGCTGAGCGCCCAGGCGGGGCGGCCGGCCTCGTCGAAGACGGCGGCGCCCATTCCCCAGCTGCCCTCGAGGATGAGGGCCGGGTTCACGGCGTACCCCGTCTCGCGGGTGGCCGCGATCCGCTCGCGCACGGCACCCGAGTCGTGCTGCGGGCCCCATTCGGCCACCAGCGGCGAGCCGTCGAGGTAGTCGTCGATCTCCTCGTCGGGCAGGTACGAAAGGATGGCGAGTCCGGCCGAGGCCACACCGAGCGGGAAGCGCACCCCCTCGTGCAGCACGAACGAGCGGATGGGGAAACTGCCGTCTTCGCGCAGCAGGCACACGGTCTCGTTCCCCCGCCGCGCCGAGAGGAACGCGCTCTCACCGGTCTCCCGGGCGAGCAGGCGCACGCTCTCGCGGGCCGCATCCGAGATGTCGTATCGGTCGGCGGCGAGGGATCCGAGCAGGTACAGCTCGGGCCCCAGGAACCACCGGCCGCGCCGGGTGTCGTGGTCGAGGAAGCCCTCGGCCGCGAGCGAGGTGAGCAGCCGGTGCGTGGTGGGGCGGGTGAACCCGGTGGCGTGGGCGACGGCGGCCGCCGAGGCGCCGTCCGGATGCTCGGACACCACTTTCAGCACCCGGCCCACCCGGGAGACGAGCTGGGCTCCCCGGACGGGATCCGGCCGTCCGCGCGTCGTCTTGTCCATATTGTGAGCATAGTGGCGTGCGCACACCACACTGCAAAAGATCAACGGATGTCGCGCCAGAACCGCTTTGACAGCATCCGTTGGCCCTTCTAGCGTGAAGGACACGGCACGCCCGGCGACCACTAAGTGGACATGCGGACGGCCGACGATCGTCTGTCACGAAGGAGTGCCCATGTCGAAACTGTGGTTGAGCGCCGCCGAGGCCCTGCACGAGACCGTGCGCGACGGATCCGTCGTCGCCGTGGGCGGCTTCGGCCTGAGCGGGAACCCGACCGACCTGATCGAGGCGCTGCGCGACACCGGAGCGACCGGCCTCACGATCGTGTCGAACAACATGGGCGTCGACGGCAAGGGCCTCGGCCTGCTGCTCGAGAACAAGCAGGTGGCGAAGGTGATCGCGAGCTATGTGGGCGAGAACAAGCTCTTCGCCCAGCAGTACCTGGACGGCGAGCTCGAGGTCGAGTTCGCCCCGCAGGGCACGCTCGCCGAGCGGCTGCGGGCAGGCGGTGCCGGAATCGCGGGCTTCTACACGAAGACCGGGGTCGGCACCCCGGTGGCCGAGGGCAAACCGCTGGCCGAGTTCGACGGCGAGACCTACCTGCTCGAGCGCGGGATCGTGGCCGACGTCGCGCTCGTGCACGCCTGGCGCGCCGACTCCGAGGGGAACCTGATCTACCGCCACACCGCCCGCAACTTCAACCCGCTGGTGGCGACCGCGGGGCGCGTCACCATCGCCGAGGCCGAAGAGGTGGTCGACGGATTCCTCGACCCGAACGCCATCGTCACCCCCGGCATCTTCGTGCAGCGGCTCGTCACAGCCGTACCCCGCGAGAAGGACATCGAGCAGCGCACCACCCGGCCGCGCACCGCCGCGGTGGCCTGAGCGCACCCTGACATCAGCGCACCCCGAGATCAAGGAGACCGCACCATGCCCTGGACCCGCGACGAGATGGCGGCCATAGCCGCCGGCGAACTGAGCGACGGCGAATACGTGAACCTGGGGATCGGCATCCCCACCCTCGTGGCCAACCATCTGCCCCCGGGAGTGCGGGTGACACTGCAGAGCGAGAACGGCCTGCTCGGCATGGGCCCCTTCCCGTACGAGGGAGAAGAGGACGCCGACCTGATCAACGCCGGCAAGCAGACGGTCACGCTGCTGCCGGGCGGCAGCTACTTCGACTCGGCGACCTCGTTCGGGATGATCCGCGGCGGGCACGTGGCGAAGGCCGTGCTGGGCGCGCTGCAGGTGGCGGGGAACGGGGACCTCGCCAACTGGACCATCCCGGGCAAGCTCGTGAAGGGCATGGGCGGGGCGATGGATCTCGTCGCCGGCACACCCCGCGTGATCGTCGTGACCGAGCACGTGGCGAAGGACGGCAGCCCCAAGATCGTGGCGTCGTGCGACCTGCCGCTCACGGGGGCCGGGGTGGTCGACCGCATCATCAGCGACCTCGCGGTCTTCGACGTCGTCGACGCCGCCCTCGTGCTGCGCGCGGTCGCGCCCGGGGTGACGATCGAGGAACTGCGGAAGAAGACCGGCGCCGGCTTCACCGTGGAGCTGGAGACGGGCATCCTGGACCCGGATGCGGGCACCTCCGCCGCACCCGAGGAGGTCTCCGCGTGAGCACGGTCATCGTGGGCTACGCCCGCACCCCGTTCGTGAAGTTCGACGGCCAGTTCGCGACGGTGCCCGCCACCGCCCTCGGGGCCGCGGCCATCACGGCCGCCCTCGAGCGCGCCGAGGTGGAGGCCTCCGAGGTCGACCACGTCTACGCCGGGCAGGTCTTGCAGGGCGGGGCCGGGCAGAACCCGGGCCGCCAGTCGGCCGTCGGCGCCGGCATCCCGCTCTCCACGCCCGCCATCACGCTGAACGCCGTGTGCCTCTCGGGCACCGAGGCGATCGTGGCCGGGGTGCGCCTGATCGAGGCCGGAGAGGCCGAGATCGTGGTGGCCGTGGGGCAGGAGTCGATGACGCTGGCACCGCACGCCTGGTCGGGATCCCGCGCCGGCAAGCGCTACGGCGCCATCGAACTGATCGACACGATGGACCACGACGGGCTGACGGACGCCTTCGAGAAGCGCTCGATGGGCTCGTCGACCGAGGAACGCAATGCGAGCCTGGCCCTCACGCGAGAAGAGCAGGATGCGGCCGCCGCGGCCTCGCACCAGCGCCTCGCCGCGTCGGCTTCGTTCCACGAGGGCGAGATCGTGCCCTTCGAGGTACCGGGCCGCAAGGGCCCCACCGTGGTCTCGGCCGACGACGGCCTGCGCGCCGACACCACCACCGAGTCGCTGGCCGGTCTGCGGCCCGCGTTCGGCGCGGGCGGCACCATCACGGCCGGCAACTCCTCGCAGATCACGGATGGCGCGGCCGCCGTGGTGCTGATGAGCGAGGCCGCGGCATCCGCTCGGGGTCTCGCGCCCCTGGCCCGCGTGCTGATGCACGCCTTCGTGGCCGGCCCGGACGTCTCGCTGCACGCGCAGCCCGCGAACGCCATCCAGGCGGCGCTGGCGAAGACCACGCACACGGTCGGTGACCTCGCGGCGGTGGAGATCAACGAGGCCTTCGCGGCCGTGTCGGTGCACTCCACCCGGACGCTCGGCGTCGATCCCGCGATCGTGAACGCGCACGGTGGCGCCATCGCGCTCGGCCACCCGATCGGCGCCTCCGGCACCCGTATCGTCGGCACGCTCGCGCGCCGCCTCGCGGCCTCCGGCCCCGGCTCCCTCGGCGCCGCAGGTATCTGCGGCGGCGGAGGCCAGGGCTCCGCCATCATCCTCGAGGCCGTCTAGCCCCCTCTCCCACCCTCGTCGACAAGTCCCGAAGGCCCCTATCGGGCGCTCATGAGGGCCATTCGCGACTTGTCGATTGGAGGGGCTGGCTACGCGAAGCGCAGGCATGGGCTCGGGCGCGGGCGTAACAGTGTGTCGGGGTAGCGGTAACAGTGTGTCGGGGCGGATGCTGCGCGGGCGCGGTCTTCTTAGCCTCGGAGGATGGCTACACATGTCGACACTCTGATCGTGGGCGCGGGTGGGATCGGCTCGGCGGCGGCGTGGCACCTCGCACGGCGGGACGCCGAGGTGCTGCTCGTGGAACAGGACGCGGCCCCGGCAGCGGCACCGGCGCGCGGCGCGCACCCGTTCGCCCTGGTGCACAACGACCCGGTGCGCCTGGCGATGCTGCGGGAGGCCCTGCCGCACTGGCACGACCTCGAAGCGGAGACCGCGCGCGGGCTCGTGCGCCCCACCGGCGGCGTGATGCACGGCTTCGTGCCCGACCTCGACGAGCTCGCGGAGCGGCTGCCGCTGTTCGGCATCGACGCCGAGGCCCTCGATCCCATAGAGGCCGAGAAGCGCTGGCCGGGCATACGCTTCGACGGCCACGTACTCTTCACCCCCCAGGCCGGCCAGGTCGATACGGACGCAACCCTCCACGCCCTGCAGGAGTCGGCATCCGCTCACGGCGCGACGACACGGACAGGAACCCGCGTCACCCGCCTGCGCGTGCTCGGCGATGACGAGGTGAGCGCCGACCTCGAGCGGGTCGACGAGCACGGCGAGACGATCGGCGAGCCGGAGCAGGTCATCGCCCGCCGCGCCGTGGTGGCCGTCGGGGCCTGGACGAGCAAACTGCTCGAGCGGATCATCGCGCTGCCCGACATGGCAGCGGTGCGCCGGCAGCGTTCCACCCATGAACGCCTCGACGCGGCATCCGGAGCCTGGCCCGTGATCGCCCACCACCCCGATCCGGCGAGCCGCCGCTACCGGTTCTGGCACGGCGCCCTCGAGGCGGTGGAGAACGACGGGTCGGTGGCCCTCACCTGGGCTGCCGCCGGCAAGGCCGTCGATCCGGATGCGGGCCCCTCCCGAGCCGATCCCCGCCAGCGCGCCGCCGCCCAGCGCTACGCGCGCGACTGGGTGCCCGGGGCCGACGCCGGCGCGTACACCGAGACCCAGACGACCTCGCTGCGCACCGCCGACGGGCAATTCGTGATCGATCGGATCGGCCCCGTCGTCGTGGGCGCCGGCGTCTCCGAGCGCGACTTCGCGTTCGTGCCCACGATCGGCCGCATCCTCGCCGACCTCACCGAAGACGACGACGCCCCGCACGCCCCCGCACGCTTCTCGCTCAGGCCCCGACGACGGCTCGACGCCATCGCCCGGTGACGCGCGAGGAGCGCACACGGGCGTCAAACGAGGTAACACTGGCGCGGATTCGAGGCCCAGGTTACGCAAAGGGCGCTCGTGTTACCGGGCGCTTTCCGGGGCCGGCATCCCGCGTCCTAGCGTGTCCAGCGAGGCACACGGCTTCATCGCGAACGACGATGGAAAGGACGGTTCTCGGCATGAGAACGAAGAGATGGCTGGGGGTAGGAGCGGCGATCCTCGCGGCGGCAGTGGTGCTGAGCGGATGCTCGGCACCGGCGGGCGCGGGGGGCACGGATGCCGCTGCGGCCGGCGACCAGACCCCGCAGTACGGCGGCGACCTGGTGGTGGGGCTCTACCTGGAGCCGCTGGCGCTCGACCCGCACCGGCAGGGCTACTGGGAGACCTACCGCGTCACCCGCAACATCTTCGAGGGGCTGACCCGGGAGGACACCAGCGGCGCCACCGATCCCACCGAGATCCAGCCCGCCCTCGCCACCGACTGGTCGGTCAGCGACGACGGCACCACCTGGACCTTCGACCTGCGGGAGGGCGTCACCTTCCACGACGGCAGCCCCTTCGACGCCGAGGCGCTGGACAAGAACGTTCGCCGCATCAGCGACCCCACGTACGAGTTCTACGACGAGAACAGCGCCAAGAAGCTGGCCACCTGGTTCGGCACGCTGACCAGCGGCACCGTGGTCGACGACCACACCTACCAGTTCCAGTTCTCCGAGCCCTTCCTCGGCTTCCCGCGCATCCTGGCGCAGTCGATGAGCACCCTCGCCATCGGCAACCCGGCGGTGTGGGAGCAGTACGGCAACGACGGTTTCGCCGATCACCCCGACGGCACCGGCCCGTACGAGTTCGTGTCGCGCACCATCGGCGACCGGATCGAGCTCAAGAAGTTCGACGGCTACTGGGGCGACGAGCCGTACCTCGACTCGCTGACGTTCCGGATCATCCCGAACAACCAGACCCGCCTGGCCTCGCTGCTCTCCGGCGAGCTCGACCTGATCAGCTACGTGCAGCCGGAGGACGTGCAGACCCTCGAAGACCAGGGCTTCCAGGTTCCCGAGGGCACCGGCTCGTCGCTGCTGTACATCTCGTACAACTTCAAGAACCCGGCCTTCGCCGACGAGAAGGTGCGCCAGGCGCTGATCTACGGCCTGGACCGCCAGAAGCTGGCCGACGAGCTCTACAACGGCTACGCCGAACCGCAATACAGCTTCCAGCCCCCGGGCAACGAAGCCTACGACCCGGATGTGCGCGACTTCGAGTACGACCCGGCCAAGGCGATCGACCTGCTGAAGCAGGCCGGCTACGGCGAGGGCGACCTGAAGTTCACCATCGTGGTGGACGTGGCCAACCAGAACACGGCCGAGTGGCTGCAGTCGGAGTACAAGCAGATCGGCGTCGACGTCGAGATCGTGAGCCTGGACCGCACGAGCTACATCGCCCGCGCCTACGGCCCCGAGGAGGGCGACGGACTGAGCCTGGACGAGTACGGCGGAACTTACGCCGAGTGGCTGTCGCAGGGCTTCAACGGCCTCGCCGGCAAGGGCCTGAACCCGGCCGACTTCCCCGACATCACGAGCGCCATCCAGGCGGCCGCGACCACGGCCGATCCGGATGCCCGCATCGGCCTCTGGAAGACCGCGGAGGAGACCCTGCGGAACGACGCTGTAGTCATCCCGACCGTCAACCTCACCCGCTACTACGCGCTCGGCTCGAACGTGCGCGGCTTCGACTGGCCGGCCACCAACTGGTACGACCTGTCGAAGGTGTGGCTGGCGAACTGACCGAGGCGGATCTATCACCATGGGAACGCTCAAGCACATCGGCTGGAGACTGGCGAACATCCTGCCCGTGCTCCTGATCGTCTCGGTGCTCACCTTCCTTATCGGAAGGCTGACGCCGGGCGACCCCATCCAGGGGCAGTTCGCTCGAACGTTCTCGCCGGAGCAGATCGAGGCCATCAGGGACTCCTATGGCCTCAATCTGCCCCTCTGGCAGCAGTACCTGAAGTGGGTCGCCGACCTGTTCGTGGCCGGCGGCGGGAAGTCGATCGTGCAGGATGCGCCGGTGTTCGACGTGCTCTGGCCGAACTTCCTCAACACGATCGTGCTGACCGTGGCCGGCGTGCTGATCTGTGCGGTGGTGGGCATCACCATCGGCACCATCGCCGGCGCCAACCACCGGCGCGCGGCCGACCGCTTCTCGATGCTCTTCGTGCAGGTGGGGTCGAACCTCTCGGTGTACTGGTTCGGCCTCATCCTGATCTGGATCTTCGCCCTGCAGCTGAAGTGGCTGCCGGTGAGCGGGATGCAGTCGCGGAACGGCGGCGGGCTCGGCGACCTGCTGGCCCACCTCATCCTGCCGGGCATCTCGGCGGCGCTGATCTCGATGCTCGTGCTGGCGCGGTTCACGCGCATCGGCATCGTGCAGGAGTCGCACTCCGACTACTACAAGACCTTCCAGTCGCAGGGGGCGGGACGACTCACCCTCCTCGGCAAGCACGTGGGGCGCAACATCCTGCCGCCCGTGGTGAACATCATCGGCCTCGAGATCGGCACCCTGCTCACCGGAGTCTTGTTCGTGGAGAGCGTGTTCAACTGGCCCGGCATCGGCACCCAGCTGCTAAACGCCGTGAACGGCAAGGACTACCCCCTGATCCAGGGTGGCGTGGTGCTGATCGCACTCGTCTACCTCGTGGTCAACCTGGTGACCGACATCGCGGTCGATGCCCTCAACCCCCGATTGACGAGGTGAACGGATGAGCGTTCTGCAGAGACCGGCCGGCGAGGCGGTCGCGGCACTGACCGGTCCGGGACGGGAGCCGGGTGGCCGCTCCGGCCGTCGCCGTCGCTCCCGCGCCCGGGTCAACGCGCAGGTGGTGATCGCGCTGGCGATCATCGCCGTGTTCGTGCTGCTCGCCGTGTTCGCGCCGCTGATCGCGCCCTACGATCCGGTCGCGGGCGACGCCTCCCAGAAGTACCTGCCCGTCGGCTCCCCCGGGTTCCTGCTCGGCACCGACGAGCAGGGGCGCGACATCCTGAGCCGGCTGATCTGGGGCGGGCGCACCTCGATGCTCGTCTCCTTGATCGCCGTGGTGGCCTCGACCCTGGTCGGGAGCGCTCTGGCGCTGACCGCGGGGTTCGCGAACGACCGCGCGGCCGGCCTGATCATGCGCTCGATCGACGTGATGTTCGCCTTCCCGGTGATCATCGCCGCGCTCGCCTTCGCGATCATCCTGGGACCGGGGCTGCTGGTCGTGGTGCTCGCGATCGTGTTCGTGGCGACGCCGTACGTGACCCGGATCGTGTTCGCCGAGGTGAAGCGGCATCGCGGGCGGGAGTACGTCGAGGCGGCGGTGTCGCTGGGCGCCGGCTTCTGGTCGATCCTGTTCCGCGAGGTGCTGCCGAACGTGGCCGGGCAGATCGTGGTCTACGCCACGGGACTGGTGGGCGCGATGATCGTGTTCTCGTCGAGCATCAGTGCGCTCGGCATCGGTGTGCAGCCGCCCGCGGCCGACTGGGGGCGGATGATCTCGGAGGGCGCGAAGGTCATCATCTCGGGAAACGTGACCGTGGCGCTGCTGCCCGGGCTCGTGGTGCTCGTGGTGGCCCTCGCCTTCAACTGGCTGGGAGACGGGCTGAACGACGTGTTCGACCCGCACAAGAGGAGGTCGCAGTCGTGACGGATCTGGACATCGCGCCCCGGCGCGAAGAATCGCGGGCGCTCCCGGTGCCGGCCCTGGAGGTGACCGATCTCGTCGTCGAGTTCGGCACCGGCGAGAGCGCGACGCGGGTCGTCGACGGCATCGGCTTCTCGATCGCACCCGGCGAGTCGTTCGCGCTCGTCGGCGAATCCGGATCGGGCAAGAGCATCACCGCCGCCTCGATCCTCGGACTGCTCCCGGATGACGCGCGCATCGCGGGCGGCTCGATCCGGCTGGGCGGCGACGAACTGGTGGGGCTCGGCTCGAACGCGCTGCGGAGCTACCGCGGCGCCCGCGTGGGAATGGTCTTCCAGAACCCGCTGGCGTCGCTGGATCCGTCGTTCAAGGTCGGCAACCAGCTGCGGGAGATCATCGGCATCCACCGCCCCGGCACCCGGCGGGCGCAGCAGGAGCAGATCGCCGCCGAGTGGCTCGGGCACGTGGGAATCACGGATGCGCCCCGGGTTCTGGCCGCATATCCGCACGAGCTGAGCGGGGGCATGCGGCAGCGCGTGATGATCGCGATCGCCAGTCTCTCGCAGCCCGCGCTGCTGATCGCCGACGAGCCGACGACGGCGCTGGACGCGGTCATCCAGAAGCAGATCCTCGACCTGCTGCGGAGTGTGATCGCCGAGACCGGCAGCTCGCTGCTGATCATCACGCACGACTTCGGGGTGGTGTCGTACGTGGCCGACCGGGTGGCGGTGATGAAGGAGGGGCGGCTCGTCGAGCAGGGGCCGCGCTCGTCGGTGCTGTCGGCGCCGCAGGATGCGTACACGCGCACGCTGATCGACGCGGTGCCGGAGATCGGCACGCGCTTCGCGCTCGAGCGCGCGGGGCAGCCGCGACGGCTGGGGGTGAGGCCAGGTCCGGCCGCGGTGCCAGGAACGCAGCCCGTCTCCGCCGAAGGGCACCGTGCGGCCTCCGCCCCCATCCTCACCGCCGAGCGCGTGCGCAAGGAGTTCGTGGTGGGCGGCATCGGCACGGGGCAGTCGAGGCGCTCGTTCCTGGCGGTCGATGAGGTCTCGCTCGAGATCCGCCGGGGCGAGGTGTTCGGTCTGATCGGGGAGAGCGGATCGGGCAAGTCGACCTTCGCGCGGCTGGCCGGCGGCCTGCTGCCCGTGAGCTCCGGCACGGTCGACTTCGACGGGTCGCCGCTCTCGACCCTCACGGGCCGGGCACTGCGGGCCGTGCGCCCCCGGTTCCAGTACGTGTTCCAGGATGCGACGAGCTCGCTGAACCCCCGGGTCACCGTCGGCGAGCAGATCGTTCGCCCTGTCGTACGTTTCGGCAAGGCACGCTCGGTGCGCGAGGGCCGGGCACGGGCATCCGAGGTCCTGGATCTGGTCGGTCTGCCCGCCGCGTACTTCGACCGCTACCCGCACGAGCTCTCGGGCGGTCAGCGCCAGCGCATCGGCATCGCGCGCGCTCTCGCGCTCGAACCGGAACTGCTCATCCTCGACGAGCCCACCTCGGCACTGGATGTGTCGACGCAGGCGACCATCCTGAACCTGCTGCTCGATCTGCGCGAACGACTCGACCTCACCTACCTGTTCATCGGCCACAACCTGGCCGTGATCGAGTTCGTCTGCGACCGCATCGGGGTGCTCGAGGCGGGTCGTCTGGTCGACGTCTTCGACGCCCACGACCTGTTCTCCCCCGACCGCAGCCCGGTCACCCGGGCACTGCTGGGGGCGATCCTCCCGATAGCACTGGACGGGGGCGGCCAGGCTCCGTAGCCTGAGGGCAGGATCGAGGTGGTCACGGTGAAGAAGCCAAGTGAGACCAGTGTCATCGAGTACAACGAAGTCGGCGACTCGGAGGTGCTGCACCGTCGCACGCGCCCCCTGCGACCGCCGCTGCCGGGCGAGGTCACCGTCGAGGTGATCGTCAGCGGCATCAGTCACATCGACGGCTTCATCCGCAGCGGCCGGGAGGACGACTGGGCGGACGAGCCGTTTCCGCGCCGGTCGGGCAGCGACTTCGCGGGCATCGTGGTCGACACGACGGATGCGCGCTTTCCGCGTGGCTCCGAGGTGGTCGGGCACGTGCGATCCGGTGCCCACTCGACGTATCTCACGGTTCCCGCGACCGCTCTCGTGCGGAAGCCCAAGGGTGTCACCTGGGAGACCGCGGGCGGGCTGTATCTCGCCGGTGTGACGGCGCTGGACACGCTCGACGAGTTGCACGTCGGTGCGGGCGACACCATCGTGGTCTCGGCCGCCGCCGGGGCGGTCGGCAGCATCGAGGTGCAGTTGGCCAAGCATCGCGGGGCGACGGTGATCGGAACCTGTGGCGACCGCAACTTCGACTACCTGCGCCAGCTCGGCATCGTGCCGGTGAAGTACGGGCCGGGTATCGCGGACCGCATCCGCGCGGCGGCCCCTCAGGGTGTGACGGCCTACATCGACAACTTCGGTCAAGACGGGCACGAGCTCGCGCGCGAGCTGGGGGTGCCGAGCGCCCGGTACCGGTCGAGTGCGGATCGCCGCGACCTTGAGCTGAAGCTGCTTCGCGACGATCCGGAGTCCATCGCGCACGGAACCGAGCAGCTGGCAACCCTCGTCGACCTCGCCGACAAGCGGGCCTTCAGTCTGCTCATCTCCGGGTTGTATCCGCTCGGCGACGTCGCTCTGGCCTACGCCGACCTCGACAAGCTACACTCGCGCGGCAAGGTGGTGCTGGTCACGCATCCCGTCTCGACGTACCGCTATCTGAAGGCACGGGACGTCGCCGACGCGCGCGACTGATCCGTGCGTGTGGCCGGCGAGACCGCCGCAACCGGGGCACCCGGCCTCAGCCGACCACCTGAAGCGCCCCGCCCCTCTGGTCATCAGCCACACGCATAGAGCCCCTCCAGCGATGACTGGATGCTCGCATATCCGCCGAGGAGCACGATCTTCGTGGCGTGGAGCGATTGGATGTCCGCGAGCACGTCTTGCGGTACGCACGTTCCGTCGACGAGATACAGCGGGGCGTGCTGCGTTCCCGCGCGCGGGCCGACCGACAACCCGTCGGGAAAGGTGAGACCGGTAGCGAGATAGACGGTGTCGGCAGCCGCGAAGGCACTGCGATTGAGAGCGATGGCCGCTGAGTAGCGGTCGGCCCCGGCCAGGCGGGTCACGGCGATGCCGGATCCCAATGAGCCGGCGACGCCTTCGTTGACGGATGCCGTGCCACCGACGATCGTGACCGCCTTCGCTCCGAGCTTCGCGAGTGCCGCTCTGGTGCCACCGTCTGCGCTGACGGCACCACCGTTCGTCAGGAGGACGGGAACCCCAGCCGATCCGGCCGCCGCTCCGGCCGACAAGGCGTCCGGGTAGGTGTTGCCGGTGACCACGAAGGCGGAGTCCGCTCCACTGGGGAACGCGTAGTCGATGACAGCGCGCGAGACCTCGTAGCGGTCGGCGCCACCGAGCCGGGTGACGGGAGCAATCTTCTCCAGTGCCCGCACGACCACGTCACCGACCGTGGCCGGGCCTCCGACCACCACGATCGCCGCCGGATGCAGGCGCTTCATCTCCGCCCGGACGGAGGCGAGCATCTGATCGGGTGGCGTCAGCAGCAGGGCCGCCCCCTGCTTCGCCGCCGCCGGTCCGGCGGAGAGGGCATCCGGGAACTTGGCTCCGGATGCCACGTAGACCACGGGTGCACCGGTGGCGGCATCCGGGAACTGGCTCTGCGAGTTCGCGATGGCGACGTCGTACCGGTCGTTGCCGCTCAGGCGCGAGGTGGTGACGCCCGGGAGGGTGACGACGGCAGAAGTGAGGCCGACCGTCGCGCCCAGCACACCTGAAGCGGATACCGCCTGGCCGACCGAGATGGTGCGGCCCACGTCGGCGTTGGTGACCGGGTAGTCGAGTGAACCCACCCGCAGGGGTGGCGCACCCCAGGTGGGGTTGGACCACGCGATGCGCTCCTGGGTCGGCGTCGGCGACCAGGTCGCCGGGGTGAATCGGAGGGTGGACCCCGGTATCGCGTCGCCCGTCAGTGCGGGTGCGGTGAGGGTGGTCATGACGGTGACCGTCGCCGAGACGCAGCCGATGTCGGCGGGGTGATTGGTGGAGTACTCGAAGCGCGGTTGCGCCTGCACGCACACTCGGTACTCGCCCGGCCGAGTGGTCGGAAACCGCTCTTCGAAACCCTTGACGCCGGGGAGACCCGGATGGGCGCCGCGGACGTCGGGTCGGTCGAGTGTCGCCCACGTCCCGTCGGTGGTCTGCGAGTAGCTGTATTGAGGATCGGCATCGGTGTGGGAAACCGTGTACCGGAGCGGATTCTCCGTCGACGCCCAGCTGTCGGCCACCCAACCCCGCACCCGGATGGCGGGTTGGTCGAGCGAGGTGGAATCGACGGTGAGCGACTCCACGGAGCCGGACAGGGACTCGGCCGCAACGGTGACGGCACCGCATCCGAGCACCTCGAAGTTCGACCTGGCGCAGAGCTTGTACGTGCCGGCGGGGCCCAGGTAACCCAGGTGCACCCTGAATCCGTGATTGGGCCCGGCGTCGGGGTAGGCGGCAGCCACATCGGGCCGGGAGAGCTGCTGTTCCCCGCCGAGGTAACTCGCCCATCCGGCGTGCCCGTCGGGGGTGAGGACCTGGAACTCGCTGAGCCAGTTCGCGGCGGCCGGGTTGCGGGCATCGAAGGACCACCCGGTCGCAACGATTCCCTCACCGGGCACGACGGCCAGCGAGTCCAACGATCCGCGCATGAAATCCGTGGGGGAGATCGGATCAAATGGCACGTCGTCGGCGAAGGCCGGCGCTGCACCGCCCAGCACGGTCAACCCGGATATCAGCAGAGCCGCAGCGACGGCGACGAGACGGCGCACCATGGATCCCCCATTTCGCCCCCGGACTCTCCTGCGAGCAGTGGAGGGACGGATGTCATTATGCCTCACTTGTCGACGGTCTGCGGCCTGACACCGTGGGTCGAAACGGTGGGGCGCTGGGCAGCGCCCGTCACGCGCCGACCGGGTGGAACACTGGTCGCTTCGACGGTGGTTCGGTGCTCGCTCTCGGCGGTGCTTCTGAGCCCGGTTTCGGTGGTTGTTCGAGCCAGGGTGGGTGTGCGGGGTTGGCGGGTTCGGTGATGTGCTGCCTACCGATCGGTGATGTCCATAACAGTTCCCGGCCGGGGAGGGCGGTGACTTTCCAGTCGGATTCGTGTTTGACGTGGTGATGCTTCGGACACAGGCTAGCGAGGTTCGCGTGGGAGGTTTCGCCTCCCTGGGCCCAGGCGTGAACATGGTCGAGTTCACAGCGTTGCGCGCGGCGACGGCAGCCTGGGAACCGGCACGTCTCGTCCTCGATCGTGAGCGCGAGCCGCAGATCGGCCGGAACCCGGTAACTCTCCCGCCCGACCGGCAGCTTCTGCCCCGTGATCGGGTCGGTCAGCCAGCGGGACACGCTGGGAGCGTTCGCGGTCAGCCGGCGGGCCGTCACCGAGTCGATCGGACCATACCCGTGCAGCTCAGCGGGTTCCTCGGTGTGGCCGAGGAGAGACAGAACGGGCACGGTCACGATGACCTGCGGGCGGACACGCGCCCCCACCCGGCGGATGTCACCCTCCGGGTCGAGCAACATCGCGATAGCCGCGTCACAGCGAAGCTGCGCATGCGTGCGGGACTCACCCTCGCCGCGTTGGGCGCGGGCGATCTGGTCGAGCTTGTCATCGATCGCCACAGCATCCGCAGCCGGCATCAGCACGCTCAGCTGCGCCATCCCATCCGCCGCCGGGTCGACCCACACACCCCGGCGCTCCAGTGCCTCCACATGCCGCTTGCGGGGAGAGTCAGGATGGACTCGTTCCCGGAAGACGCGGGCGCGCTGGGTGAACTGCGCCACCGTCAACCGGCAAGCGGCCGGCAGCAACGCCGCCTCGAACTCCCCATGCGCCTCCAGCGGGATCGTTGAACACTGCGCCACCATCACATGCGCGTGCCGGCCCGTGATCGTCCCGGCCTGCAGAGCGGCCAGCGTCAGCGGCAACGAGGTGACGAGCGTCTCGGCATCCGACACCATCACGCCGACCGTGCCCTCCGGCACCCGCACTGCCGTCGCAATCTCCGCGAGCAGCAGACGCTTCTCCTCCTCCGTTCGAGCGAACCCGCACAGCGCCGACTCCTCGGCGTCGAGCCCCAGCGTCATCCCCCGGGCACGCCGCGACAACCGCGCCACCACTACGCTCTCGTCCCCCTCCAACGCCGACTTCCGACGCCGAATGTCTTCCAGCAGATAGAGGTCGTCGTCGAACGCCTCGCGCGCCACGAATCGCCGCCGTGTGCCGGCATCCGATTCCATCATCTCTATCATGAGATTAATTCAATCAGTGACCACCGACA
Organism: Herbiconiux dendrobii; assembly: GCF_052048175.1. Lineage (NCBI taxonomy): Bacteria > Bacillati > Actinomycetota > Actinomycetes > Micrococcales > Microbacteriaceae > Herbiconiux > Herbiconiux dendrobii. The sequence continues at coordinate 447,606 of NZ_JBLZQV010000001.1, read as the reverse complement.
TTCAGCCCCGGCAGCCGGCCCGCCGGCACCGCCGCAGCGGAACGAGTGAACGATGTCGACTCATCATGCCCCCTACGGGGCTTGCGGATGTTGCACGTGGCCTCGGTCGACGCAGCCGCACTGCTGATCAGCGGATGCGTCAATCCCAACATCCCTGCCACAGACGCCGAAGGTCCGCGCTTGGCGGCACTCATCGGCCGGCCCCCGATCCGACGAGTGCATCCGCCCGCCAACCCAAGGCCGGGCCGACCTCGCCCACCAGGGCGTCGATCTGGCGTCGCGCGTGGTCGGCATCGAAGGTGTCGTGGAACGAGGCGTTGGCTACGAGGTGCGTGCCGAAGTCGCGCAGCACCGGGTCGGCCCGGATGCCGTCCACCACGTCCGCCGGTGAGCCGTAGATGGCCACGCTGTCGAGGTAGTCGCGCACGGAAAGTCCCCTCAGGGCGGTGTTGCCGCTCTGCGCGCCGCGCTCGGCCAGGAACGGCAGCTTGGGCGCGAGCGCCGGCTCGACCTCGCGCACGACGTCGTCTTTGCTCACCCCCAGGTAGAGGAAGCGGAAGGCGCCGACCCGCGGCTCGGACTGCGGATGCACACGCGCCAGCTCGTCGACGTAGGCGGCGACCTTCGGATGCTGACCGGCCCCGGCCGGATCGAAGAACGCGCCGACCTGGATGCCGTGGTCGGCCCGCGCGGCGCCGCGGGCACGGGCTTCGGAGGTGACGCCTTCCCAGACGCGGCGCGGGAGTCCCGGGAGATACGGCTGCAGGCGCGGGCCCGCGGCATCCGTCGGCTGGGCCTGCGCCGTCGGGAAATGGCCGGTCAGGGCCGGCGCCGTCAGGGCCTGGCCGGTCAGCGCCGTGTTCAGGCGGCCCAGCTTCTCGTCGTAGAGGCGGTGCCGGTCGGCGGCGTCGAGCCCCCAGGCCTCGAAGGCGCCGAGGTTGGCGCCGCCCGTGCCGAGGCCGAGGTGCAGGCGGCCGCGGGTGATCACGTCGAGCACGGCGGCATCCTCGGCCAGGCGGAGCGGGTCTTCGAGGGGCAGCGTGACGATGCCGGTGCCGAGCGCGATGCGCGAGGTCTCGCGCGCCACCGCGGCGAGCAGCACGAGCGGCGAAGGAACCGGGCCAGGCGTGATGTCGAAGTGGTGCTGGCCCACCCACACGCCATCGAGGCCTACCTGCTCGGCATAGCGGATGGTGGCGAGCACGTCGTCGTAGAGCTGAGCCGTGGCATCCGGGGTCTTGTCGCGGAGGCCGAGGTTGAAGGCGAAGCCGAGCTTCAGCGGTGCGCGGCCCATCAGGCGAACTCGGGCGTACGGGATGAGGCCTGCAGGTGGCCACGCAAGGTGTCGGTCTCGTACTCGTGCCGGTAGAGCCCGCGGGCTCGCAGGATCGGCACGAGCTCGTCGGCGATCACCTCGAGCTGGTCGATCAGCCGGTCGGGCTGCAGGTTGAAACCGTCGATGGCGCCGGCCTGGAACCAGTCCTCGATCTTGTCGGCGAGCTGTTCGGGCGTGCCCACGAAGCCGCCGTGACCGGAGCCCGTGTAACGCGTCTCGCGCAGGTACTCGCGCACGGTCGGCTTGCTCTGGCGGATGCGCTCGAAGATGGACTGACGGAAGCCGATGCTGCCCCGAAAGGCCGTGGGGTCGAGCGGGGCGTCGAGCAGCTCGGCGGGGAAGGGCTCGTCGAGCGCGAGCGTCGACACGTCATAGCCGATCGCCTGCGAGAGCCAGAGCACCGAATAGGCCGAGGGGCCGAGGTCGTGGATCTCGTCGACCCGGCGGCGCGCCTCCTCCTCGGTGCTGCCCAGCGTGAGCAGCAGGCCGGGGAGGATCTTCACGGCATCCGCCGAGCGCCCGAAGCCGACGGCGTTCTGCTTCACCTCGCGGTAGTGCTCGATCGCGCCCTCCTTGGTGAGCTCGGCCGCGAAGACGCCGTCGCCCACGCGGCCCGCCAGCGCGCGGCCCTGGGGAGATCCGCCGGCCTGGAAGATCACCGGGCGGCCCTGCTTCGAGGGCGCCACGTGCAGGCGGCCCTCGAGATCGAAGTGGCGACCGTGGTGAACCACGTCGACGCCGGTGCGCGCCGACTCCCAGAGTGCGATCACCAGGTCGGCGAACTCCGAGCCGCGCTCGTAACGGTCGCCGCGGCCGAGCACCTCGTCGAGGCCGAAGTTGTTGGCCGATCCGGTGTCGCGCGAGGTGACCAGGTTCCAGGCGGCCCGGCCACCGGATGCCACGTCGAAGCTGAGCAGGCGCTCGGCCAGCTCGAAGGGGTCGTTGAAGGTGGTGGATGCCGTGGCGATCAGGCCGACCCGGCTGGTGGCCCGGGCCACGTGCGACCAGATGACGGTGGGGTCGAGCCGCGTGTTGTTGGCGTCGTAGGAGGGGTTGCCGAGGATCGGTCCGTCGGCCAGGAAGACGGCGTCGAGCGTGCCCCGCTCGGCCAGCGCTCCGATCCGCCGCCAGTAGTCGGGGTCGGTCGGCGCGTGCGTGTGAAGCAGCTCGCTCTGCCAGGCGGCGGGCAGGTAGCCGAGCGTCAGCACGTTGATTCCGAGGATGACGTGACCCTCGCGGCGTTCGGACATCAGGGACTCCCTTCGCTCGGCACGGTGCCGAATCGGATGACTTCGAGGCGACGGTAGAGGATCGCGCGCCGGCGTGGAGGGGACGGTGCGCGGGGGCGCAACATTGCTCAACAGAGCACGCGAAACGCGGCGAATGTGTCGCCGGATGACCGCACGGCGGCCTCGGCGCCGGGCCGTTTTCTAGCCTGACGGCACCGATCGCGCGAGCAGTCGCATCCGGCCCTCTCCCCAGACGGCCGGGCTCGGATCGCAGGAGAAAGGATGCGTCATGACGCACACGACGAGACGGCAGCTGGCCGTCGGGCTGAGCGGGCCGCACCTGGTCGCGCTCGCCGAACAGCCGGAAGCCGCGGCGGAGTTCGAAGGACTCGGCCTGGCCTTCGTGGCGCTCGGGGTCGATCGCGTGATCGCGCCGGCGGATGACGCGTCTGTGGGCGCCACTGCTGCGAGCGCCGCTGCGTCCGGCGCCGATCCTCTGGGTGCCACCCTCGACTCCAGCGTGGCCGCCACGGTGTTCGCCACCGACGCCCCGAGCACCTCCGTCGTCGTGGTCGCAGCGCCGCACCGCGACCATCCCTACAACCTGGGTCGGCGCGTCGCCTCGCTCGACCACCTGAGCTCCGGCCGCGCCGGCCTGCTGCTCGGCGAGCGCGACCGGTTCGCCCCCGCTGCCGATGCGGGCCGCGAGTCCTGGAGCGGCGCCCGCCTCTCGCAGGGCGCCCCACTCGAGCCGGCCACCACCCGCGACGCCACTCTCGCGCTGCAGAAGTTGTGGCAGAGCTGGCCCTCCGACACCATCGTGGGCGACCGCGCCACCGGCATCTACGCCGAGGCCGACCGCATCGTGCACATCGACCACGACGGCGTCTTCTCGATCGCCGGCCCGCTCAACGTGCCCTCCACTCCGCAGGGCGTGCCCGTGGTCGGGTGGTTCGCCGACCGCGCCGAGCAGCTGGCGGCCGCGGCCGGCGTTGCCGAATTGCTCGTGGTTCCGGCAGGCCTCGTAGCGTCGGCTCTCTCCGTCTCGCCTACGGTTCCGGTTTTCGCGCTCGTGCCGGTGGGCGTCGACGCCACCGCGCACGAGGTGGCCGCCGCGAGCGGTGTGCTCGACCTGCGCGCGCACGTGCTGCTGGTTCCGGACGCCCGGCTCACGGCATCCGCGATCGCGTTGCTGGTTCGCGACCTCGGGGTGCTGCTCCCGGAGCTCGCCACGCCGGACGGCGCTTTCGCACCGGATGCGCCCACCGCGGACGCCTCTGCCCCTCCTGCCTCCCCCACCCCGGCCACCGTCGGGACTCTCACCGCCACCGCCACCACCGCCACCACCCGGACATTGCGCGAGCGACTCGGTCTCGGCTCGCCCGCTCCCCTGCTCGAGGGCGCCCGCGCCGCCTTCCCCGCTCCGTCCGCGGAGGTGGCCCGGTGAGCGGCGGCCGCCCGGAGTCGGCATCCGCCGCCGAACCGCACTACGACTGGGAGGGCTTCGGGTTCGACACCCGGCAGGTGCACGCCGGTGAGCTGCCCGAGCCCGGATTCGGTTCGCGGATCACGCCGATCCATCTCTCGAATGCCTTCCGCTTCGACTCGTTCGACCAGACCCATGGCCGCTTCGCCGGCACCGACGAAGGTCACCTGTACTCGCGGCACCTCAACCCCACCAACGTGGTCGCCGAGCGGCGGATCGCCTCACTCGAGGGCGGCACGGGCGCGGTCGTCGTGGGCTCGGGAACAGCCGCCATCAGCTCGGCTCTGATCGCGCTGCTCGAGTCGGGCGATCATTTCGTGTCGACCGCGAGCATCTACAGCGGAACGCAGATCCTATTCAACCGGGCCCTGAAGCGGCTGGGCATCACGGTCGGCTACGTGTGGGATCCGGATGACGAGGCCGAGTGGGAGGCCGCGATCCGCCCCGAGACGAAGGCCATCTTCACCGAGACGATCCCGAACCCGAAGAACGACATCGTCGACATCGAGCGGGTGGGCCGCATCGCCGCGCGGCACGGAATCCCGCTCGTGGTCGACAACACGGTCGCCACGCCCTACCTGATTCGGCCGCTGGAGCTCGGGGCGAGCGTCGTGGTGCACTCCTCGACGAAGTTCCTGGGCGGGCACGGGGCCGGCATCTCGGGCGTGATCGTTGACGGCGGCACCTTCGACTGGCGCGCCTCGGGGCGCCGCTATCCGCTGCTCACCGACGAACAGGTGCCGGGCGTGCCCTCGTTCCTCGACCGGCTCGGCATCGAGCACGCCTTCGAGGCGTACCTGCGGCTCACCGTGGTGAACGACCTGGGGCCGGCGCTGTCGCCCTTCAACGGATTCCTGCTGCAGCAGGGCATCGAGACGCTGTCGCTGCGCCTGGAACGGCACCTCGACAACGCGCGCACGATCGCGCTCTGGCTGGCGGCGCAACCCGAGGTGGAGTCGGTCGACTTCGCGGGGCTGCCGGGGCATTCGCAGCACGCGCTCGCCGAGCGCCTCTACGGCGGGCGCACGGGATCGGTGTTCGCGTTCACGGTGGCCGGCGGCATCGAGGGCGCCCGGGTGTTCATCGACCGGCTGCAGGTGTTCTCGCGGATGACCAACATCGGTGACGTGCGCTCGATGGCCATCCATCCGGGCACCACCACTCATCTCTCGTTCGACGACGAGAAGAAGGAACGGCTCGGGATCGCGCCGGGGCTCATCCGTCTCTCCGTCGGCATCGAAACCGTCGACGACCTCATCACCGACCTCGGCAACGGGCTGCGCGCCGTGCGCGACGCCGGCCTCGTGCCCCACCACTCGCTCGAAACGACCGCCTCTGGAGGCCACTGATGTCTGCAACCGCCACCGCTAGCGCCCTTCTGGTTCCCGCCACCGCGACCGACACCGAGCTGTCGGCCCACTTCCAGCCGGTGTTCGACCGGATCGCCGCCGGCAATCTCGAGCGCGAGCAGAACCGCGTGTTCCCGCACGAGCAGGTGCGCTGGCTGATCGACGCCGGCCTCGGCCGGGTGCGCATCCCGGTCGCCCACGGCGGGTTCGGGGCCTCGCTGCGCCAGACCTTCCAGCTGCTCACCGACCTCGGCGAGGCCGATCCGAACGTCTCCCACGTCTGGCGCAACCACCTGGCCTTCGTCGAAGACCGGCTGAACGCCGAGCCGTCGGCCAGGAACGACGTCTGGATCGACCGGCTCGTCGCGGGCGCATTCGTGGGTGGCGGCTGGACCGAGGCGAACAACGGCTCGTTCTCGAACCTCAAGACCATCCTCTCGCCGGCTCCGGATGGTGACGGCTGGCGCATCACGGGCGCCAAGTTCTACGCCACGGGCAGCCTCTACGCCGACTGGCTCGACGTGATCGGGCGCACCGAGGAGGGCCGCATCATCACGGCGCTCGTGCGTCGGCACCAGCCGGGCGTCGAGCTCATCGACGATTGGTCCGGCTTCGGTCAGCAGACCACAGCGAGCGGCAGCGCGAACTACGCCGACGCGCACGTGGATGCGGCCGACCTGTTCCCGGCGAGCGAGCGCTTCAGCTACCAGGCGTTGTTCTACCAGACCTCACTGCTGGCGATCCTGGCCGGCATCACGCGGGCGACGCAGCGCGACGGCATCGCGGCGCTCACCGCCCGCGGTCGCAACTACAGCCACGGGCTGGCCGAGGTCGCAGCCGAGGATCCGCAGCTGCTGCAGGTGATCGGCCGGGTCTCGGCACTCGCCTTCGGTGCCGAGGCCGCGGTGCAGCGCTCCAGCGCCACGCTCGACCTCGTAGCGGCAGCGCGCGCGGAGGCGCTCCTCACGGGCGACCGCTCGGGCGCCGCCGAGCACGAGGCGCTGGTCTTCGCCACCGTCGAGACCACCCGGGCCCAGGTCGCGATCATCGAGTCGGCGCTCACCGCGACGACGATCGTGTTCGACGCCCTCGGCTCCTCCGGGGTCTCGAAGCACCGGGCGATCGACCGTCACTGGCGCAACGCCCGCACGCTCGCCTCGCACAACCCGCGCGTCTATAAGGAGCGCATCCTCGGCGAGTGGTTCGTGCACGGCACCGACCCCACCAAGATCTACGGCGAGCTCACCGACTCCGCCGGCGGCCAGAGCGCGTGAGCACCTGAGCACCCGACCGCCTGCCGGGGTCTTGCCGCCGGGCTCGCGGCCTGGCTCGCGACCGGCCTCAGGAGAGGGCGCGGTCGAGGTCGGCGATCAAGTCGGCGACGCTCTCGGTGCCGATCGAGAGGCGGATGAGGCCCGGCGTGATGCCGAGCCGCGCGCGCAGCTCCTCACTGAAGCCGATGTGCGTCGTGGTGGCCGGATGCAGCGCCATCGAGCGTACGTCCCCGATGTTCGTCATCCGGCTGATCACCCGCAGCCGGTCGGTGAAGCGCCGCGCTCCGGCCTCGCCGCCGCGAACGGTCACGGCGAACACCGATCCGGAGAGCCCGCCGTACAGCTTCTCGGCGAGAGGGCGATACGGGCTCGAGGGCAAGCCGGCGTAGTCGACCGACTCGACCCCCGGATGCTCTTCCAGCCAGGCCGCGATCGTCGCCGAGTTCGACAGGTGCCGGTCCATCCGCAGCGACAGGGTCTCGATGCCCTGGTGCAGCAGGAAGGAGTGCAGCGGCGAGAGCGCCGGCCCGAGGTCGTTCACCACGGCGTCACGGGTCGCGCGAGCGTAGGCGGCGCGACCGAACCGCTCCAGTGCCGACTTCGCACCGGGAGCCGGCGGGGCGGTGATGAGCGGGTAGTCGCGGCTCGCGGTCGCCCAGTCGAAGGCGCCCGTGTCGACGATCGTTCCCGAGATCGCGGCGCCGTGCCCCGACAGGAACTTCGTCGAGGAGTGCACCACCACGGCCGCGCCGAACTCGCCCGGCCGGATCAGGTACGGCGTCGCGATCGTGTTGTCGACCACGAGCGGAATGCCGTGCCGGGCTGCCACCGCGGCCACGTGCTCGAGATCGACGATGTCGTTCTTGGGGTTCGGGATGGTCTCGGTGAAGATCGCCTTCGTGTCGGGCCCGATCCGCTGTTCCCACTCGTCGTCGTCGAGCGGGTTCCAGACGTAGTCGACGCCGATGCCCATCCGCTCGAAGCTGCGGCCGAACAGCGTGCGGGTGCCGCTGTAGATCGAGGCGGTCGAGACGAAACGCTCGCCCGAGCGCACGAGCGCGAACAGCGCCGCGGTGATGGCGGCCTGGCCCGACGACACCACGATGGCCTCGACGCCGCCCTCGAGCGAGGCGATGCGGCGCTCGGCCACCGAGCCGGAGGGGGTGCGCTGACGGGAGTAGATGAGGCCGTCGCTGTCGCCGGCGAAGCGGTCGCGGCCGTCCTGCCAGGAGTCGAAGCGGTAGCCGGCCGTCAGCGCGATCGGCGGGATGCGGGCGCCGGCCACCGGATCGGCGTACTCGCCCGCGTGGATCTGGCGGGTGTCGAATCCGTAGCCCTCCCAGTCGTACTCGGGCTCGGCGGCGGGCTCGATGGGCTCGGCGGGCTCGACGCTGTCGGCCCCCTCGAAGGCGGGATCGGTCGGGTCGGGGTAATCGCTCATCGGGACCTTCCGGGGATCGTCTCGACGGCATCCGCGATCGCGGACACCGCTCGCTCCAGTATCGGGCGGGGCATCGCGAACACGAGCCGCACGAAACCCTCGTAGCCCGCCCCGCAGAGTGCGCCGTCGGTCAGCGTGACGCCCGCGCGTTCGCGCAGGAACTGCGCCGGAGAACCGGCCGCACCCTGGCCGCCGGCACCGGCACCGGCACCGGCTCCGGCTCCGCTCAGCCCGAGCTCGCGCACGTCGAGCCACGCGAGGTAGGTGGCCTCGGGCAGCTCGTACCCCACCTGCGGGAGCCGCTCGGCCAGCAGTTCGCCCAGCAGACGGCGGTTGCCGTCGAGGTACTGCACCACGTCGGCGAGCCACTCGCGGCCGTGCCGGTAGGCGGCCGTCGAGGCCACCACGCCGAGCGTCGAGGCCCCGTGCTGCACCGCGAAGCCGAAGCTGCGGTAGTGCCGCTGATCGGCCTCGTTCGAGGTGATCAGCTGCGCGGCCTTGAGCCCCGGGATGTTCCAGGCCTTCGACGCGCTGGTGCCGGTGATGGTGTGCGCGGCCGTGGCATCCGACAGCGAGGCGTAGGGGATGTGCTCGCGCACATCGAAGCGCAGCGGCGCGTGGATCTCGTCGGCGAACACCCGCCCGCCCCGCCGCTCGACCACGTCGGCGATCGCCTCGAGCTCACCTCGGGTGAGCGCGGTCCCCGTGGGGTTCTGCGGATTGCACAGCACGAGCGTGCCCGCGCCCGCGGCGAAGGCGGCGTCGATGGCCTCGAGGTCGTGCCGCCAGCGCCCGCCCTCCACGATGCCGGGAACCTGGATCACCTCGCGGCCGAGCGTGGGCGGGTAGGTGAGGAACGGCATGTACGCGGGCGTCGGGACGATCACAGCGGAACCCTCGGGCGAGAACTCGGTGACGGCCACCCCCAGCGCGGCCATCACATCCGACACCGGATGCACCGTGGCGGGGTCGATCGACCAGCCGAACTCCTCGGTCATCCACCCGGCCGTCGCCTCGGCGAGGTCGTGCGCGGTAGGCGGCGAGAGGTAGCCGAGCACGCCATCGGCGACCGCCCGCTGCAGGGCCTCGCTCACGGCGGGGGCGGTGCCGAAGTCCATCTCGGCCACCCAGGCGCCGATGGTTCCCGGATGCAGACTCCACTTGCGGCTGCTCGGCAGATCCAGCTGCGCGGCCGGGATCTCGTCGAATCGATGCATCACACTGGCTCCGTCATGTTCGGCTCGCGCCCGGACACTCTCCATTCTGTCGCGCGCGCACCGATCACCGCCCTCTGTTGCACAATGCGTCGAGGTCACCCCGTCGACCCGTCACTTCGTGCCGCTATTCGCCCCCTGAAGCGGGACAGAGTGACGGGTCGACGAAGGGGCGGGGTGGTGTGGCAGGTCAGGCGGCGCTAGCGCTCGAGAACGACCGCGAGGCCCTGGCCGACGCCGATGCAGATGGCCGCCACCGCGACACCGCCGCCGCGGCGCTTCAGCTCGTGCGCGGCGTGGCCGATGATGCGGCCGCCGGAGGCTCCGAGCGGGTGGCCGATCGCGATCGCCCCGCCGTGGATGTTGAGGCGGGCCGGGTCGAGGTCGGGCCAGCCGGCCAGGCAGGCCAGGCTCTGCGAGGCGAAGGCCTCGTTGAGCTCGACGAAGTCGACGTCCGCCCAGGTCTTGCCGGCCCGGGCGAGCGCCTTGTTCGCGGCCTCGATCGGCGCGATGGGGAACACGTCGGGGTCGACGCCGTGCGCGGCCCGTCCCGCGATCCGCGCGAGCGGCTCGCCCGGCAGCACGCCCTCGCCGGCCAGCAGCACCGCCGAGGCGCCGTCGTTGATGGAGGAGGCGTTGCCGGCCGTGACCGTTCCCGTGCCGTCGGTGGCGAACAGCGGCTTGAGCCCGGCCAGCTTCTCGACCGAGGTGTCGTCGCGGATGCCCTCGTCGCGCGCCAGCTCGTGCCCCGGCACCTGCACGACCTCCGAGTCGTAGACCCCGTCGGCCCAGGCCTTGGCGGCCTTCTGGTGCGAGGCCACCGAGAACGCGTCCTGCTGCTCGCGGCTGATCCCCCACTCGCGCGCGATCTTCTCGGCCGACTCGCCGTTGCTGATCGTCCACGGCGTCGGCAACGCCCGGTTGGTCATCCGCCAGCCGATCGAGGTGTTCCACATCGTCTGGTTGCCGACGCCCGGCCACGGCTTCGCCGACTTCTCCACCACGTACGGCGCCCGGCTCATCGACTCCACCCCGCCGGCCAGCACGATCTCGGCGTCGCCGGACTCGATGGCCCGGGCGCCCTGGATGACGGCCTCCACCGAAGACGCACACAGCCGGTTGACGGTGACACCGGTGACGGATGTGGGGAACCCCGCCAGCAGCGCGCCGAAGCGGGCCACGTTGCGGTTGTCCTCGCCGGCCTGGTTGGCGTCGCCGAAGATCACGTCGGCGATCCGGGCCGGGTCGACGCCGGTGCGCTCCACCGCGGCGCGCATCACGAGCGCGGCCAGGTCGTCGGGCCGCACGCCCGACAGGGCCCCGGCGGCCCGGCCGAACGGGGTGCGCACAGCATCGTAGACATAGGTGGCGGTCATCGGGATCCTCACGTCGTCGTGGCGTCCGCCAGCTCGAGGCCGGTCAGTTCGCGCAGTCCTTCGATCGTATTGCCGCCGAACAGCTCGCGCACAGCGAAGCCGTCCCCGGTCACGTCGAACACGGCGTGACCGGTGTACACCCGCGACACGCAGCCGAGCCCGGTGAACGGATACGTGCACGCGGCCACCAGCTTCGACTCGCCCTGCTCGGTGAGCAGGTCGGTCATCACGGAGAGCTGTTTCGCGCCGATGGCCAGGTCCATCGCTCCGCCGACGGCCGGGATCGATCCCTCGGCGCCGGTCGACCAGTTCGCCAGGTCGCCGTTGCCCGCCACCTGGAACGCGCCGAGCACGCAGATGTCGAGGTGGCCGCCGCGCATCATCCCGAACGAGTCGGCGTGGTGGAAGTAGGCGGCCCCGGTGACGGCCATGACGGCCTGCTTGCCGCGTTGATGAGATCCGCTCCGAGCTCGGCTCCGGCTTCGGCTCCGCCTCCGCAGGCGGCGCCGCCTCGCCGGCATCCTGCGCAGTTCGGCACCATCGTGTGGGGGATGCCGCTGCTGGCCCTGTGCGGCTTCGTGGCGCTCACCCGCTTCGGCCCGGGGGTCGACGCCGTCGTCTGATGCGCTCGTCCGCCAATTCGGTTGGAAAATGCAGAAATAACGAGGACCGACCCCGTATATGGCGTCGGTCCTCGCTATTTCTGCATTTCTGAACGGCAGCGGCGACTCAGGTGCGCTGCGCGCGGTCGCGCGTGGTGCGCTCGCCCTCCACCTTCTTCTTGCGGCCGCTGCCGTCGTCGACGAGCGACAGCGGGTTCGTGATCGACTCGAGCGACTTGCGCTCGGCGTTGACCCCGAAGATGAACGCCACGATACCGCCCGCCACCATCAGCAACCCGGCGCCGATGTAGCCGATGGTGATCGGGCCGCGGTCCTGGCCGTCGCCGATCAGGGTGGCGAAGAGGAGCGGAGCGACCGATCCGACGATCTGGCCGATGGAGAAGAAGTACGAGATCACCTGCGAGCGCATCTCGAGCGGGAACAGCTCGCTCACCGTGAGGTACGCGCTCGAGGCCCCGGCGCTGGCGAAGAAGAACGCGACGCACCAGAAGATGGTCTGGCTGGTGGCGTTCAGCACGTTCGCCTGGAAGAGGAATCCGGAGACCGTGAGGATGATGCCCGACAGGCCGTAGGTGGCGAGGATCATCTTGCGGCGGCCGATGGTGTCGAAGAGGTGCCCGAGCACGAGCGGCCCGAGCAGATTGCCGATGGCGAACGGGAAGAAGAAGTACTGCACGGCGTCGTTCTCGACTCCGTAGAAGTTCTGCAGCGCCAGGGCGTAGGTGAAGAAGATGGCGTTGTAGAGGAAGGACTGCGTGATCATCATCGTGAGGCCGACGATGGTGCGGTTCGGGTAGTCGCGGATGAGCACGCTGGCGATCTTCTTGAACGGGATGCGGTCCAGCGGCGTGACCTCGATCGCCTGGTCGTCGGGCACGGGGTCGAGTTTCTTGCCCGTGGTCTTCTCGACCTGCGCCTCGATGTCGTCGACGGTCTTCTCGGCGACGTCTTCCTTGCCGTGGGTCATCAGCCAGCGCGGGCTCTCCGGGATGTGCCGGCGCATGTAGATCATGATGAGGCCGATCACCGGGCCGATGAAGAACGCGAGCCGCCATCCGATGTTCTCGGCGAAGTTGTCGGGGTTCAGGAAGAACAGGTTGGCGACGGATCCGAGGGCCGCACCGCCCCAGTAGGTGCCGTTGATGGCGATGTCGACACGGCCGCGGTAGTGGCTCGGGATGAGCTCATCGATGGCGGAGTTGATGGCCGCGTACTCACCGCCGATGCCGAGGCCGGCGATGAAGCGCATCGCGAACAGGAACTCCATGTTCGGGCTGAGGCCGGCGAGCGCAGATCCGACGAGGTAGATGGCGAGCGTGATGATGAAGAGCTTTTTGCGCCCCCATTTGTCACTCAGCCGCCCGAAGACGAGGGCGCCGACCACCTGGCCGACGAGGTAGATGGTGCCGGCGAGGCCCACTTGCTGCGAGTCCATGCCGAGCGACTCCTGGAAGCCGTTCGAGGCGATGATCTGGATCTCGAGGCCGTCGAGGATCCACGACACCCCGAGGCCGAACACGACCATCCAGTGGAACCTCGTCCACGGCAGCCGGTCCATCCTCGCGGGAACGAGGCTCCGCACCTTCTTCGGCTTGGGAGTCGCCCCCGCCGCATCCGTCGTTCGTGACACGTCGCACCTCCGTCTTCGCCGGTCGATCGTCGGGCGGAAGCGGGGCTACGCCGGCGGCGCGATCGAACGTACGCCCGTGTTAACGATTTCGCACGCCCAAGACTGCCGATCGCGATTCGAGCCGGCGATTGATGTCACCACTGGGTTCTAGACTGGCGGCGGGGGTAAATTGAACAGTCTGCGAAAGCTCATGACCGTGGGATTGGGAGCGGCGACAGCCTTAGCCCTTGCGGGATGCATCAATATGGGTGAGTACTTTCTCACTTACTCCGATGAGGAGTGTGCGCAGCAGGCTGAACGGCTCGTGACCTGGGTTCAGAATGTCGAACTAGTGACCGGCGCATCCGTGGCCGATGTCGTCGCAGACAGGTCAGGCGACAAGTATTGCTACATGCGGATGGATGTCGACGCTCGTGCTGACCTGACGGCGCGAGAAGTTGTTCGGGTCCACGACGACGTGCTTGAACAGATCGACGCGATGTACCTGTTTACGTCGCAGTCTCCCATCGCTATCCATAGCGGCAACTGCACGATCGAGGTGGGTCCCTGGGATGCGTTATCGCGGGAGGCGTTCGATGAACCTGACCCTGTGTGCATCCCGTCGCCGTAGGCGACCACGAAACCGAGGGGACGGGGTATCGATGCTCGTTCCGCAGAACACACGAAGCCGAAGCTCCAGTCGCCTCAGATTCGCGACGTACCAACCGGTGTTCACGGCAACTTTCACCTGCACCTCGATCAACCGCCGCTCGCCATCGGTTCTAATTGCGAGAATATCGGTACGTTCCAACCCATTTCGGCTCAACGCGTGGGCCCAACCGCGACGCACAAGCTCCGCCGCGGCATGATGTTCGCCCGTCGTTTTCGTCTGCTTGGCGTCCACCATGCTCAGAGGCTATTCGTCTCCCGTGATTCGCATCCGCGGGGCGAAGCTACGCCGCATGCGCCGACGAGAGGCGTCGGCGCTATTCGACTTCACCGTAGCGGACAACCCGAAAGCGGGTAGGTGAGGACGTCGGGCGGCATAACGCTATTGATTTTTGCTCAATTTAATTGGAAGCTGTGGAATACCCCCAAACAGGGGGTAGTGCCCCGCACGGGCGCTGAGCGGAAGGAAGAACTCATGTTCACCTCATCCGGAAATGAAAGTAAGACGAGAACGCGCAAGGGTACAGTCGCTTCTGCTGCACTGATCGGGGTGCTCGCGTTAGCGCTTCCCATGGTGGCTGCCCAATCCGCTGGCGCGGTCGAGCGCAATGCCACCGGCAGCGAGGTCGCCGAGTTGCACTTCGCTGGGTTCAATGTCGAGCGGGCTGCTGCGAATGGCTATGACGTACGCACCGACGACGAGGGACTGCAGTACGCCGTTCCGGCTGGAACGCCCGCGGGCAGCCTCCAGGGCGCAACGCCGAAATTCAACCCCACTACCGGCGAGACCGTCAGCCCGGATGGGACGGGCGCGAATAACACTGTGTCGGGTGACTGCGGCACGGCCGAGCTCACTCTGTACGACAACACCACGGGCTACACCGCGTATCACTTAAATGGGGCGTTCGGCCCGGCACTGTCGCAAACCTGGGGCGTCACTCTTCAGTCATCGATCGATATAGGCAACACCCCATTGGATGGATTTCCTCCGCTGCCGGGCATCAGCCTGGACTGGGGGACGAACTTCGAGCACAGTATTCAAGCCATCCGCAACACCCAGCTGAACGCTATTGCCGGCGGCACCGTGGTCACTGTGCTCGGCGACTGTTACGGTGGCAACCCATCCGACAGCATCCTCTACTCATGATCGAGATCGTCGAGAGCATCGCGAACCGCCGGCTTCATCACGAGCGCGCACGCGCCTTCGGGCTGCCGGTTCTGCGGTCGCTGCATCCAAATACCCTCTTGGTCGGCTACTCCTTTGTCGGAGATGAACGGTCACCGGGAGAGCAAAACGACCGGATCGTCGAGGCTAACCATGTGGTGCGTTCCAGCCTCGAGACATCCAATCCGCTGTCGTTCACGACAAGGACCTGGAAGTTCGGACGCGACCTCGAGGTCGAGTTTCACCTGCATGCGATGAATCACCTGCGGAACGGCACATTGGTGACCGCTTCGGCCCCCGCCCTCTCTAAAGAGGAACACTTTGATCTTCGGCAGAAACTTGCCGATGCTGAGCGGCGCGCGATCGACATCCGGATCGACGGCGTTCCGCGGAGTGGTTACGCCATCGCCCTGCACGGTTCGACCTTTGTCAGGCTGGCCGGCGGCGACGATGCGGCGATGCTCTCGATAGCGGGTCCACCGGACATTCTGGATGCGGGTTTCGCGAGCGACATCCCTCTCTGATGAATGCCGTGAACGAAGAAGACGGTTTCTTTGGCGAGGCCGATCGGTCGCGGGTGAGGGCTTTCGAGCTACCGGTGTACTTCTCGCGCAGCGTCGCAGTCGAGCTTCACGGGCTCTCGACTCAGTCCCACAACGGGCAGATGGACGTGGTCGAGGTCGCATACATCACCGTTCCGCGGACCGCACCACTTGTAGAACAGCCGTCCGTGTGGACCTGGCGAAATCTCAGCCTCAAAGTCTCGGAGTCATTACGCATCCATGCAAGTACACACCTCGTCAACCATCGTCCCGAGTTTCGGGCAGGCGCATGGATACCGGAGGTGGCCGAGATGGATACTCTCGCCGAGGCGATCGACGCGAGCCCACGAGCGACAGCCCACATCGACGTCGAAGGTGAGACGCTCGACGGCTGGCGCACGACCATCGGTGGCTGGGATTTCACCGCAATCGAACTTGAAGACGTCCACGTCACCATCGCCGGACGTCGCGGGTTCGCTGAAGCGGGGCTGATTCCGAGGCTGGTCCCCAGCGCCTCATGATCGAGGTCGTCGCGAGCATTGCGAGTCGCCGGCTTCACCACGAGCGCGCATGCGCGTTCGAGTTGCCGGTTCTGCGGTCACTGCATCCGGATACGCTACTAAATTCTCGTGGTGCTTCATTAAGAATCGGGTGGACTGGGAGGCCAACGATGACTACAGAGGCGTTTGATGCCCCGAGCCAGCTGAGGCGGCTTCTTGCAGATGGCGCGATAAGCGCGAGCGGACTCCAGGCCATCACCGGGGTTGGTGAGGACGCGCTTCGATCCTTCGTCTATGGTCACGCAGAGAGTGGGATGACAAGCGACCCGACGGCGGTCTCTGCCGATCAGAGCGTGCGCCTGTCCACCCTCGCGGCACAGCTCACGGGCGGGATGGCGATACCTGACGATGAGCGACTCAAGGGGATTCTCGAATCACTGACGACCGCGAGCCACCTGACCACCGAGAACCTCGACAGGCTAACGGGACTCGACGCCCGGGATTTAGACAAAGCCCTTTGCGCCCCAGAGTCCGTCCCGGTCGACAAGAAGTACGAGATCGCGGTGAGGTGCTCGTACCTGATCAATGCGCTCAACTGCGCCGACAATCGGTGAGGGTTTTCGACGTCGCGAGGGTTCGGGTTATGGCCATCGCAACATACCGACAAGTGTTGAATATTGCGGGCGCGTGACCGATGCTTGAAGCATGTACGTGATCGTTTCCGTGGTGACCCTGGCGGTAGTCGTCATTGCGTTGGTGGACATCATCACTCGACCGGAGGGCGACACGAAGCACCTGCCGAAGATCGTGTGGGTGCTGCTCGTGGTCTTCCTGCCGTTGATCGGCAGCATCCTGTGGTTCGCCATCGGCCGGGAGTACAACACCCGCCCGCACGACCCGGTGAGCTTCGGTGATCCCCGCCGCTGGGCCGGCCGTCAACCCACTTCGCCGCGCGCCGATGCCTCCTCGCGGTCGACCGAGCAGCAGCTTGCCGACCTGGATGCCGAGATCGAGTACTACAAGCAGCGCGGATCATCCGGGCCGAAAGAGTCCTGAACAGGGGCCGGTGCCCGCGGGACAATCGGAGTAGAACAGTGGACGGGGGGTGCTGTGTCCATCAACGAGAAGGTCGGCGTGGGCTTTCTGGCGGCGTTCGCCATAGCCTGCGCCCTCTGCCTCTTTCTCGTCCCTGATCTCGGATACGGGAAACCCGGTCATGGCCTCTTCCGGCTGCTTCCCGGCAAGTCGCTATTCGTGGTAGGGATCGTTTCCAGCGTGGCCATGATCGTGATCGTCTTCGTGAACAAGCGCCGACAGAAGAAGGGGAAACCGCCTATCTAGGCCGCCGGCGGACTGATCAGCGGGTCCGCTCGAGCCGGCGCAGACTTCGCGAGATCAGGAAGAACGAGACTGGAACGGGCAAAACAACCAGCGAAACGACCCATCGGTCGGAGCCGGGATCGACGATCCACCAGATGAAGCTCCCGACAGCGATGGTGAGGCCTGCCACCGTGCTAGCCAGGGCCTCTCCGGAGCTCCACCCTCGCTTCTAGAACCACCAGACGATGCGCCCGGGTTCTCTGGGCGATTCACGGTCGTTCATCGTCTCCATCTGTCGAGCATCGCACTGACCGCGTCGCAGCGGTATCGAGGGCGGCTCTGGTGTGCGGAGTCTCTAGGATCGACACCGGGGGTGGCTCATGGTCGACAGGCGTCGTGATGCGGGAAGTGCGGGTTCGTTGTCGAGCGACGACCGGCCGAAAGCCGTAGTCGCGTGCTGGATTGCCTTCATGGTCGGCAGCCTCGTCGTCGTCGGGACCCTTGCCTCCTCCGTCAACGGGCTGGCCCATGCGCCTCTTCTGCTCTTCGGCTTTCTCGCACTGCTCATCGGAGTCTTTCTGGTTCTCGTGCTGGCGAAGGACCCCTACCGTCGCGGCGCACAGCCACGGCCCGGGGACGGCACAAAGGCCCACTACCTCAGCTTCACGGTGGGCGAGCACGAAACCCATCGGATCGTGTACCGATGGGATCAGACCTGGGGCTGGCTCACCGTGACCGTCGACGATGCGCTGGTCGTGAGGCGGCTCGTCACACTGAGCGTGAGCTTGGTGCGCGTGGTGGAGTTCGTCGTCGGCGAGCAGGAGAAGCACCACGTCCGGATCGAGAAGCGCCGGTCTCTGTTCGTCTCGTTCGCAAGACCGCAGCCGATCGAAGCCTTCGTTGATGGGGTTCCCCTCGGCGCACGAGGCGACTCCGGAACGGTCTGAAGTCTCGTCAGCGCGGAGGCTCCCGCTCGCACCGGTTCTCGGCGGTCGCGTCGAGCATCCGCGGGCGACGGGCGGCGTCCGGCTGGCTAGAGGCGGTACCCGATCCGGCCCGAGTCGATCTGCGCCTGCACCTGGCGGAGCTCTGCGGCGAGAGCGGGATCGGACGCGGAGACCCGGTCGGCACGTCGGCCGATGCCGCTCGTGCGGCGCGAGAAGGCGACGAGTCCGACGAAGGCTGCGGCGAGGCCGAGGGATCCTGCGGCGATTGCTGCGATGACTGCACCCATGAGCACGTTCCTTTCATCCTTTTCATGCAAGGCTAACTTCGACAGCTGACGATTGCATGCAGGCCGATCCTTCCCCGCCACCTGCCGCCACCTGCCGCCGGGAGGTGATTCCCGACGGGTCGGTCACCTTTTGGCCCAGCGCGACATTCCTATAGTGAGGGGGTGCGTATGACGGGCAACGAGATGACCGATGGCGACCTGTTGGCGCGATTGGTCACCGGCGACAGAGGGGCGTTGTCGGCGATCTTCGACCGGCACGCAGCATCCGTCACCCGGTACGCCTGGGCTCTGGCCGAGAGCAAGATGGATGTCGAAGAGCTCGTTCAGGACACCTTCTTCACCATCTGGCAGAAGGGTTCCACGATCACCCTGCCCGACTCGTCCCTTCTGCCCTGGCTGCTCGTGACCTGCCGCAACCACGGCCTCAACCTCCGGCGGCGACGCGAGAAGCATCGACACGACGAGCTCCCGGACGAGCTGACGGCCGATGTCCACGACACGGATGCTCGCGACCAGCTGCGCTGGGTACTCGACGAGATCGGTCGGCTCGATCCGCTCGATCGCCGCATCTGCGAGCTCTGCCTGATCGACGGCCGCTCGTACTCCGAGGCGGCCGAGCTGCTCGGCCTCACCACGGGGGCGGTCAAGAAGCGAGTGTCCCGCACACGTGCACGACTTCGGAAGGCGGTGACCGACGATGAGAACTGATCCACCGACCGGTGACGAGCTCACCTCCATGCTCACGTCCATGAAGGCCGAGGTGCTTCGCCGCGCGGGTCAGAACGAGGCCCCCAGCCCCGCGCGCCGCACCCGCGGTCGCGCTCTCGGCGTCGCGATCTCGCTCGTGGCCCTGCTGCTCGTGGGGTCGGCGGGCGCCGCACTGGCCGCGGGCGTCATCCCCAGCCCCTTCGACGATCCCGCTCCCCCGGTCGTCACGCCCACCTCCACCTCGGCTGTCACGCCGACCCCGACCGTGCCGACGGAGACCCCGGATGCGCCCCAGCCGACGACACCGCCGGCACCGGCCGTCGATCCAGACGACCCCAGCACCTGGACCATCACCTTCGACGGGGTCGGTCCCGTGCAACTCGGCTCGTCGTTCGATCAGCAGCGTCAGGTGCTCTCCACCTTCGAGGACTTCACCGATGCGCTCTGTACGGCCGGCAATCTCGACCTTCAGGCACCGAGCGGATTCAGGTTGCGCTTCGTGGGCGGGCCCGACGAGCCGATGGCAACGGCAGCGATCACCTTCGGAAACGGTGGATCACCGCTCGCCGACGATCGAGCGACGACGCCGAAGACCGCCGCCGGCATCGGCATCGATTCGACCAAGGACGAACTTCTCGCGGCCTACCCCGACATTGAACTGACGGGGATGTACCAGAGCGAGATCTACCCCTACTACGGGATCACCGACGGCCACGGCGGATGGATCGTCTTCGCCCTCATCGACGACGAGGTCAGCACCATCCAGATCGCGAACGAGGCTGTTCTGCCCAACGAGAATCGTTCGGTGAAGACGATTCCTTCCGAACGCTGCCCGGCGTGAGGCCGTCTCCCGGCTGCGGCAGCCGGGGTCACGGGGAACTGATCGGCGGCGACGGCCGGGAATCGAGGATCGACGCCACCGCGGATGAAGCGCCGATGTATCCGCCGAGCCTCGTGTCGAGGAGCCCGGCGACATGAATGAGGTCGCGATAGAGAGACGCAGCGTCCAGACCGAGCAATGGCTCGTGATGCGCGACTCGGTTGCGGAGTTCATGCAACCGACCGATCCGAGTGTCGACCTCTGCACGATTGGTGCCCGGAGGAAATGCTCGATGCAGTGCAGGCCGCCACAGCGTCACCTCATGCGCGGCTGAGGTGAGATACCTCCAGAACCCGAATGTCAGCTGGGCGATGACTTTGCCGGGTAACGCCGATCTGCCTCCGGCCTCGCGCACCGCTCGTTCCAGCGCTGCACGTGGCTTCGCATTCACATCGACCCGAGAGCGCCCCTGGGCACCTGATTTCCGTGTGCGCAGGAGGGGCGCGAAGACGTCTGCGCCGCACGACGTCCAATGCCCGGAAAGGTCGAGATGGGCTTCGAGCGCACGATCGTAAGCGTTCCGCAGACCGACTTCGAGGTGCGCGAGGTCATGCGCGAAGGCGGAACCGAGCTGTGCATTCCACTCGTACAGCTCGAGGGCCGCTTTCCCCTCTCCGGCCGCCCGGAGGTACACCGAGAAGCGAGGCACACCCAGCCAGTTCTCCACCCACGTCGCGACGGCGACATCGTGAGGTTCGATCGACACCGTCTTTTCCCATCGCGTATGATTGTCACCAGAAAGCCCCGGTGGACCTCTGACTCCGGTCACGTCGCCGGGGCTCAGTCGTTCATGCGGCTAAGCCATACTCGACGATTGCTCGAGTTTATCCGACTCCGTGGCGGTAGGAGGCGGTGCTGCTCAACGCAGACGAACTCGGGCGGGCCTGCACCGGAAGCATCCCGCTCACGCTGTCACAACAGTCGA
This sequence comes from Herbiconiux dendrobii, assembly GCF_052048175.1. NCBI lineage: Bacteria > Bacillati > Actinomycetota > Actinomycetes > Micrococcales > Microbacteriaceae > Herbiconiux > Herbiconiux dendrobii. The sequence continues at coordinate 426,726 of NZ_JBLZQV010000001.1, read as the reverse complement.
TCGTGTTGTTCGAGCTCACACCCGGCACCGAGCCGTCAGTAACCGCCGCCTACAGCAGGGAGATCAAGACCGACCTCGGTGTCAACGCGGCTCGCGAGACGTGCGGCGCGGGTGGCAGTGAGTGCCTCTCGAGGTTGCCTTCACGAGCGATGCCCCTGGGCCTGCTGGGCTGCGTGTGCCGTGGCTCAGCGTCGTGGCAGTCAGGTCGAGAGGCGGGCGGGTCGCGGCGCACGCCGGACGAACTCGACGCGCACGTACTGGAGTTCTTCACGAGGAATCACGGCAGTCAGAACAGTGTCGCGGGCGAGTTGCACCCCGATTGCGTACACGAAGGGGTCGGTGTCGATCTCGACCGCAGGCACCGCCATCTGCGACATCCCGCTCGTGCCGTGCGACGACATCGTGCTTTCCAGATGCACGTCGTCGAGTGATGACTGCGGCACGAGCCCCATCAACGGCACCGGCATGAGCTTGATCTTCTCCGCCTGCGCGAGCCGCGGATCGGGCGCATCCTCCGGAAGGAAACCCCCGAAGGTCATCGGCGCAGACCCCATACTCGTCACTCCCTTAGTCCGGACCACATACGAGCTTCATTCGACGCTCCGTGAGAACTGACGAATAGCCGATTCGGTCAGACGAAGATGTCGATGACCAACACGAATGCGAGCACCACGATCGAGAGCATCGACTGCGAGAGCGTGTAGGTCTTCAGCGCGCCGCGGGTGGTGAGGCCGAACAGGCTGCGCAGCATCCAGAAGGCGTTGTCGCTGAACTGACCGCCGAAGCAGCCGCCCGCACCGGCGGCCAGCACGACGAGGATCGGCGAGAGACCGAGATCCGGGATCAGCGGCGCGATGATGCCGATCGCCGTGATGCCCGAGACGGTCTGGCCGCCGATGGCCATCCGGAGCAGGGCCGCGATGAGCCAGACCGCGAGCAGAGGGACGGTCTGGTTGGCCTCGAACAGTCCCGCCAGCACCTCCTGGATACCCGTGCCCGCGATGATGGCGCCGAGCGATCCGGCCACCGCCGTCACCACGAGGATCGTGCCGACGGTCTCCAACGCCTTGTCGACCTCTTTGCCCTGTGCCACGAGACCCTTCTTGGCGACGGTGATGCCGAGGGCGGTCAGCGCACCGGCGAGCAGGGCGATGATCGGGCTGCCGACGAAGTCGAGCACGTCGGACTGCACGCCGACCAGCGCGGCGATGATGTCGGCGAGGATCAGGGCGAGCACCACCACGATCGGCGCGAGCGCGGCGGCCATCGAGGGCAGGGGGACGGCGGATGCCTCGGGCTGGGCCTCAGGCTCGAGGGCGGCCGCCTCGGCGTCTTCGTCGCGTGCGACGTTCCACCAGCGGAAGCGCTCGATCAGCAGCAGGTACAGGAAAGTGGTGAGGGCGACCGCGGGAAGGGAGACGGCGAAGGCGGGCAGCAGCATCTCGGCGGCCGACAGCTTGAGCGTGCCGAGGTACGCGAGCATCGCCGCACCCGGGATAACGAGGGCGTTGCCCGCCGCGAGACCCAGCGCGACCGGGCCGGCCACGGTGGCGATCGGCCGGCCCGAGCGGCGAGCCACCGTGCGCGCGATCGGGGCGACGAGCACGAGCAGCACGTCGAAGTAGATCGCGGGGGTGACGCTGGAGAGCGTCAGGCTGAAAGCGTAGGGCGAGCCGCGCGAGCCGAACAGCTTCAGGATGCCCTGCACTATTCTCTGCACGGCGCCGTAGCCCGACATCAGGAAGCCCATGATCACACCGAGGCTGATCAGCAGGCCGACCTCGGCCATCAAGCCACCGAATCCCTCGTTGATGCCGGTCACGATGTCGGTGAACGACATCCCGGAAGCGATGCCCAGCACGATGGTACCGAGCAACAGGGCGAGAGCGGGGTTGATCTTCACCCGCACGATCAGAAGGGCTATGCCCACGAATACCACCACGAAGGCGGCTATCAACCACGGTGTCGACACGTCAGTCCTCTTTCAGTGCGGCCGGCGATTCTCATCGCCGGCACGATCGTCCTCGATCGCAGGGGTGAACTGCGCCGGGCCCGCCACCACGCGAGCCCGGCGCAGTGGTCAGGTGAGCGAGTATCCGGCATCCATCAGCACGTCGGAGCCGTTGAAGTAACTCGCCTCGTCGCTGAGCAGGAAGAGGATGGTCGCGGCGACCTCGCGCGGCTCGGCGAAGCGGGAGATCGGGATCTTGCGCTGCCACTCGTCGAACTGGTGCTGCTTGAGCGCCAGCAGCGGGGTGTTCACGTACCCGGGCGAGATGGCGTTCACCCGCACGCCCCGGTCGCCCCACTCGACGGCGAGAGTCCGGGTCAGCGCGGCGACGCCCGCCTTGGACACGTTGTAGGCCACCTGGTGCTGCGGCAGGTTGACCACCTGCGTGCCCGACATCGACGCGATGTTCACGATCGCCCCGCCTCCGCGGGTCATCAATTCGCGCGCGAAGGCCTGGCAGGAGAGGAAGACCCCCACCAGATTGACGGCCAGGATGGCCTGGAACTGCTCGGCCGACATGTCTTCGGCCTTCACGTCGTCCTCGACGATGCCGGCCGCCGTGATGAGGTTGACCGGCCCATCGCCGGAACCGTAGATCGACTGCACCACGGCGCCGATCGACTCCTCTGAAGTGATGTCGACGGCCACGGGCGTGACGCCCTCAGGAACTTTGCCCTCGGGCGCGCGGTCGAGGCCGTAGACGGTGGCGCCGGCCTCGAGTAGCTGGCGGCAGATCTCGCGGCCGATGCCGCCAGCGGCGCCGGTCACGGCGACGCGCATCCCGGTGAAGTCTCGGGTCGTTATGGTCATGCTGCAGCTCCTTCGCCGGCAGGGGCGGGAGCGTCGCCGCTCAGCCGCCGCACGGTGGGGTAGACGATCGATTTGATGTTGCCGGGCGCCTTGGTCGTGGTCAGCGCCTGCTCGGTGTCGTCGAGGCCGAAACGGGCGGTGATCAGCGATTCGACATCGACCCGGCCGGACGCGACCAGGTCGATGGCCAGGGGCCAGGTGTCGCGGTAGCGGAAGCTTCCGGTGAGCACGATCTCATTGCTCAGGATGTGTTCGACGGGCACGGCGACGTCGAAGTCGCCGATGCCGACGAGCACCGCCACGCCGAGTCGGTCGAGCGCCGTGATTCCCGCGTGGATGGCCGCGGATGCTCCGCTCGCGTCGATGAACGCGTCGAAGAGCGCGTCGATCGGCTCCGAGGAGAGGAGCGTGCGGGTTGCGCCGAGGCCCAGTGCCGTCTGCAGCCGCTCGGCATGCGGATCGCTGATCACGATCTCGCTCGCGCCCAGCGCCTTCGAGAGCTGGACCAGCAGCAGACCGATCGGGCCCGCGCCCGAGATCAGAACCCGCGAGCCGAGGCCGATCCGGGCCTGTCGCGTGGAATGGATGGCGCACGACACCGGCTCCAGCAGCGCGGCCGCCTCGAAGCCGATGGCCTCGGGGATGTCGTGCGCGAAGATCGACGGCAGCGTGATGAACTCGCGGAACGCGCCGTCGGTGGGCGGCGCCGCGAAGAACCGCATCCGCCGGCACAGGTTGTAGTGCCCGCGCAGGCAATCGACGCAGGCGAGGCAGGGGCGGCCGGGCTCGAGCGAGACCCGCGCTCCTAGGCGCGCGGCGTCGACACCCTCCCCCACCGCCACGACCACTCCGGATGCCTCGTGCCCGAGAACGATCGGAGCATCCATCCGGAGCGAGCCGATGTTCCCGTGCCGGTAACAGTGCACGTCGGAGCCGCAGACGCCCACGGCCTCGACCCGCACCAGCACGTCGCCGGCGTCGGGCACGGGCACATCGCTCTGGGCGAGGGTCAGCACACCGGGTCGTTCGAGCACGACGGACCGCATCCGCTCGCTCATATCGCGTACCGCCGAACCGCGTCCTCGTCGACCGTCACACCCAGCCCCGGGCCCTGCGGCACGGCCACGGCGCCGTCGACGAGGTCGAACGACTCGACCATCACCTCGGAACGCAGTGGGTTGTCGGTGGTGTCGAACTCGAGAACCGGGGCGTTCTGGAACGGCACCGGGTTCACCGTGTAGGGGTTCAGCGGTGTCGCCGCGAGCACCTGCAGAGCGGCGGCGAGCGCCACGCCGGAGCCCCAGACGTGCGGGATGACCGAGACGCCGGCCACACCGGCGAGGGTCTGGATCTGCTGCCATTCCGAGATGCCTCCGGCCACGCCCAGGTCGGGCTGGGCGATGTCCACGCAGCCGCCCGCGATCAGCTCGTTGAAGCCGAACCGGGTGTGCTCGCACTCGCCGCCCGCGATCGGCACCGGTGAGGCCTCGCGCACGCGTCGGTAGGCGTCCTTGTCCTCGGGGACGACCGGCTCCTCGAACCAGAGCACGTCGAAGTCGGCGAGCATCCGGGCGACCTGGATGGCGGTCGTGGCGTTGTAGGCATGGTTGGCGTCGACAGCCAGACGGATGCCCGCGCCGAGGTGTTCGCGGATGATCTCGAGTCGGCGTCGGTCGTCGGCCATCGAGAGCAGCCCGATCTTCACCTTCATGGCGTCGAAGCCGTCACCCAGCTTGCGATCGCACTCCTCGCGGATCCGCTTCTCGTCGACCGAGAAGGGATCGTCGGCCGGCGCGTAGAAGCCGGTGCCGTACGCGTGCACCGAGTCGCGGCGCGCGCCCCCGATGACGCGATGCACCGGCACGCCGAGCTCCTGGCCGGTGAGATCCCAGAACGCGATGTCGAGCGCGCTGATGGCATCCATGAACGGGCCGCGGCTGCCGAAGTCGCGGATGCGCGAGAACAGCTTCTCCCACAGCACCTGGGGCGCCTCGAGGTGCTCGCCGATCAGCATCGGCGCGAAGACGTCGTTCACGCAGCTGGCGACCGGGGCGGCCGGGCCGTACTGGCCGCCCTCGCCCCAGCCGACCAGGCCGGAGTCGCTCTCCACCCGCACCAACAGGCTCTTGCGGTTGCCGAAACGCCCCTGCGAGGAGTAGAACGCGTTCGGCGTCTCGACGAACAGGTGGAAGGTCTCGATCTTCGTGATCTTCATACGTATCCCGCCCCCACTCGCACTCCGTTGAAGACCACGGCTTTGCCGGCGGTCATCTCCTCCATGGCATGGAACATGTTGTCCGAGCCGAGCCCGCTCTCCTTGCGGGGCATGTAGGGGATGTTGCCCGGCCGGAAGCACGACGATCCGTTGATTACGACACCACCCACCTCGAGCTGGTCGGCCACGCGCAGCGCGCGGCCGATATCGTTGGTGAACACGGCACCCTGCAGGCCGTAGCGGGAGCGGTTCGCGATCTCGATCGCCTCGTCCTCGGTCGAGAAGGTGACGATCGGCACGACCGGCCCGAAGCACTCGTCGGTGACCAGCACGGAATCCTGCGGCACGTTCTTCAGGATGGTCGGCTCGACCCCCCGGGTGCCGAATCGTTTGCCACCGACCACGATCTCCGCGCCCTCCTCGACGGCCTGGGCCACCTGGGCGAGCACCCGGTCGGCCGCCGACTCGGTGATCAGCGGGCCGACATCCACTCCGGGATCGACCGGGTCGCCGAACACCAGAGTGCGGGCCACGTCGGCCGCGGCCTCCGCGAAGGCGTCGGCGATGTCCTCGTGCACCATCCACACCTTGTCGGCCACGCAGGCCTGGCCGTTGCCGACGGTCATCCGCCCGCGCGCGATGGCCTGGGCGACCGCGTGCACGTCGACGTCGTCGAACACGATCACGGGGTCATTGCCACCGAGCTCGAGCGACACGCGCTTGAGCCGCCGGCCGGCGATCGAGGCGATCTCCTTGCCCACCTCGGTGCTGCCGGTGAACGAGATCATCGCGACATCCGGATGCCGCACGATCGCCGCACCCGCTTCGTGCCCGTAGCCGGTGAGCAGGTGGAAGGACCCCTTGGGCGTACCCGCCTGCAGCAGGAGCTCGCCGATCCGGAGACAGCTGAGCGGGCAGTCCTCGGGGAGCTTCACGACGACCGCGTTGCCGCCCGCGAGTGCGCCGGCGACCTTGTAGGCGAACAACTCGACCGGGAAGTTGAAGGGCACGATGGCGCCGATCACGCCGAGGGCCTGCTTGTAGACCATCGACATGGCCGACTCGGCGTTGAACATGCTGTCCATCGGATACGAGGCGCCCTGCGGGTCTTTCACGCGCTCGGCGATCGTCTGGAACACCTCGGCACCCTTGCGCAGCTCGAAGTCGGCCCAGGTGACGGACTTGCCGTTCTCGGCCACGAGCAGCGGAACGAGCTCGTCGAGGTTCTCCAGGATGAGCCGGGCGGTCTCGGTGAGGTAGCGGTAGCGCTCGTGCGCGGGCACGCGGCTGTTGACCCGCACACCCTCGACGGCCGCGGCGACCGCGGTGTCGACATCGGCATCCGTCGCCCGGGGGACGACGTCGAGCTTCTCGCCCGTAGCCGGGTTGTCGATCTCGATCTCCTGGCCGTCGCTGGACGCGATCCAGTCGCCGTTGATGAGCATCTTCATCGCTGTGCCTCCATGGTGATGATGACCTTTCCGCTGGCGGCGCCGTCGGCGACGTCGAACGCCGCCTGCGCCTCGGTGATGTCGAATCGGTCGGTGATGAGCTGGTCGAGGTCGATGCCGCGGTCGGCCACGTACTGCATGGCCTCGGCGAGCTCGTGCAGCCCGAACACCCACGATCCGATCAGGGTGATCTGTTTGTGGATGATCTGCTGGCTGACGTCGATGGTAACGTCGCCGCCCTCGCCCACGAAGGCCACGCGGGCCCACGGCCCGACGAGGTCGAGCAGGGAGCGGCGGGCGGCGCCGTTGCCGGAGCAGTCGATGCCGACGGTGCCGAGCCGGCCGTCGGTGAAGGCCCGCACGAGCGCCAGGGCGTCTTCGGCGATCGGATCGATCAGCAGATCGGCGCCGACCTGACGCGCGAGCTCGCGGCGTTCGGCCGAGGGGTCGACGGCGATCACCTGCGCGCCGCGGGCGGCGGCGAACTGCACGGCGGCGAGGCCGACCGGCCCGAGCCCGACGATCACGATGCGGTCGGTCGCGGTGGTGCCGAGCTTCTTCACAGCGTTGTAGGCGGTTCCGGCGCCGCACGCGAGATAACTGGCGGCCGCGGTGCTGAGTGCGTCGGGGATGCGCACGCAGTCCTTCTCCTTGGCCAGCATCGAGTCGGCGAAGGCGCCGTCGATGTCGAAACCGTAGGTGTTCTTGTCGGGGCAGTGCATCGGCAGGTCGCGGATGCACCAGTCGCAGATGCCGCAGCCCGAGATGTGGTGCACCACCACGCGGTCGCCCGCCCGCAACTTACGCGTGCCCGCCCCGGCCTGCAATACCGTTCCGGCAGGTTCGTGGCCCGGCACCGCGTCGGGGTTGATGGTGACGCCGAGACGGGGCTTGCCGCGTTCGGCGGCCGGCACCCGGAACAGGTAGTGCAGATCGCTGCCGCAGACACCGGCGGCGCCGATGCCGATCAGCACCTCTCCGTCGCCGGGTGCGCCGATCTCGACGGGCTGGATGTCGACGACCCTGTCGCCGCGGAAGAGCAATTGCCGAGCCACGAGGACTCTCCTTTCTGGGGTCCGGGGTGCGATCGGCACGCGATCGCACCCCCGGACGGGTACAGCGGGTTGTTACTTGGCGGTCAGCTTGTACTGTGCGAGTACCGACTCGATCGTCGCGGCACGGGCCGCATCGGCGTTCGCCAGGTAGTCGTCGACGTTGTTCTTGTCGACCACCTTGGTCTCCAGCGTGGTGTCGGGCTCGACGTCCCCGCCGGTGGCGAGCAGGTACGACAGGGCGATCGAGACCGCACCCATCTCGTAGGGCACCTGGTCGATCGTGAACAGCATGGTGCCGTCCTTGATTGCCTGCAGCGCCTCCGGGTCGCCGTTGAAGCCGCCCAGCAGCACCTTGCCCTCGAGCCCGTTCGTCTTCAGCGCTTCGAGCGCGCCCATCGACATGGTGTCGGCGGCCGCCCAGATGGCGGTGAGGTCGGGGTTGGCCTGCAGCACGTTCTCGGTGACGCGCTGGCCGCCCTCACGGGTGTGGTCGGCGACCTGCGAGGAGACGATCTCGGCCGCCGCGTTCGAGGAGAGCCCCTCGTCGAAGCCGTCCTTTCGCTGCTGCACGATGTCGCGGCCCGGCTGGCCCTCGAGCACCGCCACGCTGCCGCCGGCTGATCCGAGCGCCTCGGCCATGTACTCGCCGGCGAACTGCCCGCCCTGCAGGTTGTCGGCCACCACCGAGGCGTCTACGTCGGTGGTGACGTGGATGCCGTCGGTGACGACCGGGATGCCCTGGTTGCGGGCCTCGTCGATCGCACCGTTGATGCCGTCGGTGCTGGTCGGGTCGATCTGGATGACGTCGGGCGAGCCCGCGATCAGGTTTTCGATCACGCTGATCTGAGCTCCCGGGTCGTACGGCGTGGTGGGCGGGTTCGTGACCTGCTCGAGCGAGACGCCGAGAGCATCCGCCATGGCCTTCGAACCGTCCGAGAACGCGACGTACCAGGGGTCGTCGAGGGTGGGGATGGTCTGCGCGATGACGACGGCGTCGTCGCCGGCGGCATCCGTGCTTCCCGAACCGCCCGATGACGAGCAGCCGGAGAGCGCGGCGAGGGTGACCAGGGCGGTGAGACCGGCAGCACTGCCGATCATCCGCTTGCGTGCTGTGATGCTATTCATCTTTCTTCCTATTCCTCCAGTCGAGTCCTACTGCGAGCAGGATGAGCCCTCCGACGAACAACCCCTGGTAGTAGGGGGAGACGTTGAGGAGATTGAGACCGTTGTTGATGACGGTGATGAGCAGGGTGCCGATGACGGCGCCCCAGACCGAACCTCGCCCGCCGGAGAGGCTGGTGCCCCCGATGACGACCGCGGCGATAACGCTGAGCTCGATTCCGGTACCGGCGTTCGGCTGGCCCGAGTTCTGACGGGCCGCGAGCAGCACGCCGGCGATACCGCCGAGCACGCCGAGCAGCGCGTACATCGTGATCTTCCAGCGGGTGGTGCTGACGCCGGAGAGGTAGGTGGCCTTCTCGTTGCCGCCGAGCGCGAAGGCGTAGCGGCCGACGATGGTGCGCGAGAGCACGATGGCGACAAGGATGATCACCACGGCGGCGATCACGATCGGCACCGGGATCGGTCCGATCGAACCCTGGCCGAGGTAGGTGAACTCCTTCGGCAGGCCGCTGATCGGCAGACCCTGCGTGTAGGCGAGCGCGATGCTCGATCCGATCGTCATCGTTCCGAGCGTCGCGATGAAGGGAGGGATCTTGAAGATCGCGATCGCGATCCCGTTGATCGCCCCGAACACCAGGCCGATGGCGATGGCGACCAGGATGGCCAGCGGAACCGGCACCCCGTCGCGCATCAGGCCCGCGGCGAACACGCCCGACACCGCCACGACCGAGCCGACCGAAAGGTCGATGCCCCCGGAGATGATGACGAAGGTCATGCCGGCGGCGAGGATTCCGGTGACGGCGCTCTGCCGCAGCACGTTCAGCAGGTTGTACTCGGTGAAGAACGAGTCGGTGAGCACACTGAACACGATGCACACGAGCAGCAGCCCGAAGATCGACTGCGACTTCGTGAGCAGGCTGAGGGCCCGGGTGCGGTTGGTGATCCTGCTCACGCTCGGCGGCGCGCTCACGGGCCGTTCGAGGGTGGCTTGGTCGTTAGAAGGCATGCTGCATGACCTCGTCTTCGCTTAGGTTTCGGTTTTCGAGTGCGGCCGACACGCGGCCTTCTTTCATCACGACGATGCGGTCGGCCAGCGCGATGAGCTCTTCGGTCTCGGACGAGACCACGACGACCGCCGTTCCCTGGGCCGCCACGTCGCGGATCATCTGCCAGATTCCGGCGCGGGCGCCGACGTCGACGCCCTTGGAGGGCTCGTCGAAGATGAGAACGGTGTGCGAGCGCAGCAGCCAGCGGCCGATCAGTACCTTCTGCTGATTGCCGCCGCTCAGCAGCCGCACCGAGGTCTTGGGCGTGGTGGGGCGCACGTCGAAGCGCTCGATGCACTGCTGCACCAAGGTCTTGAGCGCTCGACGGCGCACCCAGGTGGCGGAACTGAGCGAGCGCAGGTGCGGCAGGGCGATGTTCGCCTCGACCGAGAGGTCCAGGAGCAGGCCCTGGGTCTTGCGATCCTCCGGGATGAGCACGACGCCGCGGTTCTGGGCGGCCCGGGGGCTGCGCGCCCTGAGCCGGCGGCCGGCGACCTGCACGGTTCCCGACCTGATGCGCTCGAGACCCACGATGGCGCGCATGGTCTCGGTGCGCCCGGCGCCGACCAGCCCGGCGAACCCGAGGATCTCCCCGGGGCCGACCTCGAACGTGACGTCCTCGATCTTGCCGGGGACGGTGAGGCCCTCCACCCTCAGCACCGGCGCGAGCCGGGCGCCGTCGGCATCGTTGAAGCGGCGCTCGTCGGCCTGGTGGGCCATCTCCTTGCGCAGTTCCCGGCCGAGCATGAGCGAGACGACCTCATCGCGGGTCGTCTCCCCCGTGTCCAGGGTGCGCACGAGGGCACCGTCGCGCAGGATGCTGACCCGATCGGCGATGCGGAACACCTCGTCGAGCTTGTGCGAGATGTAGACCACCGAGATGCCCCGGCTCTGCAGCTGACGGATGGAGCGGTGCAGGGTCTCGATCTCACCGCTGGAGAGCGCGGCGGTCGGCTCGTCCATGATGATCACGCTCGACTCGGACGAGAGGGCGCGGGCGATCTCGACGAGCTGCCGTTCACCGGTGGACAGCGTCTCGACGATCGTGCCCGGCTTGGCCCGGGAGCCGATCTCGGTCAGCGCCGCCGCAGCGGCGGCGCGCATCTGCCGCTCGTGCAGGAAGAGCGCGGTGGATTCCTCCCGGCCGAGCATGATGTTGCTCGCGGCGCTGAGCGAGGGGATGAGGTTCAGCTCCTGATAGACCGTGCTGATGCCGGCGGTGACCGCCTGGCCGGGGTCGCGGAAGTCGGTGCGGGCACCGCGGAGCAGGATCTCCCCCGCATCCGGCTCGTAGACGCCCGCGATGATCTTCATCAGCGTGGACTTGCCCGCACCGTTCTCGCCGAGCAGAGCGTGCACCTCCCCGGCACGGAGCTCGAAGCTCACACCCTGCAGCACGAGGTTGGCGCCGAAGCGCTTGGAAACATCCTTCACCTCGAGGATCGTGTCGGTCACCGTTGCGGTAGTCACGTAAACATCCCACCTTTTGTCGAACGGCGACGGGAGTATGTCGCACCATTGCTGAGCATGGGATGACCGTACAGCACCCACGATCCGTTGACAAGTTCGGCATTTTTCCGCGTCTTCGCAGTCGAAGGCCTATGCGAGAGGCGGATCGCGTGGGTTAGAGTTGCCACTCCACCGACGTAGGCTTTATCCTACCTTTCGTTGATGAAATGAGGTTCATATGCCTGTCCGCGACGATGCGGTCGACATCCGATCGTTCACAGCCGGCGGCCTGCTGCCCGTTGTGACCCTGGCCGACGAACGCGCCACGCAGGAACTGGCCGAGGTGTGCCACGGTGCCGGGCTGCGCTCGGTGGAGGTCCTCCTGCGCAACGACTTCGCCTTCGATGCGATTCGCGTGCTGGCCGAGTCCGGCATCGAGGTCGCCGCAGGAACCGCACGCAGCCGGTTCGACGTCGTGCGCGCGCAAGAGGAGGGAGCTCGAGCCATCGTCAGCGCCGGTTTCTCGGGCGAGCTGCACGAGGAGTGCGCCGAGCGCGGCATGCTCTACCTCCCCGGCACGGTCACCGCCACCGAGGTCTTGGCGGCCGCCGCACGGGGGCTTCGTCATCTCAAGTTCTTCCCGGCCGTGGCATCCGGGGGCGAGCCGGTGCTCACGGCGCTCTCCGGCCCGTTCCCCGACGTGGCCTTCACGGCGACCGGCGGGGTGTCGGCCCACAACTTCGAGGCCTTCCTCGCCCTGCCGAACGTCGAGGCCGTCGGGGGCGCCTGGATGGTCGGCACGGCTGCCGACGGCGATCCGGTGGCCCGCACCGCGGCTCTGCGCAGAACCATGGAACGGGCCGAGGCGGCCCTCGCACGCGATGGAGCCAGCGCGTGATCCGGGCGCGACCGGCCGCCGAGTGCGAGTTCGACGTCGTCTCGCTCGGCGAGGTCATGCTGCGGCTGGATCCGGGCGACGCCCGCCTGAGGGATGCACAGACCTTCGACGTGCACATCGGCGGCGGCGAGTACAACGTGGCGCACGCCGCGAGCAACGCCTTCGAGCTGCGGAGTGCGGTGGCGACGGCTCTCGTGGAGAACGAGATGGGCGTGCTCATCCGGAATCGGATCCGAGGCGCCGGTGTCGCGACCGACCTGATCCGTTGGCGGGAGTCGGACGGGGTGGGCACATCCGTCCGCAACGGCCTGAACTTCACTGAGCGCGGCTACGGCCAGCGCGGAGCTCTCGGCGTGTACGACCGCGGGCACACCGCGGCGTCCCAGCTCGTTCCTGGCGACTTCGACTGGGACGACCTGTTTGGGCGTCGAGGAGTGCGCTGGCTGCACTCCGGCGGGGTGTTCGCCTCGCTCTCCCCTACCACCGCCCAGCTGACCCTCGAAGCCGTCGAAGCGGCCAATCGCTGGGGCACTATCGTGTCGTTCGACGTGAACCACCGGCCGAGTCTGTGGCGCAACACCATGGAACGCGGCGGGCACGCCTCGGTCTTCGAGGAGATCCTGGGCCACGTCGATCTGCTCTTCGCCAATCACGGCGACATCGCACGGGCGGTCCCGGGCTGGCGCCTGCCGACCGATGGGATGCCGCCGGGACCGGATTCGTTCCGGGCGATGGTGGAGGGCATCTCGGCGCACCTGCCTCGGTTGCGCGGAGCAGCCACACCGGTCCGGATCGCGCACTCGGCCTCGCGCAACTCCTGGGGCGGCATCGGCTGGGTGCGGGATGAAGGCTTCTGCAGCGTGGCCCCCGTCGAGCCGCTCGAGATCTTCGATCGCGTGGGTGGAGGCGACGGGTTCGCGGCTGGTCTGATCTACGGAGCGCTGTCGGAAGACGTCCTCGCGCACTCACTGGCGTTGGCGATCGCGCACGGCGCCCTGGTGATGTCCACCCCGGGCGACACATCGTCGGCTACGATCGCCGAAGTCAGGCATCTCGCGGAAGGCGGATCGCCGGTCACCACTCGGTGACCGCGATCACCCGACGCACATTCGACCGATCCAGGATCGCGGCTTCCGCTTCCGCCTCCGACGACGAGGAATCAGAGACACAATCGTGAGACAGACGCTTTCGCAGTCGGTCGCGGCGCAACTGATGGCCGCGGTGGCCGCCGGGGAGTACCGGGTCGGCGACAAGCTGCCGCCGGAACGCGAGCTCATGGAGAACTTCGGCGTCGGGCGCAACACCGTTCGCGAGGCCATCCAGTCGCTCGTGGCCCGCGGCATCTGCGAGGTGCGGCCGGGCCGCGGAACGACCGTGCTGCGCATCGACGGCCGCTCGGCGCTCGAGGGGCAGAACCTCTCGTCGCTTCTGGCCGACAGCGCGATCGACGACCTGTACGAGTTCCGCATGCTGCTCGAGACGGATGCGGCCGCCCGCGCGGCCGAGCGGGCGGACGACGACGATCGCGCGTCGATTCTGGAGGCGTTGCGCCGCTACGAGGATGCCGCGACCTCGCAGTCGGGCACCTACCGCCGTGACGTCGAATTCCACGCGGCGATCGCCCGGGCCTCGCACAACACCGCCTACGCGGCTGCGCTGGACGCCGTCGCTAGCACCCTGGTCGAGATCAGGAGGGCCACCGATGAGGTGCCCGGCGCCATCGAGCAGGCGGTCATCGAACACGGCCACATCGCCCGGTACATCCTCGACGGGAACCAGGCCGCTGCACGCGCGGCGATGACCATGCACATCCAGACGGCGTTCCAGACCCTGTCCGCAGCTCGCGAGGCCGAGCGCGGCGCCGACGGCGACGGCGCTGCCTGAGGCCTACGCCGCTCAGAAGCGCCGAGCGTCGAGCGGGGACGAGGACGCCGACGACGTGACCGATGCCGCCACCGTCGCGCGCTCCCGTCACGACGACGCCGGCGGACCGCCGCCGGCCTCGTTCCAGCATCCAGCGCTGGTGATGACTGAGAGCCAGTACTAGTGCGTGCGCGCAGGCGCGTCACTAGACTCGATCCATGGCTGAGCCAAGCAGCGCCGCCTCACGAGACGGTGACGGAATTGCCGATGGAGTCACCCGGCGAGCGGTGGTGACGGCCGGAGTGTGGGCGGCACCCGTGCTGGCGGTCGCGGTGGCCGCGCCGCTGGCGGCGGCCTCAGACGGTGGGGGCGCAGCGACCCTTCTCTGGGTACCGACGTCGGTGACCGTCTCGCAGTCGAGGGCGACGCTGGTGGTCACCATCCCGAGCGGATGGGAGGGCGAGGGCAAGAGCGGATACGTGACGATCCGCGGCATGCCCTACTACAACGTGCGCACCATCAGTTCGTCGTGGGCTCCGCGGCTGAGTTTTCCGAACATCGAGCAGGCGTACTTCACCGACCCGGGCGAGTCTCGCCTGCCGGCCGGGCGATTCGAGTTCGTCGTCGACTTCCCGGTCTGGAACCCCGAAGACGCCGGACTCGGGTCAGCAAGCGCCTCCCTCATCTACTGGGACCCGGCCACATCGTCGAGCGTCGTCACTCCCGCGCCCGGACTGCCGCTGACCGGGTACTGACCCGCGTGCGACGAACCGTCGTCGCAGCACCCACAGGCTCATACTCGACGCCGAAGCGAACCACGGCGGCCCGTCTTCCGGTTCGGCGCCTTTCCAGAGGAGGGCGTTCGACGGGAACATCGGACGGGCCGAAATCGACGATCGTCGTACGCTCGCAGCATGAGTCTTCACCGCATCCTGCGCCCCACTTTCGCCGCCGCCCTGGTGAGCGCGGTGGTTCTCGTGGCGGGGTGCACCGCCTCTCCCGGGCCGAGCCCGGCCCCCACCGCCACAGCCACCCCGCGACCCACATCCGCAGGCACCCCGACGGCCCCACCGTCACCGTCTCCGACACAGGCACCGACGACCGCGCCGGCTCCCGCCGCGGCGTACGACCTCGAGGCGGCCTACGCGTCGTGCGTGGAGCTGTCCGCATCCGCCGTCAAGGGCATGACGGGCACCTTCGCCCCGTTCGACCCTGCCGATACCAACCCCATCGCCGACGAGACGATCACGACAGACGTCTCCGACGACCCGAACGCACTCATGATGCACGTCCATTGGATGTCTGACACCGGCGACCTGGACATCGCCGTGTTCTGCTCGATCAGCGACCCCTTCGACGCGCCGGCGATCGTCGTGGAGCGGTCCAGCAGCAACGCCTAGGCTCCTCCCCCGAGCCGCCTCGGATGCCGCTCGGAGGCAGGCGATGCGGCTGAGGAGTTCGGCGGAGAAGTGGGCGGCGTAGATCTTGCCCAAAAGGTGACCGGCCGGCCATGGCTCAGCACGATCGGACGCCTCGCGGCACGACACCCCTTGACTCCGACGTGACGTCATAGTTTTACCTGAAGAGGTGAACCTCTCCCACCAGAAGAAACCTCTTGTGAATGTCCGACCGTCGGCAACCCGTTCAGGCCTCTCGGGGTACGTGCAGTCGCTCCGGTACCGTCCCCAGCCCTGGCGCACCCTGCTGGCCGCCGGCGGAGGCATCCTCGCGCTGCTCTTCCTGCTGGCGGTGGCCGCGACGCCGCTCGGAATCGCCGTCGACACGGCGATCGGCGTCACACCGTTCGACCCGGCGCATCCGTCGTTCACGATCGGATTCTGGGCCGCGGGCAACATCCTCATCGCCCTTCTCATCCCGGTGAGCATGGCGCTGCAGAAGCTCGCCTACGGGGCCTCGCCGGGGACGTTGTCCTCTCTGGCCGGCCGGTTCCGATGGCGCATCCTGGCTCGGGCGGCCGTCGTGGTGCTGCCGGTCTGGGTCGCGTACACGCTGGTGATGCAACCGGTTCTCGGCACCGGCCTCCCCCAGTGGACGGCGCTCAATCTGCTGCTGTGCGCGGTCGCCGTCGTGACCATCCCTTTGCAGTCAGCGGGCGAAGAGTATCTCTTCCGAGGGTTGGTTTTCCGGGCCATCGGAGCGCGGTTCGCTCGCCCTGTCGTGGCGTTCGCCGTCGCCACCGCCATCACGGCTCTGGAGTTCGGCCTCATCCACGGCGCGTCCGATCCGTGGGCCGTGGCGTACTACATCGCGGTCGGGATCTGCTTCGCCGTGCTCGCCGAGCGCACCGGCGGGCTCGAGGTGCCCGTTCTCATCCACGCAGCGAACAACACCGTTCTTCTGCTGCCGGTCATCCTGGCCGGGCAGCTGTCGACCGTGTCGACACCGACCGGCCCCGTCGTGCTGGTGCCCGTTCTCGTCATCGCCGCGGTGACCTTTGTACTGTGGAGGATGACGCCGTGGTTGACCGCGTCGACCCGCACGCGAGACGAGGCACCGGAGTGAGAAGCAGCGACCTCGCCCGACTGGCGGGTGTCACGGTGCGCACGCTCCGCCATTACCACCAGATCGGCCTCCTCCCCGAACCGGAGCGGTCTGCCAACGGCTACCGCCTGTACACCACCTCCGATCTGGTGCGGGTGCTGCGAGCTCGGCGGCTCGCGGACGTGGGCGTGCCTCTCGGCCGCATCGATCCGGCGGTCGACGTCGAAGACGAACTCGCCGCCCTCGACCGGCGATACGCGGAACAGATCGCAGAACTGCAGGAGCGACGCGCGGTGATCGGCGAGCTGCGCCGGCTGGGGCCTCTGGCGGACACACCCGCCTACGCCCTCGGGTACATCGCGGCACTCGGCGACCGGCAGGGCATGCCGGTGCGCCTCATCGATGCCGAACGGGACGCCGCCGTGGTGCTCGAACTGTTCCTCGACCCGGGCGCGTGGCCTGGACTCGGCGTCGTCGACGGCCCCGACGCCGCGCAGCTCGCGGTCGTCACCGACGCTCTCCTCGGCCTCGCCGACGACGCTGCCGACGACGCCGCCGACGAGCGGATCGACGCTGTCGCGGATTCGCTGGCGGCCGTGATCGGGCGCGTGCAGCACCTCCTCGCGGCCCCGCAGCTGACCCGCGAATCCGCACAGTCCCTCGAGCATCACGTGAGCGGGCAGCTCACGCCGGTTCAGTTCGAGGCCGTTCGGCGCGCTCTGGATCGGCTCCCGCCCTACTGACCCGAACCCGGATGTCTCTCCAGCTCACGCAGGTAGCGCATTGTGCGCCGGTTCATGCTGAGGTTCCCCAGGCCCACGACCAGGAATATCCCCGCATAGGCAAGCTGCGTCCAGTCTTGGCAGACGATCGCGGAGATGGCGGCTGCGACCATGCCGACGAATAGAACGCTGTTGACGACCTGCAGAACCCGGATCCGTCGCATCCGCTTCTGCATCGATGGTGTCACGTCGGGAGGCCAGGGCTCAGACCATGACCGGCGATAGAGCCAGACGGTTCCCACCGAGAGAAGGATGGTCGCGGCGACCAGGACGACGGCTCCCGGGATGCTCCACGGTGGGCCTGCGAGAAGCCAGCCGCCGAGCACGGCCAGCCCCAGAGAGCCGGCGATCGCCAGCACGCCTGCTGCGCGCGGGCTCATGAAGGACAACCCGCGACCCGGTCCCGCCGATGCACCACGTTTCTCACCCCCTGGAAGGAGCATCCCCCGTCTCCGTGTGGGGCGCAATGCGCTGGAACGTAAGCTTCCGCTCATCGTCCGCGTTTGATGGCCGCGCCGATCAGAGGCGGACGATGCCGCTCAGAGGCGCGCGATGCGGTTGAGGAGTTCGGCGTAGAACGGATCGGCGTCGACGTCTCGGGCGTAGAAGATGTTGCGCGGGAGGTCGGTGATCTGCCACCAGTCGGCGACGAGCATGCCCATCGTGAGCTCGCTCGCGGTCTCGATCCGGGCGTTGATCCGGCGACCGTGGAAGAGCTCGGGGCGCAGCAGATAGAGGGGGACGACGGGGCCGTGCAGGGGGGCGCCGTCCCAGCCGTATTTCTCGAGGTCGAAGGTCTCGCTGAAGGTGAGCATCGCATCCACCGCGCGGCCGGGCTCGGTGCCGAGTGCGGAGAAGGCGTCGAGGCGGGCACGGGTGTTGCGCAGCTGGTGGGTGATGTCGAGGGGCAGCATGACGATCGGGATGCCCGACTCCAGCACGATGGATGCCGCGTGCGGGTCGACGTAGATGTTGAACTCGGCCGCGGGGGTGATGTTGCCGACCTCGAAGTAGGCGCCGGCCATCATGACGATCTCGGCGATGTCCTCGGCGATGTCGGGCGCCTCTGTGAGGGCGACGGCGAGCGTGGTCATGCTCGAGAACTGGGCGATCGTGAGGGAGTGCGGCTCGCGGGCGGCGGCTTCGCGGCAGAGACGGATGATGGCGGCGACTCCCGACTCCTCCTCGGCCGTGCCGGTGACGGGTGGGAAGTCGTAGCCGTCGAGGCCGGTCTCGCCGTGCACGTGCGCGGCCGTGACGAGCGGGCGCAGGAGGGGCTTCGGCACTCCGCGGTGCACGGGGATGCCGCGGCCGGGCTCACCCGCGAGCTCGAGCACCTTGAAGACGTTCTCGACCGTGTGGTCGAGGGTGGTGTTGCCGGCACTCGCGACGATCGCGCGCACCCGGAAGTCCTCCGGCGACGCGAGGATCGCGAGCAGCGCGACGGCCTGCTCCTGGCCGGGGTCGGTGATGCAGATGAGGTCGCGCACGGGCGCCTCCTTTCGAGTCGACACTCCTCGCGACCCGTCGATTTCGGCCCTATACGAAGGGTTTTAGGGCCAAAAGTGACTGGTCGCGAGGAGGGGGGTGGGGGATGGTGGGGTTACGGGGCCGAGGGGGTCTCGATGGTCAGCGAGCCGTCGATGATGGCGGCCTGGATGGTGTCGAGCTCGCCCTGCAGGGTGGGCGCGACCTTCGACTCGAAGTCGTGGAACGGGCTCATCAGCACGCCGCCGTTGTCGAGGGTTCCGACGTACTCCTCGTTCGAGAAGTCGCCCGCGGCCGCGGCCTGGATGACCTCGGAGATCGATTTGGGCATGTCACGGGCGATCGAGGTGAACCAGATGTCGTCGTACTCGGGGTCGCTCAGGTACATGTCGGTGTCGACGCCCACGAGGGCGACCGAGGTTCCACCGTCACGGATCGCCTGCGCCGCACCCTGGTAGATCGGGCCGCCCACCGGCACGATCACGTCGGCACCCTGGCCGAGGATGCCCTGCGAGAGCACCTTCGCGGCGTTGATGTCGCTGAAGTTGCCGGTGAAGAGGCCGGTCTGCGCATCCGGGTCCCAGCCGATCACCTGCACATCGGTGCCCTTCTGCTGGTTGTGGTACTCGACGCCGCGGGCGAAGCCGTCCATGTAGAGCGTCACGGGCGGGATCTGCGCTCCGCCGTAGGTGCCGACCTTTCCGCTCGTGGTGTAGTCGGCGGCGGCGTAGCCCACCAGGAAGCCGGCCTGCGAGGTGTCCCACACCACGCCCTTCACGTTGTCGGCCGTGATGGTGTTGTCGTCGACCATGATGAAGTTGATGTCGGGGTTGGCCGCCGCGGCCTCCTCGGTGGCCGCCGCGAGCAGGTAGCCCATGGTGACGATGGTGGTGCAGCCCTGGTCGACGAGGCTCGCGATGTTGGGCGCGTAGTCGCTCTCGGCCTGCGACTGCACATCGATGTGTTCGGTGCCGAGCGTCTCGGCGGCGTCGGTGACGCCTTCGAGGCCCAGCTGGTTGAAGGACTGGTCGTCGAAGCCGCCCTCGTCGCTGACGATGCAGGGGAGGAAGTTCGCGTCGGCTGCGGCGCTGCCGGCGGCTCCGGATGCTGCGGTGTCGCTGGGTGCGCTGGCGCAGCTCGCGAGAGCGAGGCCGCCGACGAGGGCGAGCGCGCCGGCCGCGATGAAGCGCCGGGCGCGGGTGGGGGTGGGGGTTGCGGGGGACATGGTGTTCTCCTCGGGGGTGTGGGTGGTGCTGCGGGATGGGGTGGTGCGGGTGACGCCGGTGGAACGGGTAGCGCCGATGGTGCGGGTGGAACGTCGTGGGGCCCTGATGGGGCGGGTCATTTCGGGGTCTCTACCCAGGCGTAGATCTCCCAGATGTAGCCATCCGGGTCGATGAAGTAGGTGGAGCGAGCGCCCCACTCGTAGACCGCAGGTGGGCCGGACGCCGCGAGGCCGCGGGCGGTGAGGTCGGCGTAGAGGGTGTCGACCTGCTCCCCCGTCTCGAGTTCGACGGCGAGCATCAGGTGGCCACCGGTGCGGGTGAATGACTCGCGCTCTGTGGGCGATAGGGTAGGATCGTCGAGAGTCGCCGCATCCAGGATCACCAAGGTCACCTCTCCCCCGTCGAAGCGGATGCGGCCGTTGGGATTCGAAGGCAGCGCTTCGAACCCGAGTCGCCCGAGGAACTCGGCCGTGCGGGCCGGATCACTGACGGCGAGTTCGACCTCGGCGATGCGGGTGCGGCCTCCCGGGGGTGTGGCGCGCAGCACCGTCACGAAGCCGTCCGGATCGCTGGCGGCGAGGCTCGTAGCGCCGGTGGCAGCGTGACTCAGCGGCACCGCCTCGGGAAGCCGTGTGGCGATCGCGTCGAGTTCCACAGCATCCGGAAGCTCCAGGGTGACCCGGAAGGGCAGGCCGGGGGCGACGGGATACGCAGGGCCGACGGTTTCGGTGATGCTCGGGCGCATCCAGAGGGCCAGGCGGGGGCCGACACCGAAGTCGTAGTCGACGAAACGCACGTTCCGCATGCGGCGGGGCAGGCCCAGGGTGTCGGTGTAGAACGCGTCGGAGGCGGCGACCTCGGCGTTGACCAGGCAGATGTCGTCGAGTTTCACGAGTGCTCCTCCGGTGCGTTCTGGGGTGCTGGGTTTCGGGTGGGGTCATCCGCCCAGGCGCGGAGGTGGGCCTCGCGCACGTAGGGCTCGATCTCGGTCTGGCGAGCGCGCCAGGACGGCACTCGCGCGAGGTAGGCCGCGGCCTCGCGGCGGAACTCCGCCAGCAGCGCGAGGTCGTCGATCCGGGTGCAGCGGCCGTCTTCGACGACGAGCCGGCCGTCGACCCAGACCTGGTGGATGGACGAGCCGTTCTCGGCGAAGACCAGCTGCCGAGCGGCGTCGTTCAGCGGGGTGAAGGCGGTGTCGCGGGTGAGGTCGACCACCACGAGGTCGGCCTTCAGGCCGGGGGCGATCGCACCCACGGTGTCGGCCCAGCCGGCTGCGCGCGCGCCGGCGACGGTCGCGGCGTGCAGAACCTCGGCGACCGTGGGCCACTGGCGGTAGTCGGGGTCGGTGAGAGTGTGCAGCGTCGCGGCGGCCTTGATCACCTCGTGCATGCGCAGGGAGTCGTTGCTCGAGGCGCCGTCGGTGCCGAGCGCGACCCGCACGCCGGCGTCGTGCAGCGCCCGCCAGGCGAGCACGCCCGAGCCGAGCTTGAGGTTCGAGAGCGGGTTGTGCACGACGGTGGCTCCGGATGCGGCGAGCAGGTCGAGATCACCTGGCGTCAGCCAGATGCCGTGGGCGAGCACGAGGTTCGGTGTGAGAATGCCGAGGTCGTGCAGGTGCTGCACGATCGTGCGGCCCTCGTAGCGCGTGCGCGCCAGCTGCTGCTGCAGCTTCGTCTCGAGCAGGTGGGTGTGCAGCACCTCGCCGTGCTCGCGGGCTTCGGCGGCGGTGCGCAGCAACAGCTCGTCGGTGACCCGCTGCGGGGCGCTCGGGGCGACGGCGTAGCGCAGGCGGCCGTCGCCGTGCTGGGCGGCCAGCTCGCGGGCTTCGGCGCAGAACGCGAGGTAGGCGTCCTGGATCGCCTCGGACGGGGGCATCGATGCTCGGTTCGCTTCGATCAGGGACGGAGGCAGGACTTCCTCGGCGTAAGCGAGGCGATCGACTATGGGAACATCCACCGCGGTACCCGTGCAGGTAGCTCGTATGCCGGCTTCGGCATATGCCCGTAGCACCTGCGTGAAGGAGGCCGGTGTGGCATCCGGCAGCTCACCCGTGTCGTCGAGAACGGTGGTCACGCCGCTACGCAGGGACTCGATCGCAGCCACCGCCGTGCGCAGGTAGACGAGGCGCTCCGGCACGGGGTCGACGTCGGCGGGCGGGTAGCTGAGGAGGGTCCACACCTCCAGCGGAAGGGGGTCGCTCGTGCCGCGCAACAGGATCTCCCAGGAGTGGGTGTGCGCATTCACGAAGCCCGGGTGAAGCAGAAGGCCGGTGGCGTCGATGACGTCGGTGGGATCGGCGGTGGCGGGCGGAGTGGACGGGACCGGGCATCCGTAGGGCGCCGTTACCGCTGTGATGCGGTCTGCGTCGATGAGCACGTCGGCGCGGAAGGGCTCGGCGCCGTGCTCGTCATCGAGGGCGATGACGAGGGCGTTCTGCCAGAGAGTGGGCATGGTGCTTCCTGGTGGGGCGTGAGGCGTGGAATGGCGCGCGGGCGCGCCGAAGAGAGGGAGGTCTGGCGGTGAGGCCGCGAAGAAAGCGGGCGATGTGCGGGGGGGGGGGCAGTCGACCGGGTCACCGGATCGCGGTCGACGGACGCCGGAACCGGAGCCGCAACCGAAGCCGGAGCCGGAGCCGGAGCCGGAGCCAAAGTTGAACCGGAACGGGTGCCCGGCGGCCGCGACGACGGCCGCGAGGACGCGAAGCCCGAGGGAGCGAATCGCCGCGCAGGGTCATCAGCGAGTCACCGAGCGAGGCTGCTGCGAGAGCAGCTCAGCCGAGGACGGCGTGACGACCGCGCGGGGCGTGCGCTCAGCATCCGGAGCCCTCAATGGGCTGGTGGGCGCACTTCTCCCCCGGTGCGGGGCGGGGTCACCTGTTGAACGAGAAGACAGAGGTGTTGTGGTGGCCGCTCTGGCGGCGCAGGCAGAACCACGGGCAGAACCCCTGTGACTCGTGCGACAACCTCATGCTCCGACGGTAGCGGGCGTGTGTGACGGCGACGTTTCGGCGGTGTTTCTGTTCGCTTTCGCGGATGCGATCGACGGCGGGCCGCCCGGTCACGCTCGAGTCAGGAGATGACCAGGGAGACGAGGAGGGTCATGCCGAGGGCGATGACCGAGGCCAGGGAGACGCCGACGGTGACGGTCTTCAGAGCGCCGCGCACCGACTGGTCGAGGAAGGTCTGCAGCAGCCAGAAGGTGTTCGAGGTGACGTGGATGCAGAAGAGCGCCCCGGATCCGGCGGCGAGGGCCACCAGTAGCGGGTCGAGCCCCATCGTCGCGGCGACGGGCGCGATGATGCCGGCGGCCGTGATGGCCGAGAGGGTCACGGAACCCACGGCGATGTGCAGGATGGCGGCCATCGCCCACACCAGCAGCAGGGGCGCGAACGAGGTGGCCGAGAAGTAGCCCTGCAGCACCGCGCCGAGATCGCCCTTCGCGATCACCGCCGCGAGCGAGCCGCCGATGCCGGTGAGGAGGAAGATCTGGCCGCCGTCCTGGAAGCCCTTCACCACCGCCTTCTCGATGCGCTTGGTGCCGACGGCGGAGCGGCCGATGACGCCCGTGGCGATCACGGCCAGCAGCAGCGCGATGATCGGGCTGCCGAGGAACTGCAGCGTGGGCACCTCGATGCCGATCACCGTGAGCACGGCCTGAGCCGCGATCAGCAGCAGGGCGATCAGCATGGGTGCGAACAGCAGCAGCAGCGGGCGCTCGCGCTCCTCGCGGTCGACCGGGCGGGTGCTCGCCGGGCCGCGGGGCACACCGCCGACCGTGGTGCGGATCGATCCGGTGGGCGTGCGGAGCAGCATCCGGTCGGCTGAGTCGGCGACCGGGGCGCTGTCATCCGCAGCGCCCGCAGCGCCGGCTGCATCCGCAACCCTGGCAGCACCAGCACCGGCACCAGCACCAGCACCAGCACCAGCACCAGCACCAGCACCGGCACCAGCTGCACCCGCGGCCCCCACCTCGGCGCCAGCTGCACCCGCGGCCCCCACCTTGGCGCCCTCCTCGTCATCGCGCACCACCACCTGCTCGTCGCGCTCGGGGTTCCAGAAGCCGAGCCGGAAGAACAGCGACATCAGCAGGATGGTCAGCACCACGGTGGGCGCCACCACGGCGAACCCGCCGAGCATCATCACGCCGAGCGGCACCCCGAGCAGCCCGGCCAGGGCGACCGCCGCGAAGCCGGGCACCATCATCACGATGCCCATCTCGAGCCCCACCGCGAAGGTGACACCCACGATGCCGGTTCCGACGCGACCCAGCCGCGGGGCGATGCGACGGGCGAGCGGGGCGGCGATCACGATCAGCACGTCGACGAAGATCGTCTGCAGGTAGGTCGCGAGCGACAACCCGAGCGCGTAGGGGATGCCGCGCCGGCCGAAGAGGCGCATCAGGCTCTCGACGAGCCGCGTGATGGCGCCCATCTCGTTCAGCATCGCGCCGATCAGCACACCCCAGCCGATCAGGATGCCCGCCTCCATCATCACGTCGCCGAACCCCTGCGACATCGTCTGCACGGTGTCGACCGGGCCGAGGCCGGTGAGCAGGCCGATCGCGGCAGCGCCGAGCGCCAGGGCGATCACGGGGTTGACGCGGAACCGCACGATCACGACTACGACCGCCACGATCACCAGCGCGACCACGCCGAGGGTGTACCACTCGGGCATGCCGGGCCTCCTCCGCAGGCGCGCCCCCTGCGCGTCACTCACACAGTAGGGGCGAGCGGCCTGCTGGCGGGAGACCTTCCGTGCCCTCATCCGGACATGTCCTCAAGCGGCTGCGGATGAGGGCCCAGCCGGGCCGGAACGCCTCGCCGGCCGCGATACGGTTCACGAGTGGGCAGCACGACCGGCGTGGGAGACAGCGCGAGCGACGACGGCCTGGCCGAGTTCGGCTACCGGCCGACCCTCGCCCGCAGCATCGGCCGGCTTGGCAGCTTCGCGGCCGGCGTCAGCTACATCTCCATCCTCACCGGCACGTTCCAGCTCTTCTACTTCGGGTTCCTCAACGGCGGCCCCGCCTACTGGTGGTCGTGGCCCCTGGTCTTCGCCGGCCAGCTCACGGTGGCGCTCTGCTTCGCCGAACTCGCCGCCCGCTACCCGGTGGCCGGCTCGGTCTACAACTGGAGCAAACGGGTGGCCGGGCCCACCGTGAGCTGGCTCGCGGGCTGGATGATGCTCGCCGCCTCGATCGTGACCCTCGCCGCCGTGGTGCTCGCCTACCAGGTGACCCTGCCGCAGATCTGGAGCGGCTTCCAACTCGTGGGCGACGGCACGGGCGCGAGCTTCGGCATCAGTGCCGTGATCTGGGGCGGCATCCTCATCCTCTTCACCACCGTCGTGAACGCCTTCGGCATCAAGCTCATGGCCCGCATCAACAGCATCGGCGTGCTGATCGAACTCGTCGCCGCCGTGCTGCTCGTGGTCATCCTGGCCGCGCACATCGTCAACCCGCCCAGCGTTCTGCTCGACACCGCGGGCTACGGCGTGGGGATGCCGGGCGGCTACTTCGGCGCCTTCCTCGTCGCCGCCATCGCCTCGGCCTACGTGATGTACGGCTTCGACACGGCCAGTTCGCTCGGCGAGGAGACCGTCGACCCGCGGCGCACGGCCCCCCTCGCGATCCTCCGCGCAGTGATCGCGTCGTTCGTGATCGGCGGACTCATCCTGCTGTTCGGCATCCTCGCCGCCCCCGAGCTGGGCGACCCGGCCCTCGGCGAGGCCTCCGGCGGCCTGCAGCTGATCGTCCTTCAGGCCCTCGGCGGCCCCCTCGGCACGGCCTTCCTCGTCTGCATCGTGATCGCCGTCACCGTGTGCGCCCTCGCCGTGCACACCGCGGGCATCCGGCTGATGTTCGCGATGGCCCGCGACAACGCCCTCCCCGGCAGCCGGATGCTCGCCCGCGTCGACCCGAAGCGCAAGGCCCCGGTGGTGCCCGCGGTGGTCATCGGCGTGCTGGCCGTGCTCATCCTGACCATCGACATCGGTGCCGCCGAGATCTTCACCGCCATCACGAGCGTGGCCGTCATCCTGATCTACCTGGCCTACCTGCTCGTGACCGTGCCGCTGTTGATCGCACGCTTCAAGGGCGAGTGGCGCTCACCGGCGCGGGCGGCGCGATCCGAGAACTCGCAGAGTGGGGATCGCGCGGAAAGGCCAGCGGACGCTGCGTCCCGCCGGCATTTCTCACTGGGCCGTCTCGGCCTGCCCATCAACATCGTCGCGGTGCTGTGGGGTGCAGGGATGGCGGTCAATCTCGCCTGGCCCCGGGTGGAGGTCTACGGCGATGACGGCCTGCTGCGGTACATCGCCGTGCTGTTCATCGGAGCGGTCGTCGTGAGCGGTCTGGCCTGGTACCTCCTGCGCGGCCGCCACCACGTGGGCACCCTGCCCGACCACGCCCGCTAGAGAGGGTGCGAGGAGCCGAGCGGAAGCGCCCCGCCTGGCAGGTAGTGCCAGTGCCTCCCCCGCCGGGCCGCGGAGACGTACCGTTGTGGCATGGGAGACGTACGCACCGATGTCCGCGAGTTCTTGAGTTCCCGGCGCGCGCGCATCACGCCCGAGCAGGCGGGACTGCCGGTCTACGGCGGCAACCGCCGGGTGGAGGGGCTGCGGCGCGAAGAGGTGGCGATGCTCACCGGCGTCTCGGTCGACTATTACGTGCGTCTCGAGCGCGGCAACCTGGCCGGGGCATCCGAGAGCGTGCTCGACGCCCTCGCGAACACGCTCAAGCTCGACGAGGCCGAACGGCAGTACCTCTTCGACCTCGCCCGCGCATCCGGACCCACCCACCGCCGCGCCCCGAAGTCGAAACCCGGACCGGTGCGCGCCTCGGTGCTGCAGGTGCTCGACGCGATGTCGGATGCCCCGGCCTGGGTGCGCAACGCCCGGCACGACATCATCGCCGCCAACCGGATGGGGCGCGCGCTGTACTCGCCCGTCTTCGACGACCCGCACCGCCCGGTGAACACCACGCGGTTCACCTACCTCAACCCGGCCGCGCGGGAGTTCTGGCGCGACTACGACCAGATCACGCGCGATGCGGCCGCGATGCTGCGCCTGGAGGCCGGACGCACCCCGCACGACCCCGACCTCATCCGGCTCATCGGCGAACTCTCGACGCAGAGCGAGCTGTTCCGCGAGCGCTGGGCCTCGCGCGACGTGATGTTCCACCGCAGCGGACTCAAGCGCCTGCACCACCCCGTGGTCGGCGACCTCGACCTCACCTACGAGTCGATGGAGCTGCCGAGCGAGCCCGGTCTCGTGATGAACGTCTACACGGCCCCGGCCGGCTCTCCGACCGCCGATGCGCTGCGCGTGCTGGCCTCCTGGGCGGCCACGCAGGAGCAGGCCTCCGCGCTGGTGGAATGACGCGCCGCGCTGGAGAGGCTAGCCTTCGGCGGGGTACTCGGCCGCGGTGAGCTTGTCGCCCCACACGGTTTCGGGTTCGGCGGAATCGGTGTCGGCCGGCGCCTCCCACAGGGCGAGGTGGCACAGGAAGTCGTCGGGCGTGGCGCCGTGCCAGTGCCACTCGCCCGGCGGCGTGTAGACGGTGTCGCCGGGGTGCAGTTCAATGAGCTTCTCGCCGCGGGACTGCACGTAGCCGAGACCCTCGGTGACGTGCAGCGTCTGGCCGACCGCGTGCTTGTGCCAGGCGGTGTGCGCGCCCGGGGTGAAGCGCACGAGGTTCAGTCGAGCGCGGCTGGGAGCGGTGCCCGAGTAGTAGGAGTTGAAGTAGACGTCGCCGTCGAACCACTCCTCGGGTCCTTTGGCGGTGGGGGTCTTGGGCTGCAGCTCGGTGCTCATGGTCGGCTTCTCTCTGTGCGGAGTGGGCGAGATGAAGTGGGGCGAGCGGATGCTCGGCGGGTCAGTCCTTGAACACCTCGCGGGCGATCTGCACGGCCGACATCGCCTTCGGCCAGCCGGCGTAGAACGCGAGGTGGGTGATGGCCTCGGCGAGTTCGGGCTCGGTGAGACCGTTCTGGCGGCCGATGCGCAGGTGGCTGCGCAACTGCTCGAACGATCCGCTCGTGATGAGGCTCGCGATGGTGATGAGGCTGCGATCGCGCTTGGCGAGGGCCTCGCGCTCCCACACGTCGCCGAAGAGCACGTCATCGGTGAGCTCGGCGAGCTTCGGGCTGATGTCGCCGACGAGCTTCTGGGCGGCGGACTGTTCGGTCATGATGCGTCTCCTTGCGGGTACAGATGGGGGGTGGGTGCGGGGCGGGGCGGGGCGTCAGAACTTGACGAGCACCTTCAGGGCCTCGCGCGCATCCATCGCCGCGTAGCCGGCCGGCACGTCGTCGATGCCGACCGTGCGGTCGAAGACGCGGCCGGGGTCGATCGTGCCGTCGAGCACGAGCGGGATGGCCTGCTCGAGGTAGGCGCGCACGGGGGCGGGTCCGCCGGTGAGCGTGACGTTCTTGCCGAACAGCGAGCCGAAGCCGATCGGCGCCTTCTCGTACTGCGGCACACCCACGCGCGAGATGGTGCCGCCGGGGCGCACGATGCCGTACGCCTGCTCGTAGGCCGGGAGGTGGCCCACGGCCTCGAGCACGATGTGGCTGCCCTCGCCGCCGGTCAGGTCCATCACCTTCGCGATGCCCTCGTCGCCGCGCTCGGCGACGACATCCGTGGCCCCGAACTCGACGCCGAGGTCGGTGCGGCTGGCGTGCCGGCCCATCAGGATGATGCGCTCGGCGCCGAGCTGCTTCGACGCCAGCACGGCGGAGAGCCCGACCGCGCCATCGCCGATGACCGTGACCGTCTTGCCGGCCGACACCCGGCCCATGTGAGCGGCGTGGTAGCCGGTGAGGTACACGTCGGAGAGGGTGAGCAGCGAGGGGTAGAGGGCTTCGTCGACGGCGCCGGGAACGACGACGAGCGATCCGTCGGCCTGCGGGATGCGCTGCAGCTCGGCCTGCATGCCGCCGACCTCGGTGGTGCCGTAGAACCCGCCGTGCGGGCACGAGGTCTGGAACCCGTCACGGCAGAACGCGCAGGTGTTGTCGCTGTAGGCGAAGGGCGCGATCACGAAATCGCCCTTCTTGAGGGTGCTGACGTCGCGGCCGGTCTCCTCGACCACGCCGATGAGCTCGTGACCCATCGGGGTGCCCTGCTCGCTCGCGGGCATCGAGTGGTACGGATGCAGGTCGGAGCCGCAGATGCAGGCGCGGGTCACGCGCACGATCGCGTCGGTGGGCTGCTGGATGGTGGGATCGGCGACGGTCTGGATGCGCACGTCGCCGGCGCCGAACATGTAGGTGGCTTTCATGCATCCATCACACCGCGTTGAGCGCCGCCGCGGGAGTGCCTGCTGACACAGGTACTGACACACCCTCCCTGCCCGGCGTGGGCAGGCGTAGCGTCACCGGCATGAGCATTCCCACCCTGACTTTGAACAACGGCGTCGAGATCCCGGCAATCGGCTTCGGGGTCTTCCAGTCCGCGCCGGCCGAGACGACGGATGCCGTGGCCGAGGCCCTGCGCGTCGGCTACCGCCACATCGACACCGCCGCCGCCTACGGCAACGAGCGCGAGGTGGGAGCCGCCGTCGCGGCATCCGGGATCCCCCGCGACGAGCTGTTCATCGAGACGAAGGTGTGGATCAACGACTTCGGCTACGACGAGACCCTGCACGCCTTCGACAAGTCGGCCGGCAAGCTCGGGCTCGAACAGATCGACCTGCTGATCCTGCACCAGGCGCTGCCCTCCGCGTTCACCCGCACACTCGAGGCCTACCGGGCGCTCGAGGAGCTCTACGCCGACGGCAAGGTGCGCGCGATCGGCGTGAGCAACTTCATGCCCGAGCACCTCGACACGCTGCTGACCGTGGCCAAGGTGGTGCCGGCGGTGAACCAGATCGAGGTGCACCCGTACTTCCAGCAGAAGGAGCTGCTCGCCTACGACACCGAGCACGGCATCCTGAACCAGGCCTGGTCGCCGATCGGCGGCATCACGTTCTACCGCGACAGCGGCCACACGAGCGCGCTCGAGGATGCGACGATCGTGGCGATCGCCGAGGCGCACGGCAAGTCGCCGGCGCAGGTGATGCTGCGGTGGGGCCTGCAGGCGGGGCGGTCGGTCATCCCGAAGTCGGTGAAGCCCGCGCGCATCGCCGAGAACCTCGACGTGTTCGACTTCTCGCTGAGCTCCGACGAGATCGCGCAGATCGACGCGCTCGACACCGGCAAGCGCGGCGGCCCCGAGCCCGAGCAGGTCACGCTCGAGACCTTCAGCCGCGAGATCCCGGAGGCCTGAGCGCCGTGGAGTATCGCCCGCTCGGCCGCACCGGCGTCAAGGTCAGCCCGCTGTGCCTCGGCACGATGATGTTCGGCGCCTGGGGCAACGCCTCGCACGAGGACTCGATCCGGGTCATCCACCGGGCGCTCGACGCGGGTGTCAACTTCGTCGACACCGCCGACGTGTACTCGGCCGGCGAGTCGGAGGAGATCGTCGGCGCGGCGCTCAAGGGCCGCCGCGACGACGTGGTGCTCGCCACGAAGTTCTTCATGCCGATGGGCGAGGGGCCGAACCGGGGCGGCGGATCGCGCAAGTGGATCATGCGCTCGGTCGAGGACTCGCTCCGCCGCCTCGACACCGACTACATCGACCTCTACCAGGTGCACCGGCCCTCGCCCGATACCGACGTGGACGAGACGCTGTCGGCACTCACCGACCTCGTGCGCCAGGGCAAGGTGCGTTACATCGGATCGTCGTCGTACGCGGCGAGCCAGATCGTGGAAGCGCAGGTCGTGGCGCGCGACCGCACCCTCTCACGCTTCGTCACCGAGCAGCCGCCGTACTCGATCCTCGCGCGTGGCGTCGAGGAGGACGTGCTGCCCACCGCGCGGCGGCACGGCATGGGCATCCTCACCTACAGCCCGCTCGCCGGCGGCTGGCTCTCGGGCCGCTGGCGAAAGGATGCGGATGCGTCGCCCACGTCGTCGGCCCGTCCGCCGGCGCGCTTCGACATGTCCGACCCGGCGAACCAGCGCAAGCTCGACGTCGTCGAGGAGCTCGCTTCGCTGGCCGAGTCGGCCGGTCTGACGATGATCGAGCTCGCGATCGCCTTCGTCATCCGCCACCCGGCGGTCACCTCGGCGATCATCGGCCCGCGCACCCTCGAGCAGTTGGACTCGCAGCTCCCGGCCGCCTCGGTCACCCTGCCGGACGACGTGCTCGACGCGATCGACGCCCTAGTTCCCCCGGGCGTCACGCTCAACCCTGCCGACAACAGCTACGGCCAGGCCGAGCTCGAGGCGTCCGCCCGCCGCCGCTGACGCGCTCGCGGCCGCGAAGGCGGCCTCGCCGCTCGCTGTGGCCGACGCGGTCCTGCGAGAGGTGATTCGGTCAGCGGATGCAGATCTGAGGGACACCGACCCCGTATAGGTCGTCGCTCCTCGGTATTTCTGCATCCGCCAACCGGATCCGACTCCTGGACCGTGCCGAGAAGGGGGGTGGGGTCGCGCGGTCAGCGGCGGGCGGCCGCCCGGGCCCGCGCCGCGACGAGGGCCGCACCGAGGAGCAGGAGCAGGGTGCTCGCGGCGATCCAGGGTGCCGGCTCCGCACCGGTGGAGGCGAGCGCCGGCGAGGTGCCGGCCGGCTTGGTGGTGCCGCCCGCAGGGCCGGGGGCCGGCGCCGGGGTGGGGGTGACCGTGGGGGTCGGGGTGGGCGTGACGGCGGCGGCCGTCACCGTGAGGGCGGCGGTCGCGAGGGGCGTGACCGGGTCGGCAGCCGTCGCCACCGAGAGGGTGTGGTCGCCGGCGGCGACGGTGGCGGGGATCGTCACGGAGAGCGTGAAGGTTCCGTCGGTGTCGGCGACAGCGGTGCCCAGCGTGAGCGGGGCGGGGCCCTCGGCAAGCGCGGCCGCGGGCTGCGGGGCATCCAGGGCGACCGTGTACTGCGTGCCCGAAACGAGGCCCTTCGCCAGGACGGTGGTGGTGGCGCCGGCCTGCACGGTGGACGGGGTGGCCGTCACCGAGGGCTCGGACTCGATCGGCGGGTTCGGGCCCTGCGGGCCGAGGTCGAGGTCGCAGGAGACCGTGCCCGACCAGAGCGAGTGGCCGCCGTTGTTGCCGTCGTCCGAGCGGATGACCTCCTTGACGCCGTCGACGCAGGTGGAGTTCGGCGCGATGGCGAAGCCCTCGTTGTTGTAGTCCGGCAGGCCCGTGGGGCGGTCGTAGATGCGGTCGACCGCGAAGGCTCCGGATGCGTCGATCTCGAGCAGGGTGGACGAGCCGGCCACGCTGTTGTCGGCGACCGCCCAGATGCGCTGCGCATCCGGGTCCCACTGCGTGTCGGCGATCAGCGGCAGGCCGGTGTCGATCGCGGCGACGCGGTGGAAGCTGCCATCGGTGTTCAGGGCGTAGGCGTAGAGGTGGCCGTTCTTCTCCAGCGCGGTGAAGTACAGGCCCGATCCGTGGCCCGGGTAGTCGGCCGGGTCGTAGGCGGCGCCCGTGCTCTGGTCGACGAAGGCGTTCGTGGTGAGGTACGTGTCGGGCACCCAGGTGATGCCCTCGAAGCCGAGGTTCGAGTCGGCCTTGGCGACGGGGTCGATGGCGTCGGCCAGGTCGTTCGTCAGTACCCACTGCTGGGTCGGCACGAGGGTGGTGCCGGCGGCGTTCGGGTCGAAGCGCAGCACGCTGTCCAGCGGCACTCCGCTGTTGCTGTTGTCGCGCTCGGTGGTGATGTAGAGGAAGCCGTCGGGGCCGACCGTGATGCCCTCGGAATCGGGCTGGCCGCCGCCGTTCGGGAAGACGAGCGCCTTGCCGGAGGCCCATCCGTTCGCCGTGTCGGGCACCCAGAGGTCGCCGCTCTTCACGAGCTTGTAGACGTGGCTCTTGTTCTTCACGGCCCAGAGCACGTCGGGGGCGGAGGGGTCGATGTCGAGGCCGGAGACGTCTTGGCCCGAGAGCGCGGTGACGAACTGGCACTCGTCGTCGGCGACGACGGCGCTCTGGCCGCCGGGCCAGGCGAGTCCGCCCGCGAGGGCCGGTCCGCTTCCGGATGCCGCCTCGGTCTGGCAGGAGACGCCGCCGTTGCCCGGGTCGTCGGAGGGGATGATCTCGCCGGCGCAGGCCTCGGCGTTCGAGACGCCCCAGCTCGCCGCGGCGGTGTGCACCCAGGCGCCGGTGGCGTCGCCGCAGCGCGACCAGGAACCCGGCTGGGCGGCATCCGCACCCCAGCCGACGGTGTCGACGATGGTGCTGCCGTCGGCGCGGTAGACCTTCACCGAGTCGCCGCCCGAGCTGAGGCCCTGGTTCGATAGCAGCACGAGGTAGCCGTGCGCGGGTACGACGGTGCCGTTCGGGGCGTCGAGCGCGACCGGGAGGCTCGTGCTGTCGCTCTGCAGCCAGCCGGAGACGTCGACGTCCGTGTCGCCGGTGTTCACGAGCTCGTAGGCGTCGTGGTACGGGTCGTCGTTGGCCGAGGTGACCTCGTTGATCTTCACCGAGGCCCAGCCGGAGTCGTCACCGGGGGTGGTGGGGTCGGTCGGATCCGTGGGATCGGTCGGGTCGGTCGGCGTGACCGACTCGTCGTTCAGCGCGCCCTTGGAGGGCACTGCCTGCTGCACGAAGTCGCCGGTGCCGTTCGGCACGCGGCCGTAGGTGTCGAGGTGGAAGTCGCCCCACTCGTAGGAGTCGAGGAGCGTCGATCCGTCGGCCGCGAACAGGCTCGCCTTGTCGTTCTTCTTGAGCTTGAACGTGGAGCTCTCGGCGACGTAGACGGCACCCGGCGCGATGACGGTGGCGCTCGGGAGGGTGATCGTGACGCCGTTCTCGCGGCCGGTGAGCGAGTAGCCGGAGGCGTCGAGCGGCTCGGTGCCGGTGTTGATCAGCTCGACCCAGTCGGGGCTGCCGTCGGTCTCGATCTCGTTGATCCGAAGGGCGGATGCGGCGGCAGCGGATGCGTCGCTCGTGACGGCGGGCGCGGCGGGCGCGGCCGAGGCGGCGGCCGGAACGGCGAACAGTCCGGCGAGCACGAAGGCCGCTCCGGAGATGAGGGCGAGGGGACGCGAGACAGGCTTCAGCACCTCCCGATGCTCGCCGCGCCGGGTGAACGGCCGGTGAAGCGCGGGTGATCACCGGGTGGCCCGAAGCCGTCGAGAGTCTCCCCGTCGGCGTCGGGCCCCCTGATCAGCAGCTCGGCAGCCCCTCGATCGCGGGTGTCAGGCTGTTCGGTCCACCGAGCAACCGGATGCTCTGGTGCCCGTTGATCCGCAGGCGCTCGAGCACCGGTGCGGGCACGCAGTCGGGGTGCACGATGTAGAGGTTCGTGCCCCGCGCCGCCGCGACCGCCGCGCCGGTGAGGGCATCCGGATACGTCGTCCCGACCGCGAAGTAGGCGGCGTCGATCTCGCCGCCGTAGTGCGCCGGGATGGTTCCCGCGATCGCCGCCGACACCTCGTACCGATCGGCGCCGCCGATGCGGGTGGCGCCCGGCTGGATCGCCTCGAGCGAGTCCTCGAAGCCCTGCGGGACCGAGTTCACACCACCGGCGATGTACAGACGCTGCGGGGCGACCTCTCGCACGAAGGCCTCCGTCGCCGGGTCGACGGTCGGCTTCGAGCCGTCGACCAGCACGACGGCGTTGCTGCCCTCCGCCAGCGACACCGCGGCACCCGCGGTGAGCGCATCCGCGAAACCGCGCCCGTCGGCGAAGACGATGTTCGTGATCGGAGGCTGAGGCCGGATCGACGGCTGGGCGAAGGCGAACCGCGCGACGTTGCGCGACACCTCGTAGCGATCGGCGCCGGCGATCCGCTCGATCTGCGGGGTGGCGGCGGCGAGCTGCCCGTAGACGGCGGGGCCGACCGAGCGTTCGCCGCCGACGACGACGATCCTCGCCGGCTTCAGGCGGTCGAGCTCGGCCGCGATCGCCGCGGGGATGCCCGTCGGGGTCACCAGCAGCACCGGTCCGCCGAGCCGCGCGGCCGCGGGCCCGGCCGACAGGGCATCCGGGTAGTTCAGGCCGTTGGCGACGAACACCACCGGCACCCCGCTGCCGAACTCGCTCGCCGAGATGGCCGCCGCGGCCTCGAAGCGGTCGGTGCCCGCCAGGCGATCCACCACCCGGGGGCTCCACGGCTGCAGGGTGATGTCCATGTCGCTGATCAGCTGGCCGGCGACCGGATGCACCCGCTCGGCGTCGTCGCGGCTCCGCGTGCCCGGCCAGTACTGCGTCTCGAAATCGTGCCCGCCGAAACGCGCCCGTTCGCTGAACCGGATGACGTAGTCGGCGTCGGCGAGGCCTCTCAGGCGGTACCGCCCATCCGTCTGCACCGTCAGACCCGTCACCGAGGCACTCTGCGTGAGCGTGTACGAGCCGTCGGGGCCCACGAGGTACGCCTCGGCGATGCGGAAGTCCTGCTGGCTGGCCGGCGCGGTGGTGAGGATGCCGGTGAGGCCGGCGCCGCGGGGCATCTCGATGTCGAGCGACACGTCCGCCCCGTCCACCACTACGAGCTGGGCCTCCGAGCGGTAGGGCGTGCCCCCGGCCCAGGTCGTGGCGTAGCCGAGCGCGTCGGGGCTGTTCGGATCCGTCGCCCAGACGAACTCGACGAGGTACTCGCCGTCGGGGACGCCGGCGACCTCGTACGGCCCCGAGTTGGTCCCCTGCCCGTGGTAGACGGCATCCAGCGACGGCGTCTCCACCCCGACGTAGACCGGCACCGTGATCGTCGGGTCGCCCTCGGCGTCGCGGGCGAAGGCGTGGCCGGAGATCGTGTGCGTCTCACCCTCGTCGGCGCTCGCCGGCGCAGCGGTGCCGGTGAGACCGGCCGTGACCCCCAGGCCGACAGCCAGGATGAACGCCAGTCGTGTGATCGCCTTCACGGTGCCCCCTCGTGCGGGCCGGTCGCGTTCGGTGCGATCAGCTCCTCGACGATCGTAGGGCACCTCGACCGTGATCGAGCAGCGGAGTGACCGTGGCGCTGGCGGAGTCCCAGCGCCGCAATGCCGTGGCGCTGGAGACGACCCGGTCGGCGAGCCGGGGATCACCCCGGCCGTCGCCCCGGTCGCCGTCCCGGGCGTCGCCTCGCTGAGAGGATGCCCGCACGTCGTCGAGCAGCCGGAGAGCCTGCGGCACGTCCTCGAGCCGCAGGCGCCGGGCGAGCGTGACGTGCGGCGTCCAGTCGCCGGGTGTCGTGTGCGGGGCGTCGTCGCCGGCCCCGGTCCCGGCCAGGCGATGCAGGCCGGCATGCGCCCGCAGCAGTTCGGCCGAGGCGATCACGCTGCGCACCAGCACGCGGCGCTCCCCGCTGCCGAACAGCATCGGGGCGCCGAGCACGATCGGCAGCGGGAGCCGGAACGTCTCGGCGAGCGCGCTCGGGTCGGGAGTCGCGACCTCGCCGCGCACGAGCAGGGTGATGTGCGGCCGGTTGCTGGCCGACGGATGCGCCGCCAGGCTCGACAGCCCGGCCCCGGCGAGCGCCTCCCACTCGGCGCGCACGTCGAGCTCGCTCTGCTCGTCGAGCAGGAGTTCGAAGCTCACGACGTCGCCCACGGTCTCAGCCTGCCGTGAGCGCGGGCGATCGCCAAGGCACCGTGGTCCGCATCCAGCACCGGCACCAGTCACTCGTGCTCGGCACGGCCCCGGTCACTCGTGCTCGGGCAGCACCGGCGTCGACCAGCCCGGATCGCGGCCGAGATGCACGGCCCGCGCCACCGAGGCCGCACCGAAGCGGTCGTGCAGCGCATCGAGCACCGTGTCGAGCCGCGCGTCGTCGTTCCAGTCGATCGGCAGCTCCGGCTGGATGCTGTCGGCCCGGCCCAGCTGCCCGAACGAGAGCCCGATGAGGGTGATGCCGCGCTCGTCGAGTTCCGGTTGCGCGGCGACCAGCAGCTCGCGCGCGACGGCGAGCAGTGCCGCCGTGCGATCGGTCGGCGTGCCCATCGTGCGCGAGCGGGTGGCCTTGGCGAAGTCGCCGAAGCGCAGCCGCAGAACGACCGTGCGGCACACCCGGTCGCCGTCGCGCAGCCGCCGGGCCAGCCGGTCGACGATCTGACTCAGGATGACGTCGAGCTCGGCGGGCGTGCGCGGGCCCCGGCCGAGCGCGCGCTGGGATCCGATCGACGAGCGGCGCCGCGCGGTGTCGACCGGGCGCGGGTCGCGCAGCCGGGCCAGCGCGTGCAGGTGGGCGCCGGTGGCTCGGCCGAGCAGCCGTTCGGCGGTGGCCTCTTCGAGCTCGGCCAGCTGCCCGACGGTGCGGATGCCGAGCCGGTGCAGCTTCTCGGCGGTCACCGCGCCGACGCCCCACAGCCGCTCGACCGGGAGCGGGAGCAGGAAAGCCTCCTCCCGCTCGGGCTCCACCACGATCAGCCCGTCGGGCTTGCTGACGGCGCTGGCCACCTTGGCGAGGAACTTCGTGCGCGCCACCCCCACCGAGATCGCCAGCCCGACCTCCGCGTGAACCCGCTCCCGCAGGCGCACGGCGACCTGCTCTGGCGTGCCCACGATGCGCCGCAGACCGCCGACCTCCAAGAACGCCTCGTCGATCGACAGCCCCTCCACGAGCGGTGTCGTGTCGCGGAAGATAGCGAACACGTCTTTGCTGGCGGCGGAGTAGGCCTCCATCCTCGGCGGCACGACCACGGCATCCGGACACAGCTCGCGCGCCTGCCGCCCGCCCATCGCCGTGCGCACCCCGCGCGCCTTCGCCTCGTAGCTCGCCGCCAGCACGACACCGCCGCCCACGATCACCGGCCGCCCGCGCAGCTCGGGCGCATCCCGCTGCTCCACCGACGCGTAGAACGCGTCGAGGTCGGCGTGCAGCACACTCGCCTCGCCCCGCATCCGCTCTCCCGCCGTCGCCGCCAGCCCCGGCCCCACTCCCGGCCCTTCCGCGAATGGTCGCACGAACCGGCGACATCGCCCGGCGCCTGAGTAGCATGCCGCCCCCGATCGCTGCCCGGCAGGGCTGCTCGCCGCGGCAAGGCGTGGCGAGCAGCCCTGCCGGGAACCGCCCCACTCCGCTCAGGCCGGTCGCGGCGCGGCGGCCCGGATCTGCTCGATCAGGGCCCGGATGTGCGGCCGCCGCGAGGCGCCGTGCCGCGCCGCCAGCGAGAACACCCACGGCTCGGCCGGCGTCGCCAGCCGCACCCGCGCGCATCCCTCGGCCTCGCCCAGATCGGGCACGACCGCCACACCCAGTCCCGCCGCCACGCACGGCGCGATGCTCGGCAGGTCGGCCATCTCGGCCACGACGTGTCGACGGATGCCGCGCTCGGCCAGCATCCGCTCGACCTGGACGCGGTTGCCGAAGCCCGGCAACACGTCGACCCAGTCGTCGGCGGCGAGCTCCTCGAGCGTCACGGAGGTGCGGCCGGCCACGGCGAGCGGATGACCCTCCGGCAGCAGCACGACGAAGTCGAAGGCGGCCAGCGCCCAGGAGTCGAGCTCGGGCGGCACGGGCAGTCCCGAGAACGCCAGGTCGAAGCGGCCGTGCACGAGATCGTCCATCAACCCGGTCGAACCCGTCGGCGAGCCGGCGATCTGCACGTCGACGAGTGGATGCTCGCGGCGGAATCGCGCCAGAGCCGACGGCAGGTCGAGCACCTGCAGCACGGCGAAGGTGCCGATCCGCACGCGCCCGCGCAGGCCCGATCCGGATTCCGTCGCCACCTGCCGCAGACCCTCGACGTCGTCGAGCAGCGCCCTCGCCAGCGGGAGCAGCGACTCGCCCGGCGGCAGCAGCCGAACGGCCTTCGTGCTGCGCTCGAACAGCGCGACCCCGAGCTCGCCCTCGAGGCTCTTCAGCCCGGCCGAGACGGTCGACTGGGCGACGAACAGGCGCTCGGATGCCCGGGTGACGCTGAGCTCGTCGGCCACCGCCACGAAATACTCCAGCAGGCGCGTCTCCATTCGTCCTATTATAGATGAAAGCGATCAGAGTCAGCAGAATAATTCGTTGGACTCGATCGTTGCGGAAGCGCATGATCGAAGTATGTCGACCTCCCTGCTGCCCCCTCCCACATCCCCCACCCCCGCCGTCCCGGTCGACGCCGCATCGCCCCGCCCCGGTCGGCTCCGCCGCCGCCGCTCCCCCGTCCGCCTCACGCACGCCGCCGGATTCTGGGTGACCGCCGTCGCCTTCGTGGTGATGATGGCCTTCAACACCGTGCCCACCCCGCTGTACGCGCTCTACCAGCAGCGCGACGGATTCCCGACCGTCACGGTGACGGTCGTCTTCGCCGCCTACTCGTTCGGGGTGATGGTCTCGCTCTTCGTCGCGGGGCACCTCAGCGACCGCTTCGGGCGGCGGCGGGTCATCCTCACCGCCGTGGTGGTGGAGGTGGTCGCGGCGGTGATGTTCCTGCTCTGGAGCTCGCCCGAGGGGCTGATCGCCGCGCGCTTCGTGGCCGGCTCGGGAATCGGCATCCTCACCGCCACCGCCACCGCGCACCTCGCCGACCTGCGCCGCATCGCGCGGCCGGAGGCGACCCTCGGCTTCGCCGCCACCATCGCCGGCGTCGCGAACATGGGCGGACTGGCCCTCGGGCCCCTGATCGGCGGCGCGTTCGCGGAGTGGGTGCCGGCGCCGCTGGTGACCCCGTACCTCGTGTTCCTCGCCCTGATGGTGGCGGTCGGCTTCGCCTATGCCTTCGTGCCCGAGACCGTGGTGCGGGTGCCGGCGCGCAGCCGCGAGCCGTATCGCCCGCAGCGGGTGCGCGTTCCGCGGGAGAGCCGTACCGCCTACTGGGCCGCGGGCATCGGTGGCTTCGCCGCCTTCGCCATCACCGGCCTGTTCGGATCGGTCGCCCCCACCTTCCTGGCCCAGCTGCTGCACCAGAGCGACCGCTTCGTGGCGGGCGCCGTCTCGTTCTCGGTGTTCGGCGCCGCCGCGCTCGCCCAGGTGGTGTTCGCGCGGCTGAGTACGCGCCGGCAGCTCGTGCTCGGCGTCGTCTCGATGGTCGCCGGGCTGCTCGGCCTCGGCGCGGCCGCGCTCACCGTCTCGGCGGCCCTGTTCGTGGCGGGAGCGGTCGTGGCGGGAGCGGGAGTGGGCCTGGTCTTCCGCGGGGCCCTGGCCACGGCGGGAACGCTGGCCGACGAGGGCAGCCGCAGCGAGACCACGGCCGGCATCTTCCTGCTCGGCTTCGCCGGCATGACCGTGCCGCCCCTGCTGGTGGGGGTCGCGCTGCTGTGGCTGCCCCTCGTGCCCGCCTTCCTCGGCTTCGTGGTGCTCGTGCTGGCGCTCATCCTCTGGGCGGGCCCGCGCATGGTGCGCGCGACGAGCGCAGCGCCCGCGGCGTGAGCGCGGCCGGTTCCCGTGAGCCGCCGCTGGCGATCGCGGGGATGGCCGTGGGGCTGTCGCTGCTGATCGTCGGGTTCCTCGCCTCCCCGCGCCCGGCCCGTTCTGGCTGGTAGCGATCGGCCTCAGCGTTCTGGCGGTGCTCTCGCTGCTGCTGGGCGCGGTGGCACGGGCCCGCCGCCGCTCGCAGACGGACGTGCTGGCCCACCTGCTCGGCCACGGGCGCATCGAGCGCGGCGTCATCCGGCGACCCGGCCGCCGTGCTCTACGACCCGGCGCGACCGGGTGACACCTCGCGCATCCGGGTCGCCCCGCCCGACTCGACGACGGCGGCGCACTTCGCCCGCTGGCACGCCTAGCGACGCGGCGCGCGGTCGCACCCCCGGCTCAGCGACGGGTGGCGGTTCGCGGGGCCCTGGGGCGGGTGCGGCGGATCGAGACGGCCGCCGTTCCGAAGAGGAGCGCGACGAGCGCCCAGGGCGCGAGCACTCCGAGCGGCGCCGATCCGGTGGCCGCCAGCCGCGGGGAACCGTCGGCCGCCG
This sequence comes from Herbiconiux dendrobii, assembly GCF_052048175.1. NCBI lineage: Bacteria > Bacillati > Actinomycetota > Actinomycetes > Micrococcales > Microbacteriaceae > Herbiconiux > Herbiconiux dendrobii. The sequence continues at coordinate 386,010 of NZ_JBLZQV010000001.1, read as the reverse complement.
GGACCGGCACCGGCACCGGCACCGGAGTCGGCGCGGGCACGGGCACCGGCGCAGGCAACGCCGCCACGAACGCGGCCGCGTCGATCAGGCCGCTGCCGGCCGCATCGGTGGCGGAGATGAGCGGCGACGCGCTCTGCACCGGGCGCGCCGTGCCGAGCAGGGCCGACCTCAGCTCATCCGGAGTCGCCGTGGGCGCGTACTGCCTGCCGAGGGCCAGCACGGCCGCCGCCGAGGGAGCCGCCGCCGAGGTGCCGAAGAACGCCCAGACGCCGTCGCGCACCGGCCGGTCGGGGCTGAAGAAGTTCGTGTGGATGCCGTCGACACTCGCGACATCCGGTTTCGCCACGGTCACCGGGGCGGGCAGGGGCTGCGGATCGGGCGAGACCGCCGGGTCGTAGTCGAAGAAGAGCCGCACCGGTCCGGGCGAGCTGAAGTCCTCGACCGTGGAGGTGTCCGCCGCCGGCACCGCGGCGACCGAGATCACCGAGGGCAGGCCGGTGTGGCCGGTGATCGAGGCGCCCACACGGTCGTGCGCGGTGGTGCCGAAGTACTCCGCCACCGCGATGTCGGAGTGGAAGGCCCACATCCACTTCAGGGCCGGCGTGATCGCCGCCGAGGGACCCGCCGTGAGGTCGCGCACGATCGAGAACTCGTAGACGCCGTCGACCTCAGGGCGGTAGCCGCCGGCCGTGATCGGCATCGGGGCGTTGCCGCGGTCGAGCACCTCGACCGTGCCGTCGGGAGCCGTGGCCACGAGGGTGAAGGTGCCCTTCGCCGCGTTGTACGGCTCGGCCCACTGCAGCGCCCAGGTGACGGGTTCCTCGGTGGCGCCGAGGCCGAGGTGCGCGCTCGGGTCGGCGACGCCCGATCCGCCGTCGGATACCGGGCGGGCGAAGTCCATGCAGTCGTAGACGCCGTCACCGAGGGCCGTGAGCACGGGGGCGGGGCAGGCGGTGGGGCGGTAGGCATCCGTGTCCCAGCCGTTGAGGGAGTACCCGGCGCTGAGGAAGCCCTCCTGGCCGATGTTGTTGTAATTGCCGGCGCTGGAGACGTAGCTCACGCCCTGGGCCACCACGCGGTCGATCGCCACACCGACCGCCCCCTGCTGGAACCACGGCTCGGTGAAGGAGTAGATGTCGTCGACGATCACGGTGGCCCCGGCGGCGGCGAGCGCCGTGATGTTCTGCGAGAAGGAGAGGTCGTCGACACCGTCGGTGGAGACCAGCAGCGTCGCACCCGGGGCGATGCTGTGCACGACCTGCGCCATGGCGCGGCCTTCGTCGGATCCGCCGGGCCGCTGGGCGAGCACACTCACCGGGGTTTCGTGGCCGCAGGGGTTACCCGGGCCGGGCAGCAGGCCCGCCGCCACGTCCTGCTCGGGCGTGGTGGGGGAATCGGTGCTGGTGGAGAAGGAGTCGGAGATGATGCCGATCGTCACCCCGCTGCCGTCGATGCCGTGCAGCGCCTCGGCGAGGTCGGCGCGCAGCGGGGCGAGGGCGTTGGCCTCGACCGTGCGGCAGGCGGGGCCGGCGGATGCGGTCGGCACGGTGTTCGGGGCGAGGGCACTCGCCGCGGCACCGGCGGAGACGTTTGCGGAGCCCGGGACGGCTGATGGCGACCCGGTTGTTCCGGATGCCAGCGCCTCGGTCACCGAGGAGACCCCGGGCAGCGCCGCCACCTCGGCGAGCCGCGCCGGTGCCACGTACGCGGCCGCGCGGCGGAACTCGCTCGAGCTCGCCACGACCTCGCCGAGTTCGGCCAGGGCGGCGAAGTCGGATGCTCCGGGCTGTGTCGCGTAGAACACCGAGACGGCCACGCGCCCCTCGTCCACCTGCAGGCTGCCGATCCCCTCGCCGGCCAGCCCGAGCTGCTCGGAGACCGCCTGCTGCCCGGCGTCGAGCGCCCCGGGCGCCGCCGCGAGCACGTCCAGGCGGTCGGAGAGACCACCGACCTCGGCGCCGTCCGCCCCGCCCGCGGGATCCGGCGCATCCGCGTGCGCCACCCCCGGACTCCCCACGATCAGCAGCGCCGCCAGCGCCATCCCGCACACACCGGCAAACGTCTTGCGCATCGTCCGTGAACCCCACCCGTCATCCCCAGCGCGGCGACGGATCCGGCCGCGTCCCTCCACCCTATCGATCGCGGAACGGCGATCCGGCAACCAGGGCGCGCCCCGGCGCGCGGACCGGCACGATGGCCGCGGAGGTCAGCCGCCGACGGCCCGGATGAGCACGGCCGCCGCCAGCACGAGCACCGCCACACCCACCACCAGGTCGGTCCAGGTCGCCACCGTCTCCTGCGCGTTCTTGCCCCGCTTGGTGACGTGCATCAGCCCCGCGAGGAGCAGGAAGACGCCGCCCGCCGCGCCCGCCGGAAGGGCCCAGCCCGGCACGAGCGCGAGCAGCCCGGCGAGCCCCATCCCGATGTTGGCGGTGCCGAGTTCGCGGGTCAGCTGTTTCTCCTGCACGCTCGACGCCGGCGATCCGAGGATCGCACTCGTAGGCCCCTTGCCCGACACCTGGGCGAGCCCGGCCAGCAGCAGGCGCGTGCCGACACCCCAGAACACCCACCACGTGCCGAACACGAGCACCGGGTCGCCGCCCGCCGTGGCGAGCTCGATGCCGCCCGACACGATCGGCAGCACCACCGTCTGCGCGACCACCACGATGAAGTAGCCCACGAATCCCCCGATCCCCTCGCGTCATGCTTCGCCGCGACGACGACGACACCATGATGCTAGCGCCGGCCGAGCCGCGGCGGTCTTGGCGTGTCGGGCTCCGGTGGGCTATCCATTAACAATCGAACATATGTTCGAATGACGAGGAGGGCATCATGAGTCTGGCGCACGCCACCGACACGGCGACGATCTGGTTGGCGAACGGGATACCGGCCCGGATGGTGTGGCGCGGTGAGCGCTGGCGGGTCACCGACACCCCCACCGAACCGGAGGGCTTCTACTGGTCGACGCATCTGCCGCCCGCCGTCTCGTGGCGCTTCCAGGGCACCAATGCCGCGGGTGACACGCACGTCTTCGACGTGGTGCAGGGCCCGGAGGGCTGGAGGGTCGCGCGCGTCTACGACTGACTCGCGTCTTCGGCTCGCGGGGTGTGGGCCGCAGCAACCGGGGTCGGCGTCAGAGGCGGTAGAAGTCGCCGACGAGGGCGAGGGTGCACATCAGGGGCGCGAGCGCGAAGAGGGTGAGGCCGATCCGGAGCAGCCAGGTGATGCGGATGCAGGCGCGACGAGCATCCCGCCCGCCCGGGGCGGCTGCGGCGGCGAAGACGACCACCATCACGAGACTCGTCACGAACCCCGCCCAGAACAGGCGCTCCCAGGAGTCGACGAGCACCCCCGCGAACCAGCCGGAGACGATCACGCCGCCGCACACGATCGCCATCGTGAGCACGGCGCCCACGAAGAGCGTCGAGGCGTGCCGCTCGAGCTCGGCCCGGCGCCGCTCGGTGACCGAGTCGGCTACGTCGGCGGTCGCATCCGAGCCGCGGGCATTCATGCGGCTGCTCAGCCGCCGAGCGTGCCGGAGTCGTCCGACGACTTCGGGACGGGCGTCTCCGAGTCGCTCGGGATCGGGGTCGGCGTCGCCGTGTCCGTGGAGGTCTGCTCCGGATAGGGCGTCTGGGCGCCCGCGTCGCACCCGGCGAGTCCGACCGCCGTGCCCAGGGCCAGCGCGGTTCCGGCCAGCGACGTCAGGACGCGCCGGGAAATCGAGTTCGCATGAAGTGTCATGCTCCAGCAAACCGCCCGCGGCCGTTTCCCGCGCACCCTTGACAGACGCCGAGCCGCGCCGCGCTTCGCGCGACATGGCAGAAGTCGTCGCTTTTCGGGCCGACTTGCCACATCGTGTGTCATGTCGCGGGGACATCGGTAACGTGAGGCCATGACAACCCCGCCGCGCGCGCGATCCAGCGAGTCAGCCCAGGCCTTCACCGGCTTCAGCGACCAGAACCAGCTCAACCCGATCTTCGCGCGCGAGGGCGAGGCCACCGACTTCCCGCTGAACCGGCTGCCCGACGGCGAGTCCCTGCCCGAGACCGCCTACCAGGTGGTGCACGACGAGGCCATGCTCGACGGCAACTCACGACTGAACCTCGCGACCTTCGTGGGCACCTGGATGGACTCGCACGCGAACAAGATCTACGCCGAGACCGCCGACAAGAACATGGTCGATAAGGACGAGTACCCCCAGACAGCGGCCATCGAGACCCGCTGCTGGAAGATGCTCGCCACGCTCTGGAACGCTCCGGATGCCGAGAAGGCGATCGGCACCTCCACGATCGGCTCGTCCGAGGCCTGCATGCTCGGCGGTCTCGCCCTGAAACGCCGCTGGCAGAAGGCCCGCCGCGCGGCCGGCCTCTCGACCGAGAAGCCGAACCTCGTCCTCTCCAGTGCCGTGCAGGTGTGCTGGGAGAAGTTCTGCAACTACTGGGACGTCGAGCCCCGCTACGTGCCCATCTCGCTCGAGCACAAGGTGCTCGACGGCACCGACCTCGAGAAGTACGTCGACGAGAACACCATCGGCGTCGTCGCCATCATGGGCGTCACCTACACCGGCATGTACGAGCCCGTCGCCGAGATCGCCGCCGCCCTCGACCGCATCCAGGCCGAGACCGGGCTCGACGTGCCGATCCACGTCGACGGCGCATCCGGCGGCATGATCGCCCCCTTCCTCCAGCCCGACCTCGTCTGGGACTTCCGCCTCGAACGGGTCGCCTCCATCAGCACCTCCGCCCACAAGTACGGGCTCGTCTACCCCGGTCTCGGCTGGGTGATCTGGCGCACCGTCGCCGACCTCCCCGCCGATCTGGTGTTCGACGTCACCTACCTCGGCGGCCACATGCCGAGCTTCGCCCTCAACTTCTCCCGCCCTGGCGCCCAGGTGCTTCTCCAGTACTACCTCTTCCTCCGACTCGGGTTCGACGGCTACTACAAGGTGCAGAAAGCGTCGCAGGATGTCGCGGTGTACCTCGCCACGGAGATCGGCGCGATGCCCGCCTTCGACCTCTGGAACGACGGCACCGACATCCCCGTGTTCGCCTGGCAGCTCGCGCCCGGCTACACGAAGAACTGGAACCTCTACCACCTCTCCGAGCGGCTGCGCCTGAAGGGCTGGCTCATCCCGGCCTACCCGATGCCCGACGACCTGACTGACGTCGTCGTGCAGCGGATCGTGGTGCGCAACGGGCTCAGCCGCAACCTGGCCGAGAGCCTGATGCTCGACATCCGTGAGGCCGTCGCCCACCTCGACGCCCTCGAGTCCCCGATGCCCGTCGAGGGACAGGTGACCAGCTTCACGCACTGAGCCGTGCGCGGGGGGGGGGCTACTCGCGGGACGAGAGCAGGATGCCGGCGGCCGCCAGGTGCTCGTGCAGAGCATCGGCCGCAGCACGGTAGCCCTTGTCGAGGGCGGCCATCTGCACGGCGTTGCGTGTCATGCCGCTGCGGCCGAAGGGGTTCCGGTGCAGCTCGACCACGAGGCCGTCCGCCCCCGACGCGAACTTCACCGTGAGCACGATCGGCTCGTGGGCGTTGGTGGTCATGCGCTCCAGGAACGACGGGCGCTCGCCCTGCGTGACCGTCCACTCGTCGGCCGACTGTTGCTCGATGCGGAAACCCTGCTGCTCGAAGCCGTGCTGCACCGCGCTCCGTGCTGCGGCACCATCGCCCGACAGCACGTACTCCCAGCTGAACATCCCCGTCATCCGCCGCTCCCCCAGTTCGCTCCGCCCGGCGGCGATCGCCGGGATGAGCAGAATCCTATTCGGTTCCCCCCTCCCGGCGGCGCGCTCAGGCGTCGCGGGCGGGCAGCGGCACGATTTGCATCGAAGCGGCCGAACGGCCCGCAGACACGACGATCATCATCTCCTCGCCGAGGCGCTTCCGCGCCCGTGAGACGGCACCCCGGAAGACGCCCGGCTCGTTCGGGGAGGGGCGCAGGATGTGCCCGTCGGCCCAGACGCGCGTGGCGGGGGGCATCGGATCCTCGGCGCTGCCGACCCGCACCTCCACCTGCCAGGACCGCCCGACGGGCTGTACCCAGGCGACCACCGGCGGCACGGCGGGCGAGCCGGCGCCCGGGGCGGGCTGCGTCCCCGCATCCGGCAGCGCAGCGGCGTCGGGCACCTCGATCTGGTTGCTCGGCAGGCTCGGCGTCAGGAACGCCGGCTGCCGCCTCCGCGTCGCCTGCTCGTACGCGGAGGCGTGGTCGAGCAGCCGGTCGTCGCTGTAGGCGGCGCCCGCGAAGGTGAGGCCGACGGGCATCTGGATGTCGCCCAGGAAGCCCATCGGAACCGTGACCGTGGGGATGCCGAGGTGCCGGATGACGCGGTTTCCGTTGGAGTAGACGACACCGTTGCGCGACGCCGCTTCGAGGCTCTCAGGTCGCGTGAAGAGGTCGACCCGTCCCACGTCGCCCGCGGCGGGGAACACCACGAGATCGAGCCCGTGGGCCGTCATCCACTCCTCGAAGTCCTCCCGGCGGGCTTGTTCGAGACCCGTCAGCAGCTGAGCGAGGCCGGGCACCTCGTCGTAGGTCGCGGGCAGCCCCTGCTTCACGAGTTCGGCGAGGCGCTGCCAGTCGAAGCCGCCGCGGGCACGGGTGATCCACACCGGAACGGGGGCCGTGTCGACGGGGAAGACGGTGTCGCCGTCCACATCCGCCCAGCTGCTCAGGTTCGGATCGCCGTTGTCGCGCAGGAAGGCATCGAGCGCCATCGCCGTGATCGGCCCGCCCTCCAGGGCGCGCCAGTTCTCCGGCACCAGGCCGCGGGCGGCGAGCCCGACCGCCTCGGGCCGGTCTTCTTCGTAGTTGGACACCACCGGGAAGTCGACCTCGACCACCTCGGCGCCGAGCGCCCGCAGGTCGTCGGCCGCGCGGTCCCAGAGCGCGCGCACGCTGGGGCGGATGACGGGTGGGTCCAGCGGCGCGTCGTCCTCGCCGATGTAGAGGCGCGGAACGCCGATCCGCAGCCCGTCGAGGCGGTCGGGGCGGGGCCGGGACACCGGATGCGGCAGTACGTCTTCGGGCGCCGGCAGTTCGACGGCGCCCTGCTGCCGCCAGAAGTCGCCCGAGCGGTCGGGGTCGTCGACGGCCAGCACGTCGAGCAGCAGCAGCAGGTCGGCGACCGTGCGGGTGTGCGGCACCACCACGTCGCAGCTCGGCCGCAGCGGCCAGTTGCCACGGATCGACAGCACGCCGCGCGAGGGCGTGTACGCCACCAGGCTGTTGTTCGAGGCGGGTGCGCGCCCCGACGACACGGTCTCCTCGGCCATCCCGAAGGCGGCGAAGCTCGCGGCCGTGGCCGTGCCGGAACCGTTCGACGACCCCGAGCCCCACGCCGCCGTCAGGTACTGCGGGTGGTAGGGGCTCCGCGCGTAGTCGTAGACGCCCGGCTGCATTCCACCCGCGGCCATCGGCGGCATGTTCGTCTTGCCGATCAGCACGGCGCCCGCGGCGCGCAGCTGGGCGACGGATGCCGCGTCGTCGCCCGCCACCAACTCGGCGAGCGCGGGGCTCCCCGACGCGACGGTGAGGCCTTTGACCTTGTAGCTGTCCTTGACCGTGAACGGGACCCCCTCGAGCGGGCCGGCCGTCCCGGCGCGCCGCCGGGCATCCGAGGCCGCCGCCTGTTCGAGGCAGCTCGGGTCGAGCACGGCGATGGCGTGCAGGCAGAGCCCGGTGCGGTCGTAGTAGGCGATGCGATTGAGGTAGGCCGTCACGAGCTCGACGCTCGTCACCCGTCCGGCGGCGAGCGCCTCGAGCATCTCCCCGATCCCCAGCTCGACGACGTCGATCCTCTGCATCCCGCCCGCCTTTCCTCGCCCCCATCCTCTCAGTTCGAGGTGCGGATCAGGTCGAGGTGCCGAGCGGTTCGGACGTGAGGCGCAGGTCGCCCCGGGAGGCGATCGCGGTGAGTTCCTTCAGCCACTCCTGGTTGATCGGCACCGAGGCTTTGGCATCGTATTGGAACTGGACGGGGATCGACGGGTGGATCCAGACCGTGGCGCGCCCGGTGTCCTCCGCCGCCGCCCAGCTGAAGGTGAAGCTCTCGGAGCGCCGCAGCTTGCCGACGATCACGAGCTGGGCGTGCGCCAGAGACCGGTCGTCGATCTGGATCTCACGCTCCTGAGGCCCGTAGAGGAGTCGTCCCATGGGTACCGCCCTTCGTCGTGCGCGTCATTCGTGGATCTCGGCGGGCGGGGCCGCATCGGGTTCCGCCCGCAGCGTGCCGGTCTTCACCACGGTCAGCTGCAGCATCTGCTCGATCAGCGCGATCGCCTCGGGCTCGGCGACCTCGGACACGCTCGGCCGGGACAGCATCGGGATGCCGGGGCCGACCAGGATCGAGATCGATCCTTCGCTGCCGTCCTGCTCGATCGTGGGCACGGTCAGCAGCTGGCCGTGGTCCATCCCGCGAAGAGTGGCGGCGTAGGCCATCAGCGCGTCCGCGACCGCGTCCGAGGTGGTGAACGTCTCGGTTCCGTATTTGACACTCTTCATGGTCCCACTCTGCACCCGCAGACCGCATCGGGCCCGAATCGAACGCCGCTCACGAGCTCGGCACGGCGGCGAGCAGGCGCGCGGCCTCGGCTTCGCGGGCCCTGTCGCCGAGGCGGGCGGTCTCTGCGGAGGGCCGGCCGATCGCGGGGAGCCAGAAGACGAGCTTCCGGTGGTGGCCGCTGAGCTCCTGGTACTCGGCCACGAGGCTCAGGCGGGGGAAGGTGTTCACGAGCACCGAGTCGGGAACGAGCGCGTCCACCATCCGGCCCCACCAGGGCATCGGGAGTGCGGCGTCCGCGTCGCCGGCCCGCCGCGCGAGCAGCCAGGCGTTCTTCTGCCGGGTGCGGCGATAGGTGAGCAGCGTGAGCACCACCGAGAAGACCGTCGCGACGATCAGCACGAAGAGCACCGGCAGCCCGATCGCGACCGGGATCTCGGCCAGCGCCTGCACGTTCACCGCATCGAACACGTACAGCAGCACCAGCGAGAGCAGGCCCCAGATGATGGCGTACTTCAGGCAGATGCGCCCCTGCACGTTGAGGAACTCCTTGCTGTAGTCCCAGTACACGGCGTGGAAGAGCTTCTCCATCAGCAGGCTCGTCAGGTACTCCAGGGCGGTGCCCACCAGGAGGCCCACCCCGAATACGGCGAAGGGATTGTCGACGACCGGGAGCAACGCGAGGGAGATGAAGAGGCCGCCGGCGCCGTAGAGGAGGTTGAACGGCACGTACAGCAGCCCGAGCCGCGACTCGATCACGCCGCGGTACTCGATGGTCCAGCAGTAGACCATCTCGATGATCACGCCGACCAGCCCGTAGATGAAGAACAGCCACAGGCCGATGTAGCTGCCGCCGACGATGATCCCCAGGGTCTCGTTCATGGCACGACCCTAGCGCCCGCCGAGGCGCCGGACGGCGACACGGCGCCCTCGCCGGAGTATCCTCACCGGCATGTGCAGGAACATCCGTGTGCTCCACAACTTCGACCCGCCCACCACCGACGACGAGGTGCGCGAGGCCGCCCTGCAGTTCGTGCGCAAGGTGAGCGGCTCCACCCGCCCCTCCCGGGCCAACACCGAGGCCTTCGACCAGGCCATCGAGGAGATCGCCGCCGCGACGCGGCGCCTGCTCGACGGCCTGGTGACGAACGCCCCGCCCAAGAGCCGCGAGGCCGAGGCGGTCAAGGGCCGGCAGCGGCACGAGAAGCGGATGGAGCGCGAGGTGCGCATCCGCACCGCGCCCGCCTGACCGGCCGGCCGGCCGGCCGCGCCGCTACGCCGCTGAGGCGGGGGCGGCGACGCCGAGCACCCAGGTCACCCCGAAACGGTCGGTGAGCATCCCGAAGCCGGCACTCCAGGCAGAGGCGGCGAGCGGCTCGACGACCGTCGCGCCGACGACCAGCGCATCCCAGTAGCCCCGCACCTCGTCGAGGCCGTCGCCGTCGACGGCGACGAAGAACGGCTGGTCGGTGATCGTCACGCCGTTCTCGCGACGGGTCGATCCGGCGTCGTCGGGCGATCCTTCCGACCGGCCCGGGATGTCGTAGGCCAGCACGCGAAAGCCGTCCTCGGTCGCGACCTGGCCGAACACGACCTTGTCGGCGCCCGGGGCATCCGCCGGCATGCCGAAGTCGCCGTAGGTGGTGACGACGAGATGCCCGCCGAAGACGGACTGATAGAACTCCAGCGCCGCTCGGGCGTCGCCTGAGAAGTTGAGGTGGGTGGTGGCCTTGAGGCTCATGTCTGCTCCTAGTGAGAAGTCGTCGGGGCTCTCCCTGACAACTTCCACTCTCACCGTCGTGTAGGACAGTTTCAGTCCTACACCGAAACTAGGATCGCATCATGACGACGACCTCCACCTCACGGCTGCTGAGCCTGCTCTCGCTGCTGCAGACGCAGCGCGACTGGCCGGGCCCGGTGCTGGCCGAGCGGCTGGAGGTCAGCCACCGCACGGTGCGCCGCGACGTCGACCGCCTGCGCGAGATGGGGTACAGCATCCAGGCCACGATGGGTCCGGATGGCGGCTACCGCCTCGACGCCGGCAGTGAACTGCCGCCGCTCCTGTTCGACGACGACCAGGTCGTCGCGCTCGCTGTCGCCCTGCAGGCGGCCGCCGTCACGGGCCTCGGCATCGAGGAGGCCGCCGTGCGCGCCCTCGCCACCCTGCGGCAGGTGATGCCGTCTCGGCTGCGCCACCGCCTGAGTGCGCTCGAGTTCACCGCGATCCCGGGTCGCGCGGGAGACGCGGCGACGGATCCGGTGTCGACGGATGTACTCATCGCCCTGTCCACGGCGGTCCGCGCCCGTGAGGTACTGCGCTTCGACTACACCGGTCCACGCCGAGTCGAGCCGCACCACCTCGTGACCTCGCAGGGCCGCTGGTACCTCGTGGCCTGGGACCTAGACCGCGACGACTGGCGCCTCTTCCGCGCCGACCGCATCACGCCCCGCACGCCGACCGGGCCCCGCTTCACGCCCCGCGGGCTCCCCGGTGGCGTGTCCGCCGCCGCTTATGTCTCGGCGCGCTTCACGGGATCCGGCACGACCGACCGATGGCCCTGCACCGGCACGGTGATCCTGAGCCGGCCCGCCGCATCCGTTCTCCCCTTCGCCGGCGACGGGCTCGTCGAAGACCTCGGGCCCGGCCGGTGCCGCCTCGAATCCGGCGCCTGGTCGTGGGTCGGGCTCGCCGCCTCCCTCAACCGCTTCGACACCGAGGTCGAGGTGCTGCACCCTCCCGAGCTCAGGGCCGCGTTCGCGCAGCTCGCCGCCCGCAATGCCACCACCGCCGCCGCGACCGCCACGACCGCCGACGCCATCACCAGCACCGCGTGACCGAACCCCTTGCACAGATGATGATCTGATCTCAACCTGTTGGCGTTCTCCGGCAAACGGATAAAGCTGGCACCTATGCGAGAACTCCACTACATCGACGGTGTGCTCTTCGTCGACGAAGAGGTCTGCCTCGCGGTCTTCGAGTACGCGGTGGCGCTGGCCCGATCCGGGAGCGCCGACCTGATCACGATCCCCATCCTGTGGAACGGCGGCCGCGAGTCGGCGAACCTCGTGCTGGGCCCGTCGAGCCAGCTCTACTGCACGCCGACACTGGTCGAGGGTGCGGGGGTCGATCTCAGCGACACGACTCTCACCACGGAGCTCCGGCGGCGCACGGCGCTGCTGCGCCCCACCACAGCGATCGCCCTGCCGGCAGACGAAGGCCTCGCGGGAACCCTGCTCGAAGACTTCTAGAGCCCGATCGCGGCGTCTACAGACGGTCGCGCAGCGCGGTCCAGTCGGCGTACACCTCGTCGTACCGTCGCGTGGCCTCCTGGCGGGGCTCGATCGTGTCGAACCCGATCCCGAGCCTGGACCGCGCCTCGTCCAGGTCCGCGACCTGTCCCGAGCCGATCAACGCGAGGGCCGCGGCTCCCAGGATCGTGACATCCGGATCGCGGCACACCCGCACGACCCGCCCCGTGGCATCCGCCCGCAACTGAGCGACGTGTGCCGACCGCGCGGAACCGCCCGCCAGGACGATCGGGAGCCGCTCGCCCGCTGCGGCCCCGTCGAGCAGGTCGAGACCCTCGCGCACGGTGAACGCGGCCCCCTCCTGGGCGGCCCGCAGCACCTCGGCGGCACCGTGTCGCGGACTCTGACCCACGACGGCTCCCCGGCTGCCCGAGTCCCAGCGCGGGAACCGGCCGCCCGTCATGGTGGGAACGATGCGCAGGCCGTCGCAGCCGACGGGCACCGCCGCCAGCTGCGGGTCGTCCACCGCACCGAGCAGGGCACGCCAGCGGGCGACCGCTCCTCCGGAGAGACCCGTCGCGCCCCCGGCCGTCCACAGTCCGGGAGCGATGGCCGGATTCACCAGGGAGCCTGCGGGGGCGTCACCCGGCCGGGCGATCAGGCGGGCGATGACGTCCGTCGTCCCCGCGACATCCGCGATCGCCTCCGTCGAGGCGCCCAGCAGCACGCCGATCCCGACCGAGCCGTCCGGCCCGCCGGCGATCACCGGTGTGCCCGCGGGCAGGCCGCAGCGCGCGGCCGCCGAGGCGCTGATGCCCCCGACGACGGCGTGCGGTGCGAGCTGGGCCGGGAACCACTCCGCGGGAACGCCGAGCGACCGTAAGGCCTCCTGCTGCCAGCCTCCGCGATACACGTCGGACGCGAGCGTATAGGCGGCGTCGACCGTGTCGGTCGCGATCGTGCCGGTGAGATGGGCGACCAGGAAGCCCTTCGGGCTCAGCAGCGCCGCGACCTCGCCCCGTTCGGGCCCCGCCATCAGGTCGAGGGCGAGGGCCAGGGCACCGCCCGTCGGAGCGGGCCGGCCGGCGGCCGCGAGCAGCTCGGCGCGCAGCCCGGGCGCCACCGCCGCGAGACGCGCGGAGCCGCGGGAATCCGCCCAGCCGCCGCCGTGCGCCACCGGCCGGAGCTGCGAGTCCACGGCGACCGTGCCGATGTGCGCCGAGAGGCAGAGCGCGGCCGGCGTGCCGGGACCGCCGAGCGCCGACAGCGCTGCGACCACGTCGTCGAGCAGGGCCATCGGGTCGAAGGTCTCTCCCCCGACCCCGTCCGATCGGGCGATCCGCACCGAGTCGAGAATGCCCCGATCCGCGTCGACCACCGCCGCGCGCACCGCGGAGGTGCCGACGTCGACGGCGACGACGGCCGGGTGCGGGCCCGTCATTCGGCGTCGATCCGCAGCAGGAGGGGGAACTCGGGCAGAGTCCAGCCGTGCGTGTACTCGACCGGCTCGTCGGCGCGGTCGTAGGTGGTGCGGATGCCGCGCAGAACGGCTCCGCCCGGTGCCACGTGCAGCAGCGCGGCCTGCTCCTCGCCCAGGATGTCGGCCGTCATCGACTGGTCCGCCCAGCGCAGCTCAAGCCCGTAGCGCTCGTTGAGGGTGTGGTAAAGCGAGCCGTGCAGCAGCGGCTCGCGGGTGAGGCCGGGCGCCACCGCATAGGGGATCCAGGCATCCTGGAGCGCCGCGGCGACCCCGCCGACCAGGCGCACGCGGGTGAGCCGGCTGACCTCGCCGCCGGGCGCGATGCCGAGCGCGGCGGCCACGTCGGCGGGCGCGGCCGCCACCTCCGCGCGCACGATCTCGCTCGAGGTGGCCTCCCCCGCGTCGGCCAGTTCCTCGCCGAAGGATCGCAGCCGATTGAAGCGGCGCCCGCGGCGGGCCCCGTCGCGCACGAAGGTACCCGAGCCCTGCCGCCGGGTGATGAACTCGTCCACCGCCAGCAGGTCCATCGCCTGGCGCACCGTCATCCGGCTCACCCCGTAGCGCTTGGAGAGGTCGTGCTCGCTCGGCAGCTGGGCGGCGGGCTCCAGCGCGTTCGAGCGGATCTGCGCGACGATGTCGTCGTAGATCACCCGGTACATCGGAGCCCGCTGCATCAGATGGCCTTCTGCTCGCGCAGCTCGGCGACCTCGTCGGCGCTCAGGCCGAGGATCGTGCGGTAGACGTAGTCGTTGTCCTCGCCCACCGACGGGGGCGCCTTGCGCACGGTCGGCGGGGTCTTCTCCATCTTGATCGGATTGCCCGGCATCCGGATGGTGCCGAGGGAGGGGTGCTCCGCCTCGACGATCATCTCCCGCGCGTGGATCTGCGGCGAGCGGGCCACGTCGGCCACGCTGGCGACCTTCGCGTACGGGATGCCGGCTCGTTCGAGAACCGCTTCGATGTCCGCCGTGCGGCGAGCGCCCGCCCACTCCCCGATCGCCGCCTCCAACAGGTCCTGATGGGCCATCCGCCCCTCCACCGTGCGGAACCGCTCGTCGGCCGACAGGTCGGGCCGCTCCATCACCGCACAGAGCTTGGGGAAGAGCGACTCGGTGCCGGCCTGGATGTAGATCGGGCCGTCGGCGGCCTCGTACACGTTCACCGGTGCGGTCAGCAGATCGCGCGAGCCGCTCCGGGGCATCTCCAGGCCGAGCATGAGCTCGGCGATCAGGCGCGTTCCGAGCGCCGAGAACATCGTGTCGTACGAGGCGATGTCCACCAGCTGGCCCTCCCCCGTGCGATCCCGGTGCATCAGCGCGGCCATCGCTCCGATGGCGCCTTGGTACCCGGTGGTGTAGTCGGCGATGTAGGTGCCGCTGAGCGTCGGCTTGCCGTCGGGCTCGCCGGTGACGCTCATCAGGCCGGAGGAGGCCTGCGAGATGGCGTCGAAGAGCGCCCTCTTCGAGTCGGGCCCGGTCTGCCCGAAGCCCGAGATCGACACCAGGATGACCGAGGGATTGAGCTCCTTCATCCGTTCGTAGCCGATCCCCATGGCCTCGAGAGTACCGGGGCGGAAGTTCTCCACCACGACGTCGGCCCAGCGCACCAGCGACTCCAGGATGCCGGCGGCCCGCTCGTGCCGGGTGTCGAGCGTGGCCGCCTGCTTGTTGCGGTGGTAGAGGAACATGTAGATGCTCTCGCCCTTCCAGTACGGCCCGTGGTGCCGCGAGTCCTCGCCGCGCGGTCTCTCCACCTTCACCACCTCGGCACCGAAGTCGCCGAGGATCTGGGCGCACAGCGGGCCGGCGATGAACCGGGAGAGGTCGAGCACCTTCACCCCGTCGAGCGGGCCTGCCGGCCGGTCACGGTCATCCTGCGTCATCGCAGTCACTCCTCGTCTCGGTGTCTCAGGCGGTGTGCGGCCGGAACGCGGGGTAGGTCCACGCGTTCGCCTCGCGGTCGAGCACGACGTCGATCACGATCGGCCGTCCGCTCGCGTACCCGTCGCGCACCGCGTCGACCAGCTCGTCGAGTTCGGTGACGCGGACCCCATTCAATCCCATCCCGCGGGCGATCTGGGCGAAGTCGACGTCGAGGAAGTCGACGCCGATGGTGCGGCCGTCGAAGTGCAGCACCTGCTCCTGGCGGATGTTGCCGTAGCTCGAGTCGTTCAGCACGACGATCGCCACCGGACCGCCCACCCGGGCCAGCGTCTCGAGCTCGCCGAGGCTCATGCCGAGCGAGCCGTCGCCGATCAGCGCCAGCACCGGGCGGGCGGGGTCGTCGGCGATGGAGGCGATGGCGGCCGGCAGCGCGAAGCCCATGTTGCCGAAGCCCACGGGCTTGATGTACAGGTACGGCGTGTCCATCTCCCACAGGTACGACCACACGCCGGGGTTGCCGGCATCCGGGATGAGCACGGCGTCGGAGGGGGTGACCTCCCGCAGCGCACGCACCGCGACGGCGGGCGAGATGGTGCCCGCGTTCTCCGGCTCGAGGTCGTCGGAGAGGGCCCACCAGTCCCGCTCCGCCTGCTGCAGCTCGGCGATCCAGCCGGCGCGGCCCGCACGGGCCCCGTCCGCCCGGTCCGCCGTCGCCGCGACGACATCGCGCGCGAACGCGGCCAGGTCACCGACCACACCGGTGGTGACGTCGGCGTAGTAGCGGCCGATCATCGCGGGGTCGACGTCGACCTGGACGACCTCCGGCAGTACCCGGCGCCAGCGCGTGGTGGAGACGGCGTTCAGGCTGTTGCCGAGGGCGAGCACCAGGTCGGCGTCGTCGATCACCCGGGTGGAGAGGTTCGTGCCCATCCGGCTCAGCGCGCCGAAGACCAGCGGATGCGTGGTGGGTACGGCGCCCATTCCGTTGAAGGTGGTGATGACCGGGATCGAGAGCGCCTCGGCGAGCCGCAGAACGTCGTCCGAGGCCCGGGCGCGGTTGCCGCCGTTCCCGAGCCAGATCACCGGCTTCTCGGCGGCCAGCAGGCGCGCCGCCACGGTGGCGATCTCCTCGGGGGCCGCCACGGGCCGGGTGCCGACCCAGCTCCGGGCCGGGTGCACCGCCGGAACGACGGGCGGATCGGCCACGGGCTGCTCGATCGTGTCCCGCGCGAAGTCGAGGTGCACGGGCCCCGGGTTGCCGGTCATCGCATTGATGTAGGCCTCCTCCATCGCCTGCTTGATGCTCGACGCGTGTGCCACCAGTCGGCTGTACTTCGTGAACGGCTTGAAGATGTCGATGTGGTCGGCGTTCTGGGCGTCGTCCTTGTGGATGTTCTCGCCGTTGTTGTTGCAGGTGATGATCAGCGCCGGGCTCGAGTCGCGGAAGGCCCCGCCCACGCCGGTCAGCAGGTTCGTGGCGCCGGGGCCGGTGGTCGAGATGGCCACTGCGGGCCGCCCGGTGAGCCGGCCGTAGGCGTCGGCCATCACGGCGGCCGCGTTCTCGTGCCGGGTGTGGATGAACTCGATCGACGGGGTGTCGATGATGGCGTCGGTGATGGCGAGCGTCTGCCCGCCCACCACGCCGAACACGCGAGTGACGCCTAGGGATTCCAGCATCTGCACGACCAGCTGGCCGCCGGTGATTGTCTCGGTCATAGTTGTCATGCCTTTCTCGGAGGAGTGTTCTGCGGGCGAGGGCCGCTGGCCCACCCCGCGGCGCTGAGGGCCCCGTCGGCCCGGCGCATCCAGATGTCCAGGTCGATCCGGCCGTCCGTCACGCCGGTGACGATGCCGCCGGCCTCGATGGGTTCGTGCACGTCGACCGTCTTCAGGAACTTGGCGCGCAGCCATCCGTCGTTGAACCACGCGGCGCCGAACGCGCGGGTGAGCATCTCGGCGAGCACGCCGTACTGCTGCTGGCCCTGCACGATCGGCACCCGGAGCCCGCCGCCCCGGGCGAGCTCGAGGTCGTTGTGGATGTTGCGCACGTACTCGCCGGCCCGCGAGAACACGGCGGCCTGCTCGACGGTGATGCACTTGGCGAGCGCGGGCAGCACCTGGCCCACGGCGGGCGCGGCGGCATCGAAGGCCGGCGCTCCCTCCGACACCTCGCCCGTCACCCGGCGCTCGTCGGGAGCCGGTTCGGCACTGCCCCGGCCGGCGACGTCGCCCGGACGGGTGCGCAGGATCTCGACGCCGCGATGGCGCAGGATGCTGCGGCCGTCTTCGCCCACGGCCGTCGCCTCCATCACCACGTAGCCCTGCCCGCGGCGCTCGTAGGCCTCGGTGTAGGTGCCGCTGAGGGTCACCGTCTCGCCGAGGAAGACGGGCGAGTCGAACCAGAGCTGCTCCTCGGTGTGCAGACCCACCACCCGGCTGGCCGCGTAGACGGTCGTGAACAGCTGCACCAGGTCGTTGCCGAGCAGCGCGGCGTGGCCGATACGGCGTCCGGTGAACGGGCTGCGCTCGAGGTGCCAGGGGTGGAAGTCGTCCTGCGTGAAGGCGAAGCGCTTGATCTTGTGGTCGTCGACGCGGATGGTGACCGGGCCGAGCTCCTCGGGGATGGCGAGGTTCTCGAACTCCGGCTCCTTCAGCCCGGCCTCCAGGTCGTCGACCGTCTCGGCACGCCGCGGGTCGATGAGGTCGCGCCAGGGCCCGTCGCCGCTCATCGGCGCGCTCCGGGTTCGGATTCGAGCCCGACCTTGGTCATGTCGACCCTGTTCGTCTCCGGCGCGAGCACCGCGCAGATCAGGCCGATCACGAGGGCACCGACCGTGATCAGGGCGATCGGCCACGGGTCGCCGTCGGTGGCCACCAGCAGCGCCGTCGACAGCAGCGGCCAGAGACCGATCAGGATGCTGGGGATCTGCGCCGCCATCGACACCCCTGTGTAGCGCACCTTGGTGCCGAACAGCTCGGAGAAGAAGGCCGGCTCGACCCCGTAGACCGCCCCGACGCCTATGGCGTAGGCGACCGCGTAGGCCAGGTACATCAGCGGGATGTTGTCGGCCGAGAGGATCCAGAAGAACGGGAACACGACGACCGCCCCCACGACCGAGCCCAGGATGAACACCGGCCGGCGCCCGATGCGGTCGGACAGCCGCCCAAAGAAGTAGTAGGTGAAGATCGCGATCGCTGCGGCGACCGTCGAGGCGACCAGAACGTCGGTGCGCGGGATGTCGGTGTAGTTCACCGCGAAGGTCAAGCCGATGGTCAGGATGATGTAGCCGAACACGGCCTCCCCGAAGCGCATGCCCATCGCCAGCAGCAGCGGCTTCTTGAACCGCCGGAACAGTTCGGCGATCGGCAGCTTCTCCTTGACCTTCTCGGTCGCGGCCTTCTTCTCGATGGCCTCCTGGGCCGCCTGGAACGTGGGCGTCTCGGTGAGCTTGAACCGGATGAAGAGTCCCACGGCGATCAGGATGGCGCTCAGCAGGAACGGGATCCGCCATCCCCAGCTCAGCAGTTGCTCGTCGGGCAGCAGGGAGACGATGGCGAAGATCGTCGTGGAGAACACCAGGCCGACCGCGTTGCCGATCTGGGGGAAGCTCCCGTAGGCTCCGCGCTTGCCCTCGGGTGCATACTCCACGGCGACGAGGGAGGCGCCGCCCCACTCCCCGCCCACGCCGAAGCCCTGGATCAGCCGCAGCAGCACGAGCAGGATCGGCGCGGCGATGCCGATCTGATCGGTGGTCGGCAGCAGGCCGATCAGAAAGGTCGAGGCCCCCATCAGCATCAGCGTGGTGATCAGCGCGGCCTTGCGTCCGAACTTGTCGCCGAAGTGGCCGAAGACGATCCCACCGAGCGGCCGGGCGAAGAATCCCACCCCGAACACGGCGAAAGCCGAGAGGGTTCCGATCACGGGGTTGTCGGCGTTCGGGAAGAACAGTCGGCCGAACACCAGCGCCGAGGCGGTGCCGAAGATGAAGTAGTCGTACCATTCCACGGCGGTGCCGACGAGGCTGGCGACGGCCGCGCGCTTGGCGAGACGGGTGCGTCCTTCGACGCTCTGGAGGGCGTCGGCGGGTGCCGGGCCGGATTGCTGCGTCATGAGGACTCCTTTGTCGACGCGGGGTGGTCAGGGTCTGTGATGGTGTGCCGGATGCCCGGCACAGGCTCAGAAGAGCGCGGACGGCCGGGCGGGGTCGTCGGAGATCTCGGCGGAGGCCCAGCCGAGGGCCGTGCGGGTGCCGTCGGACTTCTGCACCCACACCTCGACCTCGAGTCGGCCCTCATCCTCACCCACGACGGCGCCGCCCGTGGTGAGCTCCTCGCCCACGTAGGCGGGCGAAACGAATCGCAGGTCGAGGTCGCCCGAGGTGAACCAGCTCGCCCCGAACACGTCGATCAGGTTGGCCAGCACGAGGCCGGTCTGCTGCTGCGCCTGCACGATCGTGTGATCGAGGCCGGACTGCGACGCCTTCGCCTGGCTGGTGTGCACGTTGGAGTAGCCCCGGCCGGCCCAGGAGAAGACCGACATCTGGTCTTGGCTGAAGCGGGTGCTGCGGGTGGGAAGCGCTGCGCGCATGGGCAGGCCGGAGGCCGCGACCGTGACGGGCGCGACTCCCTCGTCGACGGTGCCGAGCACGGTGCGAGGGCGCTGTTCGCCCTCCGAGGCACGTCGTCCCACCACCTCGCCGGCGACGGTGCGCATGATCTCCTTGCCGACGTGTTCGACCAGCAGGCGGCCGTCGGCGCCGATGGCGCTCGCCTCGAGCGTCACGTAGCCCTGACCGCGCCGTTCGATCTTCTCGGTGTAGCCGCCGGTGATCGTGACGGTCTCGCCGAGCCGCACGGGCGAGTGGAAACGGAGGTGCTCGTGGGTGTGCAGCCCCTGGGCGGTGTTGCCGTCGTACTTGTCGTAGAACAGGAACAGCAGATCGTTCGCGAGCACGAGCGGATGCCCGATCGGCCCGCCGAACGGGGAGTCGATCAGGTACCAGTCTCGGAACTCCCCCTGCGCGTAGGAGTAGTCCACGATCTTCTGCCGGTCGACCTCGACCGTGACGGGCCCGAATCGCTCGGGAACCTCCACCAACTCGTACCGGGCCTCTTTGAGGGACGTCATCGTCGCTTCACCTTCCGAAAACATCTAGATGTATAGACAACTTGAATGGTAGAGTGATGTCTTCGATTCGTCAACCCGCGCCAAGACGGCCGGATCGGCCAAGCCGGCCACTCAGAGCGTGAGCACCAGACGCCCCGGCTCGTTCCACTCCCGCTCGACCGCGGAGAGCGGTGCGACACGGATCGGGAGACCGATGCCCCCGGAGGCGGCGAGGTCGAGGATTTTCGGCAGCTCCTGCAGCAGCAGTCGCGGGGCGATCGAACCGGCGCCGCTCCCCATGATGGTGACGCCCGAGGAGCGCAGGAGCGCAGCATCCAGGCCGATCCGGCTGCCGGCGAGGGCGCCGATCTGCACGTACGACGTGCCCGACGAGGCGTGCGAGAGGCCCGAGCGGCGCAGCGCCTCCAACGCCGTCTCGGCGACGGGGCCCCAGACGTAGTCGAGTACCACGTCGATTCCCTCGGGGGCGGCAGAGCGGATGCCGTCGGCGAGCCCGTCGTCGATCGCGACGGTCGTCACCCGGGGATCGGCGCCGAGCCGGGCGAGGGCGTCGGCGTCGCGCCCCGCTGCGATCACCCGGGCGGCGCCGAGGTGCAGGGCGATCCGCACGGCAAGGCCTCCCGAGACACCGGTCGCGCCGAGCACGAGCACCGTGCCGCCTTCGCGGAGGCCGGCGCGCCCGACGAGGGGCAGCCACGACGACATGGCCGGGTTGACGATGCCGGCCGCGACGGCGCTGTCGAGCCCGTCGGGAACCGGCACGGCGAACCCCTCGGGCACGATGGTGCGCTCGGCCAGGGTGCCGAACGGATCGGGCGATCCCCCGGTGTAGACCCGCCGGCCGTCGTCGAGCATCCCGACCCCGTCGACGCCGGGCACGAAGGGCAGCTCGTCACCCGCCCCGTAGTGCGCGCCGGCTGCGAGGGAGCGCACGATGCGATGCACACCCACCGCGAGCATCCGCACCGGCACGAAGCCCTCGCGGGGCTCCGGCTCGCGGAATTCGGCGTAGCGCGGGGGCTGCGTGAGGTCGGAGATGACGGCGGCTTTCATGGCTTCCTCCTTTTTGAACAGCGTTCAAATCACTGTGCCGCTAGACTGACTGAACACTGTTCAAAAGTCAAGGCACAGGCCGGGAGCACCGGGAGGCGCGATGGCAGGACTCACCCGCGGAGCGATCGTGGACGCCGCCTTCGAGCTGCTCGCGGAGGGCGGCACGGAGGCCATCACGGCGCGCTCCCTCGCCGGCCGGCTGGGCGTGCGGCCCGGTGCGCTGTACTACCACGTGCCCGACATGGCGGCCCTCAGCGACGAGATGGCCACGGTGATCATGCGCGAGCTGATGCTCCCGGGGCCGGATGCCGCGGACCCGGCCCACGACTGGCGCGCCTTCCTGCGCGACTCGGCCCGGCACATCCGCCGGGTGCTGCTGCGCTACCGCGAGGGGGCCAAGCTGTTCTCCGGCACCTATCTCACCGACGACGATGCGATCGGCTCCATGGAGGTGCCCCTGCGGGTGCTGACGGAGGCCGGTTTCGAGCTCGTCGAGGCGCTGCGCAGCTTCCAGACCCTCTACGCCTTCGTGATCGGGCACGTGATCGAGGAGCAGCACCGGGCGGCCACCCCCGAGCGGTACTCCGCCGTGTTACGGCACCGGCGCATCGACGTCGAGCGATTCCCCCTCACCGACGCTGCCAACGAGGCCTTCCTCGGCGACGCCGACGAGGCCTTCGACTGGGGTGTGGACGCGATCCTCGCCGGCATCGCGGCTCGCCACCCCTGAGGCCGGACGCGGCGACGCCACCCGATCCCGCGCAGGGATCACAGGCCAGGCGGGGCCGTCACGACTTGCTGCCCGTCAGCGCGAGCGCTCCGCCGAGGCCGATCATCACCACCCCGCCGCCGGCGCTCATCCGCGACAGGCGGCGGGGGTGCCGGGCGAACCAGGTGCGGGCGGTGCCCGCCGTGAGGGCCCACACGCTGTCGCTGGCGAGCGCGATGGCGAAGAAGATCAGGCCGAGGACCGCCATCTGCACCGGGATGGCGCCGCGGTCGTAGGCGACGAACTGGGGCAGCACAGCCACGAAGAACACGATCGTCTTGGGGTTCGTGACCCCCACCACGAAGCCCTCGCGCAGCAGCCGGAACGACGACGGCCGAACCGCCGTCGAATCCGGGCTGCCCGTCCCGTCATGACGATGACGGATGGCCTGCACCCCGAGATAGACGAGGTACGCGGCCCCGACGAACTTGATGACCGTGAACACGAGCACCGACTCGGCGACGATCGACCCCACCCCGAGCGCCACGAGGGCGATCGCCGGCAGCATCCCGAGGGCGTTGCCGAGCACGCTGAGGAAGCCGCCCTTACGGCCGAGTGCGAGCGACCGCCCGATCACGAACAGCACGCTCGGCCCGGGGATGACGATCAGTGCCAAGGACGCCGCGGCGAACGCCCACAGGGTGGCACTGGAAACCATGACAACTCCGATCGTCGAACGCGGCCTCCCCCGAACTTACCGCCCCCGCTCGCCTCGCTTCAGTGCTTCCGCTTACGAGGCTTCAGGACCGGGACATCAAGGGTGGGGATCGCCCGGAGCAGGAACTTGTCGAAGTGCGGCACCGTGAACGCCGCGTAGCCGTGCTCGGGCGTGAACAAGAGACCCATGTTGATCAACTCGGCCCGAGTAGGCCCGAGGTTCTGTGAGGTGCGCCCCATCGCATCCGCCACGTCCGACGCCTTCTGGGGCGCCGCGCCCAGGCCCGCCATGGCGCGGAGGTAGGCGCGCTGCATCTCCGTCGCCCTGTCGAGCCGCACCCGAAAGAACGACTCATCGAGTTTCGCCTCATAGCCGGGGACGGCCGTCATCACGTCGTCGGCCGTGATGAGCGGCCCGCTCGCCACGGTCCAGACCGCATATCCGAGCTCTTGAAGGAAGTACGGATAGCCACCTGTCACCTCAACCGCGGCGTCGAGTGCGTCGTCGTCGTAGTAGACGCCCTCCTCTGCAGCCGGCTTGACCAACGCGGCCTTGGCGTCGTCCTCACCGAGATTGCCGATCGACGGGAATCGGAACAGTCGCTCCGCGTACGATTTCGCATCTCCGGCCAACTCGGCGATCTGCGGAAGGCCCGCTCCCACCAGCGTGACCGGCAGCTTCCTCTGCACCATCTTGTGGAGAGCACCGATCACCGCCTCCAACTGCCGCTTGCTGAGGAACTGGACTTCGTCGAGAAGCAGCACCACTCCGCGCTCCCGTTCTCGCACCGCCTCGCCGAGCGCGACGAAGACGTCGGTCATGTCGAGCGCCAAGTCGGAGTGGTCGGCGAACCCTTCCGCGGCATCGACGTCCAAGCCGGCCGACATGATTCCGTCGGGATCGACGCTGATCGTGAAGGAGCGCAGCACGGCGGCGGCGTGCTTGAACCTGTCGGTCCACCGAGCCTTCGGTGACAGTTCGAAGAGCGCGGTACGGAGCTTGGTGGCCATCGATGCCCGGAAGTGCTTCTCGTCGTTCTTGCTCACCTCGAGTTCGACGACAACCCAGTCCCGTTCGAGCGCCTTCGTCCGGAACTGCCCGAGGAGCACTGTCTTGCCGACACCGCGCAGCCCCGAGATGATCATCGACTGCTCGGTACGGGCGCGCTCGATGCGAGCCAGAAGGAGGTCGAACGACTCGAGTTGGGCATCGCGACCCACGACCGCTTGCGGCTCCGCACCGGCGTTCGGCGTGTAAGGGTTGGTCAGCGCTTGCATCACGTCATGTTAGTGGTTTTAGAACGCTTTATTGGAAATAAATAAAATACACATAAGTCAGTAACACGCGAGCGCGGCCGACGCCCTCGTCATGCTGGCGTCACCGTACACTGCGGTATGGCCTTCCTGCGAGACACGGCGCATCCGCGCGCGTCGCTGCGGCGTCCCGGTTCTTCGGAGTTCGCGGCCGGGGGCGACGGGCGTCTCGGATGACGGCGCCCGGGCCCGATGCGCTGCGGTTCGATCGGCCGGTCGAGTTCGCACCCGGGCGAGCCGTCTCGGCGTCCGTGGTCACGATCCGGGCAACGAACCTGCACGCGCATCCGGGGGTGATCGAGATCCTGTGCGTGCTGCGGGGTGCCCTGCACGTGCGGGTCAGCAGCGAGTCGTTCGACCTCGGCGCCGGCGACTTCCTCGTCATCAACGAGGACGACCCTCACCTCCTCGAGGGCGACGACGCGAACGCGACCGCGATCATCCACGTCCGGCTGGCGGACTTCCTCGATGTCGACCCGCTCATCGAGCACATCGTGTTCGCCTGCGAGTCGTTCGACCTCGTGCGGCACAACGGCGAGGAGGCCGCGCTGCGGGCCTCGGCGCTCGAGCTGCTGGAG
Source organism: Herbiconiux dendrobii (assembly GCF_052048175.1). Classification (NCBI taxonomy): domain Bacteria; kingdom Bacillati; phylum Actinomycetota; class Actinomycetes; order Micrococcales; family Microbacteriaceae; genus Herbiconiux; species Herbiconiux dendrobii. The sequence continues at coordinate 361,386 of NZ_JBLZQV010000001.1, read as the reverse complement.
ACCGCCCTCGCACCGGCCGAGAGCGGCGGCGAGGGCGGCGGCGAGCTCGCCCTGTGCCGGCGGCTGCTGACCCGGCTGTGCTCGGACTACTCGCTCGAGCGCTACAACAACCGGAGCGGATCGCCTTCGGCGCACCTGCGCCGCCGGTACCGGGAGGTTTTCCGCTCGCTGCGCGACGGCGCGGAGAACCGTACGATCCTCGCCGCGATCGCCGCCGAGCAGCACTTCTCGCGCTCGTACGTCTCGCACCTGGTCAAGAACGTCTCCGGCCTGAGTTTCAGCACCCTGCTCGGATTCCTGCGGATCTGGCGCGCCGAGAAGCTGGTGATCCGCACCGAGCTGACGATGCTGGAGATCTCGGCCCAGTGCGGCTTCTCCGACACCAAGTACTTCACCCGCACGTTCCTGGCCTGGTTCGGCGTGCTGCCGGCGGCCTACCGGCGGCAGTCGCAGGCCGAGATCCGCCGCCCCGACCGCATCGCCGCGATCGACGGCCGAACGGCGCACTGGCTCATCGAGACGGTGCGACGGATGCCGGCCGCCCCCGCCTCCTCGGCGGCCGACCCGCCCGCCGCGACCGAGCACCTCACGCCCGTCACGGTCACCGAGCAGCTCGTCCGCACCGGCGCGGCGAGCACGATCGCACGGCTGCGCGCGGCCGGCCTGACCCCGTACTTCGTGCTGCAGTTCGAGTCGGCCGAGGCGACCGGCGCGGTGATCGACGCCCTGCTCGCGAAGCGGGACGGCTACTGGCCGATGCGGTTCTGGGTGCACTACTCGGCGGATGACGACCGCGCCCGGGTCGACGCGCTCATCCGGCAGGTCGCTGCCCGCGCGAACCACGTGACCCTGGTCCCCGTCCGCCTCCCCTAGGCATCCGTTCGAGCGCGATCGGCATCCGCACCCAGCGCCATCGGCATGCGCGGGGCCGCAGTCGCCTTCCTACAGTGGGTGGACGATCGACCCGCCGACGGACGATCGACCCGAACGTCACCCGAAGGAGCTCCATGTCCGAGACCAGCAGCCCGCCGCTGAACGCCCCGGCGAGCGCCCCACGCGGCGGATCCCTGCGGCGAGTGCTGAAGCTCCGTCACCTGGTCGCCTTCGGCCTGGCCTACCTCGCCCCCACGGTCGTGTTCAACCTCTACGGCATCGTCACCGAGATGACCGGCGGGATGATGGCGCTGGCCTACCTGATCACCACCGTCGTGATGTTCTTCACCGCCTACAGCTACGCAGTGATGGTGAAGGAGTACCCGATCGCGGGTTCCGCGTACACCTACGTGCGCCGAGCGGTGAATCCCTGGCTCGGTTTCTTCACCGGATGGGTGATGCTCCTGGACTACCTGCTGCTGCCGATGGTCTGCTACCTCCTGGTGGGCATCTACATGAACACCTTCGTGCCCCAGGTGCCGGTGGCGGTCTGGGTGATCGGGCTGGCCGTGCTGGTGGCCGCGATCAACATCGTCGGCGTCAAGACCGCCGGCCGCATCAACACCGTCATCGTCGGGGCGCAGATCCTGTTCTGCCTCGCCGTGGTGATCATCGCCGGTGTGTACGTCTCGCAGGGCGGGGGCAGCGGAACGCTCCTGGACCCGAAGGCGTTGCTGAACGTGGACACCTTCGACGGGCCGAACCTGCTCTGGGCCTCGTCGATCCTCGCAGCGGCCTTCCTGGGCTTCGACGCGGTGTCGACCATGGCCGAGGAGACGGTCGAGCCCCGCACGACGGTGCCGCGGGCGATCATGATCGTCTGCGTGGGCGCCGGTGCCGCCTTCGCCCTCATCTCCTACTTCACGCAGATCGCCTGGCCCACCGCCTACCGCGACTTCGCCGACCCCGACACCGCCGTGTTCGAGCTGCTTCCGCGGATCGGCGGCGACGTTCTGTCCACCACCTTCCTGGTGATCGACAACTTCGGCAGCGTCATCTGCGCCCTGGTGGGCCTTGCCGCGGTCTCCCGGCTGCTGTTCGGCATGGGCCGGGACGGGGTGCTGCCCCGGCGCTTCTTCGGAAAGCTGAGCACGCGGTTCGGCACCCCGGTGAACAACATCCTGCTCACCTCCGCGGTCGCGCTCAGCGCGCTGCTCTACTCCGACAACCTGCTGGGGGCGGCCTCGCTGGTGAGCTTCGGGGCGCTGAGCGGATTCATCATGGTGAACTACTCGGTCATCAGCCACTTCTACATCCGCGGCAGGCGCCGCACCGGCGCCGACTTTCTCCGCTACCTCGTCATCCCCGCGCTCGGCATGATCGTGTGCATCGTGCTCTGGGTGAACATCGACATCTCGGCGAAACTGCTCGGCCTGGCCTGGCTGGCCCTGGGCGTGGTCTACATGGCGATCCGCTCCCGCGGATTCCGCCGCCCACCGCCGTCGATGGAGCTGGACGAGGATGCGGCCCCTGCCGTGACCGAGACGGAGGCCGGGACCGGGAGTGGGACGAACCGATGAGCCTGGTGCTGACGAACGCGATCGTGCACACCTCCGACCCGGCGCATCCGCGGGCCTCGACGGTCGTGATCGAGGACTCGACCATCGCCTACGTGGGCGACGGGGACGACTGGCAGAACACGGCCGGCCTCCCGGTGGTCGACCTCGGGGGGAGGACGCTCACGGCGGGCTTCGTCGATTCGCACACCCATCCGAGCATGGTGACGCAGAGCCTGTGGCACGTACGGCTGCCGTGGACCAGCGACGTCGACGACCTGCTGGCGTTCATCCGTGACTACGCCGAGACGCATCCGCCCGAGGAGGTGCCGTTCCTCTACTTCGAGTACTACCCGAGCGAGACCTTCCGCGACCGGGAGGCGACGAAGGAGCTGCTGGACTCCGCGGTCTCGGACCGGCCCTGCCTTTGCCAGGACTTCAGCGAGCACGAGCACTGGGTGAACAGCCGGATGATCGAGCTGATGGGGATCACCGCATCGACACCCGACCCCATCCCGGGGCTGGAGATGTTCGTGCGCGACGAGGCGGGCGAACCCACGGGGCTCCTGCGCGAGATGGTGCATCTGCACTACATGGATCGGGTGTACGCGGCGATCGGCTGGACTCCCCCGCACGAGCTCACGCCCGAGCGCATCGCCCCCTTCTTCGAGTTCATGACCCGGCACGGCGTCACGGCCGTGTTCGAGGCGCTGGTCGAAGACGAGGCGATGGTCGAATCGGTCGCAGAACTGGATCGGCGGGGCGAGCTCACCCTGCACTACAGCGGGGCGCTGCGGTTTCGCGGGCGGGACGACCTTCCCGGTGTGATCGAGCGGCTGGCACGGCTGCAGGCCCATCATGGCGGCCGGCACGTGCGGATGAACACGCTCAAGCTCTTCCTCGACGGCACGAACGAGAGCGGCAACAGCGCCGTGCTGGCGCCGATGTGCGTGCACGGCGACGACGGCGACGACGGCGATGGCGGCGGCCGCGGTCTCGGTCTCGGTCTCGGAGAGATGTCGCTCGAGTGCGACGAGCTCGTCGACTGCCTGCTGCTCGCCGAGTCGCACGGCGTCGACGTGCACATCCACCTGGTCGGCGACCGGGCCTTCCGGATCGCCTGCGACGCCGTGGAGATCGCCCGGCGGATGCGCCGCGCCGCCGCGGGCGGTGGGGCCGGGGCCGGAGACTTCCGCAGCCTGGTCACCCTGGCGCACTGCGAGCTGATCGACCCCGCCGACCTCCGGCGCCCGGCCGAGCTCGGCATCATCGTCAACTGGACCTGCCACTGGTCGGGCGGCTACTTCGGCGAGGGTGCGCGACGGCACCTCGGCGACGAGCGCTGGAACCGGATGTACCGCTTCACCGAGATCGCCGACTCCGGGGCGGTGCTGGCGTTCTCCAGCGACGTGGTGACCGGCTACGAGCTGCACCGGGCGGATCCGTTGTTCGGCATGCAGGTCGCCCGGTCGCGGATCGACCCCGAGTATCCGCTCGATCCGGAGCGTTTCGCCGGGAGCGTGCGGCCCGGCGCCGGCGATCAGCTCCGGCGCGAGACGCTGCTCGAGGGCTACACCATCGGCGGAGCCCGTCAGCTGGGCATCGCGGCCACCGCCGGCTCGATCGAGGTCGGCAAGTGCGCGAACCTCGTCGTGCTGAGCGACGACCCGCTCGCCGAGGGCCGCGACGACCTGAGCACCATCGCCGTGGACGCCGTTCTGTTCGAGGGCCGGGTCGTGTCGGGGTCGCTCTGACCGGGCATCCGGAATCGTGCGGCGCCTGGGGGTCTCTGCGGAGGCCGGCGCGAGTACGGTGAAATGATGACGTCCTCATCGACCGCGCCCGTGCATCACGATGTGGTCGTCATCGGGGGTGGGAACGCCGGCCTCTCCGTGGCGGGACGGCTGCGGCGCTACGGCATCACCGACGTGGCCGTGATCGAGCCGCGGGAGCACCACCTCTACCAGCCGATGTTCTCCCACGTCGCGGGAGGCACCGCACCCGCGTCGAAGGCCACCCGTCCGCAGGCCTCCGTCATGCCCAAGGGCGTGAGCTGGATCAAGGCGCGGGTGCGCGGCATCGACCCGGTCGCGAAGACCGTCGAGCTCAGCTCGGGCGGGCTCGTGAGCTACGGCCAGCTGATCGTCTGCCCGGGCATCCAGAAGAACTGGGACGCGGTGCCCGGCCTGGTGCAGGCGATGGCCTCGCCGTCCGGGATCTCCAACTACGAGTACGACTACGCGCAGAAGGCGTCGCAGGTGCTGCGGGAGACCCGGAGCGGCACCGTGGTGTTCACCCAGCCCTCGGGCCCGGCGACCTGCGCGGGAGCGGCGCAGAAGCCGATGTACCTCGCCTGCGACTACTGGCGGGCGACCGGGGTGCTGGACGACATCGACGTGGTGCTAGTCGTTCCCACGCCGACCCTGTTCGGGATGCCGCTCATCGACGCCGAGCTCGAGCGGAAGGCCGCCGAGTACGGCATCGACGTGCGCTACAGCCGGGAGCTGACGGCCGTGGACGCCGAGCAGAAGACGGTCACGATCGCGGGCGCCGGCCCGGATGCGGATCCGGATGCCCGGGAGACGCTCGCCTACGACGTGCTGCACGCGGTACCGCCGCAGTCCGCACCCAGCTGGCTCGCCGCGACGCCGCTCACCGTGGAGGGCACCACGGACGGCTTCGTCGACGTCGACTCGCTGACGCTCCGGCACCACCGGTTTCCGGATGTCTGGGCGCTCGGAGACGCCGCGGCCACCTTCAACTCCAAGTCGGGCGGGGCGCTCCGGCAGCAGACCACGGTGCTCGCGAAGAACCTCGTCGCCGCGATGAAGAACAAATCGCTCCCCCAGGAGTACAACGGCTACTCGGTCTGCCCGTTCGTCGTGTCGCGCTCCACGGTCGTCTTCGCCGAGTTCGACGACCGCTACCGCCCGAAGCCCACGATCCCGTTCTGGAAGGGTCTGGCCAAGGAGCGCCGGCTCACGTTCGTCGCCGATCGCTACGTGCTGCCCTGGGTGTACTGGAACCTCATCCTCAAGGGCCGCGCCTGACCGCGCCTGGGCCCGGTCGACGTGGGCGTCGGAGAGCACCGCGCGGCGCACGGCCATGCCCTGCTCCCAGCGTTCTGCGACGGTGAGCCCGGCCCGGCCCGCGGTCGAAGCTGAGAGATCCCCCGCACGTGCAGGGCACGCGCCCCGGGGAGGCCTGCTCGTGTCTAGGCCGGGAGACCTCGCCCATCGACGCCGTCCCAGACCGGCTTCAGCCGCATGAGCTGCTCGTCCCGCCACCGCACACGCTCGTCCCAGTCGTCCAGCGGCAGCGCGGCCCGCCGTTGAGCGGCCACGGCCGCCACGAGCTCTGCGGTCCACGGATCGCTCTGACCCCGTTCCGCACCCATGCGCTCGTACGCCGGGCCCATCTTCGAGGCGTGGGACTCGATCCCTCCGCGGGTGTTGAGGTCGACGGTCTCGAACGGTCCGATGAAACTCCAGCGACGGCCGAGCCCGCTGCGCACCACCTCGTCGATGTCGTCCACGGTGGCGACGCCGTCGCGCACCAGTGCGTACGCCTCCCGCAGCACCGCCCCCTGCAGACGGTTGAAGAGGAAGCCCTCGATCTCGCGGCGCACGTGGACCGGCTTGAGACCGACCGCCCGGTAGAACTCGGTGGCGCGCTCGAGCACGGCGGGGTCGGTGGCGGGCGACGGCACGAGCTCGATCACCGGGAGCAGGTACGGCGGATTGCCCGGGTGCGCGACGAGCAGCCGGCGAGCCAGCCTCTCGTCGCCCGCAGCGATCGCACTCGGCACGATAGCCGAGCTCGAACTGGCCAGCACGGCGTCGCCGGGCACGGCTTCGAGCACGGTCTGGAACAGCTCGCGCTTCAGCTCCACCCTCTCCGGGGCGCACTCCTGCACCAGGATCGTGCCCGCCACCGCATCCGCCAGATCGGCCTCGAAGACCACTCGGGACGTCACCACGTCGACGGGGTCCGCGAGCAGCCCGAACTCGGCCAGCATCCCGAGCCGCGCCGCCAGCTCGCCGCGCGCGCGGTCGAACGCCTCCGGAAAGGCGTCCCACACCCGCACCGAGCGCCCGGCACTCGCGAACAGCACCGCGAAAGCGACCCCGATCGACCCCGCTCCGGTGATCGCCGCCGGCCGGCTCCCCGGCTCCAAGACGGCCGGATGCCCGCTCACACCTCCCACCAGCTGCGATCGTTCGCGTACCCGCGCTCCAGGATCGCCACCACGAGCTCCCGGGTCAGCGTGCGCGGGTTGTTCGCCGTGAGGCGGGTGGCCAGCATCGCCTGGTCGGCCACGAAGCCGAAGTCGTCGGGCGACAGGCCGAGGGTCTTCAGATCGAGCGGCGCCCCGAGAGCTGCGAGCAGCTCCTCCACGCGCAGGATGCCCGCGTGGGCCTGGTCGAGCTCGCTCGCTGCCGGGTCGGCCACGCCGAGGATGCGCCCGATCTCGGCGAACTCCGCCACCCGCTCGGGCAGGTTGAACCGCATCACGTAGGGCAGCAGCGCACTGATCCCGAAGCCGTGCGGCGTGTGGGTGAGGTTGCCGATCGCGCCCTGGATGGCGTGCGCCCCCGCGGTGCCGGCTGTGTTGATCGACATCCCCGCCGTGTACGACGCGAACATCGTGTCGGAGCGCGCGTCGAGGTCGGACGGGTCGGCGGCGACCGCCTCCAGCGAGTGGTTCAGCAGCGTAAGGCCCGTGCGGCAGAAGACGTCCGTCAGCGGGTTCTTGCCGATGTAGAGCTTGGAGTCGATCTCCTCCGGCGTCGGCGTCTTCACGCGGTCGGTGAAGGCCTCGACGAGATGGGAGAGAGCATCCGCCCCGGTGGCCGCGGTGAGCCCGGGAGGGCAGCTCAGGGTGAGCTCGGGGTCGATGACCGCGGTGTGCGCCTCGAGGAAGGGGCTCGCCACACCGATCTTCATGCCCTTCTCCCGGTCGAAGACCACGGAGATGCAGGTGACCTCGGCACCGGTGCCGCCGGTGGTCGGAACGGTGATGACCGGAACCCCCGGCCCCGGCACGAGGAACTCGCCGTAGTAGTCGCGCACGTCGCCGCCGTTGGCGAGCACGATCGACGACACCTTCGCGAGGTCCATGCACGACCCTCCGCCGATGCCGAGGATGGCGTCGACCTGGGTGTGCCCGAAGCGCTCCACCACGGCCATCACGTCTTCGCGCGGGAGGTCGGGCTCGGCCTCGGCGTAGATCGACACGTCGACGCCGGCGGCCCGGATCGCCTCGATCAGCTCGGTGAACTCGGGGGTCGTGGCCATGCGTGCGTCGGTGGTCACCAGCAGGTGCTCGGCGATCGCCTTGACCAGGAACGGGATCTGGTGGCGCTGGCCCGGGCCGAACAGCACGGTCTTCGGTTGGCGCAGGATTCCCAAGGAGGCGGTGCTCATGATTCAGTCCAGTCCTTTGCTCTCATCGACGGTGACGGCGAGGTATTTGGGTTCGAGGAACTCGTGGATGGCGTGGTGGCCGCCCTCGCGTCCCAGACCCGACGACTTGACCCCGCCGAACGACGCGGCCGGGTCGGCCATGATCCCGCGGTTGATGCCCACCATGCCCGAGTCGAGGCGCTCGCTCACGGCGATGGCGCGGGAGAGATCGCGGGTGAAGAGGTAGGCGGCGAGACCGTAGCTCGTGTCGTTCGCCACCTCGATCGCCTCCCGGGTGGAGTCGACCGTGTAGATCGTGGCGATCGGGGCGAACAGCTCCTGGTTGCAGATCTCGTTGTCGCGGTCGTTGATCTTGAAGACCGTCGGTTCGAAGAAGTAGCCCTCGCCCTCGACGGCGGAACCGCCGGTGAGCAGCTCCGAGTCGATCGCTTTGAGCTCGGCCACCAGGCGTGCGACGCCGTCGCGCTGCGCCGCCGAGATGATCGGGCCGACGTCCACTCCGGCCGAGAAGCCGTCGCCGACCCGCAGCTGCTTGGTGAGCTCGACGAAGCGGCGGGTGAACTCCTCCGCCACCGCGGAGTGCACGATGATGCGATTCGCCGCCACGCAGGCCTGACCGGCGTTGCGGAACTTGCACACGATCGCCTGCTGGGCCGCGAGTTCGACGTCGGCGTCGTCGAGCACCACGAAGGGCCCGTCGCCGCCGAGTTCCATCGACGCGTTCACGATCCCGGGAGCGGCCTGCTTCAGCAGTGTGCTGCCGACACCGGTCGATCCGGTGAAGCTCACCTTGCGGAGGCGGCGGTCGGCCATCACGGCGGCCGAGACCTCCGCCGAGTGCGTGGTGTGCACGAGGTTCACGACCCCGGGCGGGAAGCCGGCGTCGTGCAGCGTCTCGACGAAGAGCGCACAGGTGAGCGGGGTCTCCTTCGCCGATTTCACGACGATGGTGCACCCCGCCCCGAGCGCCGCTCCGGCCTTGCGGGCGATCATCAGCAGCGGGAAGTTCCAGGGCGTGATGAGCAGCGACGGGCCCACCGGCTGGTGCGTGGTGATGATCCGGTAGCCGCCCCGCGAGCCGTCGGCATAGGTGCCGTGGAGGTGGGCGACCTGCTCGGCGTACCAGAGGAAGAACCCGGTCGAGAGGTCGAACTCGCCGCGGGCCTCGGCGAGCGGCTTGCCGCTCTCCAACGTCATGGTCTCGACGATCGCGTCGGCCCGCTCGAGCAGCAGGCGGTGCGCGCGATGGAAGAGGTCGGCGCGGTCGCGCGGGGCCACGTGACCCCACTCGTGCTGGGCGGCTGCCGCGGCGTCGAGTGCGTCGAGCGCGTCGGCGGCGCTGCCGTCGGGCAGCTGCGCGATCACTCCGCCGGTGGCGGGGTTCAGCACGTCGAACGTGGTCGACGCCCCCCGCCACCGCCCGCCGATGTAGAGCCCCACCGGGATGGAGCGGCCCCGCAGCGTCACGGTGCCGCCTCCGGTCGCCTCGCTGGTCGTGTTGTCGAGAATCGTCATTGAATCCATCCCTTCGAGTATTCTCGTAATACGGTACGATGCGTAGCAGTTCCTCCGGACACGATGAGTCAAATTGAGAAAGGGCGACGGATGCCCCCCACCAAGATCGAGCGCCACGCCGCTCCGCTGCGTCAGCAGGTGGTGCAGAATCTGCGCGACGACATCCTCGACGGAGTGCTCTCCCCCGGCGAACGCCTGCTCGAGAACTCGCTCTGCGAGAGCTACGGAGTCTCCCGCACCGTCGTGCGGGAAGCGCTCCGGCAGTTGGAGAGCGAGAGTCTCATCACGATGCTGCCCGGTCGCGGCCCCATCGTCACCGTGCTCTCGAAGCACGACATCCAATCGCTCTACGAGGTCCGGCGGGTGCTCGAAGGTCTCGCGGGCGAGCTCTTCGCCCGGAACGCCGACGACGAGCAGGCGTCCGGACTCGTGGCACTGCTCGAGCGCATGGAGGCGAGCTACCTGCACGGAACCGTGGAGAGCCGCGAGCAGAGCAAGGCCGAGTTCTACGATCGTCTGCTCGACGGGGCGGGCAACCCCGTGCTGGCGAGCAACCTGCGCGGGGTGCACACGCGCATCGGCCTGTTCCGCCGGTACGCCTTCCTCGACGAGCACCGCGTGGCGCTCTCGATGGAGGAGTTGCGGCTCATCGTGCACGAGGCGGCCGTGGTGCGCGACCCCGCGACCGCGCGCCGGCGCTGCGAGGAGCACATCGAGCTGGCGGGCGAGCTGGCCGTCGTCGAATACAACAAGCGCCTTCAGCGCACCGAGACCGACGCCGTCGAGATCGCGATCTAACCGTTACTTGACCTTCACCCGAGGAGCCGTGATGATGACGTTACGTTCCGCTCACCCGGTGTGCACGCACCCAACCGGTCCTGTGTTCTCGATGACGAGTCAACCCGCGTCGTCGATGGCGCGGACAGACCCCAGGAGCTAATCGTGCCTCTCCATTCCGACCCGGATCGCGTGCAGAAAGTCAAAGACGACTTCCTCGCCGCGGACGACTCGACGAAGACACTCAACCCCGAGCTGCTCAAGTCGTGGCAGCGCTCGCGTGCCGCCATCGGCGTGCCCGCGAACATCCGCGACGTCCCGCGCGTCGACAGCGACCTGCTCGATGTGCACCTCCTGGACATGTTCCAGGCCCCCCTCACCCGGGTGTCCGACGATCTCGACGGAACCGGTATGGGCCTGTTGCTCGCCGACTCGCAGGGCCGGATCCTGCAGCGCTGGTCGCACGACCACAGCGCGCTCGATCACCTCGACCGCCTCGGCACCGTGCGCGGCGCCATCCTGGCCGAAGACGTGGTGGGCACCAACGGTGTCGGCACGGTGGCGGCCACCGGCAAGAGCGTGCAGATCTCGGGCGTCGAGCACTTCGCCGACTTCTACAGCGGCGCAGTGTGCACCGGTTCGCCGGTGCGGCATCCGGTCACCGGGAAGCTGCTGGCGGTGGTCACGCTGTCGAGCAGGATCTCCGACCGCAGCGTGTTGCTCCGGCCGCTCATCAACTCGGTCACGATGCAGCTCGAGCAGCAGGTGCTCGACGTCGAGCGCCCGGCGGCCCGGATGATGTTCAACTCCTTCCTCGAGGCGTCGCGCTCGCACGCGGGCCCCGTGGTGGCCTTCGGTCCGCAGGGCCTCGTGATGCAGAGCCAGAAGGCCGGCCGGCTCACGGTCGCCGACATCAACCTCATCCAGCAGCACTGCGTCGACGAGGGGCGCACGGGCCAGTTCACCCTCGAGCTCTCGACGGGCACCGCAGAGCTCCGCGTCACCTCCCTCGAGAAGGGCGCCGGCTCGATCGCCGTGCTGGAGCGCGAGCACCGCACGACCACCACCAGCATCGGCCCGGCGCGCCCGCAGCTCGTGGGCCGATCTCCGGAATGGCTCACGGTCGCGCATCAGGTCGCCCGCCACCGCGAGCTGCGCAAACCGCTGGTCATCGCCGGCGAGACGGGCTCGGGCAAGGCGTCGCTGGCGCTCGGCCTGCCGTTCCGCGCGGGCACGGTCATGACGCAGCGGATCGTGACGGATGCGGCCGAGCGGCACGTCGTCGGCAGCCGCAAGTGGCTGCAACGTCTCGCCGAGCGCCTGGCGGCCTCGGCGCCCGTGGTCATCCGCGGCATCGAGACGCTCGACTCGCACAGCCTCGACGGCGTGAAGTCGCTGCTCGAAGGCGGATCGGGGCGCGGCCCCGTTCTGCTCACCCTCTCCGCCGACGGCCGCACCGAGGCCGAGACGGTCACGGCTCGCCTCGGCATGTCGATGATCTGGGTGCCGCCGCTGCGCGAGCGCAGTTCCGACCTCGCCGCCCTCTGGCGGGTGCTGGCCGACCAGCTGGCGCCCGGAGCGGGGCTCGAACTGCGGGCCGACGCGCTCGAGGTGCTCACCGCCTACCAGTGGCCGGGCAACCTCACCGCGTTGCGCGGGCTGATCGAGCAGTTGACGTTGAGCGGCAAGCGGGGCGTGGTGCAGGCGGCCGATCTGCCGAGTTCGATGCAGGGCACGCGCGTGCTCTCGATGATCGAGCGTGTCGAGCTGGAAGCCATCCGCAAGGCGCTCGCCGAAGCGGATGGCAACCGCTCGAAGGCCGCGGAGATCCTCGGCCTCTCCCGCGCCACGGTCTACCGCAAGATGAAGGCCTACCGCCTCACGGCCTGAGCGCCGGGGCGGGGCCGGAGCCGGGAGCCGCCGGAGCCGGCTTCCGCGCGGCCCTGCGACGCAACAGCACCGGCACCAGCTCGCGCACCAGCACCACCGCGATGAGCACCACCGACTGCGCGATCAGCTGCAGGGCGTCCTGCCAGCCGACCGAGCGCAGCAGCTGCCCGAGCTGGGTGAGGAAGAGCGCGGCGATGCCGGTGGAGACCACGCTCGCGACGCCGCCCGTGAGGGCGGTGCCGCCGAGCACCACGGCCGCGACCGAGGGGAGCAGGTACGAGTCGCCGAGGAACAGCGCGGGCGTCTTCGTGTAGCCCGCCAGCAGCACCCCGCCGGCGCCGTAGCAGAGACCGGCGAATGCGTAGGCGAACATCTGGTAGGTGGTGACCCGCACGCCGAGCACGGCCGCCGCCCGCTCGCTCACGCCCACGGCGGTGAGGCGCCGGCCGATGATCGAGCGCTGCGTCACGAGGCCGGCGATCACCACGATCACGATCGCGATGAGCAGCGTGTTCGGGATGCCGAGGGTGCGGTCCAGTGCGAAGCCGTTCAGTTCGGCGGGCGCTCCGGATGGTGTGCCGTCGGCGATGAAGAACACCGTGCCGAGCAGCACGGCGTTCATCCCGAGGGTCACGACGAGCGGCATCACCCGGAACCAGGTCACCAGGATGCCGTTCACGATCCCCACGATCCCCGGGCCCACGATGCCGGCGATCACCGCCGCCCAGAGCGGCCAGCCGTAGTTCTGCGGCAATCCGGTGGAGAGCACGGCCGCGAGGGCGATCATGCCGGGCACCGAGAGGTCGAGCCCCCGCTGCTGCACCACGAGGGTCTGCCCCGCGGCCACGATGGCGAGCACCGAGGCGAAGGGCAGCATGCTGAGCAGCGGCGCCGTGCCGAGACTGCCCGGGGCGATCACGGGCGACAGGGCGAACAGCAGCACCGTCGCCACGGTGATGCCCACCCAGCTGCCCGAGAGCATCCGTCGCCAGGCCGATTCGGCCGGGCCGAACGACGTCGGCCGGGGGGCACCGGCCGGCGCCGGGGCCGGGTTGCGGTCGAGGGTGGAGGTCATGATGCGCTCCCATTCTGGGTGGCGACCGCACCGGCGGTCGAGGAGGAGGTGGGCGGTGACGCGATCGGGGCGGGCGGGCGGCGCCGGCGCCGCGATCGGCGCAGCTGTGCGTAGAGCACGGCGGCGGCGAGCGTGATCAGGCCCGGCAGCCAGTACGACCACGCCTGCGAGAGGCCCAGGAAGGGCGAGACGTTGAGCACCTGCTGCACGAGGAACGCCGCGGCGAGGATCCCGATGAACGACCCGCGGCCTCCGAAGATGGAGGCGCCCGCGAGCACCACCACGGTGACCGACGACAGGGTGTAGGAGAGCGAGGGGCGACCGTCGCCGATGCCGATCTGCGCCATCATGATCACGGCCGCCGGGAGCACGAGGAACGAGCACAGCACGTAGGAGAAGAACCGGGTGCGCTCCACCTTGATGCCGAGGCGCGCCGCCGCGTCGATCCGGGAGCCGACACCGCGGAGCTCGACGCCCCAGCGGGTGCGCCGCAGCGCGAACTCGAGGAACAGCAGCACGGCCACCGCGAGGATGGTGACGATCGGTACGATGCCGACCCTGGCCTGGATCTGATCGGCCACGTCGCCGAAGATGATGCCGCCGGGTGTCGACCTCAATGTGAGGTAGATGCCCTGCAGCGCCATGTACATGGCCAGGGTCACGACCACCGGGTTGATACTGAACCTCGTCACGAGGAAGCCGTTGATCACCCCGGTGCCGATCGCGCCCGCCACCATCAGCGCGACACCGATGTAGAGGTTGCCGCCGTCGACGATCCAGTACGACGCCAGCACCACGAGCAGCCCCATGAGCGGGCCGACCGAGAGGTCGAAGCCCGAGCCGAGCACCACCACCTGCTGGGCCGCGCCGACGAACAGCAGCGGCGCGGCCATGAACAACAGGTTGTTGATGTTGAAGGCGCCGAGGTAGGCGGGGTTCGTGGCGGCCACGACGATGCCGAGCACCAGGAAGATCGCGCCGAGCACGGCGGCCGGCGACTGGTCGCCGCGCAGGAACCGTCGCAGCGTCACGCCACGCGCCGACCTGTCGGAATCCGTTCGCTCGCGCACCGTCGTGGAGGTGAGGGCGGCGCGCGCGATGGCGGCCTCCGTCACCGCGTCGCCGGTGAGCTCCTGCACCACCGAGCCGCGCGACATGATGAGCACCCGGTCGCAGAGACCCTCGAGCTCGACGCCGTCGGACGAGAGGATGACGACGGCGGCTCCCGAGTCGGCGGCGTCGCGCAGGATGCGGTAGATGTCGACGCGCGCGCCCGCATCCACCCCCTGAGTGGGTTCCTCCGCGAGCAGCACCGTGGGCTTGGAGAGCAGCGTGCGTGCGAGCACCGCCTTCTGCTGGTTGCCGCCCGAGAGCGACTGGATCGGCGTGCGCGCCGAAGGGGTCTTGATGGCGAGCCGCTTGATCTGCTCCGCCGCCACCTCGAGCACGCGGCGCTCGCTCACCATGCCCGCCGTCGACACCGGCGAGAGCGTCTTCGACACGATGTTGTCGCCGACGGAGAGCGGGAGGAAGACGCCCTCGCCGTGCCGATCGGCGGGCACGTAGACCACGCCGGCGGCCGCCGCGGCGGAGTTCGAGCCGTTCGACACCGCCGTGCCGGCGACGTCGATAGTGCCCGAGGTGGGCTCCAGCCCGGCGAGCGAGCGGATGAGCGCGGCCTGCCCGTTGCCCTGCACCCCCGCGAGCCCCACGATCTCCCCCTTCTTCACGGCGAACGAGATGTCGTGGAACTCATCGCCCGAGAGCGCGCGGACGGTGAGCCGGTCGGCGGTGCCGACGGTTCCCGCGTCACTGCCCTTCTCGGGGAACACGGTCTCGAGCGTGCGCCCGATGACGCGCTCCACGATCTGCTGCTCGTCGACCTCGGCGGCCTCGAAGGTGCCGCGCACCTGACCGTCCCGCAACACCGTGATGCGATCGGCGATCTGCTTCACCTCGGGGATGCGGTGGGAGATGTACACGATGGCCGTGCCGCCCGCGGCGAGCGCGCGCACCGTGCCGAACAGCTTCTGCACCTCGTCGAGCGAGAGGTGCTCGGTGGGCTCGTCGAGGATCAGCACGCGGGGCTCGAGCGCCAGCGCCTTGGCGATCTCGACGATGAAGCGCTGCTCCACGGAGAGATCGGCCACGCGCGTCTTGGCGTCGATGCCCATCTGCCAGGGGTCGAGCTGCTTCTGCGACCAGGCGACGGCACGGCCGAGCCCGCCGACGCGCTTGTAGCCCACGCCGACGGCCATGTTCTCGGCCACGGTGAGGTCGGGCAGTAGTGCGGGATCCTGCCGGACGATGCCGAGCCCGAGCTCGCGCGCCGCCTCGGGTGAGGCGCTCGCGAGCACGCGCCCGCCGATCTCGACGGTGCCCCCGTCGGGAGCGAGGGCACCGGATGCCACGGCCATCAGCGTCGACTTGCCGGCGCCGTTCTCGCCCACGAGCGCGTGCACCTCGCCCGACAGCACCTCGAGGGTGACGTCGGTGAGCGCGCGCACACCCGGGAAGGTTTTGACGATGCCGTCGAGCCTCAGCACCGCCGGCCCGAACCGGGCGGGGCCCGTGGGCCCCGCCGGTTCGGGCCGGGTGGCGAGCGCGACGTCGTAGATGTCGGAGTTCGTCATCGGATTCGCTTTCTTCTCATCATTGGGCGAGGTAGCCGCCGTCGATCACGAGCTCCGACCCCGTCACGAAGCTCGCTTCGTCGGAGGCGAGGAACACGAGGCCGTTCGCGATCTCGCGGGGCGTGCCCGCCCGGCCCATGGGGGTCATCGACACCACGTAGTCGTTGATCTCGGGCGCCTGGGCATCCGTCAGCGGCGTCTCGATGAACCCCGGGTGCACCGAGTTCACCCGCACGTTCTCTTTCGCGTAGGTGATGGCGGCGCTCTTGGACATGTTTCGCACCGCGCCCTTGGTGGCGTGGTAGGCGTGGGCGCCGGCCACGGCGACCGAGCCCCAGATCGACGAGATGTTGATGATGGAGCCGCCGCCCTGCGCGATCATGTGCGGGATGACCTCGCGCATGCCGAGCCAGGTGCCCGTCTGATTGACGGCCACGACGTGGTTCCAGTCGTCGAGCGTCAGGTCGTGCAGGGTCTCGTAGGCGATGATGCCGGCGTTGTTCGCGAGCACGTCCACGTGACCGTGGCGGGTGATGACGTCGGCGACGACGTCCGCCCAGCCCTGCTCGTCGGCGACGTCGAGCTGGTGGTACTCGACCCCGTCGGGGAAGGGCACCGGGGAGGCGGCACGGCCGGTGGCGATCACCGTGGCACCCTCCTCGGCGAACACCTCGGCGATCGACCGCCCGATGCCGCGCCCCGCTCCGGTCACGATCGCGACCTTGCCGTCGAGCCGGTTCACTGGAACAGCTGCTTCAGCGAGTCGACGCTGAGCCCCGACGAGAGGATGGCGTCGGGCGGGAGGTCCGACTCGCACTTGGGCTGCAGGTCGGGATCGGTCGAGTCCTCGATGATCTCGAGGTTGTAGGTCGACGGCTCGTCGTTGGGCAGGCCGTTCGCGGCGGCGAGACCCTTGTGCAGGGCGGCGGCCACCACCCAGTTGCGCGACGACTCCGTGGCGATCTGGTAGGTGGGCTGAGCGTCCTTGTACTGGTACCACAGGCAGGCGAACTCGTTGGAGTCGTTGGCCGACCAGACCGGCAGGGGCTTGCCGGCGGCCTCGAAGGCACGGATGCCGCCCACGGATCCTCCGCCGTAGTCGGCCACGATGCCGTTGATGTCGCCGTACTTGGTGATGAGTCCGGCGACCACCTGCTGGGTCTTGCCGGGCTCCCAGTCGGTGGCGACCGGGCCGTCCTCGTTGAGGAGCGTGATGCCGGGGTTCTCGGCGACGGCCTCGAGCACGCCGTCGTAGACCGCCTGCGAGTAGGAGTTGCCGGCGATGCCGCCGAGCATCACGAGGTTGCCTGTGCCGCCCATCTTCCCGATGGTCCATTCGGCGAGGTTCTTGCCGTAGGTGTTGATGTCCTCCGACACGAAGTCGACGTAGTCGACGCCGGGGGTGCCGCCGGGCGAGCCCACGTAGGGGACGACCTTCACGCCCGCCTCGGTCGCCTTCTGGATGGTGGGCAGCAGCGCCTCACCGCCGTCGACGAAGGTGACGATCACGTCGACGCCCTGGGCGACGAGCGAGTTGATGTCGCTGATCGCCTTCTGGGTGTCTCCCTGCGCATCCGTGTAGAGCACCTTCGTGATGTTCGGGCACTTCGCGGCCTCCTCCTCGAAGATCGCGCGGGTGATCTTGCGCCAGGAGTTGCCGCCGAACCCGTCGGCGAGGGCGACCGTGATGTCCTTGTCGCCGCAGAAGTTGGAGATGTCCTGGATGTCGCCCTGCACCCCGACGGTGCCGACGGTGACGGCGGAGTCGGTGGCTGCGGCCGTCGAACCGGCGTCATCTCCGGAGGAGGAGAGCGAACCCGTGGAACAACCGGCCAGGGCGAACACCGCCACCGTGCCGATCGCCAGGAGCGATGCCTTCTTGGTGAACATGGGGAGTTCCTCGTTTCTCTTCGTTGAGCTGCGTGATTAGCAGTCTGGGTTCCGGCGGATGCGCTTCGCCGGGTCACCCTGAGACGCGGGTGCGTCATTTTGCGACAAGCGCTCGAGGGGTCTTCCCGCGCGGTCATCCTGGTGTCATCCCCGACGATGAGGAGAGAGTTCAATGTCGACGAACAAGCCGACCGACCTTCTCGGCGAGATCTACGCGCAGTGGACCGTCGAGTTCGTGGCCGCCCCCGAGATGTCGCTGCCGGTGCTGCGCTGGGTCTTCGAGGACTGGCAGCGCGCCACCACCGAACCGGAGGGCGTGACCTACGCCACGACCGCGATCGGCGGCGTGCCCGGCATCGCGGTGCATCCGATCGGCGCCGACGAATCGAAGATCCTGCTGTTCCTGCACGGGGGCGGCTTCGCCCTCGGCTCGGCGGCCAGCCACCGCAAGATGGCGGGGCACGTCGCCAAGGCCTGCGGGGTGTCGGCGTTCGTCGCCGACTTCCGGCTCGCTCCGGAGCATCCGTACCCCGCGCAGCTCGACGACGCGACGGCCGTGTTCGAGGCGCTCCTCGCCGGCGGCCGCTCGCCCGCTGACATCGCCTTCGTGGGCGACAGCGCCGGCGCCAGCATCGCGATCGCGACCACGCTCCGGTTGCGCGACACCGGGCGGCCCACGCCCGGCCAGGTCGTCACCATCTCACCGTGGCTCGACATGGAGAACACGGGCGAGACCATCGCCACGAACGACGACACCGACTTCCTGATCGCCCGCGAGGGGCTCCAGGGCAACATCGACCGCTACCTCTCCGGGGGCGCCTCGCCCACCGATCCCCTCGTGAACCCGCTCTACGCCGACTTCACCGGCTTCCCGCCGCTCTACATCGTGGCGTCGGCCCACGAGTCGCTCTTCCACGACGCCCAGCGGCTGGATGCGCTCGCCCGCGCCGCGGGGGTGGAGGTGACGTTCCACGCCACCGAGGGCATGCAGCACGTCTACCCACTCCAGGCGGGAAACCTCCCCGAAGCCGATCAGGCCGTCGCCGACATCGCGGCCTGGTACTCGGCACACACGAACTGACACCTCGAACACACGCGAAAGGACACCACAATGACCGAATCCACCCCCCGCGACCACGATGCCGTGGTCATCGGTGCCGGCTTCTCCGGCCTGGCCCTGCTGCACCACCTCCGCGAGATCGGTCTCGACACGATCGTGGTCGACGGCGAAGACGGCATCGGCGGCACCTGGTGGGTGAACCGCTATCCCGGTGTGCGCACCGACAGCGAGTTCAGCTACTACTCGTTCTCCTTCTCCAAGGAGGTGCGCGAGGAATGGACGTGGACGCAGCGCTACCCGGCCGGACCCGAGGTGCTCGACTACCTCAACTTCGTGGCCGACCGGCTCGACCTGCGCAAGGACATCCGGCTGAACACCCGGGTCGACTCCGCGGTCTACGACGAGGACGCCAATCTCTGGACGGTGAACTTCGCCGACGGGACCTCGGTCACCACCAAGTACCTCATCAGCGGCATGGGGGTTCTCTCGCAGGCGATCTACCCCGACATCCCCGGTATCGACGCGTTCACGGGCGAGAAGTACCACACGGCGCACTGGCCGCGCTCGGGCGTCGACCTCACCGGCAAGAAGGTGGGGCTGATCGGGCTGGGCGCCTCCGGCATCCAGATCGTCCCCGTGATCGCGCCCGAGGTCGACGAGTTCTTCGTCTTCCAGCGCACACCGAACTTCATCGTCGAGACCAACAACGACGCGGTCTCCACCGAGGAGATGCAGCACGTGCGCGAGAACTACGACGCCATCTACGCGAAGGCGGCGGCGCATCCGTTCGGTGTGGCGATGGAGCCCGCGGAGTTCTCGGCGCTCGAGGTGAGCCCGGAGAGGCGGCGCGAGATCTTCGAGTCGAAGTGGAACGAGGGCGGTTTCCACTTCGCCAACGAGTGCTTCAACGACCTCGCCACCAACCACGAGGCCTCCGAGCTCGCCTCGGAGTTCATCCGGTCGAAGATCCGCGAGATCGTGAAGGATCCCGCCACGGCCGAGCTGCTCTCACCCACCACCTACTCGTTCAACGGCAAGCGGGTGCCGACCGGCCACGGCTACTACAGCACGTTCAACCTGCCGCACGTGCACCTCGTCGACACCGAGGCCGAGCCCATCACGGAGATCACCGAGAAGGGCATCATGGTGGGCGACACCGAGTACGAGCTCGACGTCATCATCTTCGCCACCGGCTTCGACGCGATGACCGGCACGCTCACCAACATCGACATCCGGGGCCGTGGAGGCAGGACCCTCCGCGAGAAGTGGCTGGAGGACGGTCTCAAGTCGAACCTCGGCATCAACGCCAACGGCTTCCCGAACTTCTTCATGTCGCTCGGGCCGCAGACGCCGTACTCCAACCTCGTGGTGCCCATCCAGCTGGGCGCCCAGTGGCTGCAGCGGGCGCTCAAGTGGGCCGAGGAGAACGGTGTCGAGCGCTTCGAGGCCACTCCCGAGTCGGAGGACTGGTGGGCCGCCGAGACGGAGCGCACCGGCAAGTCGACCGTGATGTACAGCGAGGGCAAGAAAGCCAAGGCCTGGTTCCTCGGCGAGAACGTGCCCGGCAAGCCGGAGGAGTTCCAGGTGTACATGGGCGGCGGGCAGGTGTACCAGCAGCACTGCCGGGAGGTCGAGGAGAGCGGCTACCGCAGCTTCCTCGCCACCGACGCCGCCTCCGCTCCCGAGCCGGCGCGCGCATGACGGGGCGGCTCGAGGGCAAGGTCGCCCTCATCACCGGCGGGGCCTCGGGCATGGGGCGCGCCACCGCGGAGCTGTTCGCGGCGGAGGGCGCATCCGTCGCCGTCACCGACTTCAACGCCTCGCTCGGCGCGACCGTGGTGGAGCAGATCGCGCAGGACGGCGGTTCCGCGCGATTCTGGGAGATGGACGTGTCGACGGAGGCGAGCGTCGCCTCCGTCGTCTCGGAGGCCGCCGCGGAGTTCGGCGGCCTCGACATCCTGGTCAACTGCGCCGGCATCATCGGCGTCGACAAGCCGACACACGAGGTGACCGAGACCGAATGGGACGCTCTCTTCGCCGTCGACGTCAAGGGCGTGTTCTTCGCCACGAAGCACGCCGTGCCGCACCTCATCGAACGCGGCGGGGGATCGATCGTGAACTTCTCGTCGATCTACGGCCTCATCGGCAACGACGAGTTCACGCCGTACCACGTGGCCAAGGGGGCGGTGACGATGCAGACGCGGCAGGATGCGGCGAGCTACGGTCGCTACAACATCCGGGTGAACTCGGTGAACCCGTCGACCGTGCTGACGCCGCTCGTGGAGGGCATCGCCGCCGAGTACCCGGGCGGCCTCCCGGCCTACGAGCAGATGATGACGGCGAACCAGTCCATCCGCCGCCTCGGCCGCCCACTCGACGTGGCCTACGGGGTGCTCTACCTGGCCTCCGACGAGGCGAGCTGGGTCACCGGCGTGAACCTCGCCCTCGACGGCGGATACACGGCCCGCTGACGCGCGGGACCGGCGCGGGCTCACGTCGTCCGACCCATAAGCGAAAACCCCCAAGATGGCGAGATCTTGGGGGTTTTCGTAGCGGGAGCGGGACTTGAACCCGCGACACCACGATTATGAGCCGTGTGCTCTAACCACCTGAGCTACCCCGCCTTGACTCCAGAGAACGGCCGCAGCCCGCGAGGGCCGGGGCCGGCCGGAAGCCGGAGCCCCCTGTGGGAATCGGACCCACTACCTCTTCCTTACCAAGGAAGTGCTCTACCAATGAGCTAAGGGGGCGCGCACAGCCGCGAGCGGCTTTTGGCACCAGTAGAGAATAGCATCCCGCGGGGGCTGGTTTCGCCGCATCCGTCGTCCAGGCACTCCCGAACCGCTGCCGACCTGCTCCCGAACGTCTGCAAACGATTCCACAGCGGCCACGGCCTGCGGTTAGAGTTCTCGTCATGACTATCGAGACCTCGCCCGACCCCGACGTCCCCGAGGTGCAGACGCTCGGCACCCTGATCGGCACCGGCAGCGAATGGTGGCGCTCCGCCGTCATCTACCAGATCTACCCGCGCTCCTTCGCCGATCACGACGGCGACGGCATCGGCGACCTGCCCGGCATCACCGCACGCCTCGACGCGCTGTCCGACCTCGGCGTCGACGCCATCTGGCTCTCGCCGTTCATGACGAGCCCCCAGCACGACGCCGGCTACGACGTGGCCGACTACTGCGACGTCGATCCGCTGTTCGGCACCCTCGCCGACTTCGACCGGATGCTCGCCCGCGCGCATGCGCTCGACATCCGGGTCATCGTCGACCTGGTTCCCAACCACACCTCGTGGGACCACAAGTGGTTCCAGGAGGCCCTCGCCGCCCCCGAGGGCAGCCCCGAGCGCGACCGCTACATGTTCCGCGACGGCAAGGGCCCGAACGGCGACGAGATGCCCAACAACTGGGAGAGCGTGTTCGGCGGCCCGATGTGGGAGCGCACCACGAACCCCGACGGCACGCCCGGCCAGTGGTACCTGCACATCTTCGACAAGTCCCAGCCCGACCTCAACTGGGAGAACCCGTGGGTGCGCGAGCAGTTCCACGGCATCCTGCGGTTCTGGCTCGATCGCGGCGTCGACGGCTTCCGCGTGGACGTGGCGCACGGCCTCATCAAAGAAGAGGGCCTGCCCGACTACACGCCGCCCGCCGACGCCGGGAGCATGGGCGGCGGCGCATCCGACCCCCTGATGGCCGACCCCCTGGTGGGCCTGGAGCCCGGCATCGACGCCGACGCCACCCTCGACCCGCCCACCCCGCCCTATTGGGCGCAGGACGGCGTGCACGAGATCTACCGCGGCTGGCACCGCGTGCTCGACGAATACGAGGGCGACCGCGTGCTCTGCGCCGAGGCCTGGGTGGAGCCGCTCACCAAGCTCGCCCGCTGGGTACGGCCCGACGAGATGCAGCAGGCCTTCAACTTCACCTACCTCTCGGCCGGTTGGTCGGCCCCGGAGCTGCGCGCCGTGATCGACACCTCGATCCACGCCTTCGGCACGGTCGGCGCCCCCTCCACCTGGGTGCTGTCGAACCACGACGTGGTGCGGCACGCCTCGCGGCTCGCCCTCACCGCCGAGAACCTGCAGGGTGCCGGTATCGGGCCCGACTCCCCCGGCCTGCCCGATCCGGTCGTCGGCCTCCGCCGCGCCCGCGCCGCGACCGCCGTGATGCTCGCCCTGCCCGGCAGCGCCTACATCTACCAGGGTGAGGAGCTCGGGCTGCCCGAGGTCATCGACCTCCCGGCCGAGTCGCGGCAGGATCCCACCTGGTTCCGCACGAACGGCGAGAAGTACGGGCGGGACGGATGCCGCGTGCCCATCCCGTGGGAGGCCGGCGTGCCCTCGTACGGCTTCGGTCCGTCCGCCGCCAGCTGGCTGCCCCAGCCGGGCGACTGGGACGGGTTCGCCCGCGACCAGCAGACCGGTGTCGCCGGGTCGACCCTCGAGCTCTACAAGCTCGCGCTGTCGCTGCGGGCCCGCTTCGCGCTCGGCGTCGGCACCGGATCGGGCACCGGCACGGTCGAGTGGCTCGACGGCTACGGCCCCGACGTGATCGCCTTCCGCACGAACGGCGTCACCGTCATCTCGAACCTGGGCGCCGCCCCGGTGGAGCTCCCGGTGGAGACCCGCACCGAAGACGTGCTGCTCTGCTCGGAGTCCCTCACCGAGCCGGCACTCCCCACCGACACCACAGTCTGGCTCGCCTCCGCGTAACCCCTAACCCCCATCCCCCTCCTCGCGACCCGTCGATTTCGGCCCTGAGATCCATGTCTCAGGGCCGGAATCGACGGGTCGCCACGACGAGCGGCGGGAAGTCGCTACCGGGGATGAGGGGCGTGCTGGGCGCGGGTCAGACCGCGTGGGTCTGGAGCCAGGCGTAGGGGTCGACGGGGGTGGTGCCGTCGAGGCGGATCTCGAGGTGCAGGTGGGCACCCGTGGAGGTTCCGGTGTTGCCGACCTGGCCGACGGGCTGCGCCACCTTGACGACCTGGCCCTCGGTGACCGTGATCGAGCCGGCCAGCATGTGGCCGTAGACGCTCGACACCTTCTGGCCGTCGATCACGTGGTCGACGATCACGTGCACGCCGAGACCGCCGTTGTCGGAGATCTGCACGAAGCTGACGACACCGTCGGCGATCGACTGGATGGTCGTGCCCTGGCCGGGCGTGAAGTCGACGCCCTTGTGGTCGGTGCTGCCGATGCCGCCGGGCGACTCGCGGTGCCCGAAGTAGTCGCTGATCGGCACCCCCACCGGGAACGGCCACTGGATGGCACCCGTCGGGTTGTTCGTGAACGTGTCGGCCACGCGCATGCCGGCCGCGCGCAGCTCGGCCACGGTGTCGCGCACGGCGTAGCCGTCGCGGGCGACGCTCGACACGGCGGCCTCGGCGCTCGTGGTGAGCTCCTGGCCGGGGGTCGTCACGCTCGAGGCGAGCACGACCGACGACGACGGGGTGTCGGAGGCCGCGTGCCAGGCCGAGGCGGGCATCGTGGTGGCGACGGCGATCCCGGTGGCGAAGATCATCGCCACGATGCTGAAAGCGCCCTTGGCGATGTCGCCGCGGCGCACGCGCCGGCCGGAGGGGCGAGGGGCGGATCCCGCTGCTCCGGATGCGCCGCCCGCGGCCTCGGCGGACGCGCCGGTTCCGGATGCGGCGGCGGACGCCTCGGCGTCGACCGGCGTGGCCTTCGAGGCCGAACCGGGCTCCGCGTCGAACACCGCGGCCGCGGAGCGCAGCGTGCGGCGCGAGACCGCACGGGTGGCGGGCGCGGTGCTCGCGGCGGGTTCGACGGCGGCCGGTTCGACGGCGGCCGGCTCCACCGGCACGACCTCGGCGGAGATCTCGGTGCCGGCGACCGTCAGGGTCACGGGCGCGTCTGCCGGAACGACGGCGTTCGCGTCAGTGCCTTCGGAGGCGGACGGCACGGCCTCGTCGGCGGCGGGGAATGCCACAGCCTCGTCGGCGGCGGGGGTCGGCACGGCCTCGTCGGCGGCGGGGGCCGAGGTGGGCGTCACGATGCGGGCGCGGCGACCGCCGGCCGGCTTCTCGATCGTGTCGCTGAAGGCGTCGGCCGCGCGACGGCCGGCTTTCGGGGCGTGCGGGCGAACGGCGGTGACGTGGTTCGCGGCGATCACGGGCTGTGCGGTCGCGGCATCCGGAGCCTTCGTGCGGGCCCGGGTCGACGTCGACTCGGCATCGATCGGCGCGGCCGTGCGTGCGCGGCGTCCGACGGGACGAGCGGGGGCGACGGCATCCGCGGAAGGCGCGTCTTCGACAGGGGAGCCGGCTGTGGCGGCGGCATCCGGAGCCGGGGCAGGCGCGGCCGCTCGACGCGCACGGCGGCGCACAGGCGCCTCCTGAACCGGGGCGACATCGGCGGCGGCAGCGCCGGCCGAGTCGCGATCCGCCGCGGCAGCCGCCTCAGGGGAGGCCGGAGGCGTCACGCGCAGACTGCGTCGCGACGGAAGGGAAGGGCCAAGACCGGTAGGGGTCTGGTGCGTCGTCGAACCATCGGCCTCGCGTTTGGATGAGTCGTCATCCGGGCGTGAAGTCGTCCGTGCCAATTGTGTGGGTATCTCCGGTAGAACGTCGGGTGATCGTCTCGGGGTAAGCGAGATGGCGGATTGGTCAAGGGTACCGAGGCCATCCCCGATATGCCACCTCGCACAACAATCCCGCGCGCCCTCCGGGTGTCGCGCAGGATCAGAGCGGGAGGCCCGCGCTCCGGTGCAGTTCGAACACCAGCGGTGCGAGCACCTCGGCGAGCGCCGGATCGGCCGCGAAGGTGAGCACCGAGCCCTCGGCGGCTCCCTCGAATCCGCCCACGAACGCCCCCGCTTCGCGCGCGATCAGCGCCCCGGCGGCGTAGTCCCACGGGTTCAACCCGCGCTCGGCGTAGGCATCGAGCCGGCCGGCGGCGACCGAGCACAGGTCGAGGGCGGCCGATCCGGCACGGCGGATGTCGCGCACCTCGGCCACCAGCCCGCGGATGAAGTCGGCCTGCTTCACGCGCAGCCCGGCGTCGTAGGCGAAGCCGGTGCCGACGAGCGCCTTGCCGAGCTCGACCCCGGTGTTGACGGCGAGCCGGCGGGTGCCGTCGCGGCTGTCCAGCCAGGCTCCCCCGCCGGCGCGGGCGGAGTAGACCTCGCCGAGCACGGGGTTGATCACCACGCCGGCCAGCGCGGTCCAGGTGGCGGGATCGGGCGCGAGCGCGGCATCCGGAACCCGCACGGCCGCGATGCTCACGGCGTAGGCGGGGATGTCGTAGAGGTAGTTGACGGTGCCGTCGATCGGGTCGACGACCCAGGTGATGCCCGAGGTGCCGGTGCTGCCCTCCGACTCCTCGCCGAGGAACCCGTCCTCCGGCCGCAGCTCGGCGAGCCGGGCGCGGATGAAGTCCTCCGACTCGCGGTCGGCGAAGGTCACCACGTCGACGGCCGACGACTTGGTCTGGGCCACCTCGACGCCTTCGGCGCGGCGCCGTGCGATCAGCGCCCCCGCCTCGATCGCGATCGCCCGGGCGACCTCGAGAAGCTCGCCGGCCAGCGATTCGGACTGCGTTTCAGACATGCACATCTCCGTCGTTCGAACTAGCGGATCGGCCCCGTCCGCCACGGTGTCACTCCGGAACACTCACTGAGAGTCGGGATAGCCACCGGTAGGTGGCGGAGGGCGGGGGCGCCACCGGCTGGGTGGCTATACGGCTGCGCCACCGGCTGGGTGGCAGAAATATATCGTGTGGCGAGTGAGGGATTCGAACCCCCGAATGCGAAGCAGTCTGATTTACAGTCAGATCCCTTTGGCCACTTGGGTAACTCGCCAGGGCGCACCCGACCACGTTCATCACACAACCGAAGGCGCGGATCAAGGATACCCACGACTCACCGATGCGCGAAATCGGACCGGATCAGTCGCCGGACGCACCGTCGGCAGCGGCCTCGGAGGCGTAGCGATCCGCGTACTCCAGCACCTCGTCGAGGTACGCGGGCGACTCGTTGTACCCGGTGATCGCGGTGCGCCAGCCCTCCTCCGTGCCGAGGTCGCCGCCGGAGTAGCAGAGGTACTCGGCGGCCGAGAGCGAGGCGTCGTCGATGTTGTGGATGTCGGGCACCCCGTCGCCGTTCGCCTCGGTGGCCCAGGCCGCCCAGGTGGCGGGCACGAACTGCATCGGGCCGACCGCCCTGTCCCACTCCGTGTCGCCGTCGACGGCTCCGGCATCCGTGTCGGCGATCTCCTGGAACCCGTCGCCGTCGAGGGGCACGCCGATGATGGGCGCGCTGGTCACGCCGGTGTCGAGGATGCTGCCCCCGAAGATCGTGCCGTGGTGCGACTCCACCCAGCCGATGCCGGCGAGCGTGTTCCACCCCAGGTGGCAGTCGGGCCGCACCTCGTTGCTCGCGATCGCCGCGCCCGCGTATCCCTGCAGCGCCCGCCGCGGGATCCCGGTCGCCTCGGCGACCCGATCCAGCCACTCGCCGTCGACCAGCTCGGCGGTCGGCGTGCCGCCCTTGTAGGTTCCGGCCCCGGATGCCTCGGCCTGCCCGAACACCGCGAACGTGGCATCCGCTCCCCCGTCGCCGCCCACGGCACCCGCCGAGCACCCGCTGAGCCCACTGAGAAGGAGTGCCGCCGCAGCGACACTCCCGATTGCGGCGCCCGCCGTCGCCCGCCCCTTTAGTCGCATCCCTCCACTCAAGCAGATGCCACCGACGTTCCCCTGAACACTCAGAAGGTCTCGATCACCATCCCGCAGTCCATGTCGCGCACGTTTCTGGCATCCGGCACGTTGTGGATCTCCATGGCGATCTCCCGATCTACTCGCCACCTGTCTTTGCCATCATGAGGCTTCGTCACGATGACTTCCCCGCGTAAAATGGCGGGCATGGCAGATTCATCGTTTGACGTGGTCAGCAAGGTCGACAAGATGGAGGCGGACAACGCCCTCAACCAGGCGCAGAAAGAGGTCGCGCAGCGCTACGACTTCAAGAACATCGGGGCGTCGATCGAGTGGAGCGGCGAGAAGGTGATGATGAAGGCGAACTCCGAGGAGCGCGTGAAGGCGATCCTCGAGGTCTTCGAGTCGAAGCTGATCAAGCGCGGCATCTCCCTGCGCTCGCTCGACGCCGGCGAGCCCTACGCGAGCGGCAAGGAGTACCGCCTCGAGGCCTCCATGAAGGAGGGCATTGCGCAAGACGACGCGAAGAAGATCAACAAGCTCATCCGCGACGAGGCGCCCAAGAGCGTCAAGTCGCAGATCCAGGGCGACGAGCTGCGCGTGTCGTCCAAGAGCCGCGACGACCTGCAGGCCACGATGGCGCTGCTGAAGGGCGCCGACCTCGACGTGGCCCTGCAGTTCATCAACTTCCGCTGAGCGGCGAGCGCCCCCTGAACGACAGAATGGACACGGCCGGCGTCGACGCGCCCGAGCCCGGGACGCCCGGCGTCGACGTACCCGACCGCCGGGGGCGCACCGGTCTGCACCTCACCGGACGGGGCCTCACGGGCAACCCCCGGGTCGAGGTGCTCGACGTGCGCCTGCTCAGCTCGAACTGGTACGTCACCCGCACCACGCGCATCCGGTTCCGGCACCGCGACGGCCACGTCTCGATCGAAGACCGTGAGACCTACGACCGGGGCAACGGCGCCACCATCCTGCTCTACGATCCAGCCCGCCGCACGGTGCTGCTCATCCGCCAGTTCCGCTACCCGGCCTACGTCAACGGCCACCCCGACGGCGAACTGCTCGAAGCACCCGCGGGCCTGCTCGACGACGACGCCCCCGAGGCCGCCATCCGGCGCGAGGCCCACGAAGAGACCGGCCACCGCATCGGCGAGGTGCAGCGCGTGTTCGAGGCGTACATGAGCCCCGGGTCGATCACCGAGAAGCTCTACTTCTTCGCCGCTCCCTACAGCGAGCGCGACCGGACGGATGCCGGTGGCGGGCTCGCCGACGAGGGTGAGGACATCGAGCTGGTCGAGCTGGGCATCGACGAGGCCCTCGCCCGGATCGGCGCCGACATCATCGACGCGAAGACCATCATGCTGCTGCAGTGGGCCGTTCTGAGCGGCCCGTTCGCGAGGCCCTGAGCGCGGAATGCGCCGGCCGCGCGAGCCGGGGATCGGTATCGCGGGCCGACGGTGATGGGTAGGCATCGCCGGCCCGCGAACGCCTCGAGCCTAGAAGCGCCGTTGCGGGCCGTGTCGGGCGACCCCCGGTATTCACCCGCCGATTCACCCATCGCCGCGCGTGTGGTTCCCCGCTCCCTCCAGCCGGCGCGCCAGCACCGTGACCGCCTCGGCGAAGCGCCCGGGCGCGGGACCGGAGTAGTTCAGCCGCACGAATCCGGCCGTCGGCTCGGCCGGGAACCACTCGGTGCCGGGCGAGATCAGCACCCCGTCGGCCGCGCAGGCCCGCACGTACCGCTCGACCTCCACACCGGCCGGCAGCCGCAACCAGAGGTTCAGCCCTCCCGCGGGCACCGAGGTGAGCGTGCCGGGCGGCATCAGCTCGGTGACGAGTGCGGCCAGGGTGTCGCGCCGCAGCCGCAGCTGCTCGCGCATCCGGCGCAGGTGCGGGGCCCAGCCGGGGGCGGTCACCACCTCCAGCGCGGCGGTCTGCAGCACGCCGCTGACGTAGAGGCCGTCGACGACCCGGTCGGTGCGGATGCGCGAGAGGGCCGGCCCCCTCGCCACGACTCCGGCGATGCGGATGGCGGGAGACACGCTCTTGGTGAGCGAGCGCACCGACACGACGTGCCCGTCGGCATCCTGGGCCACCAGCGGATGCACCGCGCCGTCGAGCGCGAAGTCGTGCGCCCAGTCGTCCTCGATCAGGAAGGCTCCGTGAGCTCGGACGACCTCCAGGATCGCGCGCGCGGACGCCGGCGACCAGGTGGCACCGGTCGGATTCGCGAAGTGCGGCATGGCGTAGAACAGCCGTGCGCGACTGCGCTCGAAGGCCTCGGCGAGCACGATCGGATCGACGGCGTCGCCGTCGCGCGGCACCGGTACGATCTCCAGCCCCGCCTGCCGGGCCGCCGCGATGGCGCCCCAGTAGCCGGGCGACTCCATCACGATCGACTCCCCGGGCCGGGCCAGCGCCCGGAAGATCGACGAGAGCGCGCTCTGCCCGCCGGGCATCACGATCACGTCGGCGGCCGCGGGCGGAGCGCCGTCGCCCGCCGCGGTCTCCGCCGCCTCCTGCGCGAACCACTGCCGCAGTTCGGGCAGGCCCGAGGCGGGCGGGCGGTCCAGTGCCGACCGCGAGCGCGCGGCCCGCGCCAGCGCGGCCTGCACGGCACGCACCGGCAGCAGCTCGTCGGTGGGATACCCCGCGTGCAGGGCGATGATCTCCTCCCCCGCGGTCTGCATGGTCGAACCGACGTAGCCGCCTTCGCTGCGCACCGGGCCGAGGGCGGCGGTCTGCCAGCCGAAGTCCGAGCGGGGTGCGGGCACCGGATGCCGCACGAAGTTGCCGGCCCCGGGTCGCGACTCGACGAGGCCGTCGCGCACGAGCATCCGCACGGCCTGCTGCACCGTCACGGGCCCGGCGGCGAACCGCTCGGCGAGAGCGCGGGTGCCCGGGAGGCGTGTTCCCGCCCGCAGGCCGTGCACCTCCGCGCGGAGCTCTGCCGCGATCCGTTCCGCACTGCTACTGTTGATCATGAAGCACAACAGTAGCGCTACTGCCCCTGACGCCGCTCCGCTATCGGCGGGCGGGGGAACGGATGCCGCCGGCACGAGCGGGGAGGCGAGCACCGAGCACGGGGGCGCGGACGCGCACGTGCTCGCACCCGGATCCGGCGCACCGCCTGCCCGTGCCGGGCTCAGCCGCGGCGGTCTCGTGTGGGGCTTCCTCGGGGTGCTCGCGTTCTCGTTCACGCTGCCCTTCACGCGCATCGCCGTCGCGACGCTCGATCCGCTGTTCGTCGGAGCGGGGCGGGCGCTGGTCGCCGCCGCCCTGGCCGCGATCGTGCTCGCGGTCACGCGCACCCGGCTCCCGGCCCGCCGGCTCTGGCCGCGGCTGCTCGTGGTCGCCGCCGGCGTGGTGGTCGGCTTCCCGTTCCTCACCTCGTTCGCGCTGCAGACCGCGCCCGCGGCGCACGGTGCCGTGGTGATCGGGCTGCTGCCCGCCGCCACGGCCGCGGTGGCGGTGCTGCGCGGCCGCGAGCGCCCGAGCCGGCTGTTCTGGGTGGCCTCGCTCGCCGGCGCGGCCGCCGTGATCGGCTTCACGGTGCTGAGTTCGGGCGGCTTCGGCGGCCTGCACCTCTCCGACCTGCTGCTGCTCGGCGCCGTGGTCGCGGCCGCGGTCGGCTACGCCGAGGGCGGCCTCCTGGCGCGGAAGATCGGCTCGTGGCAGGTCATCTGCTGGGCGCTGGTGGCGGCCTCGCCCGTGATGCTCGTGCTCACCGGGGTCTCGCTGGCGCAGCATCCGCCGGTCGCCCCCGTCGAGGGCTGGCTCGCGTTCGGCTACGTCAGCCTGTTCAGCATGTTCCTGGGGTTCTTCGCCTGGTATCGCGGGCTCGGCATCGGCCCGATCGCCTCGGTCAGCCAGATCCAGCTGGTGCAGCCCGTGCTCACCATCGTCTGGGCGGCCCTCCTGCTCGGCGAGCCGCTGACCGTGCTCACGGTCGTGGGCGCCCTCGCGGTCATCGCCTGCGCGGCCCTCGCGGTCCGCTCGCGTGTCTCCCGTTCCCCCTCCCCGCAGCAGTCCGGTTGACGGATGCAGAAATACCGAGGAGCGACCCCGTCTAGGGCGTCGGTGCTCGGCATTTCTGCATCCGCTAACCGAATAAGGGGGCGAAGCGCGGTACCACCTCGCCGTCGACCTCCACGGTCTCGGCGAACATCGTGAGGGGGCGCACCCAGAGCGCCTCGGGCGAGCCCGCCGCGGGGTGGTACACCACGAACTCCTCCTCGGTCTCCGAGTGCCGGGCGATGCCCACCACCACGTAGTCGTTGCCCTTGTAGTGGCGGTACCGCCCGGGCGTCACCTCGGAGTGCTCAGGCATGCGCGCGGCCGGCCCTCAGGCCCGCGAGATGGCGATCATGTCGTCGCGCGGCACGACCTTCACACGCAGACGCGGATGCGCATCCGTCTCGCCCAGCCCGAGTTCGTGCTGGTCGAGCTTGTGCCAGCCCTCGAGGTCGGTGTACTCCACACCGCGCGACTCGAGCAGTGCCGGGATGGCGTCCTCCTCGGGCTCGGCGGGCGCCCACCAGTTGGCCTGGTCGCGCTTGAGGTGCTCGAGGGTCTCCATCGCGTCCGACTTGGTGTGGCCGATCAGACCCACCGGGCCACGCTTGATCCAGCCCGTGGCGTAGACGCCCGGGATGACCTCGTTGTCGTCGTCGAGCACCTGGCCCTCGTGGTTCGGGATGACGCCGTGGTGCTCGTCGAACGGGATGCCGTCCAGCGGCGACCCGAAGTAGCCGACCGCACGGTAGATCGCCTGGATCGGGATCTCGCGGATCTCACCGGTGCCGCGCACGCTGCCCGCGCCGTCCGGCTCGGTGCGCTCGTAACGGATCGCGGCCACGCGGCCGTCCTCCCCCACGACCTCGAGCGGCTTCGCGTAGAAGTGCAGGTGGAGACGGCGCGACGCCGAACCCACCGAGCGCTCGCGCCACTGGTTCAGCACCTTGTTGATCACGAACACCTGCTTGTTCGACTCGATCGCAGCCTTGGACGCCTCGTCGAGATCGAAGTCCTCGTCGGCCACGATCATGTCGACGTCGTTCAGCTCGCCGAGCTCGCGCAGCTCCAGCGGCGTGAACTTCACCTGCGCCGGGCCGCGGCGGCCGAACACGTGCACGTCGGTGACGGGCGAGGCCTTGAGCCCCTCGTACACGTTGGCGGGGATCTCGGTCGGCAGCAGGTCGTCGGCGTGCTTGGCCAGGATGCGCGAGACGTCGAGGGCCACGTTGCCGTTGCCGATGACGGCGACCGACTGCGCCTCGAGGGGCCAGGTGCGCGGGACATCCGGATGCCCGTCGAACCAGCTCACGAAGTCGGCCGCGCCGTAGGAGCCCTCGAGGTCGATGCCCGGGATGTTCAGGGCGGCGTCGCGGATGGCGCCGGTGGAGAAGATGACGGCGTTGTAGTGCTTCTTGAGGTCGTCGAGCGTGATGTCGACGCCATAGCGCACGTTGCCGAAGAAGCGGATGGCACCCGAGTCGAGCACCTCGCGCAGGGCCGTGATGATGCCCTTGATGCGCGGGTGGTCGGGCGCGACGCCGTAGCGCACGAGGCCGTAGGGGGCGGGCAGCTGCTCGAACAGGTCGATCGAGACGTCGAAGTGACGCTCGGCCTTCACGAGCAGGTCTGCGGCGTAGATGCCGGCGGGGCCGGCTCCGACGATGGCCAAACGGAGCTTGGTCACGGGTGAGGTTCCTTTGTTCGGTTGGTGCGGTCCGCCGGGTCGGGGCGGAACGGACGACGGTGCGCCCCGCGGGGTCAGTTGGTGCGTTCCACCACGGTCTCGGCGAAACGGATGAGGGTCTTCTTCACGGTGCCGGCGGGCAGCGGGTCGAGCGCGGCGATGGCCTCGTGGGCGTAGCGGCGGGCCTCGTCGACGGTTCGCCCGGTCACCGCGTGCTCGCGCAGCATCCGGATGGCGTCGTCGGAGTCGGCGGCACTCGCACCCGAGAGCGCTTCGGCCGCGAGCCGCTCGAGCAGGGCCGAGGCAGCGGAGTCGCCGGCCGCGGCGTCTTGACGCAGGTACAGCACGGGCAGCGTGGCGACGCCGGCCCGGATGTCGGTGCCGGGCGTCTTGCCGGAGTTCTCGTCGCTCGGAGCGATGTCGATCACGTCGTCGACGAGCTGGAAGGCGATGCCCACCTTCTCGCCGAACTCGCGCACCGGCTGCTCGTACGAGGGGTCGGCGCCCGAGAAGATGATGCCGAGCTGGGCCGAGGCCGAGATCAGCGACCCGGTCTTGTCGGCGAGCACGCGCAGGTAGTGCTCGACCTCGTCTTCGCCGTCCTGCGGGCCGATCATCTCGTTCAGCTGACCGAGGCACAGCCGCTCGAAGGTGTCGGCCTGCAGACGGATGGCCCGCTCCCCGAGGATGGCGAGCAGGGCGCTGGCCCGCGCGAACAACAGGTCGCCGGCCAGGATGGCCACCGAGTTGCCCCACACGTACTGGGCGCTCGGCACACCGCGGCGCTGATCGGCGTCGTCCATCACGTCGTCGTGGTAGAGCGAGGCGAGGTGCGTGAGCTCGATCGAGGTGGCCGCGGTGACGACCTCGTCGGTGATGCCGCGGCCGAGCTGGGCGGTGAGGAAGGCGAGTACCGGGCGCACGCGCTTGCCGCCGGCCTCGAGCAGGTAGCGGGAGACGACGTCGACCAGGCCGCCGGAGAACTTGGTCTCCTCGGCCAGACGGCGTTCGAGCGCCTCGATGCTCTCTTCGATGAGGCGGGCGGTGCGCCGATCCTCTCCGGTGGAGAACAGGCGGTCTGCTAGCGAGAGGCCGCCGGCTCGGCGGAGACTGGGTGTCACGGTCACAGCCTACTTTTCTTCGGCACCGGCGTGCGGTGCGGCAGCGCCCTTGGCGGCGTGCGGCTTGACGCCCTTGTGCAGCGCGACGATGCCGGCGCTGAGATCGCGGTGGCGCACCGAGACGAACCCGGTCTCGCGCAGCCAGGAGGCCAGGGTCTTCTGGTCGGGCCAGGAGGCGATCGACTCGAAGAGGTAGTCGTAGGCCGCGTCGTTCGAGGAGACGGCCTTCGCGAGGGCCGGCATCACGTTCTTGAGGTACCAGAAGTAGGCGCCGCGCAGCGGCTTCACCGGCCGCGAGAACTCGCAGATGACGATCCGCCCGCCGGGGCGGGTGACCCGGAACAGCTCGGCCAGGGCCACCTTCGGATCGCTGATGTTGCGCAGCCCGAACGAGATGGTGACGGCGTCGAACTCCTCGTCGGCGAACGGCAGTGCCATCCCGTCGGCCACCACGAACTCGATGTTGGGCACGCCCGCCTGCTGGCGACGGCCCACCTCGATCATGCCCGGCGAGAAGTCGGCCGCCACGACGTGCGCGCCGCTCTTGGCCAGCGAGGCGCTGGAGGTGCCGGTGCCGGCAGCGAGGTCGAGCACCTTCTCGCCCGGTCGCGGGTCGACGGCGCGGGTGGTCGCGACCCGCCAGAGCACGGCGTTGCCGACCGAGAGCACGTTGTTGGTGCGGTCGTAACCGGCGGCGACCTGGTCGAACATCGCGGAGACCTGCTCGGGTCGTTTGGTGAGGTCAGCCTTAGTCACCCTCACAGTTTACGTTCAGTCCCGCTGCGAGCGCGCCGAGGGGCCGGATTCCCAGGCGTAAGCTGAAGAAGTGAGTGCTTCTGCAGCCGAGATCCCGCGTCTGAGGGTTCAGACCAGCCGCCTCGGTGAACTCAAGCTGCTGCTGCCGCTGATCGATCCGCGGCATCCGCTGATCTGGATGCGCAAGGGCCAGGGCATCGCCGGCGTCGGCGAGGCGCTCCGGCTGGAGTTCTCGGGCGCGCAGCGGATGCAGGAGGCCTGCGCCGCCTGGAAAGAGGTCGTCGCCTCGGCCACGGTCACCGACCCGGTCGGCGTCTCGGGCACCGGACTGGTGGCCTTCGGCAGCTTCGCCTTCGCCGACGACTCGGCCGCCACGAGCGTGCTGATCGTGCCGCGCCTGCTGCTCGGCAAGCGCGACGGCGAGTACTGGATCACCCGGGTGACGGTCGAGGGGGAGGATCCGGCCCTGGTGCCCGATCCGACGGCCCGCCCGCTCGGCCCCGAATACCGGCTCTCGCTGCTGCCCGGCAGCATGGGCCCCGACGACTTCCGCGCCGCCGTGCAGGCGGCGATCGACCGCATCGCCGACCAGCAGCTGAGCAAGGTGGTGCTGGCGCGCGACCTCACCGGCCATCTGCCGGAGGGCGCCGACCTCCGCCGCACGCTCACCGACCTCGCGCTCGGCTACCCCGACTGCTGGACGTATTCGGTCGACGGATTCCTCGGCAGCAGCCCCGAGACGCTCGTCAGCGTCTCGCGCGGCACGGTCACGGCCCGGGTGCTCGCGGGAACGACCTCGCGGGGAACGGATGCGGCCGCCGACCACGACAAGGCCGTCGCGCTGGCGACCTCCTCGAAAGACCTCGACGAGCACGGCTACGCGGTGGCGAGCGTGCTCTCGGCGCTGGCCCCGCACAGCCGCACGCTGAGCTCGAGCGAGCAGCCCTTCACCCTCAAGCTGCCGAACCTCTGGCACTTGGCCAGCGACGTGCTGGGCACGCTCTCCGACGGGTCGACCTCGCTCGACCTGATCGCGGCGCTGCACCCGACGGCGGCGGTGGCCGGAGCGCCGACCGCTTCGGCCCTGGCGCTCATCCGCGAGCTCGAGCCCTTCGACCGCGGCCGTTACGCCGGCCCGGTGGGCTGGGTCGGTGCCGACGGCGACGGCGAGTGGGCGGTGGCGCTGCGCTCGGCGCAGGTCGCCCCCGACGGTGACATCACGGCCTATGCCGGCTGCGGCATCGTCGCCGACTCGGAACCCGAACGCGAGTACCTCGAGACGAAGATGAAGTTCCGCCCCATCGTGGAGGCCTTCGGCTGACGCCTCCCGATGCTTGATAGCTGAGGATTCCTCTGCTATTTTGGGGGGATGTCTCTTCACGCCCGAACCGCTGCAGCCCTCACCGTCGGCCTGATCGCCGCCGCAGTCTTCTCGGGCGCTGTCGGGACCGCCCCCTCGGCTACCGCCTCAGTGCTGCTGCGCACGGTCATCCCGCACGACACGGCCGCCGGGATCGGTAAAGGACCGATGGCCATCGCCGTGCGAGACGATGCTCATCGGGCCTATGTCGCCAACAACCTCGACGGCACAGTGACAGCAATCGACACCCTGTCGAATTCCGTGATCGCGGTGCTTCCGCATGACGTCAGCGCGGGAATAGGCAACCTCCCTCAGGCGGTCGCCATCGATCCATCGCGAGCGCAGGTGTACGTCGTGGGTTCCGGCACGATCGCGATCATCGATTCGAACATGAATCGAGTCACCAAGGTCATCACCACCGGCGACGGCATGGACTCTGTAGCCGTGGATTCAGCCGCTGCGCGCGCCTACGTCACGGACTACTCGAACGACACGGTGATCGTGATCGACACGAACACGAACACGATCGACCATGTCATCGCTCACGATCTCATCAACGGCATCGGCAACAACCCGTCCTCTGTGGCGGTCGATCCCGCGACGCGTCAGGTGTATGTGACCAATGACAGCGACTCGATCTCGGTGATCGACACCACCACCGAGGAGGTGACCGCGGTGATCCCCACACCGGCGGGCGGGTCTCCGCGCTCCATCGCTATCGACACCGAGCTGCAGAAGGCATATGCCATCGATTTCTTTCACCGGTCGCTCGTCGTCCTCGACACGACGACGAACAAGATCGTGGGTTCCGTCGTCCTCGGTGGCGAACTGAAGAGTGTCGCGATCGATTCCCAATCGCACCAGATCTTCGTCAGTCGCACCCGAGGTGACGGCATCACAGTCCTGGATTCACGCACCGACAAGATCACTCGAGTCGTTCCGGCGGGCCCGGATACGGGAGTGGCCACATTCGTCGAGGGCGTGGCTGTCGATCCCGTAACGAGTCAATTGTTCGTAGCGAACTACGGAGACAACAGCGTCGCGGCCCTCAGTACTTCTGCGACACAGCCGCTGGTTCGGTTGAGTGGGGCGGATCGGTTCGAGGTGTCGGCAGCGGTGTCCTATGACGGGTTCAACCCGGGAGTGCCGGTGGCATACATCGCGGCGGGAGGCACGTTCGCCGATGCACTGTCGGGGTCGGCGATCGCCGGAGCACAGCGCGGCCCCGTGCTGCTGGTGCAGAAGAGTACGATCCCGGATGCGGTCGCGAAGGAACTGCAGAGGCTGAAACCGCGCTCGATCGTGGTGCTAGGTGGAATCGCCTCCATCGACGCGACGGTGGAAAGCACTTTGAGCGCATTCTCGCCCTCGGTACGGCGCGTAGCCGGTGCCGACCGATACGAGGTCTCGGCCGCACTGTCCCAGGGAGTCGCACCCCGTGCACCGGTCGTGTATGTGGCCTCGGGTGAGGTGTTTCCCGACGCACTGTCGGCCAGTGCGGCTGACGGGTCGCAGAACGCGCCCGTGCTGCTGGTCCAGCGGAACGCGGTCCCGGGCGCGGTGGCGACCGAGTTGGCGCGGCTGAAGCCCGGGCGGATCGTGCTCGTGGGCGGGCCGAACACCGTCTCCGACGACGTCGCGCGTACCCTCGGCGGGGTGGCGCCTACGACCCGGATCGCTGGCGCCGACCGGTTCTCCGTGTCCGCGCAGGTGTCGGCGTCGGCGTTCGCGACCGGCCTCGACACCGTGTACGTCGCATCCGGAGCCGTGTTCCCGGACGCACTGTCCGGGTCTCCGGCGGCGATCGTGAGCGGGGCACCCGTGCTGCTGGTCTCCGCGGCCGGGGTGCCCACCGATGTCGCGAACGAGCTCGACCGGCTGAAGCCGAAACGGATCGTCGTGCTCGGCGGAACGACCACCATCCCCGATGCGGTCCTCACCGAACTCCGCACGCATCTCTCGTGAGCGAGGGCCGAGTCCCGACCACGACCGGAACCTGCACCGCAGACGGAGCCTGAGTCTGAGTCTGAGTCTTGGCGCTACGCGCAGGCGCAGATGACGTCCGAACCGAGCAGTTGCACGGCAAGGGCAGCCGAGGGCGGGTCATAGGTCACGATCGTCTGACCCACCGGAGTGGCGACGATCGTGGCCGGGGTGAGCGAGCCCGGCGCGGCGATCAGCCCCTCGAGGCGAAAAGTACCCACGACCGAGACCGGGCCCGCGCCGCTGGACGCAACCGGCGTGACGGTCAGACTCTCGGGCCCGCTGTAGCCGTCCGGGTAGGTGAGGGCGATACCGGTCGGCAGAGCACGCCCGACGCTCACCGAGACCGAACCCGTCTGGGCCGGAAACACCCATCGGGTACCGTCGAAGGTCGCCGACCCGGCATCCGGGCTCCAGTTCAGGGTTCCCTGCTCGGCACCACCCGCCGGGGCCTGCACCGAGACCGTGACGGAACCGG
The DNA here is from genome assembly GCF_052048175.1 of Herbiconiux dendrobii. Taxonomy (NCBI): domain Bacteria; kingdom Bacillati; phylum Actinomycetota; class Actinomycetes; order Micrococcales; family Microbacteriaceae; genus Herbiconiux; species Herbiconiux dendrobii. Next base: position 322,605 of record NZ_JBLZQV010000001.1, on the reverse strand, counting down.
ACCGATGCCCCGGCGCGGCGGCCACGATCGTTCCCGCGCTCGTGCCGACGGGGCACCGCACGGTGACGGAGAATTGCCCCTCGGCATCGAGAGCCGCGGTGGCCGGCCCGCCGAATCCGGCGGGATACGACAGCCCCACAGCTGTCGTGCCCGCTGGATCGGCGACGGTGCCGAACAGGCCGAGGGTCTGCGCCCGGGAGGCCGCGAACACCATCGTGGCGCTGAAGGCGATCGCGGTTCCGGATGCAGCGGCCCCCGGAACGGCGAGGGCGAGCGCCACGACGGGGGCGCTCCACGCCGCGCCGGCCAGTACGGTCCGTCGCGAGAGCCCGCTCGACAGTGCTACCCCGCTCTGGGCTACCCCGCTGCGACGGGAGGGATCGGGCGCGGTCTGCCGCGCGAGTCCGCCTTCGGGCTGCGGGCTGGAGGTCCGGTGCGTGAGTCTCCTCCAGGGCTGCGTCGCGCTGACCCCCGACCGCTGCGACGCGCTGCTTTCGAATCGAGGGAGAGCGGGCGACGGCACCGACGAGTCGGGCGGGGTTTCGGGCATGGCCGACCGTAACATCCGGGGTGCGGCGGGGACGGGGGGCGAGCACTGGCGGGTACCCCCAGTCCGGGGCGAGGCCCTCGCGCGCCTGAGGTGGAACCTACACTGAGGCCATGCCCGAGAACCCGCCTCAGAACGCTGGGCCCGTGTCCCGTCCCTCCCTGGGTTCCGACCTCGGAGGGAGTCCCTCCCTGGGTTACGACCTCCGAGGGAACGGTGAACGGGGCCGTCGCGCCGATGGGATGTCTCGACGCGCCGTGCTCTCGGCGGGGGCCTGGTCGCTGCCCGTGGTGGCGCTGGCGGTCGCCGCACCCGGCGCGTCGGCCAGCGGGGGCGGTGACCCGACCTTCACCACGGGGACCCCGATCGCGTCGGCCGACCCGAGCATCCTGACCTTCCCGCTGTACATGGACGACCTGCCTGCCGTGCCGGCGAGCGAAGAGGGCGACTACGTCGGCGTGCTCGTGGTGCTGTGCCTTCCGGAGGGGCTGCAGGCCGTGGCGGTGTCGCCGGGCTGGGCGATCGCGAGCGGATCGGACGACTTCGACGGCGGCGCCGCCTACGTCTACAACACGGTCGCGATCACGGCGGGCTCCGACACCACGCTGCTCGTCACGGTCCAGGAGGCACCCGACGTCAGCGGACTGCACGGCGAACTCGGCGCCGACGTGGCGATCGGCACGACGGGCTTCGTCACGGAGGTGGCCTGGCAGTACAGCTTCGGCGACCCCGAGGGCGCGCCGCTCGCCAACTGCGCGGCCGCACCCGCCGCGCGCTGACGGCACCGCCCGGCGACCTCCGTGCGGCGCGCGAACCAGTAGGGTTCGGGGATGAGCCCCGCACGTTCCGAGAGCACGAACGGAACGGGCGCCGCCGGCCGCCGGCCACGGCGCACCGTCGCCGGATGGCAGCGCACGGCGTTGGCGACGTCGATCATCGCGCTGGTGTTCGCGTTCGTGTTCCTGAAGAACGGGTTCGTGTTCGGCACCGTCGTGGCGGGGCTCGTCGCCATCGCGGGGGTGCTCGCGCTGTTCGGCCTGCACCGCTACCGCGTGCGAGGCAGCGGCACACCCGCGTGGACGCCGTTCACCCGCGCCGCCCTCGTGTTCATCGCGGTCGCCGTCATCGGGGCCGTCGTGATCCTGCTGATCGCCTTCTGAGCGACCAGCAGCGTTCCCGCCCCACCGGGCACGCCGCTCGTCCGGCACCTCCCTCCGCTCTTCTAAGCTGAACGGGGAGGAACGCATGAAGAACACGAGCACGCGGCTGCTGCTCAGCTGCGCCGCGATCGGGGTCGCCGGCGGCATCCTGTTCATCGTCAACTCCTACCTCGGCGGCACGATCAACGCCGTCATCCCGGTGCTCTACGGGCTCACGCTCGGGGTGTACTTCGTGCCGGGGGCGATCGCGCAGTTCCTGTTCCGACGGCCCGGGGTGGCGCTGCTGGTGGCGGTGCTCGCGGGGCTCGTCTCGGCGGCGTTCCAGCCGCTCGGCTTCGGGGCGGCTCTGATCGCCGTGGGGATCGGGCTCGTGCAGGAGCTCCCGTTCGCCCTCTTCCGCTACCGCCGCTGGTCGCTCGGGCTGTTCGTCGCCGGCGCGGTGCTCTCGGGCGTCGTCCTCGCGTTCGGCATGTACCGCCTGGTCGGCGCGAACGACCTGGATGCGCTGGGCACGGTCATCCTGCTCGCCGGCTCGGTGATCTCCCCCGTGATCTTCACGCTGATCGCCCTGGCCCTCGCGCGCGCCCTCGCCGCCACGGGCGTCGCCCGAGGCATCGCCCGCTAGCCACCCCCGCCCGCGCGTCCCGTCAGCTTGCCCGCGACTTCGCAGAAGTCACCCATCCAGCCCGCGACTTCGCAGAAGTCACCCGTCCAGCCCGCGACTTGGCAGAAGTCGCCCATCCAGCCCGCGACCTCGCAGAAGTCACCAGTCCAGCCCGCCACTTGGCAGAAGTCGCCCGTCCAGCCCGCGACTTCGCAGAAGTCACCAGTCCAGCCCGCGACTTGGCAGAAGTCGCCCATCCAGCCCGCGACTTGGCAGAAGTCGCCCGAATGCGGTCTCGGCTTGGCAGAAGTCGGCGGTATTCGCGGCGACTTGCCACATCTTGTGGCAAGTGACGGGCGCCTCGCGGGCGTGACACGGGGCGCGGGGGAGGGCGGGGGCGCTACTTCGTGGGCGAGAGGAGCGCGTCGTCGTTCAGGAGGAGCGGGGCATCCGTCACCGGCACGTCGACGTGCATGTGGGTGCAGCTGTCGTCGAACTCGGTCCAGTTGGTGAGGTTCACCGTCACGCCGGCGGAGGCGCGGCAGCTGGCCTGCCCCACACGGGAGCCGACCGGCATCACCGGGTCGAGCAGGCTGATCATCTTGAGCGTTCCGGCGTCGGAACCGTTCAGGCTCTTGTTGTCGAGCAGGTAGAAGTCGACCGCGTGGCCGCCGCCGTCGATGTAGTGCGACGAGCTGGTGCCCGCGCCCTCGATCTGGCCGGTGCACTTGCGGTTGATGTCGCTGACGCCGACCTGGTCGAAGTTGCGCACCGCGATCGCGATGATCTCCAGGATGCGGTAGTCGACACCGCAGTCGGGCATCGTGACGCCCTGGGCGATCCAGCGGATCTCCTTCATGTGGTCGGGCTGCGAGCCCACCAGCTTGCCGGCATCCATCGCATTGACGAGCTCCTGGGCGAGCGAACGGCCCACCAGCAGCTGCGCGGTGGAGTAGCCGGCGGCCTGCAGCTCGCCCACGTCGGAGACGCTGTACCCGTCGCGATCGACCTGCTCGGAGGCCGCCCCGGCGGTGATCAGCTGCTGCGTGGGCGTGTTGGCGTTGAGGCTGAGGTTCACGACGTTCGCGTCGACCGGGCTCGCCGAGACGGTGCTCGGCAGGGCGGTGACGGCCGTGATGCCGAGCACGAAGGCCATGGCCACGGCGCTGAAGCCGGCCTTGGCCCAGCTGCGGCGCCAGCCGGCGGCGCGGGACGTCGGTGCCGACGGGGCGGCGACGGATGCGGAGGCCGGCCGGGCGACGGACGTGCTGCGCCGTGCGCGACCGCGGGTCGCCACCGGCGCGAGAGCCGCAGCGCGCTCCTCGGCGAGTTCGCGGCTGCGGCGACGCGAGGGGGCGATGTGCAGGGGCACGTCGGCGGGGGTGAAGGCGATCTCGATGGATCCGGTGGTGGGGCGGGCGGCCGACGCGTCTCGCAGGGCGGCGGATGAGGCATCCGGAACCGTTGGCGCCTCGGAGCGGGCGACCGTCTCGGCCGTCTCGGCTGCGACGCCGTTCGCGGCGGTGATCGCCACCTCGGAGCGGACGTCCGTCTCCACGGCTGCGATCGCCTCGGCGCGGCCGTCGGTCTCGTCGGGCGCCGCGAGCAGCACCGGCTCCAGGGTCAGTTCGATCGGCGGCTCGAGCGGCCCCGATCCGTACTCGGCGACCTCGAGCTCGGCGATCTCCTGCGCGGCCAACTCGCGGCCGCGGGCGTTCTCGAGCTGCTCGAGCTCGCGCAGCTGCCGCCGGGTGAGCGGGGCCGTCGTGGCCCGGGCTTCGGCTGCCGCATCCTGCGCCTCGCGCAGCGCGCGGAGTTCGCGCAGCTGCCGCCGGCTGAGGGGCTGCGGGGTGTCTGCGCCGTGGTTCGCCTCGAACGACGGCGTACCGTCGGAGCGCGAATCAGGGCTTGTCAAACGTACAGACTTTCGGGTTTCACTCGTGAGCGGGGCGCACCGAGAACGGCGGCTCCACGATCGTGGGCTCTTCGAGACTAACGGAGACAGCCTGAAAAATCCCAGAGCGGAGGAGAAATCCCTCTCCGTACGTGTCTTTCCGGCCCCGCGGAAGACATTCGAAGGAAGGGTTGCCTAAGCTGGATCGGACGCCGATCCGGCCGCCGTTCCCGAAAGGCCGCATGCCCTCCACCTCGCCGCTGCTGCGGGTGACGCACGCCCGCATCCGGCACGAGGGCAGCGCGCAGAACACGCCCGACGACGTCTCCTTCGAGGTGGCCGCGGGCGAGGTCGTGCTGCTTCTGGGCCCGTCCGGCAGCGGCAAGTCGACGCTCGCGCTCGCGCTGAACGGCCTCGTTCCGCACGCGGTTCCGGCCGCGCTGGAGGGAACCGTGGAGGTCGCCGGCATCCGGAGCACCGAGACGACCGTGGCGGCGCTCAGCGCGCAGGTGTCGATGGTGTTCCAGGACCCGGATGCGCAGATCGTCACCGGCACGCTCCTGGACGAGGTCTGCTTCGGACCCGAGAACCTCCTGCTGCCCGTGGAGGAGGTGCTCCAGCGGGCCGAGGCCGCACTCCGGCGGGTGGGCCTCTGGGAGCGGCGATCCGAGAACCCCGACCGGCTCTCCGGCGGCGGGCGGCAACGACTCGCGATCGCCAGTGCGCTCGCCCTGCGCTCCCCGCTGATCGTGCTCGACGAGCCGACGGCGAACCTCGACCCCGCGGGAATCGAGGAGGTGTACGCCGTGCTCGGCGAACTCGTGCGCGACGGCGGCCACGCGATCGTGCTGATCGAGCACAACCTCGACGCGGCGATCGCACTCGTCGACCGGGTGGTGGTGATCGACCGGGACGGGCGTCTGGCCTTCGACGGGACTCCGGATGCCGTGCTGCGCGGGCAGGTCGGCGCACTGATGGAGATGGGGGTGTGGCTGCCCACGACGACGCTGGCCGGGCTGCGCCTGCGGGCAGCCGGGCACGAGGTGCCGGTACTCCCCCTCTCGCCGGGCGAGCTGACCGCGGTGCTGGACGGGCTGCCGCCGAAAGGGACGCCGGCGGATCCGGGGGCCGAGCGCTCGCGAGGAGCGCGGGGGGCGCGCGCGGGCACCACCGAGTCCACGCGCACCACGTCCGGCCCCGCCCCGGCCGTGCGCGTGCGCGGGTTGCGCGTGAGCAAGGGCCGCGGCGCCGCCCGCTCCGAGGTGCTGCACGGCATCGACCTCGAGCTGCCCGCCGGCTCGTTCACGGCGATCGTCGGCACGAACGGCGCCGGCAAGACCACGCTGTTGCAGGCGATCGCGGGGGTCTCCGCTCCCCCGCGCGGAACGGTGGACGTGCTGGGCCTCGATCCGTCCCGCGCCGATGCCCGCACCCTGGCCCGCACGATCGGGTTCGTGTTCCAGAACCCCGAGCACCAGTTCCTGCGCGGCACCGTGGCCGAGGAGCTGGCCCACGGTCTCGAGCTGCAGCACCTCGAGCGCGCTGAGATCGACGAGCGGGTCGACCGGATGCTGGACCGCTTCGGTCTCGCAGCCCAGCGCGCGGAGCATCCCTTCCTCCTCTCCGGCGGCCAGAAGCGCCGGCTCTCGGTCGGGACGGCCCTGATCGCGGGCGCCCCGGTCCTCGCCCTCGACGAGCCCACGTTCGGCCAGGACCGCGAGCGCGCCGCCCACCTGCTCGACATCCTGAGGCAGCTGAACGACGAGGGCCGCACCGTGATCGTGGTCACCCACGACCTGCAGCTGGTGGCCGACTACGCCTCGCACGTGGTGGTGATGCGCGAGGGCGGGGTACGCGACCACGACGAGACCGGTGCGGTGCTGGCATCCGGAGCCCTCGAGGAGGCCGGACTGCGGGCGCCCCCGCTCGTGCGTGCCCTGCGCGCCACCAGCGACCCCGCCTGGCACACCCTCAGCCGGCTGAGCGATCTGGGGCCCGAGCGATGACCGCGCGCCCCGACCCTTACGCTGACGCGCCCGACCGGGGAGCCCTGCGCTTTCTGCACCGCCTGAACCCGCTGGCCAAGATCGGCGGACCCCTTCCCGCCATGATCGCGCTGGTGTTCACCCGCGACGCGGCCGTGCCGACGGCCTTCGCCCTGCTCGCCCTGCTGCTGCTCCTGGTGGGCGCCCACCTCTCAGGCCGCGCCGCGCTCGGGCTGCTCGTGGTGCTGCCGTTGGTGACGCTGCTGCTGTCGTTCAGCTTCGGGCTGTGGGCCGAGGCGGCTCCGGATGCGGCGGGCAGCAGCATCCTCTTCGCCGTCGGCGACTACCGCTTCACCACCGCGGCCCTCGCCGTCGGCGCCACCACAGCCCTGCGCCTCGCCGCGATCCTGCTGCTCTCGCTGCTCGCCGGGCTCACGTCGACCGGTCCCGACCTCGTGCGGGCCCTCGTGCAGCAGCTGCACGTGCCGTACCGCCTGGGGTACACGGCGCTGGCCGCGTACCGGTTCGTGCCGCGGTTCGGGTACGAACTCGACGTGATCCGCCAGGCGCACCGGGTGCGCGGCATGGCGGCGGGCCGGGGCCCGCTCGCCGCCGCCCGACGACACCTCGGGTACGTCGTGCCGCTGCTGGCGGGCGGCATCCGCCACGCCGAGCGCGTCGCGCTCGCGATGGACTCCCGCGCGTTCGGCGCGCACCCCACCCGCACCGAGCGCCACCTCGTCCCCTTCCGCGCCCGCGACTGGACCTTCCTGCTCGCCTTCTGGCTCGCCACCGTCGCCCTCTACGCCGCCGCAGCCCTGCTCCCCCGCTGACACCTCCGGGCGCCTCACCCTCCGAGCCAGGAAATCTGTTCCGCTGACCGCTTCTCGCACTCCGTGTCTCCCTGCAGGCTGCATAAGTATGCAAGGGTCTGCCACCGGCCGACCCCGTCCGGATCCAGCCGAACGGCTCGCTCGAGTTGAATTCGGGCGTCTTCCCACTCATTGCCAAGAGTGAGGAGGCCGCCGAGCCGATGCGCGACGTCGGGATCCCCTGGTGCTCGGGCAGCCGCGGCGCGAAGCGTGCTCACTGCCGACGGGAGGTCACCCGTGTACTGCTGACCGACCGCGAGTGCTTTGGCCGCAGCTATGGAGTCGGGAGCCGCTGCCAACGCGCGGTCGGCCCACGATGCCGCCAATTGCGCAGCGATCACCGGACTGCCCGGTCGCTCGGCTGAGGCCGCGAATGACTCGGCTGCAATGAGGTCGACATCCACGTCCCAAGGACGCAGAGACTCGGCCCTCTCGAACGCCCGCTCCGCTTCGTCGAATCGCGACGAGGCCACATCCGACGTACCGATCGCCAGGGCGATCTCTGCGGCGCTCGCAGATACGACGAGCAGAAGGAGCGCGCTCGCCAGGGTTGCCGGAATGACGACACCCCGGAACCGTCGCGGCGCTACGGCGGTTGGGAGCGACACGCGGGGTACTGCGACAAGACTCCCCAGCAGCAAGGCCGCAAACAGGCACGTGGCGGGCGAGGATCGGTCAGCCAGCATGGCAAGTCCGCACGCGACGACGGCGAGCGACGCACCGCCGAGGCGAGCGGTGCTCGCCTCGGCGACGACAAGCCGCCGCCACGCACGAAACGCGGTGACGGCGACGGCGCAGGCCAGGCCTACCACTAGCAGCACCAAGGGGACGCCTCCTACGACTGCCGCCTGGAGGATCCAATTATGAGGCGAGTCGACGGCGGCGTCTCCCGCAAGTGCGAACCACGAATCATCGTGAGCCGCGGCGATGGCGTCCTCAAAACCGCTCGGGCCGACGCCCAGAACCGGGCGCTCCGCCACGAGCCGCGCCGTCTCCGACCATAAGGCGATGCGCCCCGAGATCGTCGCACCCGAGAAGGGAGTCAGCCCTAGGAATCGATCCCTGGTCAGCGGGACGATCAGACAGATCCCAGCCAGCAGCACGAGGCAGCATCCGCCCGCGACCATCGCACGAATCCTCCTGGGGTGGCGGGTCGCTGCAACCGTGATACCGATCAATGCAATAGCGAACAGCGCGAGGATCGCCCCGCGGGAAGCGGAGAGCACGACCGCCCCGACAGCGCAGGCAGCCGCGGCGGCCAGCACGATCCGGCGAGGGCGCCCACCACCCCACCGACCAAGCAGGGCCGGCACCAGCACTGCCGAGAACATGGCAGCGAGGACGCCCTGGGCCGACGCGTTTCCGGTAAGGGAGCCCGTGCGGTCGACCGTTCCGGAGACCAGTCGAACACCAGCCGTTTCCAGACCGGCGATCAGGCCGAGCATGATGGAGCAGAACGCCACGACGTAAATAAAGAGGCGGCTGTGGCGGTCCGCTGAGCGGGGTCCGAGCAGCCGACTTCCCAACCAGCAGGCCGCGAAGTACGCCGAGATCGAAACGACACCTTCATATCTAGGCCATCGACCCATCACCTGCGGCACCGGAGCGCTCCCCGCCAAGGCACACACCAGGAGAACGCCGCCGGCACACGCAACGAGGACGACGAACCAGCGCGGTAGCACGCCTGTCGGCGCGACTAGAGCCGCTGCGAAGCAGCCCGCGAATACCATGCCGACCTTCGGAAGCTGCCACATGTCGAGGGCGCCGGGCAGGAAGACAACGGTGGAGAGCACGGAGAGCACGATCGCCGCGCTGGCGAGTGGGGTTTTGCGGGCGAACCGGAGATTTCGCGTGCGGACAGTCATGATCTATTTACTTTAGTGATATACCCTCACTTATAGTTCTAGACAGATTGGTTCTCGATGAAGTTCTCTCCCACCGCCCGGATTAGCCGGAACGCCGTGATCGCCGCAGCGATCTGCTGTACCCTGGTGGGGCTCGCCCCGCTCACCTCGCAGGCACACGACCTCGATCACGCGCCTGAACACGCTCCAGTGCTGGCAGATCAGACGGTGAACTACACCGTGCCCGGCTTGGGAGCCGGTTCGTTCAGCCCCACGACGTCCATCCGGGCGACGAATGATCTGATCGGCCCGCCGCCCCTCGCCTGGTCGGGTTCCAGCTACTATTACCAAGTTCTGGGATCGACGAGGGGCTTCGACCCGGCGCCTATCGTGCTTCTGAGCGATGGGTCGCTTCCGCCAGGTCTCTCGCTGGACATCACCACGGGTGCGATCACCGGTACGGTCGACGCGGATGTGGCCGACGGCGCGTATCGCTTCGAATTGACCGTCACCAATTTCGGCAAGACGCCCACCGGCAAGCTCAACTACCTGATAGTCGTGCTGCACCCCTAAGCTGCGCGCCGCTACACGCGGCCGCGGCGCGGGAGGGAGACCACGAGCACGGCCAGCACGATGAGGGCCGCGGCGACGGGGGTGGTGGCGTCGACACCGTGGCCGGTGCCGGGGGCGATCAGGTCGACCGCGATCGAGCCGCCGAGCTGGCCCGCCACCGAGCACAGGCCGAGCAGCAGCACGCCCGTGGTGCGCACGGCGGTCGCCAGGCCGAAGATGAAGGTCACGCCGATCGGGCCGCCGAGGTACAGCCACCACTCGGGCGGCAGCGCATCCGGGAACCCGCCGGCCAGAGCCGCGTGCACGAGGGCGATGGCGATCAGCACCACCGACCCCGCGATGAAGTTGAACAGGGTGGAGGTGACAGCCGACCCGCTCGCCCCGGCCACGCGGCCGTTCGCCGCCTGCTGCACGGCCACACCGGCACCGGCGATCAGCGGCAGCACGAGCATCCAGCTCGGGATGTCGGGGTCGAGGTGCGTGAGCACCGACCAGATCACGACCGCCAGGGCGATGGATGCTCCGAGCACGCGCCGCACGGTGAGATACCGGCGGCCGCCCGGGCCGATGCCGACGCGGTCGACGACGAGGCCGCTGACCGTCTGCCCGCCGATGAACGCGACCGTGAACAGCGAGACGCCGATCACGGCGGAGGCCAGCCCCTGCGAGAGCACGAAGATCGCGCCGCCGAAGCCGGCGAACAGCATCCAGGTGGGCAGAGTGCCACGGCGCACCTCGGCGAACGCGATGCCCACACCGTGGCGGGCGCCGGGCATCAGCGCGGTGATCACGACGACGATCACCAGGCCGATGCTGAAGCTGATCGCGGCGGCGGTGAAGCCGTCGCCCATCCGGCGCCCGAGCTCGCCGTTGATGCGGGACTGGGTGGCCATCAGGATGCCGCAGAAGACGGCGACGCCGACCGCCGCCCCGAGGGGCAGACGGCCGGCGTGCGGCGGTGGAGCGATGCTCATGGTGCGGGGTGGAGCCTTACTGCGCGGCGCGGTCGGCCGCGATGTCGCCGATCAGTGAGTCGCCGGGAGCGACCGTCACCATCTCGGCGTCGATCTCGGCGCGGCCGAGCAGTTCCTGCATCCGGCGCCCACGGCTGCGCGGGATGAGCGTGACGACCGTGCCCTGCTTGCCGGCGCGGCCGGTGCGGCCGGAGCGGTGCAGGTAGGTCTTGTACTCGTCGGGAGCGTCGGCCTGGATGACCAGGTCGATGTCGTCGACGTGGATGCCGCGGGCTGCGACATCCGTCGCCACCAGCACGTTGACCCGCCCGCTGGTGAGCTGCTGCAGGTTGCGCGTGCGGCGCGACTGGTTGAGGTCGCCGTGCAGGCTGGTGGCGGGGAAGCCGGCGTCTTCGAGCTGCTCGGCGAGCATCTCGGCGTAGGCACGGGTGCGGGCGAAGATGAGCGTCTTGCCCTCGCGGTCGGCGAGCTGCTTGATGATGTCGCTCTTGTCGCGGCTCTCGACGATCAGCACGCGGTGGTCGATCGTGGAGGAGGCCTGGTCTTCACCGGCGACCTCGTGCACGCTCGGGTTCACCAGGAACTCCTCGACCAGGTTCGCCACGCCCTTGTCCAGGGTGGCCGAGAACAGCAGCTTCTGGCCGCCGTCCTTGGTGTGGCGCAGGATGCGCTGCACCGGCTCGAGGAAGCCCAGGTCGCACATGTGGTCGGCCTCGTCGAGCACCGTGATGGTGACCTCGGAGAGGTCGAGACGACGCTGCTCGATCAGGTCTTCGATGCGGCCGGGGGTGCCGATGATGATGTCGACACCGCGCTGCAGGGCGCCCACCTGGCGGGCCTGGGGAACGCCGCCGTAGATCTGGGTGGTGAAGAGGCCGACGGCGCGGGCGATGGGCTGCACGGTGCGGTCGATCTGCAGCGCCAGCTCGCGGGTGGGGGCCAGGATGAGCGCGCGGGGCTTGCGGCCCGGCTTGCGGTTGGCGCCGCCGCCGTTCTCCATCAGGCGCTCCACCAGGGGGGCGCCGAAGGCGATGGTCTTGCCAGAGCCGGTGCGGCCGCGGCCGAGCACGTCGCGGCCGTTCAGCACCTCGGGGATGGTGGCCGACTGGATCGGGAACGGGCTCTCCGCGCCGAGCTCGCCGAGCACGCGCACGATGTTGCCGCCGAGGCCGAGGCTCGCGAAGGTCGCGCCCTCGACGTCGACCGCGAGGGTGGCCTGCGCCTCGAGACGCTCGAGCACCACGTCGTCGTCACCGAAGTGCGCCGGCTTCGCGTCGCGGTTCGGGTAGAAGTCGCTGCCGCGCTCGGCGCGGTCGGAACGCGGCGAGCGGTCGCCGCGGTCGTAGCCGCCGGTGCGCGGCGCGCGGTCGTCGCGGTCGAACGAGCGCTTCGGGCGGTCGTCGAACGACCGGGCCGGACGGTCGTCCCGGTCGAAGCTGCGCTTCGGGCGGTCGTCGAACGAACGAGCCGGACGCTCATCGCGGTCGAAGCTGCGCTTCGGGCGGTCGTCGAACGAACGAGCCGGACGCTCATCGCGATCGAAGCTGCGCTTCGGGCGGTCGTCGTAGGAACGGGCCGGACGGTCGGCGCGCTCGCCGGGCTGGAAGTCGGCCTTCGGACGAGCGCTGCGGTTGTAGCCGCGGTCGTCGACGCGCGGCGGCTTGCCGCCGGCGGTGCGGTTCGCGGCACGCTCGGCCGCGATCTCGGCGCGGCGCTCTTCGTTGCGGGCGTCGTTCCACTTCTGGCGGTCGGTGCGCTGGGGAGCGCGGTCGTTGCGGTCGTACGAGGACCGGTCGTTGCGATCGTAGGAGGGACGTTCGGAACGGTCGCCGTAGGACGGACGGTCGCCGCGGTCTCCGCGGTCGTAGGCGGGACGCTCGGAGCGGCCGGTGCCGGTGCCGGACTTGTTGAAGCCGTTCTCACGGCTCGGACGCTGGTAGCCGTCGCGGGCCGGGCGGTCACCGTACGAGGGACGCTCGCCGCGGTCGCCGTAGGAAGGACGCTCGCTGCGCTCGCCACGGTTGTACGCGGGGCGCTCAGAACGCTCGCCACGGTTGTAGGCCGGGCGCTCGGAACGCTCGCCACGGTTGTACCCGCCGCGCTCGCCACCGTCGCGCGCCGGGCGGTCATTGTAGGAGGGACGCCCACCGCGGTCACCGTAGGAGGAGCGCTCGTTGCGGTCGCCGGTGGCCGGACGCGCGCCGCGGTCGCCATACGAGGAGCGCTCGCTGCGCTCGGGACGGTCGCCGTACGACGGCCGCTCGCCACGACCCGACGGTGCCGAGCCGCGGGCGGCGCGGTCATCCGAGTTCCAGCGCTGCTTGCGCGGCGCGTTCTCGTCGACGGCCTTGTAGCCGCGGTGGCCCGGGCTGCGGCTGCCGACCTTGGGGCCGCCCTTGCCGGCGGGGGTGCGGGGCTCGTAGTTCTTGGCGGCCTTGAAGCCGCCCGACTTGTTGGATTTGGGCATGATTCTTTCCGGGTTATCTCGAAATGCGCACACCTCAACACCGAATGCGTTGGAAGTGCTAACTAGATCCCCGGGAGTAGCGGGGGCCGTGTCGTACGCGACATTCACCAGTGACCAGCGCATCCATGCACTGACTGGGAAACCGGCCCACCAGACTTACAAACCCATCCGCGATGCAACTCGCGGTGTCCAGAGCCGACCGGTCAACATTACACGCCGGAGCACCCTCTGTCGAGGGTGGGCGGGCGACCGGGGGGTGGAACCGGAGGATCAGAGGGTGTCGGTGAGCATCGCCCGGGTGAGGGTGGGCGGGCTGGCCAGCAGGTCGCTGAGGGAACTCCGGCCTTCGGGCGTGGTCCGCCAGGCGCGATAGGCGTCGTCCGACTCGATCGAGTCCCAGCGCTCCACCACGAGGTAGTGAGCGGGATCGTCGACGTCGACGGTCACCTCGACAGCGAGTGCGCCCTCGCGTGCCCGGGTGGCGGTGAGCACCTCGTGGATGACAGCGGGAGCGGTCTCGAGCACGTCGGGCTTCACACGGAATTCGAGAATGGAGATGACGGTCATGCCGTCCACACTATTCCTGCCGCATCCGGGCCCGACAGCGCGCGAGCCGTCAGACCTTCTTCGACGAGCGGCGGATGTAGCCGAAGATGGCCGTGGCCACGAACAGGATCAGCGCCAGGATGGCCAGCCAGAGCAACCCCTTGATGGCGAAGCCGAGCACGGCGAGGACGATCCAGATGACGAGCAGGGCGATGACGAAACCGATCATGCGCTCGAGCCTACGCCCGCTCGCGGAAACCGGCACGGGGCATCCGGATGCCGCGCCCGACAGAACCGGCGGACCTATTCGCCGAGCTGGGGCACGACCTCGCGGGCGATGAAGTCGAGGTGATCGAGGTCGCCGAGATCGAGGATCTGCAGGTAGACGCGCTCCACACCCTGCTCGCGGAGTGCTCCGAGCTTGTCGACGATCTCGGATGCCGTGCCGGCCAGCCCGTTGGTGCGCAGCTCGGCGGGCTCGCGCCCCACGGCCGCCGCCCGGCGTGCGAACTCCGCCTCGTCGGCCCCGGCGACCGCGATCAGGGCCGCCGAGTAGACCATGTCGTCGGGGTCGCGGCCGAAGTCCTCGCAGGCGCGGCGCACGTTGCCGAACAGGCCGGGGAGGGTGCCGGGATCCGGGAACGGGACGTTGAACTCGGTGGCGAAACGGGCGGCCAGTCGCGGCGTGCGTGCGGCGCCCTTGCCCCCGACGATGACCGGCAGCGGCGACTGCACGGGCTTCGGCAGCGCGGGCGAATCCGTCAGCGTGTAGTGCTCGCCGGCGAAGGAGTAGGTGTCGCCCGGCTCGGTGGCCCACAGGCTCGTGACGATCTCGAGCTGCTCCTCGAGCAGGCCGAAGCGCTTGGCCGGGAACGGGATGCCGTATGCCCGGTGCTCCTGTTCGAACCATCCGGTGCCGAGGCCGAGCTCGACCCGGCCGCCCGACATCTGGTCGACCTGCGCGACCTGGATCGCGAGCACGCCCGGGTAGCGGTAGGTGACCGAGGAGACGAGGGTGCCGAGGCGGATGCGCGAGGTCTCGCGGGCGAGGCCGGCGAGCGTCGTCCAGGCATCCGTGGGGCCGGCCCCGGGGTCGCCGTCGCCCATCCGCAGGTAGTGGTCGGAGCGGAAGAATGCGTCGAACCCGAGCTCCTCGGTGGCTTTGGCCACCGCGAGCAGCTCGTCGTAGCTGGCGCCTTGCTGGGGTTCGGTGAAGATTCTGAAGTCCACGCCCCGAGCCTAACCCGCCTCGTCAGCGGCGCGTGGCTCGGAGGGCTCCGGCCAGGCCCGCGCCCGTGAAGACGAACGTGGCGATCAGCACCACGACGAGCGGGAGGGTCCAGGCCCCGGTGGCGTCGTGCACGGCGCCGATGAGGGTGGGAGCCGTGGCGCCGAGGGCATAGCCCGAGCCCTGCACCATCGCCGAGAGACGGCGGGCGTGGGTTCCCGAAAGGGCGAGCTGCACCACCAGCATGAACACGATCGTGATGCCGCCGCCCTGCGCGATGCCACCGAGGAAGCCCCACAGCAGCCAGCTCGACGGGGCCAGGATCATGCCGAGCGGGAAGCTGATCCAGAGCAGGCCGACGAGCCCCAACGAGGGCGGGATGCCGATCCGCTTGGCCAGCAGCGGCACGCCGAGCGCCCCGATCACCGCCGCGATCTGGAAGATCGACGAGCTCGAGCCCGCCGAGGCGGCCGAGTAGCCGAGCTCCTGCTCGAGGATGGTGGGGAACCACGCGGTGAGACCGTAGTACGAGAAGGCCTGCCCGGCGAAGGCCAGGGCGAGGAAGACGGCGGAGAGGTTCGTCCAGGTGCGCGGCTCGGGGGCGGCGATCGGGATGCCCCGGGTGTCGATGGCCACCGTCTCGAAGGCGCCGGTCTCGATCGCGGCCTTCACCGGACCCCAGCGGAATGCCCGCCGCGGCCCGACCGCCACCAGCCAGGCCACGACGGCGAGCACCACGAAGCCGGTCCAGGCCAGCAGGGCGCCGCGCCATCCGAAGGCCACGGCGAGCGGCACCGTGGCGATGGAGGTGATCATCGAGCTCACGTTCATCGCGGCGGTGTACGACCCCGTCACGATGCCGACGCGCTCGGTCGGCACGTCGCGGCGGATGATGACCGGGATCACCACGTTGCCGATGGTGATGAACGCGCCCATGATGATCGTTCCGGCGAAGGTCGCCTCTACGCCGCCGGCGGAGCGCACGATCGAGCCGATCCCGACGCCCAGGATGGCGATCGTGGTGGCGAAGTTCGCGCCGGCCTTGCCGACGAACAGCGAGGCGAACGGCGTCATCAGCGCGAAGCACAGCACCGGGAGGCTGGTGAGCAGACCCGCCTGCGCGGCGCTCATCGACAGGTCGGAGCTGATCTCGCCCGTGATCGGCGCCACGGCGATGATCGGCCCGCGCAGGATGAAGCCGATGAAGACGATGCCGACGACGAGCGGCCACGGGAAGCTCGCCCCGATCCGGCGGGTGCGAAGACGGCTCATGGTGCTTTCGATCCTACGCCGTCACACGCGGGCGACCCGCGTCTCGTGCGTGTGATCGAGCACGGCTTCGGCGCGGGCGGCGAAGCCGAGCACGTCGAGGTCGTGCGCCCACGGACCCACGATCTGCAGGCCGACCGGCAACCGGCCCGGCCGCAGATGGGTCGGGATGGTGATGGCCGGCTGGCCGCTGATGTTGAAGGGATAGGTGTACGGCGTCCAGGTGATCCAGGGCAGCGGCGCGTCCGCCTCACCGCCCGGCGGCACCTCCCGCTCGGCCTCGAAGGCCGTGATCGGCATCGTGGGCATGACCAGCAGATCCCACCGGTCGAACATCCCGAACGCGGCGGCGTTGAAGGTGCGCCGGCGGCCGAGCGCCGCCAGGAACTCGCGCAGCGAGTAGCCCTCCGCCAGGCCCGCCAGGCGTGCGAGTCCGGGGTCCATCCGCTCGCCGTGCTCGCGGATGAGGTCTTCGAAGCCGAAGCCGCGGCCGGTCACCCACAGCGCCTCGAACACGTCCCGGGGCAGGGCGGCCGGCATCTCGGCCGGGCCGAACTCGGCGATCCCCGACTGCTCCAGCAGACGGAAGGCCTCCTCAGTGATCGCCGAGACCTCCTCGCTCGGCGCGATACCGAACGGTTCCCGGATGACGCCGACCCGCAGCGCCCGCCCGTCGACGCCGGCGACCGGCGGTACCGGGGTGGAGAAGAAGGACTGCGGATCGCGCGGGTCGGGCCCACGGCTCAACCGGAAGACCGCCTCCGCGTCCTCCACCCTCCGTGCCAGCACCCCGGCGTGCGAGAGGTTCTCGTTGACGGTGCCCGGCCACACCGGGATCGCGCCGAGGGTGGGCTTGAAGCCCACCACCCCGCAGAAGGCGGCCGGGATGCGCACCGAGCCGCCCGCATCCGTTCCCGTGGCGACGGGCACCGCGCCGGAACCGACGGTGGCACCGGATCCCGCACTGGAGCCGCCCGTGGTGCGCGAGGCGTCCCACGGATTGCGGCTGATGCCCGTGCGCGGCGAGCTGCCGGTGCCCTTCCAGCCGAACTCCGGCGTGGTGGTGCGGCCGATGATGACCGCGCCGGCGTCCTGCAGCCGCTCGACCATCGGCGAGGCCGTCTGCGCCGGGGTGTCCGGGCTCGTCAGCGATCCCTTGCCGGCCGGCTCGCCGACGATGTAGAGGTTGTCCTTCGAGGCGATCGGCACGCCGTGCAGCGGGCCCCGGATGCGCCCTTCCGCGGCTTCGCGCTCGCGCTCGGCGGCCCAGGCGGCAGCCCGCTCGGGCATCAGGGCGGCGTAGGCGTTGATGCGCGGCTCCTCGCGCACGGCGATCTCGAGCGCGCACTCGGCCAGCTGCACCGGCGACAGCTCCCCCGTGGCGACCCGGCGGCCCAGCGAGATCGCACTGGAGGACTCGTACTCGTCCAGGCCGAGCGGGATGAAGGCGGTCATGCGCGTGCCCGCCAGGCCGCGCCGAAGCGTTCGATCCACTCGGGCGGCACCGAGGTGGAGATCTTCACGAAGCGGTCGCCGAACAAGGGCGACTGGTACGTTCCGGGACGGATGAAGATGCCGTCCTCGAGCATCGACTCGCAGAGGGCGTCGGCCGTCCACACCGAGTCACCGAGGTCGACCGCGAGGAAGTTGCCCTGCGACGGCGAGACGACGACCGTGCCGAGGCCGCTGTCGGTCACGATCTGCTCCACCCGCTGCAGGTTCGCGCGGTTGACGGCCCGCAGGTTCGACAGCCACGGCCCCTTCACCCTCAACCCGGCGAGCGCCGCTCGCTGGCCCTGGATGCTCGCGCCGAGCGGGTTGGCGGGAACGGCGGTGATCGAAGCGAGCAAGGAGGGCTCGGCCACGATGGCGCCGACCCGCAGCCCTGCGAGCCCCAGCCACTTCGAGAAGCTGTAGGTGCTGAAGGCGCCCTCCGGGTAGAGCTCGGCGGCGAGCGAGTGCCCGTCGGCGAAGTGCCGGTAGGTGCAGTCGTGGATGATGGTCGAGCCGGTGTCGCGGGCGAGATCGACGATGGCCTGCAGCTCGTCGCGGGTGTAGCTCGAGCCGAGCGGGTTGAGCGGGTCGATCAGGTAGATCAGCGACTGGGGCCGGATGACCTCGGCGATCTGCGCCGCCTGCATCAGATGGGTGGGCTCGTCGTACACGGGGAGCACCCGGATGGGCACGCCGGCGAGCGAGACGAATCGCGCCGGCCACGGCCAGCCCGGGTCGCTGACGATGATCTGCGAGAGCCGCGGGGCGAGGGTGGTGCAGATGTGGTGCAGGCCGCCGACGGCACCGTCGGTGACCCAGGCGTCCAGCGGCAGGTCGGAATCGGGCCCGCGCAGGTCGTCCACGATCCGCTCGCGCAGCTCCTGGAAGCCGCCGGCGGGGGCGTAGACGTTGAACTCGTGCTTCGCGGTGCTCTGCTCCAGCGCCGCGACGACCTCGGGAGCCGGCGGCAGGTGCGTGGTGTTCTGCCCCATCCAGACGATGTCGTCGCGATCCAGCAGCGCCTCGAACGAGGGCGCTCCAGAGCTCTTGGTCTGGCCTGTCATGGTGTGTCCTGTTCTCTAGTTCACGAGTTCGCCGGCCACGATGCGCGGCACACCGTCGAGGTAGACGGTGGCGTCGCGCATGACGCAGTCGAGGTGGGCGGGGGCGTTCACCGTGCCGCCGTAGGCGATGGAGTTGCCGAAGGCGATGTGGGCGCTGCCCTTGGTGGACTCGGTCTCCATCGGCACGCCGCAGACGGAGCCGTTGGGGTTGAGGCCGACGGCCACCTCGGCGAGGTTGGACATTCTCGGGTCGGCGACGCGGGCGATCATCTCGGCGAGTCGCTCCCCCTCGGTACCGCGGAAGGCGGCGCTGTCGAGGCCGATCAGTTCTCCGTCGCGGATCTCCAGCGTCACGGGCGAGGAGACCGGACCCTTGCCCATGAACAGGAAGTCGCCGTCGATCACCACCACCCCGTGCGATGAGCCCTCGACCGGCGCGGTGCCGGACTCGACATCCGGTGGCGCCATGTAGTCGCCGGGATTGCGGGCCACCCCGGTGAGCGCGCGGCCCCTGCGGCCCTGCACGGAACCCCGCAGATCGGTGCCGGCCGGCGTGGTGATGCGGTAGTCGGATGCCGCCTCCCAGGCTCGGGCGAGCGTGAGGGTCGTCTCCACCAGGGCGTCGAAGTCGACGTCGAGCGGTCCGCCGAGGCGGAACGTGCCGGCCTCGACCGCCGGCATGGCGAGATAGCGACGCCCCGCCGCGGTGGCGTTCTGCCGGGCCCGGCTCGAGCCGATGAACACGCTGGTGAGCTCGATGCCGGCATCGGCCGCCAACAGCGCCTCGGCCACCGAGGCCGGCGGCTCGGTGCCCGGCACCACGAAGGTGGGCACCTCCACCACGACCGGCACCGCGCGCCGCTCGACGAGCCCGGCCGCGAGCGCGGCGACGACGGTCGCATCCGTCCCGCCGTCGCGCAGCAGCACCACCCGCTCCCCCGCGGCGACTCCGAGGCAGGTGTCCAGCACGCGCGCCACGGTCGCCTCGGGGAGGAGGGCCGGACCGGCTGCATCGCGGCCGGGCGCATCCGGAACCGTCATGCCCGGCTCACGATGTCGGCGTAGGCCTGGATGGTGGAAAAGCGGCTCTCGACGGTTCCGCCGATCGGGAACACCGTCATCGAGTCGATGCCGAGGCCCTCGAGGGTGGCGATGTGCTCGCGCACCGTCGCCTCGCCGCCGGCCAGCGCCATCCGGTACACGAACTCGTCGGGCAGCAGCTTGGCCGCCTCCTCGGCCTCCTGGAACTCGCCGCCGGCGTAGAGCGCGCGCACCTTCTCGATCAGGTCCTTCGAGAGGCCCGCGAGCTCGCAGTACATCGGCGCGGTCTGCGGGAACCAGGCCGCGATCGTGCGGGCCGAGGCCAGCGCGGCCTCCTCGTCGTCGCTGATCTGGCCGTAGGCGAACACCGAGATCTGCGGGCGCTCGGAGCGGCCGGCCATGTCGACCCCGCGGTCGATGTGCTCCAGCGCGTAACGCAGCCCGTCGGGATGGAGGCCGGCGAGCAGGATGACGCCGTCGGCCACACGACCCGCGAGTTCGAGCGTCTTCGGACCGGAGGCTGAGATGTAGACCGGGATGTCGGGCCGCTCCGGGGGAAAGCGCATGTGCGCGTCGTCGAGCTCGAAGCCGCGCGCCTGCCAGCTCACGCTCTCGCCCGTCCAGAGCCGGCGGGCGGCCTCGATGGAGTCCTCCAGCAGCGCGAGCCGGGCCGGCTTGTAGCCCAGCGCCTCCAACGGACGGTCGCCCGCACCGATCCCGTAGATCGCGCGCCCCTTCGAGATCTCGTCGATGGTCGAGATGGCGACCGCACCGAGGGCCGGATGCCGCGTGACCGGGTTGGTGACCGCGGTGCCGAGCGTCATCCGTGTGGTGCGGAGCGCGGCGATGGTGAGGTACGAGTAGGAGTAGCGGGAGTGCAGCGACGAGTCGGTGAGCCAGAGCTCGTCGAGCCCCCATTCCTCCGACTTCTGCACGATGTCGCCGAAGGTCTCGGGATCGTAGGCCGGCTGGAGGGCGACGCCTGAGCGCATGGAGAACTCATTCCTCCCGGCACGGGCGCGCGCCCGGCCGGGGTCTGGTGGGTCAGTCTTCGAGCAGAGCGTAGGCCGCGAAGGCGGCGTACACCTTGGTGGCCTCGACGATGTCCTCGATCGAGAGGTGCTCGTCGGGGCAGTACACCGGCTCGCCGCCCGGTCCGAAGATGATGGTGGGGATGCGGTCGCCGAAGCTCGCGGTGTCGCCCAGCCAGCCGGCCACCTGCAGCTCGGGCTCGGCGCCGTCGCGCACCGACCGCACCGCGCGGATCATCAGCTCGGTGACCTCGGCATCCGGTTTGGCCAGGTAGCCCGACTTCACGTCGGCCAGCACGACATCGGCTTCGAAGCGGGGCTCACGCTCCTTGGCCTTCACCAGGCAGCGCTCGATCTCCTCGCGCACCTCTTCGAGGGTGACCCCCGGCTGCGGGCGGCAGTCGACCCGGATGACGCACTCGTCGGGGATCATCGAGGGGCCTCCGGGCGGCAGGCCGCCGTAGACGCGGCCGGGAGCCATGAACGTCTCACTGCCGAACAGGCTCGACACCCAGTCCTCGAGCTGCGGTTCGAGCTTGGAGGCGTCGAGCTCGATGATGGCGTGCGCCGCGAGCATGTTCGCGTTCACGGCCAGCGGCTTGTGGCAGGTGTGCGCCGAGACGCCGCGCACGATGATGTCGTAGTAGTAGCGGCCGCGGTGACCGAGGAAGATCTCGTTGTCGCTCAGCTCACCGAGCACGCAGTAGTCGGCGTCGTACTCGTCGAAGTAGGCGATCGAGCCCAGCTGGGCCCCCATGTGATCGGAGACGGCGGCCATGGCCAGCCGGCCTTTCACCGGCAGGCCCGAGGCCCGCACCGCCTCCATCGCGACGATCTGGCAGACCAGAGCCGCTTTCATGTCCATGATCCCGTGCCCGTAGATCGCGCCGTCGATGATCTCGCCCGAGAACGGCTCGGTGCGGGTCCAGCCGTGCGACACCGGCTTGGTGTCCATGTGGCCGGTCAGCACGACCGTCTTGCCGGGCCCGAAGTCGAGGTGGCCGATGGCGTTGGGCCGATCCGGCACGACCGGCTGGGCGCGGGCGTCTTCGAAGCCCGACTCGGCCATCAGGCGCACGAGGAAGTCGGCCAGCGGACCCTCGTCTCCGAGAACGCTCGGGATGCGGCAGACGTCTTGCACCAGCTGCACCAGCCGGTCGACGTCGATGTGCTCGGCGACGATTCCCGCGACATCCTGGTCGCTCTTGACGAGGTCGGTCATCCGACGCTCCTCTCTGATTAGATCTGATGTCTTAGATCTTATCTGCGAGGAGGCGCGGATCGAGCCATCCGCGAGTCGATCACGTAAACAGCTTGTTACGGCGCCTGGAGCACCTGCACCGAGCCGATGTGCTCGCGCATCGCCGCGGCCGCCGCCACGGGATCGCCGGCCGCGATGGCCGCCGTGATCACGCGGTGGAACGCCAGGGATTCACGGAAGCGCTCCTCGCTCGCGCCCCGCTTGCCGATGCGCTTGAGGTGGATGCTGAGCCGGTCGAACACGTCCGAGAGCAGCCGGTTCTTCAGCATGCCGAACAGGATGTCGTCGAAGGCATCCAGCCCGGCCGACGCCGTGGGGATGTCGCCGGCATCAAGAGCGCGCTCGGTGAGGGCCACGTTCTGTTCGAGCGCCTCGAGCACCTGAGGATCGCGGCGCGAAGCCGCCCGGCGCACGCACTCGGTCTCGAGAACGCCGCGCGCGTCGAACAGTTCGCGCACCGCGTCGGGGGTGTACTCCCTCACCCGCGCTCCTCTATAAGGAGCGATCTCCACCAGACCCTCGCGCTCCAAGCGCACCAGCGCCTCGCGGATGGGCGTCTTGCTGACGCCGAACAGCGCCGAGAGCGCCACCTCGCGCAGCGACTCCCCCGGGGCGAACACGCCGTCGACGATCCTGTCGCGCAGGCGCCGGTAGACGACGTCCTTCACCTGGACGGGCTCGAGCGATTCGGTGGTGGACACGGTGGACACGGTGGCCGCTTTCGAGTCGTGCGCCGCAGGACGACGCCGTTGTTTTCAGATCTGAGATCTTTTCTGTCTTCGCTATCCTGTCATCCCGGTGACCCCGGCGCGTTAATTCCTTGTAACGGCGAGGATGCAGGATTGCTCGGGGCGGCATCCGAAGCCTAGGCTCAAATGAGATATCAGATCTTTTATTGAGCAGGAGCCCTCATGCCGGTACTCAGCGACCTCGTCCTCCCCGAGGTGCGCCGCTTCCTCGACCGCGAACACGGGCTGATCATCGGGGCCGAGCAACGGCCCGCGAGCGATGGCGCCACGATCGCGGTGTTCGATCCCGCGACGGGCGCCCCGCTCACCGAGGTCGCCGCCGGCACGGCCGCCGACGTCGATGCGGCGGTCGCCGCCGCCCGCGCCGCTCTCCCCGTCTGGAACGCGCTCGCCCCCGGCGAACGCGCGAACCTGCTCTGGAAGCTCGGCGAGGAGATCGAGCGCCGCGCCGAGGAGTTCGGCCAGCTCGAGACGCTGGACAACGGCAAGCCCACGGGCGAGTCGACCGTGCTGGACGTGCCGCTGGCCGGCTCGCTGTTCAAGTACTACGCGGGCTGGGTCACGAAGATCGAGGGCTCCACCATCGCGCCCTCGTCGGGGATGGACTTCCACGTGTTCACCCGGCGGGAACCGGTGGGCGTGGTGGGCGCGATCATCCCGTGGAACTTCCCGCTGCTGATGTGCGGCTACAAGCTGGGCCCGGCGCTGGCCGCCGGCAACACCCTGGTGCTGAAGCCGGCCGAGCAGACCCCGCTCTCGGCCCTGCGGCTGGTCGAGCTGATGCTCGAGATCGGCTTCCCGCCCGGCGTCGTCAACGTCGTGACCGGCGACGGGCCGGGCGCCGGCGCTCCCCTCTCCCGGCATCTCGACGTCGACAAGATCACCTTCACCGGCGAGAACGCGACCGGGCGCAAGATCCTCGAGGCCTCCGGCGGCAACATGAAGCGGCTCTCGCTCGAACTGGGCGGCAAGTCGCCGTCCTTGATCTTCGCCGACGCGGATCTGCAGAAGGCGATCGACGGCACCTTCGGGGCCGTGTACTTCAACCAGGGTCAGTGCTGCATCGCGGGCGCCCGGGTGTTCGTGCACTCCTCGCTCTACGACGCCTTCGTCGACGGGCTCGCCGCCCGCGTGGCCGGCGTGCAGCTGGGCAACGGTCTCGATGCCGGCACCACGATGGGTCCGCTGGTGAGCGGTGAGCAGCGCGACCGGGTCGACGGACTGATCGCCTCCGGCATCGCCCAGGGCGCCACCGCCGTCGTGGGCGGGTCGCCCGTGACCGCGGCCGGACTCACCGACGGCTACTTCGTGCAGCCGACCCTGTTCACCGACGTCTCGGCCGAGATGGACATCATGCGCAAGGAGATCTTCGGCCCGGTGGGGATGGTCGGCCGCTTCGACACCGAGGAGGAGGCGCTCGCGCTCGGCAACGACACCGCGTTCGGACTGGCATCCGGGGTGTGGACCCGGGATGTGGCCCGCGCGCACCGCATCTCGGCCGGACTGCACGCCGGCGTGGTGTGGGTGAACACGTACGGCATGTTCGATGTGGCCATCCCCTATGGCGGCTTCAAGGCAAGCGGCTACGGGAAAGAGCTCGGGGCCGAGGCGCTCGAACCGTACCTGCAGACCAAGACGGTGTGGATCGACCTCAGCTGAGGGGCGTCAGCCGGCGGATCGGCCCGTCGCGTGCGCATCGGGGGTGTCGGCGCATCCGCGACCCGCGGGCGTGTCAGGATGGTGCACACACCATCCGAGACCCCGGGAGCTGCCATGTCCTTGACCGGCGACGAGCGCGTCTCGCCCTTGCAGGTCAAGGACCGTGTGTACGAGCGGTTACGCGAAGCGCTGATCGACCAGGTCTTCGCCCCGGGCGAGCCCCTGCGTGAGGCGACGCTCACCGAGATGTACGGCGTGTCGAAGACGCCGATCCGCGAGGCGCTGGTGCGGCTACAGCAGGACGGACTGGTGGAGATCGCCGCCTATCGCGGCGCCCGGGCGTCGTCGTACAGCGCGGCCGACCTCGCCGAGATCTTCGAGGCACGCGAGATCCTCGAGGTGGAGTGCGTGCGGCGGGCCGCGGCGGCCCCCGGCTCCTCGACCGCGGAGCGTCTCGCCGCCACGGTCGACTCCGCCGCCTCGGCCGTCGAGCGCGGCGAGCTCGCCGTCGCCGCCGCCAGCCTGGACGAGTTCGACGAGGTGCTGTTCGAGCAGCTCAAGAACGCCCTGCTCGACGAGATCCACCAGCGCCTCAGCATGCACCTGCGCCGGGTGGGCCGGGTCAACCTCTCCGCCGACTCGATCGCGCGCTCACTCGCCGAGCACCGCACCATCATCGCCGCGGTCGCCGCCCACGACCCCGATGCCGCCGACGCGGCCCTGCGCGCCCACCTCCACTCGGTGCAGACCCAGCAGCTCGAGGCCCTCGGCGTCTGACGCCCCGCCGAAGTGCCTCCTATGAGGGCATGAGCGACGAGGCGATCCGCGGAAATTGCACCGCGATCGCCTGCCACAGGATCTCCTCATCCGTGCCGTCGTAGTCATGGGCGATGAAATTGCGCACCGCGCGGAGCCCCCGCCAATCGATCTCCGGATGCGCTCCGCGAAACGATTCCGGCAGGCGGTCGGCCGCCGTGGACAAGTCCATGACGAGCGATCGCGCGATCCGCCTCTGATCGTCGTCGTCCGGATCGGCGAAGCGGCCGTGCCCGCGCTCGACGACGCGGCGAGCTGACACCGCGAAGCGCTCGATATCGGCCAGAATCGCCGGTACCCGGTCCAGGCCTTCGGTCATAGTGGGATCGCCTCGGCGCGGATGATGCGCATCGCCGGTCCCGTTCCCCTGTCGGAGACCACGTCGACGTTGACCCCCAGAAGTTCTTCGACCTCGGCCATGAACCCGGCCACGTCGAAGATGGAGGCCTCCGCCTCCGGGTGCACCAAGAGGTCGACGTCGGAATCGGATCCGGCCTCGTCGCGTGCGACGGACCCGAACACCCGGACATCACCGATCCGCCGTCGGGCGGCCGCGCTCAGGATTTCGTCTCGCGCCGCTCGCACACGCGCCAGCGTAGGCAGATCGAGGGCAGCCCCCAGCCGCTGCATCGTCTCCGTCGCCGGCACGCGGCGGTCTCGTTCATAGGCGGCGATGTTGGGTTGCGGCACGCCCGATCGCAGGGCGAGCTGCCGCTGCGACAGACCGGCCTCAAGCCGTCGTCGCCGAATCTGCTGCCCGACGCTCATATCACTCACACCCCGATGATAGCGGTCCGATATCGCGCAGGGGGAGAGGCGGTCCACACTTCTCGAGGCCGTAACAGCGACGAAACACGGTGACGCTTCAGCGCGGCTACGTTTGAGATATCAGATCAGGTATCTCAGAAGGAGCGCTCGTGAGCCCGTTCCACCTCGGATTCTTCACCGCCTTCGCGCCCGACGAGTGGAACGGGCCGATGGCCTCGGGCGGGGGCGACTTCTGGACCGGCGACTTCTACGTCGAGCTCGCCAAGAACCTCGAACGGGCCTGCTTCGACATCCTGCTGTTCGAAGACGCCATCGCCGTGCCGGACAGTTTCGGCGGATCCCGCGACGTCTACCTCGAGCACGCCTTCGTGGCGCCGAAACACGATCCGGTGCCGCTGACGGCCGTGATCGGATCGCACACCCGGCACATCGGCGTCGCCGCCACGATGTCCACCACCTGGAACCGGCCCTACTCGGTGGCGCGCCTGGCCTCGACCATCGACTCGCTGACCAACGGGCGGTTCGGCTGGAACCTCGTCACCACCGCGGGCGCCGGCATCGCCGAGAACTTCGGCATCGACAGCTATCCGGGGCACGACGAACGCTACGAGATCGCCGACGAGACCGTGACCATCGCGAAACAGCTCTGGGACTCCTGGGCTCCGGATGCGGTGGTGCGCGACCACGCGACCGGCGTCTACGCCGACCCGGCCAAGGTGCACGAGATCAACTACCGGGGCAGGCACTCCTCCTCCCGCGGCCCGCTCAACACCGTCCGCTCGCCGCAGGGGCAGCCCGTGCTCATCCAGGCCGGCTCCTCGTCCGCAGGGCGCGACTTCGCGGCCAAGCACGCCGAGTGCATCGTGGCCACCGAGCGCGGACCCGAGGCCATGAAGGCGTTCCGCGACGACATCCGGCGCCGTCTGGTGGAGCACGGCCGGCATCCCGACAGCTGCAAGATCCTGTACCTCGTGACGCCGATCGTGGCGCGCACGGATGCCGAGGCGCGCGGCCTCTACGACGCCATCCTGGCCACTGAGCGGTCACAGCTGGACATCCTGGCGCGGATGTCGGGATGGACCGGCCACGACCTCTCGGTCTACGACCTCGACCAGCCGCTGCCGCCGATCCACACCGAGGGCAGCCAGGGCATCCTCGAGCGCCTCGCCCAGTGGGGCAGCGGCAAGACCCTGCGGCAGTGCATCGTGGAGATGGGCTTCTCCAGCGACAGCGTCGACCTCATCGGCTCGGCCGAGACCGTCGCCGACGAGATGGTGGAGGTGATGGCCGAGGTCGGCGGCGACGGCTTCCTGATCGAGGCCCCCGGCTTCCAGCCCAGCCGCGCCTTCGCGGTGAGCATCACGGATGCGCTGGTGCCGGCCCTGCAACGCCGCGGCGCCGTCCGCACCGCCTACACGGGCATGACCCTCCGCGAGAACCTGCTCGCCTTCTGAGGCTCAGCTCACCAGGAGCTGGGGGCGTAGTCCTTGAGGAAGACGCCGAAGAGGTCCTCGCCGGCTTCGCCTCGCACGATGGGGTCGTAGACGCGGGCGGCGCCGTCGACCAGGTCGAGCGGGGCGTGGAAGCCCTCCTCGGCGAGGCGCACCTTGGTGGGGTGCGGGCGCTCGTCGGTGATCCAGCCGGTGTCGACGCTGGTCATCAAGATCTGATCGGTCTCGAACATCTCGCGCGAGCTCGTGCGGGTGAGCATGTTCACCGCGGCCTTCGCCATGTTGGTGTGCGGATGCCCCGGACCCTTGTACCCGCGACCGAACACGCCCTCCATCGCGCTGACGTTCACCACATAGCGACGAGGCGACGAACTCGCCGCCATCGACGGCCGCAACCGCGAGATGAGGATGAACGGCGCCGTCGTGTTCGCCAGCTGCACCTCCAGCATCTCCAGCGGATCGACCTCGTCGACGTGCTGGGTCCAGGAGTTCACGTCGTGCAGGTCGGGCACGAGTCCGCCGGCGTCGATCGCGGTGCCGGCCGCGTGCCGCTCGAGCGAGCTCGAGCCCGGCGCCATCGACTGCGCGGTCAGTTCGTCGGCCTTGGCCGCGGCCGCCGCGAGGATCGGATGCGCACTCACCGACTGCGCCAGCGACAGCGGATGCTCGTCGTTGGTGTGCCCGAAGGTGACCAGCTCGGGCAGCGGCCCGTTCGGCAGCGGCGCGAGCTCGGCATCCACCAGCGGCTGGTAGGCGCCCGGGGAGCGCCGCACGGTCTGGGTGGCGTTGTTGATCAGGATGTCGAGCGGCCCGGCTGCGGCCACCTCGTCGGCGAGGCCGATGACCTGCGCCGGATCGCGCAGATCGATGCCCACGATCTTCAGCCGGTGGATCCACTCGGCGGAGTCGGGCAGGCTGCTGAATCGGCGCACGGCATCCCGCGGGAAGCGCGTGGTGATGGTGGTGTGGGCGCCGTCGCGCAGCAGTCGCAGCGCGATGTACATGCCGATCTTCGCCCGGCCCCCGGTGAGCAGGGCGCGCTTGCCGGTGAGGTCGGTGCGCGCGTCTCGCTTGGCGTGGCTCGTGGCCGCGCACGCGGGGCAGAGCTGATGGTAGAACCCGTCCACCAGGGTGTACGGCTGCTTGCAGATGTAGCAGTTGCGGGCCTTGAGCAGGGTGCCGGCGGCGCCCGCCGTCGTGGCGCCGCCGATCGGGATCCCGCGCGTCTCGTCGTCGATGCGGTCGGGGGCGCCCGTGGCCGTGGCCGCGATGACGCGCTTGTCGGCATCCGCGATCTCGGCGCGCAGCTCGCGGCGACGCTGCACCTTGACGGCCTTGAACATCTTCGCGGTGGCGCGGCGCACGGAGACGAAATCCGGATGCTGCTCGTCGAGCTCGACGATCTGCGCGATGACCTTCAGCGCCACCGCCAGCTCGTCGGGATCGATGGCACGGCGCTGCGGATCGGGGCTGTCGGGGTTGTCGGTGGGCACAGCAGATTCTACGTCGAGCCGCGAACCGGGCCGTCTCGAGCCCGTGGCTCAGGCGGCGATACGGCCGAACCCGCCGCGCACGAGGGCGGGCATGATCTCCTCGCCGAGCGCGGCGAGGTCGTCTTTGAAGTCGGGCATGATGAACACCGCTCCGTCGACGTCGGCGTGCTCGATCATGTCGGCCAGCTGCTCCGCGATCGAGTCGGTCGATCCCGCGACCGTGCCGGTGGAGATCGCCGTCGACGACGCCCAGTTCTCGTTGTCGGGGTTGTAGGCGGTGGGGTCGTGCGACACGGCGCCCCACTCCTTCGCCATGTTCGTGATGGCCACCAGGTCGCGCCCCTCGTTGTAGTGGTCGATGCGGCGCTGGGCGTCGGCATCCGTGTCGCCCGGGATGATCATGAACACGCAGTAGGTCTTGAGCTTGTCGCCGTTGGCCTGCGAGATGGACCGCGCACGCTGCCCGATCGAGATCACCGAGTCGCGCGAGGTGCCCTCGAACAGCACGCCGTCGAGGTTCTTCGCCACGAAGGCGAGCCCGGTGTCGGAGGTCGCCGCGCAGATCATCTGCGGGATGCCGCCGACCGGCTTCGGGTCGCTCTGGCAGTCCTCGAGGGTGAAGAACTCGCCCTCGTAATCCACCGATTTCGAGGTCCACAGCGCCTTCACGATCTCGACCCACTCCCCCGCCCGGCGGTACTTGGCCGCGTTGTCGAGGTCGAGACCGAGGCCCATCTGCTTCTCCGACATCCGGTTGCCGCCGGCGACGATGTTGAGGCCGGTGCGTCCGTTCGAGATCTGCGACTGCGTGGCCACCATCTTGGCGGCGACGGCCGGATGCAGCAGGGCCGTATTCACCGTCGACCACACGCCGATGTCGGTGGTGGCCTGGGCCAGGCCCGCACTGGTGACGAGCGACTCGAGGTTGACGTCGAAGTGCTTGGACACTCCCCCGTACCCGCGCCAGACCGCCTGCGAGAGGGTGAAGTCGAAGCCGAAGCGCTCCGAGTCGCGCGCCACCTCGAGGTTGTAGGCGTAGCTGCCGTCGAGCTCGGGGATGTTGCCGGAGGGGATCCAGCCGCCGCTGCCGACCGGCATGAAGATGCCGTACTCGATGTCTTTCATGAGGAGTGTGCTCCGTTCTGCTGGGCGAAGGCTTTTCGGGATTCCTCGTGGAGCACCTCGATGAGCTGCTCCTCGTAGGCGACGAACTCGGGCGAGGTGACGAGCGACAGCTCGCGCGGGCGGGGCAGCTCGATCTCGAGCTCGAGGCGCACGGATGCGGGGCGGGCAGTGAGTACGATCACCCGGTCACTGAGGTACACGGCCTCGCGGATGTCGTGCGTGATCATGACCGCCGTCCAGGAGTACTCGCTCCAGACGCCCTGCAGCCAGTTCTGCATCTCGATCCTGGTGAGCGAGTCGAGCGCACCGAACGGCTCGTCGAGCAGCAGGATCTCACGGCCCTGCACGACCGTGCGGAGAAGGGCGGCGCGCTGCCGCATGCCGCCTGAGAGCTCGTAGGGGTGGGAGTTCTCATAGCCCGCCAGACCGAAGGTGTGGAAGAACTGCTTCGAGCGCTCGAGCGCCTTCTTCTTGGGCATTCCCTGCACCTCGAGACCGAGGGCGCCGTTCTCCACGATGGTGCGCCAGGGGAACAGCAGGTCCTTCTGCGGCATGTAGGCGAAGTGCTCGCGCTGACCGACGGCGTTCTGCCCATCGACCCGCACCTCGCCGGCATCCGGCAGTTCGAGGCCGGCGATGATGTTGAACATCGTGCTCTTGCCACAGCCCGAGGGGCCGATGACGGCGACGAATTCTCCCGGCTGCACCGAGAATGAGACGTCGTCCACCACGTGACGGCTCTCACCGCCGCCGAGGTCGAACTCCTTCTGCAGCCCGACGAGCTGGATCCTGGGGGTGCTCATCTCAGCGGTCACCTCGCGCCTTCCTCTCTTTGAAGCTCCACGGGATGACCAGACGCTCGATCACGAAGGTCAGCAGGTAGAGGGTGATGCTCAGCACGGCCGTGACGGCCACTGCGGCCAGCACCAGGTCGGTTCGGAACGCGTTCTTCTGCGTGCTCATGAAGATGCCGAGCCCGGACTGCGCTCCGACGTACTCGGCGAAGATCGCGCCGACCACCGCGTAGGTGATCGAGATGCGCAGCGCCGTGAAGAAGGAGGGCATGGCCGAGGGGAGCCGCACGAAGGTGAACTCCTTCCAGCGGCCGGCGCCCATGCTGCGCAGCAGGTTGGAGGTCTCGCGATCCGCCTTGTTGAAGCCCTCGATCAGGCCGACGACGATCGGGAAGAAGGTGACCAGGGCGACCACCAGGATCTTCGGCAGCAGCCCGAAGCCGAACCAGATGATCATCAGCGGCGCGATGGCGATGATCGGGATGGTCTGCGAGGCCACCAGCAACGGCATCAGCCCCCGGCGCAGCACCCCCGAGAAGTCGATCGCGATGGCGATGATCCAGGCCACGATCAGCGAGAATGCGAAGCCGATCAGGGTCACCTGCAGGGTGGAGAGCGTGTGACCCCAGATGATGTCGGCGCGCTCCAGCCCCTCCACCACGACCCGCGACGGGGCGGGCAGCACCTGCGGGCGCACCCCGGCGACGGAGACGCCGACCTCCCAGATCACCACGAGCAGGGCCACGATCACGATCGGCGGCAGCACGCTGCCCCAGAACGAGCCGCGGCGAGCGCGCTTCTTCTTGACCGGCTTCGACGGCGGGTCTGCCTGCGTCGGGCGAACGGCGGGCGTCACGGCGCCGGCGGCCGGCGGTGCCGGCTTTCGATTCTCGAGACTGGTCATCTCAGGCCTCCACTGACTCGGGGGTTTGGTTCCAGAAGCGACGTTCGAGCTCCAGCGCCCGATCGGTGATCGAGACGGCGCGGTCCTCGCTCAGCGAGGCCCGGTCGACCATCCGCAGGTGGCGCTGCACGAGCGCTTGGTACTCGCCGCCCGTGTAGATGTCGATCCATTCGCGGTAGGGTCCGGTCGCCGGGCCCCGCAGCAGGTCGAGCGCGATCCCGTAACCGTGGATGCAGGGCAGCATCGCCACGAGCATCCCGTCGGGGTCGTCGTGGAAGGTGTCGTAGAAGGCGAGGTACTCGCGCGTCTCGGTCGAGGGCCGCAGATCGTCGAAGTCGCAGCCGAACGGGGCGGCGGCCCGCCGGTGGTGATCGAGCTCCACGGCCAGCACCCCATGGGCGAGGGCGACGAAGTACTCCAGCGTCTCGTCGTCGGTGGAAGCGGCGGCGAGCCGGCTGTAGTGCCGGGCGTAGGCCCGGAGGTAGAGGTAGTCCTGCTCGAGGTAGTTGCGGAACAGCGCCGGGTCGAGCGTTCCGGCACGGATGCCGGCGAGCACGGGCAGGTCCGCCCAGCCCGCGACGCTCTCCGCGATGATCGCGGTGAGGCGCGCGGAGAGCGTGCGGGCTGGGCGTCCGGTCATCGGATCAGTCGCTCAGGTACTCGTTGGTGAAGAACGTCGACCAGTCGGGCGCCTCGGTGAGCGTGGTGCCGTTCTCGTCGGCCAGGATGCCGGCATCGAGATAGAACTCACCCAGAGCGGCCCAGCGCTCCTCGGTCATCAGGCCGAAGTCGCCGTTCTCATCGAGCATGTAGTCCGAGGAGAGCATCTCCTGGCTCTTGGTCACCAATTTCGGCTCGGTCAGCACGTCCGGGTTGGCGTCGATCAGGATCTGCGCGGTTCCGTCGGGGTCGGCGATGGCGTCTTCGTAGCCTTTGGCGAGCGCCTGGGTGAAAGCCTTCGTGACCTCGGGGTTCTCGCCCATCCAGGTCTTGTTGCCGAGCACCAGCAGCGCATAGTCGTCCGGGAATCCGTAGTCGGTGTACTTGAAGTACTTCATGGGCGTGCCCTGCAGTTCGGCTTCGATGCCCTCCCAGGTCACGAACGGGATGACGAAGTCGACATCTCCGGAGTACAGGGCCTCGTAGGCGCTGGTGCCGAGGGTGACGTTCTCGAACTCACCGGTTCCGCCGTCGTCCTTGATCACCGTCGAGAGCGTGGGCACCTCGGCGACGCTTCCGAAGCCGGCGTAGGTGAGACCGTCGAGGTCTTTGGGGCTCTTGATCTCGTCGGCGTCCGCCCGCACTCCGATCGCGGTGGCCCAGTGCTGCAGGGGCGCCATGATGGCCTGCACGTCGGCGCCGGCCGCCATCGAGAAGGTGCTCACGTCTTGGAAGCCGATGCCGAAGTCGGCGGCCCCCGCGTCGATCAGGGTCTCGGGGTACGAACCGTTGTAGGGGAGGATCTCCACGTCGAGGCCGGCCTCTTCGAAGTAGCCCTTCTCGATCGCGGTGTACAGACCGGTGTGGTTGGTGTTCGGTGTCCAGTCCAGCGCGAAGGTCACGTGGGTGAGTCCGCCGTCGCCGGCGCCGTCGGTGGATTCTGTGCTGGAGGCGCCGCTGGAGCAGGCGGCGAGCAGGCCGGCGGTGGCGGCCAGCGCCACTCCGGTCGCGAGGTGTCGCTTCTTCATCATTGCTGGGTCCTCTTTCGTGTCGGGCGGTGCAGGGGGCCGTGCGGTGGGAAGGGTGGGACTGGGTCGGGGCCGGACGGCGGGCGGGGATGGTCGGGCGGGTCGGCCGTCGGGCGGATCGGGTCAGGCAGACCGGGTGACGACTTCCATCCGGGACACCGTGCGCCGGAAGGCCTCGTTCGCCTTCCGCACGATCTCGGACTCGTCGACGGTGGTGAGCTCGCGGCCACGCATCAGGATCTTTCCGTCGACGATGGTGGTGTCGACCATCCCGCCGTTCGCGGCGAACACGAGGTGGCTGGTCATGTGCACAGGGGTCTCGCGCAGCATCGGGGTGAACTCCACCGAGTTCGTCTCCACCAGGATGACGTCGGCCTTGGCCCCGACGGCCAGCCGGCCGGTGTCGTGGCCGAGGGCGCGGGATCCGTTGTTCGTGGCCATCCGCAGCACGTCGGCGGCGGGCATCAGCGAGGCGTCCTGCCGCTGGGCGCGGTGCACCAGCGAGGAGTACTTCATCACCTCGAACATGTCGGCCGAGTTGTTGCACTCCACGGCGTCATGACCGAGCCCCACGTTGATGCCGGCGGCCAGCATCTCCGGCACCCGGGCGATGCCGTTGCCGAGCTTGGCGTTCGAGGAGGGGTTGTGCGAGATGTGGGTGCCGGTCTCGGCCATCATCCGGATCTCGTCGTCGTTCAGGTGCACGCAGTGCGCGGCCACGACATCCGGACCCAGCAGCCCCAGCTCGTAGGCGAGCTCGGTGGGCCGCTTGCCGAAACGCTCGAGGCTGTTCTCGACCTCCGACATCGACTCGTTCAGGTGGATGTGGATGCCGATGCCGAGCTCGTCGGCGAGCGCCCGGGTGTCGCGCAGCAGCTCGGGCGAGGCCAGCGGCAGCCACTCGATGCCGAAGCGCACCTGGATCAGGCCGTTGTTCGCCCCGTGGCTGCGGTGGAAGGCGTCGACGTTGTCCTGCAGGGTGTCGAGGCGGAACTCGTCCAGCGCGATGTCGTTGCTCAGCACGGCACGGATGCCCACCACCTCGGCCGCATCGGCCAGCGCGTCGAGCTTGCGGTACATGTCGTTGACGGTGGTGACGCCGGCCTTGATCGACTCGGTGTAGCTGGCCATCGCCGCCCAGTAGGCCGCGTCGTAGTCGAGGGCGCGGATGAGGGGGTACCAGCACTCGTCGAGGTACTCCCAGAGCGGCAGGTGATCGTTGTAGCCCTTGCCGAGCGCGGTGTGGAAGTGCAGGTCGACCAGACCCGGCATGACGATCTTGTCGGTGGCGTCGATGACGGTGTCGCCGTCTCGTTCCTCGCCGATCGCGGCGGGGGCGTCGGCGTCCTGTCCGATCCACGCGATGCGGTCGCCGTCGATCACCACGGCGCCGTTCTCGAGGTACGTTCCCGCGTCATCCAGCGTGAGGATCATGCCGTTTCGGATGATGGTGCGGGGCATCGGGTGGTCCTCCGGATCGGTCGTGAGCGTCTTTCAGATCTAAGATCTTATTTAGAGGCTACGGTCACCGAGGGGCCCTTTCAAGCCGATTCGATCACTGTTCACACGCGGTAACACGCCCGAAACACGAGGCCGGTGATCCCGCGGCCAGGGGTGACCCGGCCTGGAACAGGCACGAAACATGGGCTGGCTAGGGTGTGAGGCGCACGCCCGATCCGACCCGATAGGAGCACCATGTCCCTGCTGGTGACCAACGCCCGACTCATCACCGTTCCGGCCGGCAGCGACGACGCCGGGTACATCGAGCGCGGCTGGATGCTCGTCGAGGACGGGCGGATCGCCGCCATCGGGGCGGGCGACGCGCCGGCCTCGGCAACCACGGCGGATGAGACGCTCGACGCGGCCGGCGCCTTCGTGGCGCCCGGCTTCGTGTCGTCGCACTCGCACCTGTTCACGAGCGGGCTGCGTGGCCTCGGCGTGGCCGAGACTCTCTACGGCTGGTGCGACGCGATGCTCGGCACCACCGCGCACGCCTCCCCCGACGACATCTACTGGTCGACGCTGCACGGGGCGATCGACTTCCTCGGCAACGGGGTCACGACGGCGTACAACTTCACCGATCCGCTGCAGGCCTGGGAGCGGATGGTGGAGGGCAAGCGCACCGGCACCGCGGGCATGCGCGATCTCGAGTACCACACGCGCCAGGCCGACGGATGCCACGATGCCGGCATCCGCTTCGTCGACTCCATCGGGATGGATGCGACCGTCGGCAGCGACGAGGAGATCTACGACCGTTTCGCCGCGCAGGTGGCGCACACCCGGGCGCTCTCGCCCGAGCTCGCGCTGGGCGCCTCGATCATGGGCCAGGTGCAGTGGTCGCCGCGGGAGGACGCCGCGTGGATCGAGGTCGAGGCGATGAAGCGCTTCGGCGTGACGAACCAGGCGCACTTCCTCGAGTCGCCCGAGGCGATCGAGCTTCAGCAGGCGAAGTTCGCGCAGTACCGGGATGCCGGCGCGCTGGGCCCCGGGATGATGTTCGGTCACTTCATCCAGACCACGCCCGAGATCATCGAGCAGGCCGCCGCCGGGGGTGCCGCTATGTCGTGGCAGCCCGCCTCGAACGGCCGCCTCGCTTCCGGGGTCGCGCTCGTGCCCGAGATGATCGCGATGGGGATGAAGGTGGGGATGGGGCTCGACGACCAGGCCTGCACCGACGTCTCCGACCCGTGGCAGAACATGCGGATGGGCATCGCGATGCAGCGCGCCCGCACCAAGGACCCGCTGTCGATGATGCCCGAGCAGGTGCTGCGACTGCACACCCTCGGGGGCGCCGAGATCATGGGCGTGGACGACCGGGTGGGCAGTCTCGAGGTGGGCAAGTTCGCCGACTTCGTGGTGGTCGATCCGCGCCGGCCCGACATGGGACCGCTGTGGCATCCGGTGCGCAACTACGTGCTCTCCAGCAGCCTGCGCAACCTCAAGAAGGTGTACGTCGGCGGCGTCCTCGTCTCCGAGGACGGCGTCTCGGCCAATCCGCTGGCCGCCGAGGCCTCGGCGCACGTCCACCGCTCCCTGCCGGCCATCGCCGCGAGCCACGGCCACCCGCACTGACGGTCAGAGGCGCTCGTCGTCGATCACGAGGCCGGCACCGAGCCAGCCGACGGCCATCGTGACCAGGTTGGGGCCGGCGTCGTGGATGCGCGGGTAGACCGAGGCGTCGATGATCTTGAGGCCCTCGGTGCCGAACACGTTCAGGCGGCGGTCGACCACGCGGTCGATTCCGCACGAGCCGACCGGGTGGTTGTAGGTCTCGACCTTCTCGCGCAGGCGCGGAATCAGATCGGCGGTCTTCCACCAGGCGTCCGCCGGCACGGTCACGATGCCCTCGTCGGCCATCGCGTCGATCACGTCGGCCGTCTTCCGCACGGCGAGCGCCATCCGCTCCGCATCGCTGTCGGTGGCGAGGTGGCCGAGGCGGATGCGCCCGCGGTCGGCGTCGCGGCCATCCGCGATGCGGGTGATGCTCCCTCGCGCATCCGGCTGCATGAGCGCGACCGAGACGCTGTAGGAGGCGCGGGGCGCCGAGCGGTCGTAGAGCCAGGTCGAGAAGGGGAAGACCTGGAACTCGTCGGCGGGATCGTCGGCCACACCGGCCCGCAACAGCGAACCGCTCACCGGGCGCGCGAAGACGTCGGCCTCGTCGCGCGCCAGCACGTCCATCATCAGCCAGGGATGGTCTTGCAGGCCCTGGCCGATGCCGGGCAGGTCGAAGCCCGAACGCCAGAGCAGCTCCGGGGTGCCGTAGGCGCCCCCGGCGATGATGACGAGATCGGCCTTGATCGTCTCGACCCCGTCGGGGCCTTCGACCTCCACGCCCACCGCGCGCCGCGTACCGCCGGTGGTCCCCTCCATCAGCACCCGACGCACGAAGGTGCGGTCCCGGAGCGTGACCCGCGAGCGCACGAGGGGCATCACGGCGGCGAGCGCGCCCCAGCGCCCCTCGTCGACGCGGTTGGTGGGCCAGGGTCCCACCCCCTGCGTGCCGGGGGCGTTGTGGTCGGCGCAATCCGGATGCCCGTTCCGCTGTGAGGCGGCGGCGAACGCGTCGTCGAGCGGACTCTGGGAGAGGCGGGTGACACGGATAGGGCCCGCGTCACCGTGGTAGGGCTGCTCGCCGAACTGCTCGTCGGTCTCGATCGCCCGCAGTCCCGGCAGCAGGTCGTTCCACTGCCAGCCCTCGCCCCAGGCCTCGAAGCCGCTCGGCTGGCCGCGCGATCCGGCTGCCGCGTTCACGCTCGAGCCGCCGCCGAGCACCTTGCCGCGCACCAGGTGACGGCCCGAGTCGAGGTCGGTGTAGTCCCAGTCGGCATCCGGGAACGCGTGCTCGTGCAGGAACCGGCGCGGTACCGGGTCGCCCGGGTCGACGCCGGCTTCGATCAGGGTGACCTCGGCGAGGTCGGCGAGCCGGTGCGCGGCCAGGATGCCGCCGTTGCCGCCGCCGGCGATGACGATCTTCATGCGGTCACCCCCGCATCCGTCGCCTCGGGCTGCTCCAGCCCGAGGAGGACGGCGAAGTTGCCGCCCATCACCCCGTCGAGCTTGTGCTGCGGAATCGGGTCGAGCCCGAGCGCGGCGGCCTCCTCGTTCACGGTCAGCAGCTTGGCCCGCAGGCCCACCGGGTCGTACAGGAAGCCCGGGAAGTCGGTGCCGAACATGATCTTCTCCAGCGGCACGAAGAACGGCTCGGCACGGTGCAGGTAGAGGAAGAGGTCGCGGCGGGTGATCGTGGCGATGTGATAGCTGATCTCGGTGTAGAAGTTCGGATGCTTGGTGAGCATGAACATCGCCTCCTCGATCCACGGGATGCCGCAGTGCGCGATGATCACCTTCAGGTCGCGAAAGTTGCGGCCGATGTCGTCCAGCAGCGCCGGCCGGCCGTACTCCATCTTCGCGTCGATGCGGGTGGACCCCGCCTGGTGGATCATCACCGGGATGCCCAGGTCGCGCGCCGCCTCCAGCACCGGGAAGGCGAGGTCGCGGTCGACCGGCGACCAGTGCTGATACATCGGGTAGAGCTTCACGCCCTTGAGCCCGTCCTCCTGCACGGCCCGAGCCAGCTCGTCGACGGCGGCCTTCACACCGCGATAGGCCGGGTTCACCGAGGCGAAGCCGATGATCTTGTCGGGCTCGGCGCGCACGCATCCCGCGATGTACTCGTTGCAGCGCTCCGGATGCTGCTCGCCCGTCACGTCGGTCTGGCCGAGCACGTCGACCGTGCCCATCAGGCGCCCCTCGAGGTACTGCGGGCTGACGGCGAGGGCCACGATCTTGTCGAATCCCGGATGCGCCGCGACCGTCTCGTGCGGACCGACGACCCCGAACCCGTCCTTGCCCTCCGCGGCCTCGATCTCCTCCCACTCGTGGTCGACCGGGCAGCGATGGCTCGGCAGCTTGCCCTCGGCACGGTAGATGGTGAGCGAGCCCTCCCGGCCGTAGCGCTTGGTGAAGGCGGCATCCGTGCCCATCGAGAGGATGTGGGTGTGGGCGTCGATCTGCAGGGTCATGGCGGTGCTCTCTTGCTCGGTGCGTTCCGGGGTGGGGCGGTTCGGTGCGGTTCGGTCAGTCCGTGAGGTCGGGCCAGGTGCTCCCGGTGAAGCCCTGATCCCAGAACTGGCGCTCGAGGCGGCACCCCGTGACGAAGATGTCGGCGGCGCGCCGGCGGGCGGGTTCGGGCATGGCCGCGAGCTCGCGGTCGAACGAGTCGCGCAGAGTGGTGACCACCGCGTCGTAGGCGTCGCTGGAGAAGAACGCGATCCAGCCGCTGTAGACCGGATGCTCGACGGCCCCCGCGGCGAGACCGCGCGCGATCTCGCCGTAGCTCCACGCACAGGGCAGCAGCGCCGCCGCGATGTCGTTCGCGTCGCCGTTCGCCGCGACCGACAGCAACCACGAGGTGTAGGCGACCGTGGCGGGAGCGCGGATGCCCTCGCGGGCGGGGCCGGCGCCGGCCAGGTCGATCACGGCGGCGAGCATCCGCTCGTTCTGCGGAATCTCGACCTGCACGATGTTGACGAGCGCCTCGGTGTATTCGGCCAGCACGACGCCGTCGGGCGAGCGCGAGGCGCCCACCGCGAGCATGCGCGCGTAGTCGGGCAGGTAGAGCAGGTTCTGGGTGACGTAGAAGCGGAACCGCTCCAGGGGCAGGCTCGCGTCGGCGAGTCCCGCGGGGAACGGATGCTCGATCAGCGCGTTCCAGAGGCCGCCGACCGAGTCGCGGAGCTCGGCCGTGGTGGCGGGAGCCGGCGCGGCCGTGGCGGGAGCCGGCGCGGCTGTGGCGGGAGCCGGCGCGGCCGTGGCGGGAGCCGGCGCGGCTGTGGCGGGAGCCGGCGCGGCCGTGGCGGGAGCCGGCGCGGCTGTGGCGGGAGCCGGCGCGGCCGTGGCGGGAGCCGGCGCGGTCGTGGCGGGAGCCGGCGCGGCCGTGGCGGGAGCGCTCGAAGCAGGGGCGTTCATGCCGGCACCCGCAGACGCTCGCCGAAGTGGCCGCGCAGCGTCGATCCGCTGTACTCGGTGCGGAACACCCCGCGCTGCTGCAGTTCGGGCACCACCCGGTCGACGAACTCCTCGATGCCCTCCGGCAGGGTCGACGCGTTCACGTTGAAGCCGTCGGCGGCGCGCCCGTCGAACCAGCGCACCAGCTCGTCGGCGATCGAGGACGCCGTCCCCACGCAGGTGAAGTGGCCGCCGCCGGCGGAGATCCGTTCGAGCATGGTGCCCACGGTCACCTTCTGCCCGTCGTCGTCGACCGAGAGCGTCTGCATCATCACGTAGCGTCCTTTCGGGCCCGGGAAGTCGTCGAGCGGTGGCAGCTCCGGCATCCGCTCGTTCGGATCGAGCCGCGAGCAGTCCATGCCGATGTAGCCGCCGAGCACGGCGAGCTGGCGGTCGAGCGACTTGAGCGAGTCGAGGAACCGCTTCTTGTCGACGGCCTCGGCCTGGGTGTCGCCGATGACGGTGACGACCCCCGGCAGCACCACGATGTCGTGCTCGTCGCGGCCGTGCTCGCGGGTGCGGCGCTTGATGTCCTCGTAGTAGTCGCGGGCGTCTTCGATCGTGGAGCCGATGCCGTAGATGCCCTCGGCGTAGCGCGCGGCGAGGTCCCGGCCCTGCGGCGAGGCACCGGCCTGCACCATCACCGGGCGGCCCTGGTCGCTCATCGGGATGTTGAGCGGGCCCTCCAGCTCGAACGCGGCGCCGTGGTGGGAGATCGGGCGGAAGGCGGAGGGGGTGAGGAAGTCGCCGCCGACTTTGTCCATCCGCACGGCGTCGCGCGGGTAGCTCTGCCAGAGGGCGAGCAGCACCTCGGCGAACTCCTGCGCCCGGGCGTACCGCTCGGCGGGCGGCAGCAGCGCCGCCATCCCGTGCAGCGGCGCCTCGGCGTCGCTCTGCGAGGTGACCAGGTTCACGCCCGCCCGGCCCCCGCTCAGCAGGTCGAGCGAGGCCAGCGACCGCGCGGCGTTGTACGGGTCGTGGAACGAGGCGGACATCGTGCCGATCAGGCCGATGTTCGTGGTCGTGGCGGCGATGTAGGAGAGCAGCGAGATCGGCTCGAACATCGACGCGGCGCTGTTGTGCAGGCCGCCGAAGTACGCCAGGTGCGAGTCGGCCAGGAAGACGGCATCGAAGAGCCCGCGCTCGCAGGTCTGCGCGAGCGACGCGAAGGTGTCGGGATCGAAGGCGCTCTCGACGCTCGTCCCCGGTCGCTGCCAGGCTGCCGGATGATGCCCGTACAGCCTCATGAAGAGGTTCAGATGGAGCATGCGGCCGCCAGGCCCGTCGTCTGTCGACATCGTCCGCGCCTCCTAGATCTATTTGAGATCTAGGATCTAATATTCCGGTTACAGCGAGGTCACGTCGTCGTTTCGATCACGTTGCGAGTCCGGACCGCCGTCATCCCCCGCCGCTCACTCGGGGCGTCGGCCGGCGCCGCGAAGGCGAGTGCGGCCGCGGGTGCGCACGAGCAGCAACGCGCCACCGGCCGCGAGCGCCGCGACGGCGGCGAGCGCGACGGCTCCGAGCGGCTCGGACGCCTCACCCGTGGCGGCCAGGCGCGGGCTGTCCGGCACCGCAGCCGGCACCGGTGCGGGCGCCGCCGGCAGTGCGGCGAGCGCGGCGGCGGCATCCACGAGTCCGCTGCCCCACACGTTCTCATCGCTCACGCCGTAGCTCCAGCGCTGGGCGGGAAGCGGCACGGCGGTCGACTCGAACGCCGCGCGCAGCTCGCCCACGGTCGCCTCGGGCGAGTGCTGCAGAGCGAGGGCTGCCACACCGGCGATGTTCGGCGCCGCCGCCGACGTGCCTGAGAAGTAGTACCCCTCCAGAGGCCCCGAGGGCACGTAGGTGCCGAAGAACGTGTTCTGCACCTGGTCGACGCCCACGACGTCGGGCTTCACCAGCACCGTCGGCTCGGCCAGTCTCTCGGCCGCCTTGTGCCGCTCCGTCTCGACGGGGCCGAAGAGGTACCGCGCCGGTCCGGTGCCCGAGTACGGCTCCATCTCGGTCGGCACGAAGGCCGGTGCGGCACCGATCGTGAAGGTGCTCGGGTCGGCCGGATGCGCGAACACCGAGGGGCCGATGGTCACTCCGGCGGGCCACTCGCCCGAGTACTCGATGTTCGCCACGCCGGCGTCGTCGAGCGCGAAGATCATCTTCACTCCCGGCTGCTGCGGAGTGCCGTGGTTGGTCACCCGGGCGAGCACGACGCCGTAGGTGCCGTTCGAGCCGGGCGGAGTGATCACCTGGGCCAGGCTGGCGGGCACATCGGCGCCGAGGGTGCTCGAGGTGCCCAGCACCACCGGCGCGGCATCCGCCGACGCCTTGAACACGACGAACGGCACGATGGTGGTCTGCAGCCCGTCGACCGGCTCGGTCCACTGCGCCACGATGTTGATGGGGTTCACCGGGTCGCCCACGTCGAACTGGGCGATCAGCAGCGGGTCGGCCTTCGCACCGTCGGGGGCGAAGTCGTTGCAGTCGAAGGTGTCGTGCGCGAAGTGCGTCTTCGCGTACTCGGCCACGGCCGGGATGCACTCGGTGGGCCGGTAGGCCTCGGCCTCCCACGACCCGACGCTCCGGTAGGCCGGGTCGGTGCCGATCGTGCCGATGCTGTTCTCGTTCTGCGCCGCGGCGATGTAGAGCACGCCCTGCTCGGTGACCTTCCGGATGGTCTGGGCGATCAGGCCCTGCTGGTACCAGGGCTCGTCGTACTGCACCGCGTCGTCGACGATCACGTCGGCGCCGTCGCGCTGCAGCTTCAGGATGCTGTCGGCGAACTCCGCATCCGTCACCCCCATCGTCGAGAAGCTCAGGGTGGCGCCGGGGGCGATGCCGTGCACGACCTGGGCCATCGCCCGGCCCTCGTCGGTGGCCTTCAGCAGCTTCGGGTTCTCCTGCTCGAGCACCGTCACGGGCGTGGTGTAGCCGCAGGGGTTGCCGGGCCCGGGGAGGCTGCCGACCAGCACGTCGGGCTCGGACGGGCCGCTGAGGTCGAAGGAGTTCGAGATGATGCCCACGCGCACGCCGGTGCCGTCGACGCCGAATTCTGCGCGCGCGAGGTCGGCCTTCAGCGGCGCGGCGGAGTTGACCGGGATGCTGCGGCAGCTCGCGGCGGCCGGTGCGGGGCCGGCCGTGGATCCGGCGGCGGCGCCCGCCTCGGCGGCCCCGGTCACGTCGTCGGGCGTGGTGAGCGTGGCGGCGCCCGTCACGGCCGGGGTGAGGGCCGGGTTCACGGCCGCGACACCGGGCAGGGCGGCGAGCGCCGCGAAGCTCTCGGGGGTGGCGTACGCCACGATGGTCGGCGCACTCTCGGTGACCGAGCGCACCTCGGCGAGTGCGGAGACGGCGTCGACCGCGGCCTCCTGCTCGGCTCGACCGGTGAAGCGGATGTCGACCACCACGCGGTCGGCGTCGTCGACGACGAGGCTGCCGGATCCCTCGGCCGGGAGCCCGGCGGCCAACGCGCCCTCCGCCGAACCCGGTGAGGTTCCGGATGCGGCGAGCCGCTCGAGCGCCGAGGCCAGCACGCCGTCGGAGCTGACGACGGAGCCGCCGGCGGGAGCGGGATCGGCGTGCGCTGCGGCCGGCACCGCCACCAGAGCGCCCAGTACGACGGCGGCGGCCACCGCGGCGGCCAGGCGGCCGGCC
This sequence comes from Herbiconiux dendrobii, assembly GCF_052048175.1. Classification (NCBI taxonomy): domain Bacteria; kingdom Bacillati; phylum Actinomycetota; class Actinomycetes; order Micrococcales; family Microbacteriaceae; genus Herbiconiux; species Herbiconiux dendrobii. The sequence continues at coordinate 279,143 of NZ_JBLZQV010000001.1, read as the reverse complement.
CTCCCGTGGCTGCCCGGCATGCCGTGGTTGTTCAGACCACTCCGGATCGGACGATTCGAGACGGCGCGCAGCACGGATTCCCCCAGACTTCCGCACGACCCCTCCGGTGCGGACCGCGATCATCCTAGCGAATCCGGGACGTCGCTCGGCAAGGGCTGCGGCGGTCGGGTTCGCACTGCGGCGGTCCGGTCGGTACCGCGGCGGCGGCAGCTCAGCGCGAGGGTGCGGGAACCGGACCCGGCCGCAGCGCGGCCTGCGCCCGGGCACGCGGTGGGGCCGGCAGGGGTGTGCGCCGGGGCACGAGCCAGCCGAGCTCGACGGGTCGGCGCCGGCGGGCCAGCGCCACACCCGAGAGCAGGATGCTCGCCACCAGGATCGCGCCCATCACGAGGGCCGCCGTGAGCACGACTCCGACGTCACCGCCGGTCAGGATGGTCTGTATTCCCGAGACGGCATACGCGAGCGGACTGATCGCACTGATCGCCTGGAACGGACCCGACAGCAGCTCCACCGGGTACAGCCCGCCGGTCGCCGCGAGCTGCAGGGCGAGCAGCACGAGCGAGACGATCGCCCCCACCCGCCCGAAGGCCGTCGTGAGCAGCTGGTGGAACGCGGTGAACGCCAGCGCCACGATCAGCGAGAAGCCGAGCGTCGCCGGCAGCGAACTCCAGGCCACCCCGAGGAACAGGTGCAGGAAGGCCACCAGCAACGCCGCCTGCGCCGCCGCGAACACGGCCGCCCGGCCGAAGGTGCGCACGGTCAGGCGCGCGGTGCTCACCGAGCTGGCCAGCACCCCCTTGGAGAACGGCCGCAGCCACAGGAACAGCGCGAGCGCGCCGATCCAGAGGGCGGTCGGCAGCAGGATCGTCGACACGATCTGACCCACGGCGGTCACCTGGTTGGCGGTGCTCACGTCGACCTTCACCGGCTGCGCGATCACGTCGGCCGCCGCCTGGGTGTCGCCCGAGGTGCTGCCGCCGAGCTGGTCGGCCCCGGTCTGCAGGCCGGAGGCCAGGGTGCGGGCGCCGTCGCCGAGCTGGGTGGCGCCGCTGCTCAGCTGCTGCGCTCCCGGCACGGTCTGCTGCACCCCGGCGGCGAGCTGGCTCACGCCGTCGGCGAGACCGGATGCCCCGGAGGCGAGCTCGGGGCCGTTGGCCGCGAGAGTATCGGCACCGGCCGCCGCCTGGGCGATGCCGTCGGAGAGGGCGCCGAGTCCGCCGATGCTGCTGCCGAGCGGGTACGTGTCGGCGATGTATTGCGCCGTGCCGAGGCTCGTTGCAGCGTCGGTCAGTGACTTCTGCGCCGCAGCCGGATCGGTCGCAAGCTGCTGGAGACCGGCCTGAAGACTCGTGTTGGCGGCGCTGACGTTGCTCGAGTACTGCGTGAACAAGTCGTTGAGTCCGCCGAGCCCGCTCGTCTGCGAGGCGATCGTGTCCAGCCCCGTCGACAGGCTCGACACGCCGCCCGTGTACGCAGCGACGCCGTCCGAGAGCTGCGTGGCCCCGGAGGCGGCGGTCGTGGCTCCGGCGCCCAGCTGGTTCAGGCCGTCGGCCAGCTGCGCCGATCCGGAGGCCAGCCCGTCGGCCCCGGTCGCCAGCTGCGTGGCACCGTTCGCGGCATCCGTGAGGCTCGTGCCCACCGTGCCGAAACTCGTGTAGATGCCGTTGACGACCTGCGCCGTGACGGTCTGCCCGAAGCCGGCCTGCACGGCCGAGGCGACCGTGGAGGCGACGACGCCGGAGAGGTAGCCGTGCGACGCATCCGTGCGGATGTCGATCAAGCCCTGCTCGGGAGTCGGGGTCGCCAGCGTGTTGATGGTCGCCGAGAAGTCCTTCGGGATGGTCAGCACGGCGTAGTAGGTGCCGTCGGCCAGGCCCGCCGCCGCGTCATCCGCGTTGGTGAGCTGCCAGTCGAAGCCGCTGGACGTGCCGGTGAGCTCGGTCACCACGGCGCGGCCCGCGAAGTTCACGGTCTGGGTGCCGTCGGCCGCCGTGGTGGTGGTCATCTCGTCGTCGTTCACGATGGCCGCCGGGACCGTGTCGATGTTCGTGTCGGCGTTCGCGAGCGCGCCGGCGAACAGCCCGTTCACGGCCAGCGGCGTGAAGATCACCGCGAGGGCCGCCAGCACGGCGAGCACCAGCTTGGTGCGGCGGCGCATCCGGGGCGTGGGGGTGGCGTGTGCGGTCGATTCCGGGGTGCTCATCGCACGATTCCTTTCGAGTCCGACAGATCGGAGGTGGTGGGCGGTGCGCTCAGGTCGATGCGCACGAGCGGCCGGTCGCCCACGGTGGCCGCGTGCAGCGCGGGTTCCTCCTCGAGGCCGATCAGCACGGCGGTGCCGGGATCGGCGATCCCCGCCACCGCGCCGGCGAAGGCCGGGCTGGCCGGATGCGCGAAGTCGCCGTCGCCCGCATCCACCACCAGCAGCTCGGCCCCGTCGGCCACGCCGAGCGCCACGAACAGCAGCGAGAGCGCGAGCGGTGAGAGCTCGCCGAGGGTGCGGTGGATGTCGATCGGCGACTCCCCCTCCACCGTGGCGAGCGAGGCGTTGATGCGGGAGACCAGCAGCTCGGCCGATCCGCGGGGAACCCGACGGAACCAGGGCCTCGCCAGCCGCAGCCGCTCGCCGAGGGCGTCGCCGACGGCGGTCGAGGTGTCGAGGCGGCGCGAGTCGAGATCGACCAGAGTCACCCGCTTCACGACCGAGCCGGACTCCGAGGGCAGCGAGGCGCCGAGCACCTGCAGGTGCCCGCTCTCGGGTGCGATCCGCCCGGCGACGGCCGCCCCCACGAGCCGGCGGGCGGCGGTCGGTCCGGTCAGCACGCCCACCGAGCCGCGCGGCAGCGAGAAGTTCGCCGTCACGCCGGCGCCCGGCACCACGAGGTCTTCGGCCGTCACCGCGTCGCCGGTGTGCGCCGCGGCCCACTCCGTCTCGCCGATGTGGCCGCGCAGGCTCTCGCCCTCCACGTCGACGTTCGGCAGGATGCGATCGAGCCAGCGCGGCAGGTACCAGGCCTTGGCGCCGAGCAGGGTCATCACAGCGGGCACCAGCGTCATCCGCACCAGGAAGGCGTCGACGAACACACCCACGGCCAGCGCCAGCGCGATCGCCTTGATCGGCCCGTCGCCCTCGGGAACGAAGGCGAAGAACACGAAGAACATGATCAGCGCGGCGGCCGTCACCACCCGGGCGCCGTGCTGGAAGCCGATCCGCACCGCCCGTCTGGCGTCCCGCGTCTTCACGTACTCCTCGCGCATGCCCGACACGAGGAAGACCTCGTAGTCCATGGCCAGCCCGAACAGGATGGCCATCAGCAGAATCGGCAGGAAGCTGATGATCGGTCCGGTGGCGTGCACGTTCAGCAGGTCGTTGAACCAGCCGTCCTGGAACACGGCCACCGTCACACCGAACGAGGCGCCGACCGTGAGCACGAAGCCGAGCGCCGCCTTGACGGGCACCGCGATCGAGCGGAACACCATCGCGAGCAGGATGATCGACAGCCCGATCACGAGCACACCGAACGGCAGCAGCGCGCCGGTGAGCTGGTTCGACACGTCGATGGCGACGGCGGTCTGGCCGCTCACCGTGAACGGGGTGCCGTAATCCGCCTCGATCTCGCCCTTCATCTCGCGCAACCGCTCGACCAGCGCCTTGGTGGCGGGGTCGTCGGGCGCGGTGGTGGGGATCACCTGGAAGATCGCGGTGTCGAGCGTCTCGTCGGGCAGGCCGGGGCCCACCGTGGCGACGCCCTCCACCGACTCCAGCTCGCTCCGGATGCCCGCGAGGTCGTCTTGGATGGCCGTCGTCTGCGTGATGTCGGCCACCACCACGATGGTGCCGTTGTAGCCGGGACCGAACTTGTCGGCGACGGTGTCGTAGGCCGTGCGCGCCGAGCTGCCCTCGGGCTGGCTGGCCGCGGTCGGCAGGTTGAGGTCGAGGCTGAAGGCCGGCAGCGCGACCGTGCCGAGCAGGCCGATCACGGCGACGATGAACACGATCGGCGCCTTCATCACGAGCGCGACCCAGCGGCCGCCGAGGCTCGGCTTGAGGGGCTTAGCGGGCTTGCCGGGCTTCGCGGATGCCGCCTCCGCGGTGGTCTCGCCAGCCGGCGTGTGCACGGCGGCAGTCGCATCCGTCGTGCCCTCCGCGTCGTGCTCGGCGGCGGCGAGCGCCCGCCGGGCCGCGCGCGACCCCGGCTTGGGGATGAGCCGCCCCTTCGCCAGGCCCAGGATGGCGGGCAGCAGCGTGATGGCGATCGAGACGGCGGCGAACACCGCGAACGCGGCGCCGACACCCATCACCGACAGGAACGGGATGCCCACCACGAGCAGTCCGAGCAGCGCGATGATGACCGTGAGGCCGGCGAACACCACGGCGCCACCGGCGGTCGCGACCGATTGCGCCGCCGACTCCTCCGGATCCATCCCCTGCGCCAACTGACTTCGATGGCGCGACAGGATGAACAGCGCGTAGTCGATACCGACCGCGAGGCCGATCATCACGGCCAGCATCGGCGCGGTGCTGGAGACCGTGGTGATGCTCGCGACCGCCATGATGGCCCCGGTGGAGATGCCCACACCGAGCAGCGCGGTGAGCAGCGGCAGGCCGGCGGCGAGCAGCGAGCCGAAGGTGATGAAGAGCACCACGCCGGCGAACAGCACGCCGATGCCCTCGGTGGGTGTGAGCCCGAACGTGGTGCTGGTGAACACCTCGCCGCCGTAGGAGACCTGCATGCCGTCGGAGGTGAGCGAGTCGCCGGCGGTCTGCACCTGCTCGACGGTCCCATCCGTCACATCCGTCGCCGGCCCGTCGAACTGCACCTTGATGAGCGCGGTCGTGCCGTCTTCGGAGATCGCGTTGGTGGCGTACTCGGAGTACGGCGAGATGACGGCGGCGACCTGGTCGAGCTCGCCGAGGTCGTCGGAGACGTCGGAGATCTCCTGCTTCACGTCGTCGTCGTTGACGGATGCGCCCTCGGGGGCGACCACCACGACGGTGCCGGCGGCTCCGGCGGCCGAGGGGAACAGCTTGTCGAGCGTGTCGATGGTCTGCTGCGACTCGGTTCCCGGGATGGTGAAGCTCTCCTGGAACTGCCCGCCGAGCGCGAGGCCTCCGCCGAGCAGAGCGCCGAGCGCGAGCACCCAGGCCAGCACGACGTACCAGGCCTTGCGGTACGCGAAGCGGCCGATGCGGTAGAGCAGGGTGGCCATGGGGAAGCTCCTCGGGTGTTCGGGTTCGTGTGACGCGCGATGCGACGACGGTCAGGAGGACAGCGGGACGATCAGTTCGCCGACGACGTCGATGAGGGCTTCCCTGACCTCGTCGATGTCGTCGATCTCGGTGAGGCTGGGGCGCGACGCCACCAGGATGTAGGCGGCACCGGCCAGGGCCACACCCAGACGGATGCGCTGCTTGGTGGTGGGCAGGTCGGACATGAACGACTCGCCGATGCGCTGGATGAGCCCCGTGGCGCGATCGACCATCGGGATATCGGAGAGCGTCTGCCCCTGGTTGATGATGATGTGGGCGGCGAGCCGGTGCTCCAGCAGGAGGTCGACGAAGTCGGCGGTGAACTGCGTGCGCTGCCCGTGCGAGGTGACCTTCTCGACGATCGATCCGAGGAACTCGTCCAGCTCGGCCACCGAGGGCGCCAGCGCCTCCTCGAACAGCGCTTCCTTCGAGCGGAAGTGGTAGAGCACGCTCGACTTGGAGTAGCCGGCCGCCTCCGCGATCTGCTGCAGGCTCGTGCCGGAGTAGCCGTTCTCGGCGAACATCTCGAGTGCGATGGCACGCAGCTCGGCCGCGACATCGGTCTGCGGGCGGGCGATCGGCTGGTTGCTGGGCACGTCCTCCACCGTATGCTGACCGATCGGTCAGCGCCTGCACGATCGGTCAGATTCGAAGAAACCGCTCAGCTACGCGGGACGGCGGATCAGGCGGCGGGCAGGGTGACGGATCAGGCGGCGGGAAGGGCGGAGAGCTGCCGGACGGCGACCGTGCGGCGGCGCAGTACGGCGATCGTCGAGAGGGCGAAGCCGATGAGGCCCCACACCACGAGGGTGCCGATCGCGGCGCCGGCCCCGTCGGAGCCGGTGACGATGGCCGAGACCGCCGTGGAGGCCGCGGCCGTGGGCAGCAGGTCGGCGAGGCCGAGCAGCAGCGCGGGGGCGGTGGAGATGAGACCTGCGGCCAGCGCCACCCCGGCGGCGAGGGCGGCGAGCAGCCGGCCGACGTTGCCGAACAGCGCGACCACACCCTGCACCACGGCGGCGAAGGAGGCGCCGGTGAGCGCCGCCACCCCGAGCAGCGCGACGAAGTCGCCGCCGTCGAGCTTCAGGGTCGTCTGGGCGATCGCCGCGATGGCGATGCCCTGGATGACGCCGACCGCGAGCCCCGGCAGGTAGCCGGCCAGAGCCAGCGCGACGGTCGACTTGCGCGAGGTGAGCGCACGGCGGCTGACGGCCTGCACCACGAGGTACACGGCGAGCGCGCCGATCCACAGCGCGAGGCTGATCAGCAGCGGCAGCGCCGAGCGCGAGACGAGGGTGCTCACCGAGGCGGTCTCGGTCGTGACCGGCGCCGTGACGACGTTCCCGAGCGTCTCCCGATCCGACTCCGAGTAGGTCGGCAGGCTCTGGACCGCCTGGTCGAGCCCGTCGGCGAGCTGCGTGGTTCCCGTGGCGAGCTGGGTGCTGCCGGTCGCGAACTGGTTCAGCCCCTCGGAGAAGGTGGTGGCGCCGGTCGCGAGCTCCTGGGCTCCGGATGCGCTCTGCGCGGTTCCCGAGGCCAGGGTGCCGAGGCCCACGGCCAGGTCGGACGTCCCGGTGGCGAGCTGCTGCCCCTGGGTGGCGAATTCGCGGGCTCCGGATGCGGCCGCGGCGATGCCGGCGGCCAGTCCCGGAGCATCCGCAGTACCGCTGATTCCGGCGCTGAGCTCCGCGGTGCCGTCGGCGACCTGCTGGGCTCCTGCCGCCAGCCCGGCGAGGCCGCCGGACTGCGGGTTCTGGCTGAGCAGGAAGGCGTCCAACTCGGCCAGGGTCATGCCGGGGTTCGCGGCCTCGAGGGCGGCGATCCCCTGCACACCCTGCGCGATGCCGGCCGTGCCCGCGGCGAGCCCCTGCACCGCGGCGGGCAGCGGCGTGGCTCCCCCGTTCACCCCCGTGTTGAGCTGCTCGAGCCCGGTGGCCAGCGAGCCGGCTCCGTCGACGTACTGCGACACGCCGCTCGAGAGCTGGGCGGCGCCGTCGGCGCTCTGCTGGGTGCCCGAGGCGAGCTGGCCGAGGCCGTCGGCGAGCTGCGTGGTGCCCGAGGCGATGCCGGTGGCGCCGGTCGCCAGCTGCGCAGCACCGTCGGCGCTCTGCTGCGCGCCCGAGGCGAGCTCCTGCCCGCCGTCGGCCGCCGTGCCGAGCTGGTCGCTCAGCGTGTTGAAGCCCACGTAGATGCCGTCGAGGTACTGCTTCGACAGCTCCCCGCCGAACACGTCCGCCGCGGTGGTGGTGATCAGGGTGCTGATCACGCCGTCGGCGATCCGCGACCTGTCCGAGCTCTGCACGTCGATGACGGCCTGCTCCGCCGTCGCGGCATCCGAGAACGAGGTCGCCTTCGCCGAGAAGTCCGAGGGGATCGTCACGACCACGGCGTACCGGCCGTCGCGGAGGCCGGCCGCAGCATCCTCGTCGTCGGTCAGCGTCCAGTCGTAGTTGCCGAGGTCGGCGGTGCCCTCGGCACCCACGAGACCGGCCGTCAGCTGGCGGCCGAGCGGCACCTGCTGCCCGTCGATCTCGGTGCCGTCGTCGTCGTTCACGATGGCGGCGGTCACGCTGGAGAGCCGCGAGTTGTAGTCGTCGACCGCCCAGATCACGACGCCGGCCAGCAGCAGCGGCACCAGAACGAGGGCGACGAGGGTGTACCAGCGGATGCGCCGGGTTCCGATGGCGGGTTCGATGGCGAAACGGGACATCAGCGGGTCACTTCCTGCACATCGTGCGCGGGCACGAATCCGATCTGAACGGTCTGAACGGTCTCGTCGGAGACGTGAGGGATGGCGTCGCCGACGCGCGACGCCTCGGCGGTCGCCAGCACGAGCGCGAACGGTCGGCCGAGTCGCGCCGCGTCGTCGTAGGCCGAGCGGATGAGCGCGGCGATCGCGTTCCGCTCGCGCGGATCGACCACCGTGTCGAGCCCGTCGATCACGACGACCTCCACGCGCCCCGAGAGCGCGCGCTCCACGGCGCCGGCCGGATCCGCGCTGCCCGCCAGCAGCGCGATCCCCACCCGGCGGCGTACGGCCGAGGCGTGGGTCGGCAGCACCCGCCCGGTGACCTTGACGTCACCGGCCGAGGGCGTGAGCCGCGCGGCGATCGCCAGCAGCAGCGCCGTCGAGCGCTGGTGCTCCCGGGCCTGCACGACGAGCACACCGCCGGCGGGCACCCGCAGATCCACGTCCTGGAAGAGCGCCCCGTGCGGCCCGTCCACCCGCAGCCCGCGCGCGGCGACGACCGCGCCGTCCTCCGGCCAGTCGGCCAGCGCGAGCTCGTGGGCCAGCGACTCACCCTCCACGTCGACGACGGGCAGGATGCGATCCAGCCACTTCGGCAGGTACCAGGCCTTGTCGCCGAGCAGCGCCATGATCGCCGGCACGAGCGTCATCCGCACCAGGAAGGCGTCGATCAGCACGCCGGCCGCGAGGCCCAGCCCGATCGCCTGCACCGCCGAGTCGCCGCCCGGCACGAAGGCCGCGAAGACGAAGAACATGATCAGGCCCGCCGCGGTGACCACGGGGCCCGATCCGACGAAGCCGTCCTCGATCGCCTTCCTCGCGTCGTGCCCGTTGTGCACGTACTCCTCGCGCATCCGGGCCACCAGGAAGACCTCGTAGTCCATGGCGAGGCCGAACAGGATGCCCATCAGCAGGATCGGCAGGAAGTTCAGCACCGTGCCGTTCGAGGTGGCCCCGAGCAGGTCGGCCCCCACCCCGTTCACGAACACGAGGGTCACCACGCCGAAGGCGGCGACCACCGACAGCAGGTAGCCGACCGCCGCCTTGATCGGCACCGCGATCGAGCGGAACACCATCATCAGCAGCAACAGCGAGAGCCCCACCACGAAGGCGCCGAAGGGCAGCAGCGCACCGCTCAGCTTCGCGGAGATGTCGACGCCGACGGCCGCCTGACCGGTGACCGAGAGGCTCACGCCGTAGGTGTCGAGGAAGTGGTCGTGCTTGGCGCGGATCGCGTCGATGAGGTCGGTCGTGCCCTGCTCGTCCGGGCCCGTCGTCGGGATGACCTGGATGATGCCGGTGCTCGCGGTCTCGTTCGGGGTGGCCAGCGGCACGCTCGCGACGCCCGGCATGGCTTCGATCTCGCTCTTGAGGTCGGCCATCAGGCCGAGCGGATCCGTGCTCTCGACAATGGTGCCGGTGACGATCAGCGGCCCGTTGACGCCGGGGCCGAAGTGCTCGCTGATGAGGTCGTAGGTCTGCCGGGCCTCGTTGCCCGCGGGCAGCGAGCTCGCGTCGGGCAGGGCGAGCCGGAGGCCGAGCACGGGCAGGGCGAGGGCGCCGAGCACCGCGACGACGGCCACGATCGTGACGATCGGGAAGCGGGTGACCGTGCGCGCCCAGCGGCGGAAGAATCCGATCCGGCCGCTAGTCGCCCGGCCCTCGGCGCGGCCCGCGGCCCGCCGACGGCGGCGCTCGGCGCGGGCCTCGGTGCGCGCCACGGCCTTCGCCGAGGGCATCAGGCGGGTGCCGAGCAGGCTCACGAACGCCGGCGTCAGGGTGACGGCGATCGCCACGGCGAAGGCCACCGAGACGGCCGCCGCGATGCCCATGGTGGTGAGGAACGGGATGCCCGCGATGGAGAGGCCGACGAGCGCGATGATGACGGTGATGCCCGCGAAGATGACGGCGGAGCCGGCGGTGGCGTTCGCCCGCGCCGCCGCCTCGCGCGGATCGACCCCCGCTCTCTGCAGCTCACGGAACCTCGAGATGATGAACAGCGAGTAGTCGATGCCCACCGCGAGCCCGAGCATCGCCGCCAGCGCCGGTGTGGTGGCCGAGACGCCGCCGAGCGCGGTGGCCGCCCAGATCAGCATCAGGGTGATGCCCACACCGATCCCGGCGCCGATCAGGGGCATGGCCGCCGCGATGAACGAGCGGAACACCAGGTACAGGATGAGGAACGCGATCAGCGATCCGACGATCTCGCCCGGCTTCACCGAGAACCCCGTCTCGCCCTGCGAGAACAGCTGCCCGCCCACGGCGACGGTCGTGCCGTCCGGCAGGGCTTCGCGCAGGGCCGTTCCCGCCTCGGCCAGCTCCTCCTTGGTCTGCTCGCTCACCGCATCCGTCGGCGTGGTCAGCTGCACCGAGATGACGGCCGCGTCGCCGCCGTCGGAGAGGTTCTGCGCGCCCAGCTCGTCGAAGGGCGAGAGCGCCGAGTCGACGCCGTCGATGTCGTCGATCGCCGTGATCTCGTCGGTGATGGCCGTGCGGTACGGATCCGCCGACAGGCTCTGCCCGTCGTCGGAGACGATCACGATCTGAGCGCTGGATCCGCTCACCTGCGGGAACGTGCGGCTCAGTTCGTCCAGAGCCTGCTGCGACTCGGTGCCGGGGATCGACACGCTCGAGTCCATGCCCTGGAACAGCACGAGGGCGCTGCCGCCGGCGAGCGCCAGCAGGATGAGCCAGATCCCCACGACGCGCAGGCGGAACCGGAACGCCCAGCGGCCGATCGAGTACAGCAGTGACGACATGACATCCTTCGACGGGGAGTTCGGGAGAGGGAGCTAAGCGGATTCATACGCCGTCGTATCGAACGCTTAGAATCATACCTACTCGTATAAAACTCCTCGACCGCTCTCGGCGTTCTCCGAGCGGCGGCTCGCACGGGGCATCCGTTCTCTAAGGTGGTGGCATGACCGTCACGACTCCCCCGGGGCAGTCCGCCCGGCGGGCGCGCACCCGGGAACGGCTGATGGATGCCGCCTCGGAGGTCTTCGCCGAGCACGGCTATGCGGCCTCCAGCCTCGACCTGATCTGCGAACGCGCGGGTCTCACGCGGGGCGCGTTCCACTACAACTTCGCGAGCCGCGAAGAGCTGCTGCTCGCCGTGATGGGGCGTGACTTCGACCAGACGCTCGCCTCCCTGGGGTCGATCGGCGACCTGGCCATCAGCGGCGGGGGCGGCGGCGAGCTGCTCGAGACGCTGCTGGCGCTGTACTCCAACCGCGGGCACGACTTCGTGGCGTGGTCGCGGCTGAGCGAGGAGTTCCGGCTCTACGCGATGCGGGATGCCGCGGCGGCGGCCGCGTACACCGAGCACTTCCGGCGGGTGCACGAGCGGCTGGGCGCCGCCATCCAGCAGGCCGCCGAACGGCACGGCCTGGCCCTGCTCGCCTCGCCCGAGACGACCGCCGCCATCACCACCGGCACCTTCCTGCAGGCGGTGAGCGACGGCGTGCTGGCCGGACTGGCCGATCGCGAGATCCAGAGCGCGGCCGCGGATCGCGTGCTGGTGACGCTGCAGGCCCTGATGCCGCCGCGGGCCTCGATGCCGCCGCGGGCCTGAGGAGCGTCAGGTGCGTTCGAGGGAGTCGCGACGCCGCGAACGGCGCATCGCGGCCCGCATGGCGGAACCGGTGCTGCTGCTCGCCGGCGACCCCGGTGAGGTGCTCGACGCTCTGCGCGAGGACGCCGCGAAGTTCGGCATCCCGGTCGTGGCGCCCCGGCCCGGCACCGCGCCGGGCGACGCGGTGTCGCAGCCGGGCGACGGCGCAGCCTCCGCCGGCGACGCCGCCGTGCACCCCACCGTCGCCGTCGTGGTCGCCCAGGTCGGCGACGGCCAGTCCTCGCTGCGACGGGGCCTGCGGATGCTCGACCGCGAAGAAGACCGCCTGCGCCCCGAGACCGTGCGCATCGTCGTCATCCTGGCCGGAGCGTCCCGAGTGCTCCCGCGGCGCGTGCGCGATGCGCTGGCGCCGGAGATCCTGTACCAGGTGGAGTCCGGGCTGTACTCCGACGAGCACTCCCGCCCCTGGCGCACGCTGCGGCTGCGCTCCGGGCAGGCCGTGCTGCGGGCGCTCGGCATCCGGGTGTTCCGGGTGCCGGCCCCGCCATCCTGAAACCGGCTCGCCCAGACCCACCACCCGACCCACCGATCGGAGCCCCGATGCCCTCCCTTCCGCCGAGCAACAGCCCTCACCAACCGCCACCACGCTGGACCTCGGCGCACTTCTCCATCGCGGCGCTCGCTCTCAACGGAGCGGCCCTGCTCGCCCTGTTCGCCAACCTGCTGAGCGGCAACGCGGCCTGGCAGGTGGCCGTGGGCGCGGCGATCGTGCTGCTCGCGCTCGGCGGCGGGGCGGCCTGGCGGGCCCGCATCCTGAGGCTGCGGGAGCGCCGCGGCTGACCGGCGCCACGCGGTCGGCAGCGGTGACGCACGCGAATCGCATCCAGGAGTAGCCTCATCTGCGTCACTGCGGGTCGATCTGAGGAGGCGGCATGGCCGGCGAGAACAATGACGCGGCACGCGAGAACATCGCCGATGCAGACGAGTCACCCCGAGAGGTGTTCGGCGACCGGATGACCTCGGTCGAGGACTTCGCCGACGAGCAGGCCGGGTACCACAAGTCACTGAAGCCCCGGCAGCTGCAGATGATCGCGATCGGCGGGGCCATCGGTACCGGCTTGTTCCTCGGCGCCGGCGGGCGGCTGCACGAGGCCGGGCCGCTGCTGGTGGTCGACTACGCGGTCTGCGGCTTCTTCGCCTTCCTCATCCTGCGCGCGCTCGGCGAGCTGGTGCTGCACCGGCCCTCCTCCGGTTCGTTCGTCTCCTACGCCCGCGAGTTCTACGGCGAGAAGGCGGCCTACGTCTCGGGCTGGCTCTACTTCCTGAACTGGGCGATGACCGCCATCGTCGACTCCACGGCGGTGGCCGTGTACGTGCAGTACTGGAGCCTGTTCACCGACGTGCCGCAGTGGCTGCTGGCGCTGATCGCCCTGGCCGTGGTGCTCGGCGCCAACATGATCTCGGTGAAGGTGTTCGGCGAGATGGAGTTCTGGTTCGCGCTGATCAAGGTGCTGGCCCTGGTCGCGTTCCTGATCATCGGCGTGGTCTTCCTGGCGTTCGCGTTCCCGACGGATCAGGGGGTCACCGGCATCCCGATGATCGCGGCCGAGGGCGGGCTGTTCCCCGACGGCATCAACACCCTGGTCGTGGCGATCATCATGATCCAGGGCGTCGTGTTCGCCTACGCGGGTGTGGAGCTGGTCGGCACGGCCGCCGGCGAGACCCCGAACCCCGAGAAGATCATGCCGCGCGCTATCAACAGCGTGGTGTTCCGGATCGCGATCTTCTACTGCGGTTCGGTGCTGCTGCTGGCCCTGCTGCTGCCGGCCTCGACCTACTCGGCCACCGAGAGCCCCTTCGTCACCTTCTTCTCGAACATCGGCAACCCCACGGTGGCGGCGATCGCGGGGTCGGCGATGAACTTCGTGGTGCTGACCGCGGCCCTGTCCAGCCTCAACGCCGGGCTCTACTCGACCGGTCGCATCCTGCACTCGATGTCGTCGAGCGGGGCGGCGCCGAAGTTCACCGGCAAGATGAACAAGCGCGGGGTGCCGTACGGCGGCATCCTGCTCACCTCGGCGGTGGCCCTGCTCGGCGTGGGGCTCAACTTCGTGGTGCCGGCGCAGGCCTTCGAGATCGTGCTGAACGTCTCGGCGCTCGGCATCATCGCGAGCTGGGGCACGATCGTGCTCTGCCAGATGAAGTTCAAGAAGCTTGCCGATCAGGGGCTGTACGTGCGGCCGAAGTTCCGGCTGTTCGCGGCGCCCTTCACCTCGTACCTCACGCTGGCGTTCCTGGTGGCGGTGCTCGTGCTGATGGCGTTCGACTACCCGGCGGGCACCTTCACGATCGCGTCGCTCGTGATCATCATCCCGTTGCTGATCGTGGGCTGGTTCGTGTACCGCGACCGCATCCTGGCCATCGCGGCCGCCCGCTCGGGCTTCACCGGCGCGTATCCGACGGTGGCGAACCCCACGCCCCTCGGTGAGGGCCCGAAGCGCGCCGCCGGCTCGAAGAAGCCGAAGGGGCCGCCCGCGTCGAAGGGTTAGACGTGGTCGCGCCAGCTGTGCTCGGGGCGGTACCAGAGCATCCGTCGCGCCTTCTCGATGCCGAGGAGGGTCTCGGCGGGCTCGACCTCGCGCGTGAAGGGCACGTCGGGGAAGTAGCGGGCGGCGAGTTCTGAGGATGCCGTGCTCATCACCGTGTCGGCGGCGGCGATGATGAAGGCCTCGAAGCCGGTGAGCGAGCTCTCCAGCCCCAGCCGCACGGCCTGGGCGCCGTCGCGGGCGTCGATGTAGCCCCAGGCGTTCCAGGATCGCGACTCGGGCGCCTCCTCGAACGCCGGGAACGCGGCGTAGTCGCTCTCCACCATCACGTTCGAGAAGCGCAGGCCGATGAGCTTGAGGTCGGGATTCCACCGGGTGAAGTGCCGGGCCATCTCCTCCTCGAGCGCCTTGCCGAGCGAGTACGTGCTCTGCGGCCGCACCGCATAGCTCTCGTCGACCGGGAACGACGGCGGCGGGGACGACCCGAACGGCAGCCCGAGTACGGTCTCGCTCGATGCCCACACGACGTTCAGGATGCCCGCGGCCTGGGCGGCCGCGAACACGTTGTACGTGCTCGGCACGTTGTTGGCGAAGGTGGCGGAGTTCGTGAGCAGCCCCGGAGCAGGCACGGCGGCGAGATGGGCGACCGCGTCGACGTGGTCGTAGCGATCGTCGACGGCGGTGAGCGCCTCGAGCACCTGCCCGTAGTCGGTGAGGTCGAGCTGCACGAACTGGGCGCGCGGATCGAGGGCGGCCGGACGCACCCGGTCGAGCACGGTCACCTCGTAGCCGTGCTCGAGCAGCTCGGTCACGACGGCGGCGCCGAGCTTGCCGCTTCCTCCGGTGACGACGACGTGGGTCATGGGGCTCCTTCGATCAGCGGCCCATCAGCGGGCCGTCTCAGTATGACCCGCCACTAGGCTGACCGCATGGGCATCCTCGCAGCGGTCTTCGTAGGGCTAGCCGCCCTCGTGCACGTCTACATCTTCGTTCTGGAGAGCCTGCGCTGGCGGCACCCCGCCACCTGGAAGGTCTTCGGCCTCACCTCGCAGGCGGACGCCGACACCACCGCCCCGCTCGCCTACAACCAGGGCTTCTACAACCTCTTCCTCGCGATCGGCGCCGCGGTGGGCATCGTGCTGATCTTCACGCCGGCGTATGCTGCGGGCTTCGCCCTGGCGCTGTTCAGCGCCGGCTCGATGCTCGCGGCCGCGCTCGTGCTGCTCAGCACCGGCCGCAGCCGCCTCCGCTCCGCCGCCATCCAGGGCACCTTCCCCCTCCTCGGCGTCGTCTTCCTGCTGATCTCCCTAGCCACCCGCTGACCTCGCTCGCGTTCGGTCAGCGGATGATCAGGCTGCCGCGCGCTCCTCGCGCCGCGCGCGGCGGCGCTCGCGTCCGCCCTCCACGAGGTTGTAGAGCACCGGCAGCACGATCAGCGTCAGCAGCGTCGACGACACCAGGCCGCCGATCACGATGATCGCCAGCGGCTGCGAGATGAACCCGCCGTGCCCGGTGAGGCCGATCGCCATCGGCAGCAGCGCGAAGATCGTCGCCAGGGCGGTCATCAGGATCGGCCGGAGTCGCCGCGAGGCGCCCTCGACGAGGGCCTCCCGCACCGGCAGGCCGCGGCCCCGGTACTGGTTCACGAGGTCGACGAGCACGATCGCGTTCGTCACCACGATGCCCACCAGCATCAGCAGCCCGATGATCGAGGGCACGCCCAGCGGGATGCCCGAGATCACCTGCAGCGCCACCGCGCCGGTGGCCGCGAACGGCACCGACATCAGCAGCAGGATCGGCTGCAGCAGGCTCTTGAACGTCGCCACCATCACCACGTAGACGATCAGGATGGCCACGAGCAGGGCGATGAACAGCTGGGAGAAGGCGTCGGACTGGTCGGTCACCACGCCACCCACCTCGGCCGTGGCGCCGGCCGGCAGCTCGACGTCGGCCAGCGCCGTCGACACCTCCGAGCTCGCCGTGCCGAGGTCTTCGCTGTTCGGCGTGACCGAGACGGTCGCCGTGCGCACACCCTTCACCGTGGTGATCGTGGCGGGGCCGTCGACCACCGAGACCGTGGCGAGCGAGTCGAGCCGTACGGGGCCCGCGACCGTCGGGATCTGCAGCGCCGCGAGGGCCTCCTGCGAGGTGGGCGGATCGGCCGAGTCGAGGTAGATCGTGTAGTTCTTGTCGTCGATCACGATCGTGCTCACGGTGGTGGGCTGCATCGCCTGCGAGACGATCCCGCCCACGGCGACCTCGCTGAGGCCGGCCTGGGCGGCCTTCGTGCGGTCGACCGCCACCTGCACGTAGGGGCGCGAATCGCTCAGGTTGCTCGAGGCCTGCTTCACGGCATCCAGGCCCTGCATGCTGGTGAGCACCGACTGGGCGGCCGTCGCGAGGTCGCTCTGCGACGTCGCGGTCACGTCGATCGCGATGTCGGACGAGCCGCCGAAGCCGGAGGACGCCGCCACCGAGACCTCGCCGACATCCGGGATCGCCTCGACCCTCGTGCGCACGGTGTCTTGCAGCGCATCCTGGTCGACGCCCTCGTCGGTGGTGATGTTGTAGGTGATGGCGCTGTCACCGCCGCCCGAGAACGCGTCGCGCAGCGAGCTGCCGGAGGAGCCGATCGTCAGCTGCACCGTCTGGATGCCGTCGATGCCCTCGAGCGCCGTCTCCACCTGCATGGCGGCCGTCGACTGGGCATCGAGACTGGAACCGACCGGCACCGTCTGGGTGACGGTGAAGGTGTTCTGCCCGCTGGAGCCGAGGAAGTTGGTCTTCATCAGCAGGGTGAGCGGGAGGGTGCCGAGGAGCACGACCACGGCGATCAGGATGGTGACGACCGAGTGCCTGAGGGTCCAGGTGATGATCGGCAGGTAGCGGCGCTGCAGCGCGGTAGGCGGCTCGTCCTCGATCTCGACCCGGTGCGTGCGCGCCCGGCGGGTGGGCACGACCTCGGCACCGGCTCCGGCCGTCGCGGTGCCCGGCTTCGCCTTCGGCGGCCGCACGAACCAGTAGGCCAGCACGGGCACGATCGTGAGCGCCACCAGCAACGAGGCGAGCAGTGCGATCGTCACCGTGAGCGCGAACGGCCGGAACAGCTCACCCGTGGTGTCGCCCACGAACGCCAGCGGCAGGAACACGGCAACCGTGGTGATGGTCGAAGCCGTGATCGCCCCGCCCACCTCGCGCACCGCGTCCACGATCAGCGAGGCACGCGCCGCACCCGCCTCCTTCGGCCCGAGCGTCGACCCCGCCAACACAGCGAGGTGCCGTTTGATGTTCTCGATCACCACGATGGAGTCGTCGACCACGCGCCCGATCGCAATGGTGAGCGCGCCCAGCGTGATGATGTTGAGCGTGTACCCGGTGGCCTGCATGGCGATGAACGTGATCAGCACCGAGGTCGGGATCGAGATCGCCGTCACGAGCGTCGACCGGATCGACAGCAGGAACACGAACACCACGAGCACCGCGAAGAACAGCCCCAGCAGACCCTCGGTGGCCAGCGACTCGATCGACTGCTGGATGAACGGCGCCTGGTCGAACACGATCGTGAAGGTGGCGCCGGGGAGGTCGTCCTCCAGCTGCGGCAGCAGCGCGCGCACGTCTTTCGACACCTCCACCGTGTTGGCCGAGGGCACCTTGGTGACCGAGATCGTCAGCGCGTCCTGGCCGTTCACCCGCGAGATGGAGGTCACCGGGTCGTCGGCGATGGCCACCGTCGACACCTGGCCGACCGTCACCGGCGTGCCGTCGGGGTTCACGGCGGGCAGCGGGAGGGCCGCGATGTCGT
Source organism: Herbiconiux dendrobii (assembly GCF_052048175.1). Lineage (NCBI taxonomy): Bacteria > Bacillati > Actinomycetota > Actinomycetes > Micrococcales > Microbacteriaceae > Herbiconiux > Herbiconiux dendrobii. The sequence goes on along the minus strand of NZ_JBLZQV010000001.1, from coordinate 261,221 downwards.
CGGTGGAGGTGAGCTTCGAGCCCGCCTGCACCGCATAGCTCTGGCCGTTCTCGGTGAGGGTGCCGGCCGGGATCAGCACCCCGTTGTTCTTGACCGCATCCGTGATCTGCGAGGTGCTCACTCCGGTGGCCGCGAGGTTCTCGGGCGAGGGCGTGATGGTGACGCGCTGGCCGATCTGGCCGAGCACCGAGGCGGCACGTACGCCGTCGATCGCCTCGAGGTCGGGCACGGCGGCCACCTCGAGCTGCTGCGCCAGCGTCTTGGCGTCTTCGCCCGAGACCGCGATGGAGATGATCGGCAGGTCGTTGATGCTGCCCGAGATGACCTGCGGATCGAGGTCGGCCGGCAGGGTGGACTTGATGCGGTTGATGGCCTGGGCCATCTTCTGCTCGGCGGTGGCCAGATCCGTGCCGTAGGTGAAGGTGGCCGAGATGATCGACAGGTTGGTGCTCGAGGTGGCCGAACTGGTCTCCAGCCCCTCGACGCCCTGGATGGCGGTCTCGATCGGCGTGGACACCTCGTCGTTCACCACATCGGGCGAGGCGCCCGGGTAGGTCGTGAGCACCGCCAGCTGCGGGAACTCGATCGAAGGGATGAGCTCCTGCTTGAGGCTCGTGAGCGCGAGCCCGCCGAAGACCGCCACCACGATGGTGACCAGCGCGATCAGCGCCCGGTTCTTCATGCTCAGGACGGCGAGAAAGTGCACGTGTACTCCCCTGTCAGCGGAGCGCGTTCGCTCAGCACCTTAACTATCGCATCCCAGGGAGGACAACTAGGATTTCCGTCGTCGCGTTCAAGGGAGAACCATGACGAAAGCACCACTCGCCCCCGCCATCCTCTGGCGGAAGGCCCAGCCGGGCCTCTGGGTCGCTACATCCGACGATGCCCGCCCGCTGGGAATCGTCACTCAGAAACGAACGCACGGCTTCGTCGTGACCAGCCGCAGCGGCCGCGATCTCGGTACCTTCGCCGATCTCGACGCTGCGGAGCGCGCTCTGGAGAGCTCGCTCTAGCCGGCTCTAGCCGACCGGCGTCAGCGCACCGTGGCGGGGCCGGACGCTCCGCCATGACCGTTGCCGTTGCCGGAGTTCCCGCTGCCGTTGCCGCCGTTCCCGGTGGCGTGCGCGGCGCCGGGCTCCTCGGTGAACTGCAGCCCACCGCTGCCGTTGGAGGACGCCGTCAGGATGTCGAGCCACTCGCGGTTGATGGAGGGCACACGGCCGCCGGCGAACTTGAAGTAGAGCGGGATCGACGCGTCGAGCCAGATGCTCGAACGCCCGTCGCCGATCGCCGGGTCGTCCTTCCAGGAGAAGAAGAAGCTCTCCTTGCGCCGCAGCTTGGCAGCGATGACGATCTGCAGGTGCGTGAGCGTGCGGTCATCGAACTCGATCTCGATGTTCGAGGCTCCGTACAAGAGCTTTCCCATGCGTTCTCCTCCAGCAGTGTATTGAGTCCATTAACGCATGCCGCGCGACTTCTCGCGCAGCGGGCTAGGGTTGCCAGCACAGTGGCGCACCGCGCACGGGAAAGCAAGGAGTGTGCTCGTGTTCAAGAAGAAGTCCGCCGCACCGCAATCGGCGGCGTTGCAGCCGGGGTCCGATCTCGACATCGCCGGGAGCACCAGCACCCCGGCGGTGCGGGTCAACGCCTTCCGGATCGGCCTCGTGGGCGGCCTGGGTGTGCTGCTCGCCATCCTGATCGGCGGCATCGTCACCCAGCTGAGCACCGTGCTCATCTACATCGGCGTGGCCCTCTTCCTCGCGCTGGGCCTGGATCCGCTGGTCTCGTGGCTCGAACGACGGATGCCGCGACCGCTGGCCATCGTGATCGTCTTCGCCGCGGTCATCGGGATCTTCGTGGGACTGGCCTTCGCCGTCATCCCGCTCGTGGTGAACCAGGCCTCCTACTTCATCAACAACTTCACCGACATCGTGAACGACGTCACCCACAGCGACTTCGTGACCGGCCTGCAGGGGCTCGTCGGCAACTTCGTCGACATCGACAGCGCCGTGCAGGACGCCGCGAAGTTCTTCCAGGACCCGAACAACCTGCTCGCCCTCGGCGGCGGGCTGCTCGCCGTCGGCACCGGGATCGCCAGCGGGGCCACGGGCGGCGTGATCGTGCTCATCCTGACCCTGTACTTCCTCGCCTCGCTGCGCAGCATGAAGAAGATCACCTACCGCTTCGTGCCGGCCAACAAGCGCCCCGCCTTCGCCTCGCTCACCGAGGACGTGACGGGCGCCGTCGGGCGGTACGTGGTCGGGCAGATCGGACTCGCGGCCATCAACGGCATCCTCAGCGTGATCTTCCTGACGATCATCGGAGCCCCGGCCCCCGTGCTGCTCGCGTTCATCGCGTTCCTGGCCTCGCTGATCCCCCTGGTGGGAACGCTGTCGGGGTCGATCGTCATCATCCTGGTGTGCCTGTTCGCCTCACCGATCACCGCGCTCGTCGCCGCCATCTACTACGTCGTGTACATGCAGCTCGAGGCGTACTTCTTGAGCCCGCGCATCATGAACCGCGCAGTGGCCGTCCCCGGCGCGATCGTGGTGATCGCGGCCGTGGCCGGCGGAACGCTCGGCTCGGTGCTGGGCGCGCTGGTGGCCATCCCGATCGCCGCCTCGGCCATCATCATCGTGCAGAAGGTGGTCTTCCCGAAGCAGGACGCGAAGGTCTGACCTCGGGCGCTAGCCGGCCGGAATGACGAGCAAGGAGCTCGTGGCCGTGGCGATCAGCGCGCCCGAGGCATCCGTCACCGTGGCCTCCGCGAAGACGACCCGGCGCCCCGACTTCACCACCGTGCCCACGCAGGTGACCTCACCCGAGTCGTGGCGGAGCGGACGGAGGTAGCTCACCTTCAGCTCGATCGAGGTGTAGAGGTGGCCGGGCGGCATCACCGACTGGGCGGCGCAGCCGGCGGCCGAGTCGAGCAGCGTGCAGACCAGACCGCCGTGCACGGTGCCGACCGTGTTGTAGTGCGACTCGTCCGGCGTGCACGTGAAGGTGGCCGAGCCCTCGGAGACGGCCACCAGATCCATGCCCATCAGAGCGGCCATCGGGGGCGGCGGCACCGCACCGTCGATCATGGCCTGCAGGTGTTCGAGGCCGGTCGCCTCGGGCGAGACCCGCGCGGTGTCACGCGGGTCTTCCCACTCGATGATGCGGCGGCGCACGGGTTCGGATTCCATGCTGCAAGGCTACGGCAGTGCCGCCTACACTCTTTAGGTGAGCGTTCCTCAGTATTCGGCAAGGTCGTCGCTCGGGTTCGCGCTCTCGCTGGCGACGCTCGGGTGGGGGCTGTATCAGTCGTTCTGGAATCTCGGTGCCGCCAACCTCAATGCCGATGAGCCGATCTACCGCGAGGCCGGCTGGGCGTACGTGCACGGCGACTTCGCGCTCAACCGCGAGCATCCGCCGGTCGCGAAGTACCTCATCGGCCTGGCGCAGCTGGTGTTCGGGCACGGCGAGCTGGGCCCGCGGATCGCCGCGGCGAGCACCGTCGTCCTCGGCGCCGCCATCCTCTACCTCTGGCTGCGGCTCGAGATCGGCCGGGCGGGGGCGCTGTTCGCCGCCGGGGCCTGGATGCTGCTGCCGCACGGGGTGTCGAGCGGTGTGCGACTGGACCGGTTCGGACTGCTCGAGCCGTTCATGGTGTTCTTCGCGATCGCGGCCTTCGCGTCGGCCTGGCGGTGGTTCCGTACGCGCTCGTGGTGGTGGCTGGTGCTCTCGGCCGTCGCCATGGCGCTCTCCGTCGGCTCGAAGGTGTCGACCGCGGTGACGATCCCGGCGATCCTGCTGCTGCCGCTGCTGGCGAAGCGGATCCGGGACACATTGCTCGGCGCTGTCGTGTTCGTGGCCGTGTTCGGGGCGGTGTTCGTGCTCGCGTACCTGCCGATGGGCATCCGGTCGGCCCTCACGTCCATGCTGCAGATGCAGTCGGCGCACGATGCGGCCGGGCACCTCGTGGTGGTGGCGGGTGTGGCCACCGCGTTCCCGCCCTGGTGGGCGAATCTGCTGTTCTCGGTGGAGGGGATGGGGATCGCGGCCAGCCTGATGCTGGTGATCGGTACCGGCGCCGCGTTCTTCCGACGGCCTCCCGGGCTCGCCCTGCCCCTGTACATCGGCACGGCTCTCGCCCTGCTGCTGGTGTTCTACCTGGTCGTCTCGCGGGTCGCGCTGACGCACTACTACTACGCCTGGGTGTGGCTGCTGTGCGTGCTGGCGGGGATCGGCGTCTCGGTGCTGCTCGGGCGGCGGCGGTCGTCCGTCGCCACTGTGCTCACGCGCACCCTGGCGGGGGCGGTCGTCGCTCTCGGGGTGGCCTGCGCGGTGTGGACCTCGGTGGCCGTCGCGAACGAGCGCGCCGAGGGCATGGCCCTCGTGCTGCCCACGCTGGACGAGCTCGGGGTGGATGTCGACTCGGGCGAGGTTCTGGTGTCGGGCATGGCCGACTGGGAGTATCTGCCCTACCTCGACGGGCGGCAGACCCTGGATGCGGCCGACCCCGACATCGTCGCCGTGGCGGTGAAGGATTCGCTGCGCTTCCCCGAGTCGCCCCAGGTGGGGGCGTTCCTGGAAGCGAACGCGAGCGAGCTCGACGAGATCGTGATCGACGACGTGAGGCTGTACGTACGGGAGGAGCAGCCCGTCGGCTAGACCATGTCGGCGTAGAGGTCGGACGGCGCGACCATCGGGCCGCGGGAGACCGTGTTCCAGGCGGCACGGAGGGCCACCATGCCGCGTTCGAGCTCGCCCTGCGGCAGGTTGATGGGGATGCGGATGAAGCGCTCGAACGCGCCGTCGATCCCGAAGCGCGGTCCCGCCGTGAGCAGCAGCCCCTGGCTGCGTGCGGCGAGCGCGAGCTGCGAGCTCACCGCCGCACCGAGGTTCACCCAGCTGGCCAGCCCACCGTCGGGCACGGGCACCTGCCACTCGGGGATGGTGTCGCGCAGGGTGCGCACGAGGATCTCGCGACTGGCCCGCAACTGCGCCGAGCGCAGCTCGAGCACCGGGTCGAAGTCGCGCAGCAGCTCGGCGACGATCAGCTGCTCCAGCACCGGGGTGCCGAGGTCGCCCGAGAAGCGCGCACCGGCGAGCTTGCGGATGATGGCGGGGGTCGCGCGGATCCAGCCCACCCGCATACCCGCCCACACCGTCTTGCCGACCGAGCCGATCGAGACCGCCGAGTCGGCCGTGGCGGCGTCGCCGTATGCGGCGAGCGGCAGGAACGACTCCGGCCGGTCGATGGTCAGCTCGCTCGTGGTCTCGTCGGCGAGCACGAGGGATCCCTGGCGCGCGGCGGCCGCCAGGGTCCGCTCCCGCAGCGCGGCCGGCATCGACTCGCCGGTCGGGTTGTGGAAGTCGGGCATCAGGTAGGCCAGGGTCGGGCTGGTGCGGGCGAACGCCTGCTCGAGGCCTGCGGCGTCCCATCCGTGCGCCTCGTCCCCGCCGCGCGAGGTGACGGTCACCGGAACCAGCCGGCCGCCGGCCGAGCGCAGGGCTTCGTAGGCGTGCGGGTAGCTCGGCAGTTCCACGACGGCACGGTCGCCGCGGGCCAGCAGGGTGCGGGCCAGCAGCGAGATCGCATGCTGGGCGCCGATGGTGATCATCACCTGCTCGACCGTGGTGGGCAGTCCACGTTCGCTGTAGCGCGCCGCCACGGCTTCGCGCAGAGCCATCGAGCCGAAGGGGTCGATGCCCGAGCCGCCGAGTTCGACGGCGTAGTCGTCCATCACGCGCTGCGTGGCGGCGTAGAGGCCCGGGTAGGCCGGCGAGGTGGCCTTGCTGAAGTCGATGAACTCGCCCGCCGGGTCTTGGCCGCTCACCGGAACCCGGCCGGGGAGCCGGGTCACGCTGCCGCTGCCGCGCACGCTCTGGGTGTAGCCGGCGTCGCGCAGCTCCCGGTAGGCGGCCGACACCATCGTGCGGCTCACCCCGAGCGCCTGCGCGAGGTCGCGTTCGGCGGGCAGGCGGGTGTCGGTGGGGATGCGGCCGTCGAGCACGAGCAACCGGATGCGGTCGAACAGGGCCAGATAGGAGGGACCGGAGGCGGTCTGCCGCCAGTCGCCGAGCAGGGAGAGCAGGGCGCGGGTACCGATACGTGCGTCGACCATGAAGCCACTGTAGCGGCATCCGGAGCCATCGTCTCAATATTGGCCACTTGAAGTATGGCCACTTCGGCAATTGGATTGAGGGCATGCGTCACCTTCTTCTCTCCGCCCGACTGCTGCAGCTCGCCGTCGGCCTCGTGCTCTACGGGGTCGCCGATGCGCTGATGATCCGCGCAGCGATCGGCGTGGACCCGTGGACGGTGTTCGCGCAGGGTCTCGCCGGTGTCACCGGCATCGGGATCGGCTGGCTGACGAACCTGATCGGGCTCGCGGTGCTGCTGCTGTGGATCCCACTCCGCCAGCGACCCGGTGCCGGCACGCTCCTGAACGTTCTGGTGGTGGGCAGCTCGATCGAACTGGGCCTCTGGCTGCTGCCCTCGCCCACGGTGCTCTGGCTGCAGATCGCGTACTTCGCCGCCGGCCTGCTGCTGCTCGCGGCGGCGAGTGGCCTCTACATCGGTGCGCGCCTGGGGCCGGGGCCGCGAGACGGTCTGATGACCGGCATCCACTCCCGGCTCGGCTGGCCGATCTGGATCGCCCGGATGAGCGTGGAGGGCGGTGTGCTGCTGGTGGGCTGGCTGCTCGGCGGGAACGTGGGGGTGGGCACGGTGGTGTTCGCGCTGGCGATCGGGCCGCTCTGCGGCCTCACGCTGCCGCTGTTCGCGCGGCTTCAGCCGGCCTTGGCGGCGGCTTTGGCGGCACGCTTGGTCTCGCGCACGCGGTCGAGCGAGGCCGGGTCGACGATGTCGGCGACGGAGCGGTACGAACCCTCGTCGCCGTAGTGGCCGGCGGCGGCCCGCCAGCCCTCGGGCGTCACGCCGTACCGCTTGCCGAGCAGGGCGAGGAAGATGGCCGCCTTCTGCTTGCCGAAGCCGGGCAGCGCCTCGAGGCGCTTGCGCAGGGCGGGGCCGTCGGGGTCGCCCTCCGTCCAGAGGTTCTCGGCCTTGCCGCCCCAGTCGTCGACCAGCGCCGCGCACAGCGTCTGCACCCGGCCGGCCATCGAGCCGGGGTAGCGATGCACGGCGGGCGTCTGCCGGAACACCTCGACGAGCGCGTCGGGGTCGTAGGCCGCGAGCGTCTTCGCGTCGAAGTCGCCGCCGATCCGCTCGCGGATCTTCTTCGGCCCCTCGAACGCGGTCTCCATCGCCACCTGCTGGTCGAGCAGCATCCCGATCAGCAGCGCGAGCGGATCGCTCGACAGCAGCTCGTCGGCCTCGGCGTCTCCCGTGATGTGCAGTGCCCGCGTCTCGCTCATGCCTCCATGCTCCCACGCCCCGATCGGCGGACGAAAGTCGGTGGAGGGCAGGCGCCAGCGGATGGTGGGCGCGGTGACTCGGGAAGCCGGGCCCACCATCCGCGTGCTCTATTTCGCCAGGTAAGTGGCAAGCTCCGCCTCGACTCGCGTCGAAATGGAGTTCACTCCCCCGAGTACCACGATGCGGCCGGGCGTCAATCGAGCAAGCTGCGCGGCGACCGATGCAGGAATGGAGTCCTTGGACACCAGCAGCACGGGTGCCCCCCTGACGATGGCTGCGGGCGAACCGGACAGCGCATCCGGGAACACCTCGCCCGATGCGATGAACACGACCCTGTTCGGGTTGATGAACGCTCCGACGGCCGTGTTGGCCGAGACTTCGTAACGGTCAGCTCCGGCTGTGCGGGATGTGGGCGCAATTCCTTTGAGCTGCGCGACGACCGCATCTGAGACGGTGTTCGCGCCGCCTAGCACGATGATCTTCGGCGGCTTCAGACGCGCCAACTCGTCAGCGATGACCTTCGGGACCGAGTTCTTGCCGACCAGCAGCACCGGCGCCCGGTTGAGGCCGGCAGCGGCGGAGCCTGACAGTGCATCCGGGAACACCTCTCCAGACGCGACGTAGACGACCGGCAAGCCCGGAAGGAACGTCTTGGCAGATATCAGCGCAGAGACCTCGTATCGATCCGCCCCGTCGTACCGATCGACCGATTGCGCGAAGGCTCGAAGCTGAGTCTGCACACCCGCACTGATCGTATTGACACCTCCCAGCACGATGATCTTCTTGGGTGCCAGCCGGGTGAGCTCTTTCTGGATGGCGTCCGGCACCGTGTCCTTCGTCACCAAGAGCACGGGGCTGCCGAACAATCCGCTCGATCCGGCAGCCGAACCGGCAGAGAGCGCATCAGGAAAGACCTGACCCGACGCGACGTAGGCCACCTCGGTCTCTGGGGCGAAACGGGACGCCGAGATGGCGGCCGACTCGGCGAAGCGGTCGGATGCGCCGATTCGCTCGATGTGCGAAACCACATCGATCGTCACAGAGGCCTCGTTGGTGACGCAGCCGGCGCCGGCGCTGACGCAGTAGACGAAGTTGTCGAGGCCGACGAAGCCGAGATCGGGCGCGTAGGTGAATTGACCCGAGCTGTCGGGACCAGTGAGCTTGCCGTGCTTGGTCCTGGAAGAGACCGTGATCAGCCTTCCCGGAAAGTCGACATCGGTGTCGTTGGTGAGGATCCCTGCCCCGTCGTCTGTCGTGAACGGCTCCGCCGCACCGATCGAATACTCGTCCGCAGCGACCATCGGGGTGGCCGCGGACGCGGCAGTGGGAAAGACGAGCGCAGACAGTCCGACGGCCAGCGCCCCGCAGACTGCCGCAATCCGGACGCGTAGTCGATTCGAGTTCATGTCGGGGCTCACTTGCCCAGGCCGATGGCGGCCGAGATTCGGAGTCGCGCGGTACGGGTCGCAGCGATTCGGGAGAGGGTTGGTACGTGCATGAGCACACTCCTGACAGGTGAGATTGGGTCAGGTTAGTGTGACATATTCTCAGGAAAAGGGGAACGGGGGGTGAGGGCGGCGGTTAGGGTGGGACGGTGACCATCACCGCTTCCGCCGACGGCTCCGCTCTCGGCAACCCCGGACCGGCAGGCTGGGCCTGGTACATCGACGACCGCACCTGGGGCGCCGGCGGCTGGCCGCACGGCACCAACAACATGGGCGAGCTGAAGGCGGTGCTCGAGCTGTTCCGGGCCACCGCGCACATCGACGACGACCTGCACATCCTGTGCGACAGCCAGTACGTGATCAACACCGTGACCAAGTGGATGCCCGGCTGGAAGCGCAAGGGGTGGCGCAAGGGCGACGGCAAACCGGTGATGAACCTCGACCTGATCAAAGAGATCGACGAGGCGATCAAGGGCCGCCGCTACACCTTCGAATGGGTGAAGGGCCACGTCGGCCACGAGCTCAACGAGGCCGCGGATGCCCGTGCCCGAGGCGCCGCCGAGGCGTACCAGAAGGGGCGCACGCCCGACGCGGGTCCGGGATATCCGGGAGCCGTGGCATCCGTCGACACGCCGGAGAGCGGCTCACGGGAGACGGGAGCCGCGGCCCCCGTCTCGACCGAGACCACCCTCTTCTAGCGCCGCCGCCGCAACCACCGGGCAGCCCTCAGGCCGGTCTCGTTGGGCTCCTCGACCTCCAGCCCGTACCGCTCGCCCACCTCGGCGACGAACTGCGCACGCCGCGCCCGGTCGTACAGCCGCCGCTCGCGCTGGAACGCGATCACCGTCGACCAGCACATCAGCAGCATCACGATGCTGAACGGGAACGCGATGATGGTCGCGGCCGTCTGCAGGGCGGTGAGTCCGCCGGCAACAAGCAGCGCGATCGCGAGCACCGCCGTGGCGAGCGTGAAGAAGACGCGCACCCAGCGGGCGGGTTCGGGTGAACCGCCCGTCGCGATCATCCCCATCACCAGCGCGCCCGAATCGGCCGAGGTGATGAAGAAGACGGCGATCAGCACGATCGCCCCCACCGTCAGCACCGGCGTGGCCGGCAGGTTCTCGAAGAGGGTGAACAGCGCTCCCTGCTGATCGACGGTGCCGTCGGGCCGCAGCATGCTTCCCGGGGTCTGCAGCTCGGTGAACAGCGCCGATCCGCCGAGCACGGCGAACCACAGGATGCCCACCAGGGTCGGCACGATCAGCACGCCCATCACGAACTGGCGCACCGTGCGGCCCTTGCTCACGCGCGCGATGAACACGCCCACGAAGGGTGCCCAGGAGATCCACCATCCCCAGTAGAAGGAGGTCCAGGATGCCTGCCAGGCCTCGCCCTCGGCCCCCTGGAAGGCACTGACCGTGAAGCTCAGCCCCACGAAGTTCTGGATGTAGGCGCCGATCGACTGCACCCACTCACGCAGCAGGTACTCGCTCTGCCCCACGACCAGCACGAACACCAGCAGCGCGGCGGCCAGCAGCAGGTTGAACGTGGAGAGCCACTTCATACCGCGCGCCACGCCGGAGAGCACCGAGAACAGCACGAAGACGACGATCACCCCGATGATCGCGATGTTCACCAGCGTGGTCGGCTCCGGCAGCCCGGTGGCCTGCAGGCCCGCACCGATCTGCAGCACGCCGAGGCCGAGCGAGGTGGCGACGCCGAAGATCGTGCCGGCGAGCGCGATCGTGTCGATCGCGTTGCCCCACGCCCCGTGAACGCGCTTGCCGAGCAACGGCTCGAGCGCCCAGCGGATGGAGATCGGCCGGCGCCGGCGGTGGATGGCGTAGGCGAGCGCGAGCCCCACCACCACGTAGATCGCCCAGGCGTGCACGCCCCAGTGCAGGTAGGTCTGGGTGAGCGCCGACTGCGCGAGCTGAGCATCCGTTCCCGTGACGCCGGGGCGCGGGCTGACGTAGTGGCTGAGCGGCTCGCTCACACCATAGAACACCAGACCGATGCCCATCCCTGCCGCGAACAGCAGCGAGAACCAGGCGCCGATCGAGAACTCGGGCTCGTCGTCGTCTTTGCCGAGCTTGATGTCGCCGAAGCGGCTGAAGCCGAGGAACAGCGCGAACGCCACGAAGAACGCCGCGATCAGCACGTAGTACCAGTTGAACGTGCTGATGATGCCCGACTGGATGGCACCGAAGAACACCTCGGCGGCGTCGGGGAAGAGCACCGCGAAACCGCTGACCAGCAGTACGATCGACACCGCCGGCCAGAACACCCACGGCGCCACACGGCTGCCGGGTCTCGGATGCTCGGGTGCGGAACTCGCGGGTTCCGGATGCGCGGCCTTGCCGGATTCCGGGTCGCGGATGCCGTCAGCCGTGCGGTCTTCGGTGGTGTTCTGCTCGTCGGTGCGGTGGTCTGTCCTGATTTCGGGCATCGGACCAGCCTAGGCGGGATGAAGTCGATCTATCCTCAGCCGGCGGCTCCGGCCCGCGGCCTCAGGATCCGGCGCGCACGGCTGCGAGCGCCGACACCCGCAAGAAGTCGAGTTTCGCCGCCGCGTCGGAGCCGGCGGGCGCCGTGTACGCCACGATGCGCAGCTCGCTGCCGGCGGCGGTGAACACGTCGCAGTCGAGCTCGAGCTCGCCGACCACGTCGTTGTGCACGACCTTGCGCTCGGACTGGTGCTCGCCGACCGCGCCGCTGTTCCAGAGCTCGCGGAAGTCGGCGCTGCTCTGCACGAGCTCGGCGACGAGGGCGTTCACACCGCGATCGTCGGGGTACCGGCCGTGCACGCGCCGCAGGTCGGCCACGAGCGAGGCCCCGAACGCGTCGACGCTGCCCGAGCGGCGCACGATCTGCTCTCCGGAGCCCTCACCGAGCCTGGTCCCCGTGAAGAGCGCACGGATGAGGTTTGGGCGACCCGAGGCCGGCCGGCGGGGCTCGCCGAGCAGTGCCGCCCAGAGCGGGCTCCAGCTGAGCAGGTCCCAGGATGCGGTGAACACCGCCACAGGGATCTCGCCCAGCCGGGTCACCAGGCGCTGCACTCCGGGCGGGATGTGCGCGGGCACCTCGCCGGAGGACGGCGGCAGCAGGCCGGCGACCACGAAGAGGTGGTCGCGCTCGGTGTCGCTGAGCTGCAGCGCCCGGGCGAGCGAAGCGGCGACCTGGGCCGAGGGGTGGCGGGCCCGGCCCTGCTCGAGTCGCACGATGTAGTCGACGCTGAGGCCCGCGAGCGCCGCGAGCTCTTCGCGGCGGAGTCCGGCCGCCCGGCGTGCGTCGCCGGCCGGATAGCCGACGTCGTGCGGCGAGAGGCGGTCGCGCCAGGCCCGCAGCGAGGCGCCGAGGTCGCCCGGCGCGCTGTGCGCGCTCTGCCCGCTCTGCGTGCCCGGCCCGGTCTCCGCGCTCTGCCCGCTCTGCGTGCCCTGCGCGCTCTGTGCGCCGTGCGCATCCGTCGACCCGGTCATGTCGTCAGTCTGCCAGCGGCGGGGGCGTCCAGGGTGGTACTGGCAGTCCGCATGCTGAACCGGGCCAGGGCGAACGGATGCCGCCACCGCAGACTCGGAGCATGACAAGCATCGACACCCCCACCACCCCCTCCTCCCCCACCGTCACCCTGATCTCCGGTGGGAACCGCGGCCTCGGCCGCGAGACCGCCCGCCGCCTGATCGAGGCCGGCCACACCGTGTGGATCGGCGCCCGCGACGAGACCCGCGGGCGCGAGGCCGCCGAGGCGCTCGGCGCCCGCTTCGTGCAGCTCGACGTGACCGACGACGCCTCGGTCGCCTCCGCAGCCTCCACGATCGCCGCCGCGGGAGGCCTCGACGTGCTGATCAACAACGCCGGCATCCTCGGTTCGCACGCGCCCGCCGGCGAGCTCACCGCATCCGACGCCCTCGCGGTCTACGACACCAACGTGGTGAGCATCGTGCGCATGACCACCGCGTTCACTCCGCTGCTGCGTTCCTCGAGCGCACCCACGATCGTGAACGTGACCAGCGGGATGGGTTCCTTCGGCGCGGTGCTCGACGTCTCGCGGGTCGAGTCGACGATCGTGGCGCCGCTGTACCAGTCGTCGAAGGCCGCCGTGACGATGCTGACCGTGCAGTACGCGAAAGCGTTCCCGGAGTTCCGCGTCAATGCGGCCGATCCCGGCTACACGGCCACCGACTTCAACGGCCACAGCGGCCCGCAGACGGTGACCGAGGGAACGGATGCCGTGGTCGAGCTGGCCACCCGAGGCGGCGAGGGTCCGACCGGCACCTTCATCGACCGCGCGGGTGTCGCCCCCTTCTGACGCCACCGCACCCCTCCCGATCCGTCCCCGGGTCGATCGGTCGAGCACTCGTCCACAGGTTCTGTCATCCCATTCGGCCCGGAGGCTCGGAGGCTCGGAACCCTATCCTGTCGATCATGAGCAGATCTCTCAGCTGAGGTCGGCGCTCCAGCCGAAGCCGGGGTCGGCGGCGAACCACTCCGCCGCCAGCAGCTCCCCCACGAGCGTCTCGACGAGCACGGCCACCTCGGGCCGCTCGTCCCCCGGGTAGCGGATGGCGAGCGCCGCCTCGGTGGCGAGGGGCGTGGGGCCCACGGTCACGAGCGTGGCCGAACGCCCGCGGAGCCACTCGGCGGCCGGCTCGTCCCACGCCGAACCGGCGAACAGCAGAGCACGGTAGTCGAGCGTCTTCGAGAGGTAGACGTCGACGTGCGACCAATCCCCCGTCTCACTCGCGTAGGCCGGGCGCCGCGGCACCTCGCGCATCATCAGCGCCGACTGCTGCGCCGACGACAGACGTTCCACCGGCGCGAGCAGCCAGGTACCCTGTGGCCCGAGCAGCAGCCCGGTGGCCTGCTCGAGCCATCGAGGCGCTTGCTCGAGCAGAGCGGATGACGCGGTCGCACTCGCCCGGACGAGCTCAGGCAGCCCCGCCTCCTCCCCTCCGAGGATCGCCTCGAGCACGAGGAAGGTGTGCCGGAAGGTGCGGCACGACACCCCGCTCACCTCGACACCGGCGAGCAGTGGCACCACCACGTCGGAGGCCAGCGCGAGCGGCGAGGCAGTGTCGTTCGTGACCGCCACCAGCCGGCCGAGACCCCGGTAGGGCTCGACGGCGGCGAGCACCTCGGCACTCCGGCCCGTGGCCGAGACCGCGATCACCACGAGGTCGGCGGCGGCCGGCGGCAGAGCGGCCGTGCTGGCCAGTTCCACCACCACCGAACACCCACGGGCCCGAGCCGTGCGAGCCACGACGGCTGCGGCGTACGCGCTCGACCCCATGCCGAGCACCAGCACGCGGGTGCCGGGGGCCGCGGCGAGCGCCCGCGCCCGGCCGAGCCCGTCGATCCCGGCCTCGAAGGCATCGGCGAGCTCACGCAGCGAAGCCGGTATCTCGATCAGGTCGTCTCGGAAGCGGGCGGTGTCCATTCCTTCTCCTCGGCTCGGGTGTCAGGGTCGGCGGCGTCGGGCGCATAGCGGGCGGTGATGGCGCCGTCGGGCGCGTACTCCCATCGTGGGAGGTACCGGTGGGCGTAGGTGAGCTCGCGCGCGAACTGCTCCGCCTCGAGTGCGGGCAGGGCGCGTTCGTCGAGGAGCACCGCCGCCGGTGCTCCCTCGTCCGTCCCGGGTCGAGCGGCCTCGGCACGGTAGGCGGCGAGCAGCTGTGCGCGGGCGTCGGAGGCCCAGGCGAGCACCCGTGCGTCGCGCCGGCCGAGCCGCTTCTGCACCACGGAACCGACGAGGTCGACGGACACCAGCAGGTGCGCCACGTCGACGGCCGCGACGTCCACCATCCCGGTGCCCTGCCCCGGCCGTTCCGGATGCTGGGGGTCGCCGTCGAAGTCCACCACCGCGTAGCGCACGCGACCGTCGGCGTCCGTCGCCCGCAAGAACTGGCCGACGTGAAGGTCGCCGTGGATCGGGAACACCGCCCCGCCCACCCGCTCGGGCGCCGCCGCCACGATCGCGCGCAGCTGCGGAAGCCGCGCGTCGAGCCGCGCCCGCACCTCGCCGTCGACGGCGGCGAGCGCCGCGTCGAGCCGGCGTCCGATCCGCTCACGCAGCTCCGGGCCGGTGCTCGCCGAGCCGACGGCCGGCTCGTCGCCCGTAGGCCGGTCAGCGGACTCGGCATCCGCCGCCAGGCAGCGGTGCAGCTCGGCCGTCATCCGCCCGAGCACCGCCGGCCACTCCGGCCGTGCGCCCGCATCCGCCGGCCGCTCGGCATGCGGCGAGCCGCTCGACCCCGCCGGCCCGCCCGCATCCGCCCGCAGGAAGTGCAGCACGTCGTCGACGGCCCAGGTCCACCCGTCGGTGGCATCCGCCAGCAGCTCGGTCACGAGCGCCGCGCTCACCTCGCCCCGGCCGGGTACCGACCAGGGAACGAGTCCCACCAGGCGCGGGCTGAGCGCACTCCCCGCCGCGGCCAGCCGTTCGAGCTGCCGCACGGATCGCTCCGAGCCGCCCCAGACGAGCGGCACCTTCACGATCCAGCGCTCGTCGACCACCACGGACCAGTTGGTCATGTCGACACCGAGTGCCCGCTCCTCGCCCCGGAAGGAGGGGGGAAGACCCGTGGGTGACTCGCTCAGCGCGAGTCGCACGAGATCGGCCCCCACGCCGTCGCCCGCCATCGCCGGCACACCGTCGCCGCGTCTCACCGCGATGACGCCATCGTCGCCGAGGCGCAGTGCCCCCCGCGTCGTGCTCAGCTCTGGTGCCACCGTCCCACCGTACCGATTCCTTGAATTGCAATTCGAATAATTATGAAAATTCCGTGTCACAGCCTGCGAACGGGCATTGTCATTCGTTACTGCGTGGTGCAACAATCGGCCAACCCAAGTTCTTGCTCGCCCACCCAGGAGGCACAGTGCGTTTCACCAAATCCGTGGCAATACTCGCAGGAGCGACGGTGACGGCGCTCGCGCTGACGTCGTGCGCCGGCGCATCCAATGACGCGATCGATCCCGAAGCCGACATCACGGAGCAGAGCCTCACGGTGAGCATCTGGGCCGACTACTACCCCGAGACGCTGGCGGAGGACTTCGAGAAGGCCACCGGCGTCCCGGTCACGATCGTCAACCACGCCACCAACGAGGAGGTCGTCGCCAAGCTCACCGCGAGCGCCGACCCCGGGATCGACGTGGCCTTCGTCTCCGGCCAGTACGCCCAGGCGCTCAACGAGGCCGGCCTGCTGCAGGAGCTCGACAAGAGCCTCATCCCGAACGAGGCCAACCTCTACCCCGAGGCCCTCGAGCTGGCCTACGACGAGGGCAACAATTACTCCGAGCCTTACGCCTGGGGCACCACGGGCCTGTGCTACCGCCCCGACCTCACCGGATTCGCCCCCACCTCGTGGAACGACCTGCTGAACCCGGTTCCCGCCCTCGAGGGCAAGACCACCATGCTCTCGACCGAGCGCTGGATGGCGCTGCCCGCCCTCAAGATGCTCGGCGAGTCGGTGAACTCCGAAGACCCCGCCGTGCTGGAGAAGGTGAAGGAGCAGATGCTGAAGACGAAGGACACGCTGCTGGCCTTCGACGACACCACCTTCTACAGCAAACTCGTCTCCGGTGAGGCCGCGATGGTGGAGGCGTGGGACGGCTGGTGCAACTACGCCATCGCCGAAGACCCCACCGTGCAGTTCGTGCTTCCCGAGGAGGGCAGCGACCTCTGGGTCGACACGATGACGGTGCTCAAGTCGTCGAAGAACAAGGAGGCCGCGATGGCCTTCGTCAACTACATCCTCGAGGCCGACGTGCAGTCGTACGTGGCGTCGAGCATCCTCTACGCCGTGCCCAACAAGGCCGCCGTGGAGTCGCTCGACCCCGCTCTGGTGGAGCAGTTCCCGAACCTCGCCATCGACCCGGCCACCCTGCTCGAGCAGGAGACCGTCGTCGATGTGGGCCAGTTCGGCACCGAGTACACCCGCCTCGCCACCGAGATCATGGCCGCCGGCTGAGGCCGGTCGCCCCACCTCCCCGGCATCCGTCACCGCACCCGAACGGCACCACGCACAGCATGACCGCCCCACCCACCGCCGCCCCCGCCACGCGGCCACCCGCCCCCTCCGTCGCACGGCCCCACGCTGTGCGGCGGAGGCCCAGGGGGCGGCTGGCGGCGCTTCCGTTCCTCGGCCCCGGCAGCCTCTACATCGCTCTGCTGGTGTTCGTGCCGGTGCTGCTGATCACCGCCTACTCGTTCTTCGAGCGGGGCCGCTTCGGCGGGGTGGTGTCCACCTTCACGCTCGAGAACTTCGCGCGCCTGTTCGATCCGCTCTACCTCGGTGTGGTGGCGAACTCGCTCGGCATCGCGGCGGTCGTCACCGCCCTCGCGCTGCTGATCGGCTACCCGACCGCGCTGATGATCACGAGACTCAGCCCGAAGTGGCGCACGATCGCGCTGATCGCCGTGCTGCTGCCGTTCTGGACCAACTTCCTGATCCGCACCTACGCCTGGATCCTGCTGCTGAACAACGCCGGCTGGATCAACCAGGCCCTGCAGGCCCTCGGCATCACGCAGGAGCCCGTCTCGATGCTCTACACGCCGCAAGCCGTGGTGGTGGGGCTTCTCTACATGTACCTGCCGCTGATGATCCTGCCGCTCTACTCCTCGCTCTCCAGCCAGGACGCCCAGCTCGGTGAGGCGGCCACGAACCTCGGGGCGAGCCCGTTCCGGGTGTTCCGCACCGTCACCGTGCCGCTCTCGATCCCCGGCATCCTCACCGGCTGCGTGTTCGTGTTCGTGCCGGCGATGAGCAATTTCGTGATCCCCGAGCTGATCGGCGGCGGCAAGACGGTACTGATCGGCAACCTCATCCGCGACCAGTTCCTGAAGGCCAGGGACTGGCCGTTCGGCGCCGCCCTGGCCCTGGTGCTCACGATCTCACTGCTGTTGCTCCTGCTCCTGCAGGCCCGACTCTCCAAGCGCCTCACCGACGGCAAGCGCGAGAAGACCAGTGCAGCGAAGGGGGTGGCGACGGATGCGTAGATCGCGTCTCATCCGCATCCCCTTCTGGTTGACGTTCGTCTTCCTCTATCTGCCGATCGTCGTGGTCGTCATCCTGTCGTTCAACGACTCCTCGAACCTCTTCGTCTGGCGGGGTTTCACCCTCGACTGGTACGGCGAGCTGTTCCGCGACGAGGCGATCCTCGAAGGGCTGGTGAACACGCTGATCGTGGCCACCGGCTCCACCGCCATCGCCACCGTGCTCGGCACCCTGCTCGCCGTCGGCATTCAGCGCTACACGAAGGGCGGTCTCGTGCGGGCCTTCGCCCTCACGCCCGCCCTGCTGCCCGACCTGCTGCTCGGCATCGGCATCCTGAGCGTGTTCTCGCTGCTGGGCTTCAGCCTCGGGCTCTACTCGGTGCTGCTCTCGCACGCGGCCTTCTCGATCGCCTTCGTCACGGCGATCGTGCTGGCGCGGCTCGCACACCTCGACCCGAGCCTCGAGGAGGCCTCGCGCGACCTCGGCGCGGGCCCCGTGCGCACCTTCGCCCGGGTGACCCTGCCGCAGCTCGCGCCGGGCATCGTGGCCGGCGCGCTGCTCAGCTTCACCCTCTCGATCGACGAGTTCGTGATCGCGTTCTTCACCGCGGCGCCCACCACGCCCACACTGCCGATCGTCATCTACTCGATGGTTCGGTTCGGTGTGACGCCCGAGATCAACGCGCTCGCCACCGTCCTCCTCTTCGTCAGCGTGGTCGCCGTCCTCGGCGCGCAGCGCCTCAGCAAAGTCACGGAAGCACTATGACCGCCGAAAACCAGACCACGGCCTCGACGTCTCCCCTGCTCGAGATCAGGGATGTCAGTCACTCCTACGGCTCCGTGCAGGCCCTGCGCGACATCGACCTCACCATCGCCGACAACGAGTTCTTCGCCCTGCTCGGCCCCTCCGGCTGCGGCAAGACCACGCTGCTGCGCTCGATCGCCGGCTTCGAGACGCCCACCTCGGGCGAGGTACTGCTCGACGGCGCCGACCTCACGGCCCTGCCGGCGCACAAGCGGCCGGTGAACATGATGTTCCAGTCGTACGCCCTGTTCCCCCACCTCAGCGTGGAGAAGAACGTCGCCTACGGGCTCGAGGCGCAGGGGCTGCCGAAGGCCGAGATCCGCCGCCGGGTGGGCGAGACCATCGACACGGTGGGGCTCGGCACCTTCGCCAAGCGACGCCCCGCCCAGCTCTCCGGCGGCCAGCGCCAGCGCGTGGCGCTCGCCCGCGCCATCGTGAAGCGCCCCCGCCTGCTGCTGCTCGACGAGCCGCTCTCGGCGCTCGACCGCAAGGTGCGCGCCGACATGCAGCTCGAGCTGAAGCGTCTGCAGCACGAGGTGGGCATGACCTTCGTAGTGGTCACCCACGACCAGGAGGAGGCCATGTCGATGGCCGACCGCGTGGCCGTGCTGAACAACGGCTCGGTGGAGCAGCTCGACACCCCCGTGGGGCTCTACTCCACGCCGCGCACCCGCTTCGTGGCCGACTTCATCGGCTCGTCGAGCCTGTTCGACGGCACGGCCGTGCCGGGCGGGGTCGACGTGCCGGGCCTGCGCGTGCTGACGGCGCCGCATCCGTTCT
This sequence comes from Herbiconiux dendrobii, assembly GCF_052048175.1. Taxonomy (NCBI): domain Bacteria; kingdom Bacillati; phylum Actinomycetota; class Actinomycetes; order Micrococcales; family Microbacteriaceae; genus Herbiconiux; species Herbiconiux dendrobii. The sequence goes on along the minus strand of NZ_JBLZQV010000001.1, from coordinate 241,833 downwards.
CCACCGGCACCCCGGTGACGCTGGTGGTGCGGCCCGAAGACGTGAACCTGGTGCCCGCGGGCACCGGCGTTCTCGACGGCACCGTGATCGACACCTACTTCCTCGGTGGCTCCTCCACGGTGTCGGTGGCGGTTCCCGGCCGTGCCCTGCCGATCGGATGCACGGTGCACGCCACGAGCGCGGCCCGCCGCGGCGACGTGGTGGGCCTCCGCATCGACCACGCCCGCTCGGTGGTGGTGCTCGACGACCGGGTGCCGGCATCCGGAACCGGCGACGGCGCGGACCACGCCCCGGCCGGCGGCGGCTCGGCCGGAGCAGCCTCCGCCGAACCCGCTCAGGCCAGCGCGTGACCGGTGGACTGGCGGGCGTACTCCACGATCAGCGCGCGGGCACCGGCGTGATCGATGGTGGGATGCCGGGCCACCATGCGGTAGCCGTAGGCGTCTTCGAGCGCCACGAGGTTGCGGGCGATGGCGAGCGACGACGCGGTGAGGGTGAAGACTCCGCGCGCCGCGCCCTGCTCGAGCACGATCTGGTACATGCCCACCTGGCGGTCGTAGAGGGCGGTGAGCAGGGTGGCCATCACCGGGTTGCGGCCGGCCGAGCCGCCCAGCTCACAGAGCAGCCGCACCTCGGGGTCGGCCCAGTCGGCGGGCAGGCCGGAGTCGATCAGGCGCACGAGTCGCAGCACCGGGTCGTCGTCGAGGCTCTCCAGCATGCGCACGCGGTCTTCGTAGAAGCGCTCCATGCCGGCCCGGTTGGCCTCCATCACGAGCTCGTCGATGTCGGGGTAGTAGTAGAGCACGGCGCCGCTCGTGAGCCCGGCCTCCTCGGCCACGCGGTTGAGTCGGGCTCCGTCGGGCCCGTGCTGGGCGATCGTGCGCTGGGCGGCCGCCACGATCTCGCTGCGGCGCTGCTCCTGTCGCTTCGGTCGAGCCACGGGCACCTCTCTCCCCGCCTCCGGGCGGACTCCGACCGTACTTTCAGATCGCATTCAATGTTACGGCCGCGAAACTCTCCATCGCGTGCGACGCGGCATCCTCTTTCTTTCACCATTCATTCAAAGAACCACCTTCCTGGAGCGACATCATGAGCGGCGGACAGCGCACCTTCCTCTTCATGCCGGAGAGTGCCTACGGGCCCACCAACAACTGCATCGGCATCGGCAACGAGCTGCTGCGCCGCGGGCACCGCGTGGTGTTCGCGGCCGAGGCCTCGTGGGCCGGCAAGCTCGAGGCGCTGGGTTTCAAGGAGGACCTCGTGGAGCTCGCTCCCCCGGCCGAGGCCGACGCCGAGGGGGATGCCGAGCCCGACGCCGGCGCGTTCTGGAAGGACTACATCCGCGAGATCTCGCCCGAGTTCGCCAAGTCGACCGAAGCCCAGCTGGAGAGCGTCATCCGCCCGATCTGGGAGGAGCTGATCGAGGGCGCCAAGTACAGCGAGCCGGCTCTCAAGGCCATCATCGAGCGCACGAGGCCCGACGTGATCGTGGAGGACAACGTGCTGCTGTTCCCCGCCCTCGCCACCGCCGGCGTGCCGTTCGTGCGGATCGTCTCCTGCAACCCGCTCGAGGTGCCCGGAGCATCCGTCGCCCCCGCCTTCTCGGGGCTGGCCGAAGACGACGAGGAGGGGCGGGCGAGCTTCCGGGCCGAGTACGACCGCACCCACCGCGCGCTCTGGAGCGAGTTCGACGCCTGGGTGCAGCAGAACGGAGCCGCCGCGCTGCCCGAGCTCGAGTTCCTGCCGGCCGCTGACCTCAACCTCTACGTCTTCCCCGAGGAGCTCGACTACACCGACGCCCGGCCGCTCGATGCGAGCTGGCACCGCCTCGACTCCTCGGTGCGCGAGACGGATGCGCCGGCCGGCATCCCGGAGACCTTCCTCGCCGACGCCGCGAGCGGTGCGCGCCCCCTCGTCTACTTCAGCCTCGGCTCGCTCGGCAGCGCCGACGTCTCGCTGATGCGGCGCGTGATCGGCGTGCTCGCCGGGCTGCCCTACAACGTGATCGTGTCGAAGGGCCCGCTGCACGAGGAGATCGAGCTCGCGGCGAACATGTGGGGCGCCGAGTTCCTGCCGCAGACCTCGATAATCCCCGCCGTCGACCTCGTGATCACGCACGGCGGCAACAACACCGTCACCGAGGCGTTGCACTTCGGCAAGCCGATGATCCTGCTGCCGCTGTTCTGGGATCAGTACGACAACGCCCAGCGGGTGCACGAGCGCGGTCTCGGCCGGCGCCTGCCCACGTACTCGTTCACCGACGAGGAGCTCGCCGGCGCGCTCGACGAGCTGCTCTCCGACACGGAGCTGCGCGCGCGGATCGCGACGATCGGCGAGGGCATCCGCGCGCGCGACGGTCTACGCAAGGCCGCCGACCTGATCGAGGCCGCTGCGGAGGCCCGAGCATGACGCTCTCCACCGGATCCTCGCCCGCCGTCGCCCGGGCCCTCGCCGACGCCCGCCCCACCGCGTTCTGGACCGACCAGCCCGGCGCCCCGGAGCCCGGCGAGCCCGTCGCGGCCGACACAACCGCCGACCTCGTGATCGTGGGCGGCGGCTTCACCGGCCTCTGGTCGGCCTGGCGCGCGCTCGACCGCGACCCCGGGCTGGACGTGCTGGTGCTCGAGGCCGAGCACGTCGGATTCGGCGCCAGCGGCCGCAACGGCGGCTTCATCAGCTCATCCCTCACCCATGGCATCGCGCACGGGAGCCACCTCTGGCCGGGCGACCTCGACGCGCTGCACGCCGAGGGCGAGCAGAACCTGACAGATCTGGTGGCCCAGGTGACGGCTGCCGGGATCGACTGCGATCTGCAGACCGTGGGCAAGACCTCGATCGCGGTGGAGCCCTGGCAGGTCGACGCCCTCGGCGAGGCGGCCGAGCTGGCCCGCTCCTTCGGCGAGGACGTGGAGTACCAGGACGCCGCTGCCGTTCAGGCCGACGTGCACTCGGCCTCCTTCCTCGCCGGGCTCCGTGCCCGCGGCGGCACCGCGATGGTCGACCCGGCCAAGCTGGCCTGGGGCATGGCCCGGGTGCTGCGCGAGCGCGGCGCGCGGATCGCCGAGGGCAGCCCCGTGGCCTCGTTCGAGAAGTCGGGTGGCGGCATCCGGATGCGCGTGAACGGCCACACGGTCCACGCACGCCAGGCCGTGGTCGCCACCGCCGCCTACCCCTCGCCACTCAAGCGGCTGCGCACCTGGATCATGCCGCTCTACGACCACGTGCTGATGACGGAACCGCTGAGCGCGGCGCAGCTCGCCTCGATCGGCTGGAACGACCGGCAGGGGCTGACGGATGCCGGCAACCAGTTCCACTACTTCCGCCTCTCGGCCGACGACCGCATCCTCTGGGGCGGCTGGGACGCGCTCTACTACCGGGGCGGCCGGGTGAGTCCCGCGCTCGAGCAGAACGACTCCTCGCACGAACTGCTGGCCCGGCAGTTCTTCGAGACCTTCCCGCAGCTCGCCGAGCTGAGGTTCACCCACCGCTGGGCGGGACCGATCGACTCCACCACCCGCTTCACAGCGGCCTACGGCACGGCCTTCGGCGGCGACCTCGCCTACGCCGCCGGGCACACCGGCCTCGGGGTGGGAGCCGCGCGGTTCTCAGCCGACGTGGCGCTCGACCTGCTCGCGGGCGAGCCGACCTCGCGCACCCGCTACGAGATCGTGCGCAAGCGGCCGTTCCCGATCCCGCCGGAGCCGTTCCGCAACCCGATCGTGCAGTTCACCCGCTCGCGGATGATCGCGGCCGACGACAACGCCGGCCGGCGCGGGCTGTGGCTGCGCACCCTCGACCGCTTCGGCCTCGGCTTCAACTCCTGATCACAGAACTCGCAACAGAAACAGGCACACCATGACCTCAGGCACCTTCATCGGCAACGAGTACCGCACCGGCTCGGGTGACACCGTCGACCTGATCGATCCGGCCACCGGTTCGGCCGTCTCCGAGATCACCCAGTCGAGCCCCGCCGACGTCGACGAGGCCGTCGCCGCGTCCCGCGCCGCGGCCGCCGGCTGGGCCGGCCAGACCCCGGGCGCGCGGGCGCGCGTGCTGCTGAAGCTCGCGGATGCGCTCGAGGAGCACGCGCCGGAGCTGGCCGAGATCGAGACCCGCGAGTCGGGCAAGCCCTACCTCACCGGCCTCGACGGCGAGATCCCTTTCGCCGCCGACAACCTGCGCTTCTTCGCCGGGGCCGCCCGATCGCTCGACGGCACCGGCGCCGGGGTGTTCAGCGAGGGCTTCACCTCGGTGCTGACCCGCCGCCCGGTGGGCGTCGTGGCCGGCATCACGCCGTGGAACTTCCCGCTGATCATGGCCGTGTGGAAAGCGGGCCCGGCTCTCGCCGCCGGCAACAGCGTCATCCTGAAACCCGCCCCGCCCACCCCGGGCACCACGCTGCGGCTGGCCGAGCTGGCGGCCGAGTGCGGTCTGCCCGCCGGCGTTCTCAACGTGGTCACCGGCCTGGCCGACGTGGGCGGTGCCCTCGCCGGGCACGCCGGCGTCGACATGGTGAGCGTCACCGGCTCCACCACCACCGGCAAGGCCGTGATGCGCGGCGCGGTCGACGGCGTGAAGCGGGTGCACCTCGAGCTCGGCGGCAAGGCCCCGGCCCTGGTGTTCGCCGACGCCGACATCGCTCCCATGGCGCACGCGCTCGCGCTCGGCTCCACCTACAACACCGGCCAAGACTGCACGGCCGCTACCCGCGTCTACATCCAGCGCGAGCGCTTCGACGACGCCGTGGCCGCCCTCCGCGAGGCGCTGGCCGGCATCTGCGTGGGCGACCCGATGGACGCGGGAACGGATGTCGGCCCGCTGATCTCCCTCCCGCACCGCGACCGGGTGCACGGCTTCGTCACCCGCGCCGTCGCCGAGGGCGCCGAGGTGGTGGTGGGCGGACAGCCGCTCGACCGCGAAGGCGCGTTCTACCCGCCCACCCTGATCGTGGGAGCCCCGCAGCACTCCGAGATCGTGCAGGGCGAGGTGTTCGGGCCCGTGCTCGTGGCGCTGCCCTTCGACAGCGAGGACGACGCCGTGCGGCTCGCCAACGACAGCGCCTACGGGCTGGCCTCCTCGGTCTGGACCGACGATGTCGCCCGGGCCATCCGGGTGAGCCACCAGCTCGACGTGGGGGTGACCTGGGTGAACGACCACCTGCCGATCGCCTCCGAGGCCCCGCACGGCGGCGTCAAGGGTTCCGGTTTCGGCAAGGACATGAGCATCGAGCCCCTGCTCGACTACTCCGTCACCCGCCACCTGATGATCCGTCACGCGGCCCCGCCGGAGACCACGGGCTATCGCCCCGCCTGACCTCGGGCGGAGGCGGCCGAGTCAGAGCGCGCCGCTCGCCGCCCGCTCCACGACGGTCGGGGTGTCGCCGAAGACGAGCAGGCGGTCGGCGAGCTTGTCGACGAAGAAGCGGTCGTGCGAGACCACGAGCACCGCACCCGGGAAGTGCACGAGGGCGCGCTCCATCACCTGGGTGCTCGTGATGTCGAGGTGGTTCGTGGGCTCGTCGAGCACGATCACGCCGGCACCCGAGAGCAGGCACTGCGCGATCGCGACGCGCGCCCGCTGGCCGCCGGAGAGGGTGCCGATCTTCTGCTGCAGGTCGGCATCCGAGAACTGCAGCATCGAGAGGAAGCGGCCGACGCTCTTCTTCGTGGCGCTGAAGGCGAGCGAGTCGGGGTAGGCGTTCACGGCGTGCCCGACGGTGTCGGTGAGGTCGAGCTCGGCATAGACCCGGTTGTACGACACGAAGCGCACACCCTTCGCCCAGCGCACCTGGCCGGCATCCGCCTCGGTCTCGCCGGTGAGCACGTCGAGCAGCGTCGACTTGCCGGAGCCGTTCGAGCCGAGCACCGCCACCCGGTCGCCGCGGTGCAGGCTGAAGGTGAGGTCTTCGAACAGCGGCTCGCCGCCGTCGAACGACTTGGTGAGCTTGACGACCTCGAGCAGGTCGTTGCTCACCCGCAGACCACCGTAGATGTCGGTGATGATCTGGTCGATCGGGCGAGGAGCCTGCCGCTTCTTGATGTCGGCCAGGCGGCGCGCCACCGCGTTGGCCGGGTTGCGGGCGGCCTCGCGGCGGGCGGTGGCGGCGGCCTGCTCGTAGGCCAGCAGCTCCTCCTCGTGCGCGAACTGCCGCTCGAGCATCTTCAGTCGCGACTGCTTCGCGTGCACGTAGGCGGAGTAGTCGCCCTCGTACTCCTGCAGCCGGTAGTTCTCGATCTCCACGATGCGCGTCACCACGCCGTCGAGGAACTGCCGGTCGTGCGACACCACCAGCACCGCGCCCTGATAGCGGCCGAGCCAGTTCTCGATCCACCGCACGCCGTCGAGGTCGAGGAAGTTCGTGGGCTCGTCCAGCAGCAGCACGTCGGGCGACTGCACCAGGATGCGGGCGAGCGCCGCCCGGTTGCGCCAGCCGCCCGAGAGCCGGTCGACGGGCAGCTCGCGCCGGGCCTGGTCGAAGCCGAGGCTGGTGAGCACCGTGTCGATCGTGTTCTCGAACGACCAGCCGTCGATCGCGTCCATCTTCTCGAACAGCTCGCCCTGCTCGGTGAGCAGCGCGGTCATCGCGTCGTCGTCCATCGGCGTGGCGAGCTGCTCGCCGATCGCGTCCAGCCGCGCCTGCGTCTCGTGCACGGCGGCGAAATGACCGCTCAGGATGTCCCGGATGCTGAGGTCTCCGTCGAGCTCGGAGAACTGCGAGAAGTAGCCGATGGTCGTGCCGAGCGTGACGTCGACCGTGCCGCTGGTGGGCTCCTGCCGCCCGAGCACCAGCTCGAGGAAGGTGGACTTGCCGGTGCCGTTCTTGCCGATCAGCCCGATCCGGTCCCCCGCCCGCAGCTTGAGGAACGCTTCTCGCAGAACGGGCCGCCCGTCGAACTCGATGCTCACGTCGTTCAGTCGGATCAGGCTCACGGATGTCCTCGGGTCGCGGATCGCCGGCCGTCGGGCCGACACTCCAGCCTACGTGGCGCATCCGGCTGCCCGACTCGAGCCCTCCCTGCGTCGACCCGTCACGTAGTGCCGTTATTCGCCCGCTGAAGCGGCATTACGTGACGGCTCGACGAGGTCAGTGGGGATCGGGGGAACTCGTGCCCGCGAGGGTGTCGGCCAGGAGGCTTCGGCCGGCGGCGGCGATGGCATCGGATGCGGGGCGGGCCTGCCAGCCCAGGATGCGCCGGGCCTTCTCGCTCGTGACGCGCCGGGCGTAGCCGAGGTCGGGAAGCATGGCGCGCGCCTGCGGCGAGGTCTCGGCAGACGCCCTCACCTCGGCGTCGGGGATGGATCGCGTCGGCACGCGCTCGGCCGCCGGTCCCAGCGCCTCGCGCAGCACCGCGCCGATCTCCGTCATCGGCAGCGCCGGGCCGCTGGAGAGCAGGAAACGCTCGCCCGCGGCATCCGGAACCGTCAGCGCCAGGAGGTGCGCCGCTGCCACGTCGCGCACGTCGACGACGGGGATCCACAGGTCGGGGACGCCCGGCATCGCGCCGCGCAGCAGGTTCTGCACGATGTGGTTCGCGCCCGAGACCTCGGTTCCCATCACCGGGCCCATCACCGCCACGGGGAGGATGGTGGTGAGGTGCAGCCCGCCGCCCTCCGCCGCGACGAAGTCCCAGGCGGCGCGTTCGGCCAGCGTCTTGCTGCGGCCGTAGGCGTCGGTTCCCGAGCCGTCGAGCACGGTCCAGTCGGCCTCGGTGAACACGTGGTCGGTGTGCGGGTGTCCCCAGCCGACCGCGTGGAAGGCCGAGGTGAGCACCACCCGGGCGACCCCCGCGTCCCGGGCCGCGCGCAGCACGCGCAGGGCACCCTCGCGCGCGGGCACGATGAGGTCGTCCTCGTTCTCGACGGCTCCCGGATGCACCGGGGAGGCCACGTGCAGCACGGCGTCGACACCGTCGACCGCGGCGGCCCAGCCCTCGTCACGCAGCAGGTCGGCCTCGGCGAAGCTCAGGGCCTCGCCGCGGGTCATGCCCGCCTCGGCGAGCACGGCGCGCACCGCCGCCTCCTTCGCCGGAGTGAGCGCGCGCACGGTGGTGCGGACGGTGTGGCCCTGCTCGAGCAGCTGCAGGATGCAGTGGCCGGCAATGAAGCCGGATCCGCCGGTGACGAGCACGGTCATCCGAACGGAGGCAGGGAGGGTGACGGGAGTGTCTGCGGAGGTCATGCCCCGAGCATCCGCCCGCCGCCGCGCGCCGGCCAGTCGTCCGGTTGTCGTAGGACTGACAGGCCCAGGACAACGGCGGCCGAGAGGCGCACACTGGAACAGTGCACGATGCCCGCGAGACCTCCGAGTTCGGCCGGATGCTGCGCCGCCGCCGCGATCAGGTCACGCCCGAAGCGGCGGGGCTCGGCACGGGCCGCCGCCGCCGCGCCCCCGGTCTGCGCCGCGAAGAACTCGCCGCCCTCGCCGGCATCTCGGCCGACTACCTCACCCGGCTCGAGCAGGGCCGCGCCACCAGCCCCTCGGCCCAAGTGGTGGAGGCGCTCGCCCGCGCTCTCCGCCTCGGCGACGCCGAGCGCGACCTGCTGTTCCGGCTGGCCGGCCACGCCGCCCCCGGTGCCGACGTCGTGCCCACCCGCATCGCCCCGAGCGTGCAGCGCCTGCTGGACCGGCTGGCGCACACCCCGGTGGCCGTCTTCGACGCCACCATGACCCTGATCGAGGCCAACGCCCCCTACGACGCCCTGATGGGCGAGACGAGGAACCAGCTCGGGATCGAACGCAATGCGGTGTGGCGCCATCTCGTCGGCCCCGGCAGTCGCGCGGTGCTCACTGCGGCCGAGAAGACCGAGCTGCAGACCCGGCTGGTGGGCGGCCTGCGGATGACCGCCGCCCGCTATCCGGCCGATCGCGGGGTCTCCCGCCTGGTCGCCGAACTCACCGCGCAGAGCCCGCTCTTCACCGAGCTGTGGGAGTCGGCGCCCGGGGATCCCACCCCCGATCCGGCCCGGCGCAAGGTGATCGCGCATCCGCTGGTCGGCGACATCGCGCTGGACTGCGACACCCTCGTGGTGGCCGCCGACGACCTGCGCCTCATGGTCTACACGGCCGAGCCGGGCACGCCCGACGCCGAACGCCTCGCCCTCGCGATCGTGCTCGGCACCCAGTCGCTCGTCGGCTGAGCGGCGCGCGGGCGCTCCCGAGTTGCCCCGACGCGGGCGTCACGGGAGACTGGAGGGCACGGATCGCACCCGAGTCTTCCGCCGCCGACAGCTGAGGAGCTCTCCTTGACCGAACCGAACGAACCCACCGATTCCCGCGTCGGGCTCTACATCGACTTCGACAACATCGTCATCTCGCGCTACCAGCAGCTGCACGGCCGCAACGCCTTCCAGCGCGACGGCATCCGCGACTTCGAGAAGAACGCCCCGGATGCCGACCCCGAGGTCGCCGCCCGGCTCGCGGCCGCCACGGTCGACTTCAACGCCGTGATCGACTTCGCCGCCTCGTTCGGCACCATCGTGGTGAACCGCGCGTACGCCGACTGGTCGGTGCCCGTGAACGCGAGCTACCAGCGCCAGCTCATGTCGCGCGCCGTCGACCTCACGCAGCTGTTCACCACCACCACCCGCGGCACCAAGAACGGCGCCGACATCCGCCTCGCCGTCGACGTGGTCGAAGACCTGTTCCGGCTGCCCGACCTCACGCACGTCATCATCGTGGCGGGCGACTCCGACTACATCGCGCTGGCCCAGAAGGCCAAGCGTCTCGGCCGCTTCGTGGTGGGCATCGGCGTGGCCGGCTCCACCAGCACCTCGCTCGCGGCGGCCTGCGACGAGTTCGAGGACTACGACTCGCTGCCGGGCATCGAGAAGATCGCCCCGGTCGCCGCCCCGCCCGCGGCCGCCTCCGCCGCCGCGCCTGCGAAGAAGACGGGGTCGCGCCGTAAGAGCAGTGCGGGCTCCGCAGCCGCCTCTACCGAGTCGACGGATGCCGCCTCCGCCGCCGCACCCGAGGCCCCCGCATCCGCTCCCGCCGAACCGGCCGCCGAGGAGGCGCCCACCGCGCCGAAGGCCACGCGTTCCCGCCGGGTCACCATCCCGACGTTCTCGCATACCGACGACATCGCGTTCGAGGAGCCCGAGCCCGCCGAGGACATCGACCCGCAGACCGTCGCCACCGAGCTGCTGAAGCGCGCACTGCAGATCGGCCACGCCAAGGGCGACGCCGACGAGTGGCTGAACACGGGCACGGTAAAGAACCAGATGCGCCGGATGGATCCGTCGTTCAACGAGAAGCCGCTCGGCTACCGCTCGTTCACCGACTTCCTCAGCTCGCGCGACGACATCGCCGAGCTCGACGAGAACGGCCCCTCGCGCCTGATCCGGCTGCGCACGAAGGCGGGCTCGGCGCCGCGCCGCTGAGCCGGCGGCGGGCCGGTGCCGGGCGCGGACCCGTCCGGCGCCGCCGGGCGCCGACCCTAGAACGCGAGCGAGGGCTCGTCGGCCACGGCGAGCGTCAGCACCGCTTTGCCGATCAGCTCCTCCGCCTGCTCGAGCTCGCCCTCGAGCCGCCGCAGCCGCTCGGCGACACCGTGCTCGGGCTGGTCGCCGACCAGGTCGACCGCGGCCACCAGGAACAGCTTCCCCGGCCCGCTGAACTCCAGGTACAGCGACGACACCCGTTCGATCTCCGCGTGCGCCAGCAGCGCCCGCCCCAGCCGCGCCCGGAACTCCTCGCTGGGCTGCGCCCCCAGCAGGTATCGGCGGTTGCGGCTGATCAGCAGCAGCGCCACGCCGCCGAGCAGCACGCCGATCGCGATCGAGCCGAGCGCATCCCACACCGGATCGCCCGTGGCCTGGTGCAGGCCGATGCCGGTCGCGGCGATCACCAGCCCGATCAGCGCCGCGGTGTCTTCGAAGAACACCGAGCGCAGCGTGGTGTTCGACCCGTTCACCACGTAGTCGAAGAAGCCGCGGCCGTAGCGGGCCGCGGTGTGCCGCCCCTGCCGGATCGACTGCAGCAGCGAGAAGCCCTCCAGCGCGAAGGCGACGGCCAGCACGATGTAGTTGAGTGTGTAGTCCTCCACCGCCTCGGGCGCCGACAGGCTCTGGATGCCGTGGTAGACCGACACGACCGCCCCGACGGTGAAGATGCCGAAGGCCGCGAACAGCGAGAAGATGTAGGCGTCGCGGCCGTAGCCGAGCGGATGCTCGCGATCGTGCTTCTTGCCGGCGCGCCGGTCGGCGATCAGCAGGAAGATCTCGTTGCCCGCATCCGCCCAGGAGTGAGCGGCCTCGGCGAGCATCGACGCCGACCCGGTGAGGCCCGCCACGACCGACTTCGCGAGGGCGACGAGGATGTTGGCGAGGAACGCGATGACGACGGTCATGCTCCGACGTTACGCCGCTGCCGCCGTCTCGCCGACACGGCCCCCGTGCCACCCGGCGCGATCGGTGCTTGAGTGACGAGGATGACCTCATCCCCGAAAGACACCCCTCCGGCCCTGCGCGCCGTGCTCTTCGACATCGACGGCACCCTGATCGACTCCAACTACCTGCACGTCGAGGCCTGGATGCGGGCGTTCGACGACGTGGGGGCCGAGGTCGACGCCTGGACCATCCACCGGTCGATCGGGCTCGACTCGGCCAAGCTGCTCGAGGCCGCGCTCGGCGATCGGCTCGACGAGCTGGGCGAGCGGGCGACGGATCGGCACACGGTGCACTACGAACCGCTCCAGGCGCGACTGCGGCCGTTCGCGGGAGCGCGCGAGCTGATCGCGGAGCTCGACGGACTGGGCCTTCGCGTGGTGCTCGCGACATCCGCTCCGCCCGAGGAGTTCGAGGTGCTGAGCCGCCGCCTCGACGTCGACGAGCATCTCTTCGAGGCCACCAATGCCGACGACGTCGAGACCGCCAAGCCCGAGCCCGACATCATCGTCTCGGCGCTGGAGAAGGCCGGGGTGACGGCCGATGAGGCCGTGATGATCGGCGACGCCCGCTGGGACGTGATCGCCGCCGACCGCGCCGGGGTGCGCACCATCGGCGTGCTCACCGGCGGCATCGGTGAGGAGGAACTGCGCGAGGCCGGTGCCGCGGAGGTGTACGCCGACGTGTCGGCCATCCTGAAGGCCCTTCGGGAGGTCGGTCCCCGCGTGCTGTCGGGCACGGAAGACTAGGGCCGGCGGCTCCGCGAGACAGGTGCGGGCGTGCCGCTCAGGAGACCGCGCGCAGGTGCGAGGTGGGCGCGCTCTCGCGGCTGGGCAGCTCGGCGGCGGCCACGGTCACCGACCACACGGTCTCCGGGGCGACCAGCAGCAGGTCGACCCCGCCCGAGTGCGAGAGGGGCAGCAGCTCGATCGAGCCGCCGCGCACGAGGGCGGTGGCGCCTCGCAGGAAGATGCCGGCCATCTCCTCGGTGGTGCGGTAGTGGGTCCCGTTGTGCTGCACGAGGTGGGTGAACACCCGCCGATCCGTCGCTCTGCTCATCGAGGTTCTCCTTAGTCGCACGGAGCCCATCCCGGGCACCGTATTCAGTTCACTCCCCCGGCCCGGAAACGACAGGGGATTGACAAACTGGTTGCCCTGGGGCAAGTACTGTTCACACAGCGGATCATCAGGCACAAGGGGGTGGCCGGATCGCGCAACGGGCGCAGGCTGGGATCAGGGCGGCAGGTGGCCGTCCACGAATCGAAGGACGCTATCCCCATGGCCCAGATCATCGAAACCATCGACGTCGACGTGCCCGTCAGCACCTCCTACAACCAGTGGACCCAGTTCGAATCCTTCCCGAACTTCCTCGACGAGGTGGAGTCGATCACCCAGACCGACGACACCCACAGCCACTGGAAGGTCAAGGTCGGCGGCGCCGAGCGCGAGTTCGACACCGTCATCACCGAGCAGCACCCCGACGAGCGCGTCGCCTGGACGAGCACCGGTGGCGACACCGAGCACGCCGGCGTCGTGACCTTCCACAAGCTCAGCGACACCACCTCGCGCGTGACCGTGCAGATCGACTGGGAGCCCGAGGGCCTCCTCGAGAAGGTCGGCTCCCTCGTCGGCGCCGGATCGCACGCCGTGAAGAAGGACCTGCAGAACTTCAAGGAGTTCATCGAGAAGCAGGGCACCGCCACCGGCGAATGGCGCGGAGACGTGCAGGCCTGAGCCGCGAGGGGCAGGCTGGGCGCATGGAACCCGCAGAGCGTGAGCAGCCCTCCCCCGAGCACCGGCGCCCCGACGGGGTGACGGATGCGACGGTGGCGGCGCTCGGCAAGCTCTCCGAGGCGCTGGAGGTCGTGGAGCAGGCCAGGGGCATGCTCTACGGCTTCCACCGCCTCACGGGCAAGGCCGACCTCACGCTCGGCGAGGCGGTCGACGCCCTCGAGGAGGCCGGTCACGCCGACCTCGCCGCGCGCATCCGGAGCGAGCTGATCGGGCTCAACGTGATCGACGGGCGCTGGACGTTCCAACTCGTCGAGGAGTATGACGACGGGTATTACGCCGCCCTCCGCTCGGCCGAGCGCGATGCGCGCGAGCACCTGGTGGGCGGGCGCCGCCACCTGTTCGAGGCGGAGATGAAAGAAGACCGGCGCAGTCACGGGCGCCCGGGGCACGAGGCGGTGCCGCCGGCATGACCGGCAGGTCGACGGAGACGGATGCCCGGCTGCGCGAGACCATCGGCGAACTGCTCGACGCCCGCGCACCGACTTCGAGCATCTGCCCCTCGGATGCCGCCCGCGCGGTCGGCGGCGACGACTGGCGCGACCTGATGGACGCCGCCCGCGCCGCCGCCCAGCACCTCGTGGAGCGCGGCGAGGTGGAGATCACCCAGCACGGCGAGGTGGTCCACCTCGCGACCGTGCGCGGGCCGATCCGCATCCGCCGCCCGCGCGCCTGAGCCGCCCGATCGGGCCGCCGGCGCTCGGACGACGCAGCCGCGCTACCGAGCTCCCCCGAAGGGATCGGCGATGCCCACGTAGGTGGTCTCGAGGTACTCCTCGATCCCCTCCGCCCCGCCTTCGCGGCCGAGGCCGGACTGCTTCACCCCGCCGAACGGCGCCGCCGGGTTGGACACGATCCCCGTGTTGAGTCCGAACATGCCCACCTCGAGCCGCTCCGCCAGCCGCAGACCCCGGGCGAGGTCGTTGGTGAAGGCGTACGCGACGAGGCCGAACTCGGTGTCGTTGGCGATGGCCACCGCCTCGTCCTCGGTGTCGAAGAGCACGATCGGCGCCACCGGCCCGAAGATCTCCTCGCGCAGGATGCCCGCACCACGTGGCACCTGCGTCAACACGGTCGGCTCGTAGAAGTACCCGGGCCCGGGCACGGCGTTGCCGCCCAGGGCCAGCACCGCCCCGTCGGCGAGCGCGCCGGTGACGAGCTCGTGCACCTTGTCCCGGGTCGCCTCGTCGACCAGCGGCCCGATCTTCGAGACGGGATCGGTGCCCCGCGCCACGGTGTGCGCGCGCATCCGCTCGGTCAGCCGGGCCGCGAACTCCTCGGCCACCGGGCGGTGCACCAGGATGCGGTTCGCCGCGGTGCAGGCCTCGCCGCCGTTGCGCAGCTTCGCCAGCATCGCGCCGTCGACCGCCCGGTCGAGATCGGCGTCGTCGAACACCAGCAGCGGTGCATTGCCGCCGAGTTCCATCGACACCCGCAGCACCTGCTCGGCCGCGTCGGCGATCAGGCGTCGGCCCACCTCCGTCGACCCGGTGAACGACAGCTTGCGCAAGCGCGGGTCGCGCACGAGCGGCCCGGTCACCCGGCCCGCGGAGGCGGTGGGGATGACGTTCAGCACACCGGCGGGCAGGCCCGCCTCGAGCAGCACCTGGGCGAACAGCAGCGCGGTGAGCGGGGTGAGGGCCGCGGGCTTCAGCACCATCGTGCAGCCGGCCGCGATCGCGGGCGCGATCTTGCGGGTGGCCATCGCGAGCGGGAAGTTCCACGGGGTGATGAACAGGCACGGACCCACCGGACGCTTGAGCACCAGCAGTCGACTCGAGCCGTCGGGTGCGGTCGCGTAGCGGCCGCCGATCCGCGCCGTCTCCTCCGAGAACCAGCGCAGGAACTCGGCACCGTACGCCACCTCGCCGCGCGCCTCGGCGAGCGGCTTGCCCATCTCCAGGGTCATCAGCAGAGCGAAGTCGTCGCGCCGCGCGGTCACCGCCTCGAAGGCACGGCGCAGGATCTCGGCGCGCTCACGGGGTGCCGTGCGGGCCCAGCCCTCCTGGGCGGCCACGGCGGCGTCGAGGGCGGCCCGGCCGTCCTCGGGCGTGGCCGAGGCGATCGTGAGCAGCAGCCCACCGGTCGAGGGGTCGTGCACGTCGAGGGTGCCGCCGTCGGAGGCCGGCCGCCACTCTCCCCCGATCAGCAGCCCCGTGGGCAGCGAGGCGAGCAGGCGCGCCTCGTCGGCCGGGGTCGGCTGCGGCCCCACCACGGGTCGGGTCACGGCAGCGGATGCGGTCGGGGTTGCGGATGCCCGGTTCACAGGGCGGCCTCCAAGATGCGCACGATGTCGCCGGCCGAGGGTTCGACCGGGTTGTTCACGGTCACGGCGTCGTCGAGCGTGTCCTGCGCGAGCGAAGCGAGGTCGCCCTCGGTCACGCCGAAGTCGCGCAGCCGGGCGGTCATGCCCACCGTGCGGGCGAGCACGGCCACCGCAGCGATCGCCGCATCCGCGTTGTCGGCCGGGGGCGCGTGCGTGTCACCCACCCCGAGCGCGAAGGCCAGCCGAGCGATCCGCTCCTCGCGGACGGCGCGGTTGAACCGCAGCACGTCCTCGATCACCATGCAGAGGGCCAGGCCGTGTGGGATGTCGAAGCGGCCGCCGAGCGGGTGCGCGATGCCGTGCACGAGGCCGAGACCGGTGTGCGAGAACCCCACCCCGGCGACGTGCGAGGCCAGCAGCAGCTGGGCCCGCGCCTCGAGGTCCGATCCGTCGGCCACCGCGCGCGGCAGGAACTCCGCGACCGTGGACACGACCTGCAGGGCGATGCCGTCGCTGTAGGGGTTCGCCCGCAGCGACAAGTACGACTCGACGGCGTGCGTGAGGGCATCCATCCCGGTGGCCGCCGTGGCCTTGGGCGGCAGACCCAGGGTGAGCTCGGGGTCGAGCACGGCGGCGCGCGCGAGGGCGGTGGAGGCACCCACGTAGAACTTGCGGTGGGTCTGCACGTCGGTCACCACACCGAAGGCGTTCACCTCGGCTCCGGTGCCGGCGGTGGTGGGCACGGCCACGATCGGCAGCGCGTCGTGCGCGAACTCCGAGCGGTAGTCGAGCTCCGCGCCGCGCTGCGGGTTCACCGCGCCCAGTGCGATGCCCTTGGCGGCATCCATCGACGAGCCACCGCCCACGGCCACGAGCGCGCCCACCCCGAGATCGCGCGCCTGGTCGCTGCCCGCGTCGATCGAGGTGGTGGTCGGGTTGGGCACGACGCCGTCGAAGACGTGCACCTGCAGGCCGGCGGCCTCCAGCGAGGCACGCACGGCGTCGACCACCGCTGAGGTGGCGAGGAAGGCATCCGTCACCACGAGGGCGCTCGTGGCCCCGGCGGCGGCGGTCACCGCACCCACCTCGCTCACCCGGCCGGCACCGAAGCGCGCGTAGGGCTTCGGGTCGAGGTCGAGCTGCATCGAGGCGAGCGGCTGGGGAAGCGGGGGCAGGATGCTCATGCGGCGGCCTCCTGCGAGACGGCGCCGTCGGCGGTCACGGGGGTGCGCCGCAGCGGGGCTCCGATGAGATCCTCGTACAGCTGCACCGGCGTCATCTCGCCCGCGCGGTCGCCGTACTGCGCCCGGGCCCGGCGGTACACCTGTTCCACCAGCGCGGAGAGCTCCGTGGGCACGCCCACCGAGCGCGCCAGGTCGATCGAGAGGCCCAGGTCTTTGCAGGCGAGGGCGATGGCGAAGCCCTCGTCGTAGTCGCCGTGGTCGAGGATCGAGAGCACGTCGTTCTCCACGAAGTTGCTGCGTGCCGGGCTCGCCACCAGCGCGGTGCGCAGCACCTCGAGGTCGACACCGGCCTTGACACCCACCGCGAGCACCTCCGCAGTGGCCACCAGGTGCGAGAACCAGAGCTGGTTGATCATGAGCTTCACGGCGTAGCCGGCGCCGGCGCCGCCCACGTGCAGGATGCGCTCGGGGTCGCCCATCGCCTCGAACACCGGACGCAGCCGCTCCACGTCGGCCGCCTCGCCGCCCACGAAGATCTGCAGCGTGCCGTTCGCCGCGCCCACCGACATCCCCGAGACGGGAGCGTCGAGGATGTGCAGGCCGCGGTGCGCCTCGGCGGCCCGCACCCGCTCGGCGGGCTCCGGCACCGAGGTGGACATGTCGACCCAGGTGCCGCCGTCGGCGATACCGGCCAGGATGCCGTCGGGGCCCTGCAGCACGGCATCGACGTGGCGGGGCGTCGGCAGCATCGTGATCACCACGTCGCTTTGCCGGGCCACCTCGGCCGGACTGTCGGCCCAGCGCGCGCCGCCGGCGAGGAGCGCTTCCGCCGGCTCCCGCCGGATGTCGTTCACCACGAGGGGGAAGCCGGCCTTCTGCAGGTTGCGGGTCATCCCGCCGCCCATGCTGCCGAGGCCGATGAAACCGACCGTGATCGGCTGCTGTTGTGTCATTTCCGGTGGTCTTTCGTTCGGGAATCGAGATTGATCCAGGTGGTCTTGAGAGCGGAGTAGGCGTCGAGGGCGTGCAGCGAGCGGTCGCGGCCCGATCCCGACTCCTTGAATCCGCCGAAGGGGGTGATGATGTCGGCCACGTCGAAGGTGTTCACCCAGACGGTGCCGGCCCGGAGGTCGCGGGCGGCGCGGTGCGCGGTGCCGATGTCGGCCGTCCACACCGAGGCGGCGAGTCCGTAGCGGCTCTCGTTCGCCACACGCACGCCCTCCTCGGCGTCCCGCACGGTCGTGACGGCCAGGGCGGGCCCGAAGATCTCCTCCTGACCGATGCGTCCGGCGTTGTCGACGCCGTCGAACACGGTCGGCTCCACATAGAAGCCGTCCTCCAGCCCGGCCGGCCGCAGCTGCGTTCCGCCGTGCACGGTCGCACCCTCCTCCTGGGCGACCGTGGTGTAGCCGAGTACCCGATCCAGCTGTGCACGGCTCGCGATGGTGCCGAGCTGGGTACGCTCGTCGAGCGGATCGCCCTGAACGAGCGATCGGCCCACGTCGAGCACCTTCTCCACGAGCTCGTCGTGCACACCCTCCTGCACCACCAGGCGGCTGCCGCCGTGGCAGGTCTGACCGGCGTTGTAGAAGATGCCCCAGGCGACGCTGGAGGCGCATTCGTCGATGTCGGGCACGTCGTCCAGCACCAGCTGGGCGCTCTTGCCGCCGAGCTCCAGGGCGACCTGCTTGCCGTTCGACTCCCCGGAGTACCGGAGGAAGCCGAGGCCGACGGCGGGCGATCCGGTGAAGGTGATCTTGTCGACCAGCGGATGCCGCCCCAGCGCCTGCCCGGCGACCGCACCGAGTCCGGGCACCACACTGAACACCCCGTCCGGCACCCCGGCCTCGGCGGCGAGCGCCGCGAGCCGGATCGCGGAGAGGCTCGTGTTCTCGGCCGGCTTCAGCACCACCGAGTTGCCGGCGGCGAGGGCCGGGGCGAACTTCCAGGCCGAGATGATGAGCGGGTAGTTCCACGGAACCACCGCCCCGATCACGCCCAGCGGCTCACGCCGCACGGTGGCCAGCGCATTCTCGGGAGTCGGCGCCACCTCGTCGTAGACCTTGTCCAACGCCTCCGCGTACCAGCGCACCGTGCGGGCCGCGCTCGGCACGTCCACTCGCAGGGCGTCTCCGATCGGATGTCCCGAGTCCAGCGACTCCAGCAGCGCCAGCTCGTCGAGATGCTCCAGCATCAGGTCGGACAGCCGCAGCAGAACCGCCTGCCGGTGCCGGCGGTCGGCGCGCGACCACACCCCCGACTCGAAGGTGCGGGATGCGGCCCGCACCGCGCGGTCGACGTCGGCCTCACCGGCCGCGGCCACCCGGGCGAGCAGGCTGCCGTCGCGCGGGGCGATGCTGTCGAAGACCGCTCCGTCGGCGGCAGCCGTGTAGGCACCGTCGATGAAGAGCCGGGTCTCGGGCGTGAGGGCCGCGGCGGCCGCGATCCAATCGGTCATGGTGGGGACTCCAGGGGTAGAGGAACAGGGCGGGAGAGGTGTCGGTCAGACCGTGTAGCGGGCGACCGCCGCGCGGTCGATCACCACGCCGAGACCGGGCGCATCCGGAACCCGCAGATCGCCGTGCTCGTCGATCATCAGGGGCTCCATGAAGAAGTCGCGGCGCTCGGGGGTCCAGCCGGGCGGGTCGAACGGGAACTCCAGGAACGGCCCCGCATCCACCCCCGCCGCCACGTGCAGGTTGGCCAGGAGGCCCAGTCCGTTGCTCCAGGTGTGCGGCGTGAAGCTGCGGTGCCGCAGGTTCGCCGACTCGGCCACCTGGCGGGCGCGGTACATGCCGACGGCGAGCGCGACGTCGGGCTGGTAGATGTCGAAGGCGTCGCCCTCGATCAGGGCCATCATCTCCGGCAGCGAGCGCACCATCTCGCCGCCCGCGATCTGGATGCCGGTCTGGGCGCGCACCCGCTGGGCACCGGCCACGTCGACCTGCGGCAGCGGCTCCTCGAGCCACAGCACGTCGAGTTCGGCGAGCTCGGCGGCGACCCGGTGCACGGCGGCCAGCGGGAGGGCGGCTTCGATGTCGCCCGACATCCGCCACATCTGGTTCAGGTCGACCATCAGGGCGAAGTCCGGGCCCACCGCCTCCCGGGTGGCCCGCACGGCGGCGACGCCCTCTGCCAGGCGGTTGCGGGCGATGCGGATCTTCATGGCCTTGAAGCCCAGCTCCCGCGCGGCGAGTGCCGACTCCGCCCTCGCCTCGGGCGACTTCAACTCTCCCGAGGAGGCGTAGGCCGGCAGCCGGTCGCGGGCGTTGCCGAAGAGCACGCTCACCGGAAGCCCCGCCACCTTGCCCACGATGTCCCAGAGCGCCGCCTCCAGCGGCCAGTAGCGGCCGCCGTGGAAGTTGATGGTCTCGATCCGGCGCACCTGGTTGAGCATCTGCAGCGGATCGGTGCCGAGGAACAGGTGCTCGTAGGCGGCGAAGCCGTCCATCGTGTCGCCCGAGCCGACGCCCGTCACGCCCTCGTCAGTCTCCACCTCTACGAGGGTGGCGTCGAAGGAGGTGCGGGGATCCGGATCCCAGGCCGCGCGGAAGGGCGGATCCAGCGGCAGGTTCAGCCGGGTGATCCGGATGGCGGTGATCTTCATGAGTCAGGCTTTCGGAGTGGAGGACTTCGGAGTGAAGAAGGGGTTGGACGGGGAGTGCCGGGCGGAGACGACCTCGGCGGCGGAGGGCAGGTCGCGCGATCCGTTCTCCAGGGCCGTGCGCACCGACAGCCGGTTGTTGGCGTACACGGTCTCGGCGTCGTCGGCGTCCGGATTCACCCACACCGCGGCGATGATCGCGTGCGAGTCGGCCTGCTCCGGCGTGATGATGCCGTCGGCGAGCGCGTCGGCCACACCGGCCGCGATGCCGGCCTGCGCCGGGCCCCAGATCAGCAACCCGTGCTCGTCGCCGGCCGGTGCGGCCTTGGTGACGAAGAGCGTGAGCGGCTTCACCGGGAGGGAGGGGCGCAGCACGGCGACGAACGGCACGTGGCCGGCGCTGGGTGTGGCGAGGGCGGTGGCCCAGGCGGTGCCCACCGGCCCGTCCCGGTGCCCGAAGACGGTGTTGACGTGCGCGGCGTTCACCCCCGCGCCCACGAAGCTCTCACCGAGCTGGACGGCCTCGACCATTCAGATCAGTCCCTGCTCGGTCAGCCACTCCTCGGCGATGTCGGCCGGGTCGTCGCCGTCGACATCGGCCTTCGCGTTGAGCTTCTGCATCTCCTCGGTGGTGAGCAGCGGCGACACCTCGCCGATCACATCGGCGATGGCCGGGTACTCGTCCAGCGTGCTCTGCTTGAGCGTGAAGGCGCCCTGGTAGACGGGGAAGAACTGCTTGTCGTCCTCCATCACGGTGAGGCCGAGCGAGGTGATGCGGCCGTCGGTGGCGAACACTTCGCCGAAGTTGCAGGTGTCGCCCTTGGCGGTGGTGCTGTAGATGACGCCGGTGTCCAGCAGGGACACGTTGGAGTCGGGCACCTCGATGCCGTACGCGGCCTTCAGGCCCGGCCAGCCGTCGTCGCGGGTGGAGAACTCGCTCTCGATGCAGAACGTCTGATCCTCCACCGGCAGCTTCGCCACGTCGCTGAGGGTCTTCACGCCGAGCTCCTTCGCCTTGTCGGAGAGGATGGCGAAGGCGTAGGTGTTGTTCAGCGGGGCCGGGTCGAGCCAGGCGATGCCGTTCGCGGCATCCGCCTCCTTGGTGGCCTCGAACTGGGCCTCTTCGCCCTTCACCGGGGTGGTGTTGCCGTTGTAGGTGATCCACGAGGTGCCGGTGTACTCCCAGTAGCCGAGGAACTGGTCGCTCTCCAGCGCCGCGCGCACGTTGGCCGAACCGACCACGGAGGTGTTGGCCTCGGTGTCGGCGCCGTGCGCGTTCAGCAGCTGGCTGGTGATGTGGGCCAGGATGTACTGCTCGGAGAAGTCCTTCGCGCCGATCTCGCCGCTGAGGCCCTTCAGCTCGTCGCCCTGGGATCCGGCGGCGGCGCCGCTGCCGCCTCCCGAGCATCCGGTGAGCGCGAGGGTGCCGGCGGCGACGACGCCGAGCAGGGTGAGGCCGAGTCTTTTGTTCATGGTTGTGCGTTCTTTCTGCTGAGTGGGTGGTGGAAGGGTCGGAGAGGGATGAGGAGGGGGGCCGAGATCAGACGCCCTTGGGGCGCAGCAGGTCTTCGGCGATACCGGCCAGCCAGTCGATGGCCAGAGCGATGCAGGAGACGATCACCGCGCCGGTGATGAGCACAGGGAAGCGCTGCAGCTTCAGACCGTTGACGATCATGTCGCCCAGGCCGCCGGCATTGATGAACGTGGCAACCGTGGCCACGCCCACCGCGAAGACGAGCGCGGTGCGCAGTCCGGCCAGGATGACGGGCACCGCGAGCGGCAGTTCGATCCTGCGCAGCACCTGGCCCGGGGTCATGCCCATGCCGCGGGCCGCCTCGGTGACGTTCGGATCCACCTGAGCGAGCCCGATCATCGTGTTCCGCAGCACGGGGAGGAAGGAGTACGCGACGATCGCGATCAGCGCGGTGGCGAATCCGATCTGCCAGATGATGGCGAGCAGGATGATGAACCCGATGGCCGGCGTCGCCTGGCCGATGTTCGCCAGGCCCAGGATGACGCCCCGCAGCGCTCGCGAACGGGTGCGGCTGGCGACGATGCCGATCGGGATCGCCAGCACCGCCACGAAGAACGAGGCGCCGATGGCCAGCTGCAGGTGCTCCTTGGTGCGCAGGAAGACGTACTCCGCGTTCAGGGTGCGCGCCATGATCGAGTCGATCTCGATGCTCTGGATCCAGAGGAAGAGCAGGGTGAGCACCACCACGATGGCGATGGGGGTGGCGATGCGCCGCAGGTTCCAGAACCGCACGCGGGTGCGTGGGCGCTCCTCCTCGGCCACGGCCTGCTCGCGATCGAGCACCGTCTGGAAGCTCATCGCACGGCCCCCGCATCGGCTCCGAGCACGGCCGAGATCTGCTCCATGCCGATCGAGGCGACGACCCGGCCGTCGGCATCCGTCACCCCGATGGCCGGCGTCCCGCTCAGCACCAGCGCGTCGAGGGCGTCGCGGAGCGTCTCGGCGGCCAGGACCGTGACGGGTCCGGATGCCGCCGAGGCCGCCCCGAGCGCCGCCTCGGTGACGGGGATGAGGGCGAGCCGCTTCAGCGCGGCGCCGTGCCCGATGAAGGAGGAGACGTAAGCGTTGGCCGGACTGCTCAGGATGTTCGCCGGGGTGTCGAACTGCTCGATCTTCGACTTCTCGCTCAGCACCGCGATCCGGTCGCCGAGCCGCACCGCCTCGTCGAAGTCGTGGGTGACGAAGATGATCGTCTTGCCGATGGTCTCCTGCAGGCGCAGGAACTCCTGCTGCAGCTTCTCGCGGGTGATCGGGTCGGTGGCGCCGAACGGCTCGTCCATCAGCATCACGGGCGGGTCGGCCGCGAGCGCCCTGGCCACGCCCACACGCTGCTGCTGACCGCCGGAGAGCTGCTTGGGGTAGCGCTTGGCGAACACGGCGGGATCGAGCTGCACGATCGAGAGCAGCTCGTCGATGCGGTCGGCGATGCGGCTTTTCGACCAGCCCAGGAGCTTCGGCACCACCGCGATGTTCTCGGCGATGGTCATGTGCGGGAAGAGGCCGATCTGCTGGATCACGTAGCCGATGTGCCGGCGCAGCTCGTTCGGGTCGAGGCTCAGCACCTCCCGGTCGTCGATTCGGATCGACCCCGAGCTCGGCTCGATGATGCGGTTGATCATCTTCATCGTGGTGGTCTTGCCGCAGCCGGACGGCCCGACGAACATGATCAGCTCCCCCGGCTTCACGTCCATCGAGAACCCCTCGACGGCGGCGGCCTCCTGGCCGGGGTAGATCTTGGTCACGTCCCGCAGCTCGATGTGCGCGCCGCTGGTGTTCTTCACGGTCGTGATGCCGGTCGTCGTGGCGATGCTGGCGGTGCGCGGCTGGGCGCCGAAGGGGCGGTCGCCGGCGGGGGAAGCGGGTGCGGAGCCATCGGGTGCGGTCATGTCAGGCACGCAGTCCTTTCGAGGTGGTGGTCGTGGTGACGAGGTTGAACAGGGCGTCGACCAGCAGGGCCAGGATGACGACGCAGACGGTGCCGGTGAGGGCGTAGTTGAGGGCGTTCTTGGAACCGAGCGAGCTGAGGCCCTGGAAGATCATCTGGCCGAGGCCCGGGCCGCCGACGTAGGCGCCGATGGCGGCGATGCCGATGGTGAGCTGGGCGGCGACCCGCACGCCGGTGAGGATCACCGGCCAGGCGATCGGCAGCTGGATGCTGAGCATCACTCGACCGGGGCTCATCCCCATCCCCTTGGCGCTCTCCATGATCGCGGGGGGCACCTCGCGCAGGCCGACGACGGTGTTCCGGATGATCGGCAGCAGCGAGTAGAGCGTGAGGCCGATCAGGGTGGGCGTCCAGCCCAGGCCGAACAGCGGGATCATCGCGGCCAGCAGGGCCAGCGACGGGATGGTGAGGATGACCGCGGCGCTCGTGACGGCGAGGCTGCGGCCGATGGGGCGGTTCCAGACGAGCAGCCCCACGCCGACGCCGACGATCGTGGCGAACAGCAGGGCGAGGAGGACGACCACGACGTGACCGACCGCGAGCGTGAGGATGTCGTCGTACCGCTTGGCCCAGAAGGCCAGCAGATCGGCGGGATCGAATCCGGTCACGGGGGTGCTCCTTGCTCGTCTTTGAGTCGGGTTCGCAGCGGGTTCGTCGACTGCGGTGACAGGGGGACTCTAAGCGTGGGGTTATCTTTTACGCAACACCGGTTGCGCATATGGCAACCGGTGACTAGCCTCGGGGCATGGCTTCTTCTCCCCCGCCCCGCCGCAACTCGGCCGGGCTGAAGCGCGATCTCGAGATCCTCGAGCTGCTCGGCTCCCCCGAGTCGGAGCAGAACGGCGGTCTCGGCGTCGTGCGGCTGGCCGAGCTCGTCGACCGCGACAAGGGCCAGGTCTCGCGCACCCTCGCCACCCTGGCCGATGCCGGACTGGTGGCGCGCGACCCGCAGACATTGAGCTACCGGCTCGGGTACCAGCTCTACGCGCTCGCTGCGCGCACGCTCGAATCCCGTCTCGTGCGCGAGTCGGCGCCCTTCCTTCGGCGTGTCGTCACCGCCACACACGAGACCGCGCACCTGTGCGTGCTGCGTGGCGACAACGTGCTCACACTCAGCAGTCAGCTGAGCGAATACGCCTTCCGCGGCATCGCCTGGGAGGGCGTGAGCGTGGCGGCTTGGCGCACCTCGGCCGGGCGGGTGCTGGTGAGCGACTGGGACGACGCCGACCTCGAGGGCTGGTACGAGGTGCACGGCCACGACCGCACCGTGGTGGGGCCGGTCTCCCCGGTGCTGCAGGATGCGGGAGGGCTCGCGCCCTCCGCCGAGGGGCGCCCTCTGATCGTCGACTATGCCAGCCTGCTCGACGAGGTGCATCGCATCCGCGCCCGGGGTTTCGCCACCGTCGACGAGGAGTTCGAGATGGGGGTGGTGGGGGCCTCCGCGCCGGTCTACGACTTCCGTGGCCGGATCGTGGCCGCCATCAACCTGAGCGCGCCCAAGACCCGCATCGGGCGGCATCTCGACCAGGTCGGAGCGCTGGTGGCCGAGGCGGCCGCGGGGCTCTCCCGTCACCTGGGGGCGCCGCCGAAGCCGGCGTCATAGTCCAGCACCCACCCGTCTGGCAAGCCCCGGCGATCAACCCGAACCGAAGTCGCGGGCGGGTCCGAATGATCCGTGAGCACCGCGAAGGCGGCGCAGAAGGGCACTACCCATGACTGAGATCACCGCGCACCACGGCATCCTGGGCGACACGAACCTGCACGTCGACGACACCGGCGGATCCGGACGCACCGTCGTCCTCATCCACGGCTGGCCGCTCTCGGGCGAGTCCTGGAAGGAGCAGGTGCCGGCGTTCGTCGAGGCCGGCTACCGCGTCGTCACCTACGACCGCCGCGGCTTCGGCCGCAGCGACAAGCCGCTCACCGGATACGGCTACGACACCCTCTCCGACGACCTCGAGGCCGTGCTCGCCGCGCTCGACCTGAACGACGTCACCCTCGTGGGCTTCTCGATGGGCGGCGGCGAGGTCGCCCGCTACGCCTCGCGGCACGGGGTGGGACGGCTGCACAGCGTCGTCTTCGCCTCGGCCGTGCCGCCGTACCTGCTGCACACGCCGGGCAACCCCGACGGCCCGCTCTCGGCCGGCGAAGCGGCGAAGATGACGGCCGCGCTGACGGCGAACAAGGACGCCTTCTTCGACGACTTCACGACCCAGTTCTTCTCGGTCGACGGAGAACTCGCGGTCACCGAGGAGCAGCGCCAGGAGGCGCTGGCCCTGGCCGAGCAGGCCTCCAAGCTGGCCGCGCTCGAGGCGATGGCGTCGTTCGCGAACACCGACTTCCGCGACGACCTGCCGGCGGTCACCGTTCCGACGCTCGTCATCCACGGCGACAGCGACGCGACCGTGCCCTTCGAGGGCTCGGGAGCGCGCACGCACGCCGCCATCCCGGGCTCCGAGCTGTACGTGGTGAAGGGCGCACCCCACGGTGTGAACGTGAGCCACGCCGCGGAGTGGAACAAGGCCGTGCTGGAGTTCCTCGCCAAGTAGCGCGTCCGCCACGAGGTGGCGGTCACAAGGCTGCGAACAACGACGACCGGGGCCGTCTAGGCCACCGGTCGTCGTTGTCTGCCGCCTACTTCGACCTGATTACTGGCCGCGGCCGGTCGCCTTCTGCAGGCGGTCGATGTGCTCCGAGGCCTCTGCCTTGGTGAGGTTGGCCGGAAGCTCCTCGCCGGCCTCGCGCAGGAGGGTGTCGAGGTAGCTCTTCTGAGGGCCGGTCATCGGCTCGTCGCCGGTCACCCAGTCCTCGGGATCCTTGCTCGCCGACTGCGCCGGGTCGGGCCCGGTGCCTCCCAGCATCTCCACGTCGTCGGTCGGGTTGCTGTCATCTCGGGGGTCGCTCATGCCGTGGAGCGTACGCCCCGTCCGGCCGGTATGGCGACCCCGTTGCCTGAGCGTCCTCCCCGGAGTAGGCCGAGAGCATGAGAGCTCTCACCTGGCAAGGCACCAAGAAGGTCACCGTCATCGATGTTCCGGATCCGGTGATCCACGATCCGACCGATGTGGTCATCCGCGTCACCTCCACCGCGATCTGCGGATCGGACCTGCACCTCTACGACGTGCTCGGCCCCTTCCTCGACAAGGACGACGTGCTGGGGCACGAGCCGATGGGCATCGTCGAGCAGGTGGGATCCGCGGTCGAGAAGCTCGCCGTGGGCGACCGGGTCGTCATCCCCTTCGTGATCGCCTGCGGCTACTGCCACATGTGCGAGCAGGGGCTCACCACGCAGTGCGAGACCACGCAGAACCGGGCCTCAGGCACCGGCGCCTCGCTCTACGGCTACACCGAGCTCTACGGATCGGTACCCGGCGGCCAGGCGGAGAAACTGCGGGTTCCGTTCGCCGACTTCAACGCCCTGAAGGTCGGCACCGAGCTGCCGGATGAGCGCTACCTGTTCCTCTCCGACATCCTGCCGACCGCCTGGCAGGGCGTGCAGTACGCCGAACTGCCCGACGACGGTGTGCTGGCCGTGATCGGCCTCGGTCCCGTGGGCCAGTTCGCCGCCCGCATCGGCGTTCACCTCGGGCACCGCGTGATCGCGGTCGACCCGGTGCCCGAGCGGCGCGCGATGGCCGAACGGCACGGCATCGAGACCCTCGACCTCACCGACGACGTGGCCGAGAAGCTGCGGGAGCTGACCGACGGGCGCGGCCCGCACTCGGTGATCGATGCCGTGGGCATGGAGGCGCACGGCAACCCCGGCGCGGCCTTCATGCAGGCCGCCGCGGGACTGCTGCCCGATCCGCTGGCCAAGAAGGTGGCCACCACCGCCGGCGTCGACCGGCTCTCCGCTCTGCTGCTCGCGCTGGACGCCGTGCGCCGAGGGGGCACGGTCTCGCTCAGCGGGGTCTACGCGGGTGCCGCCGATCCGATGCCGTTCATGTCGATGTTCGACAAGCAGATCACGCTCAAGATGGGGCAGTGCAACGTGCACCGGTGGCGCGACGAGATCCTGCCGCTGGTGGAAGACCCGGCCGATCCGCTGGGCATCGACGACCTCGTGACGCACCGGGTGTCGCTCGAGGAGGCGCCGGAGATGTACGAGCTGTTCAAGAACAAGGAGGACGGCTGCATCAAGGTGGTGCTGCAGCCCTGAGGATGCTGCCGGCGCGGGCTCCTCGGATGCCCGCGCCGGCTCACCCTACGGTGCCGGCATCGCCTACGGTGTCGGCATCGCGCCGTTCACGTTGAGCGTCTCGCCCGAGACGTAGCTGGACTCGGGTGAGGCGAGGAACACGTAGGCGGGCGCGAGCTCGGCGGGCTGGCCGGCGCGCTCGAAGGTGCTCTCGTCGTCGAAGGCCTCCATCTGCTCGTCGGAGACGCCGCCGGAGACCTGCAGCGCCGTCCAGGTGGGGCCGGGGGCGACCACGTTCACGCGGATGCCGCGTGGCGCCAGCTGCTGGGCCAGGCCCTTCGAGAGGTTGTTGATGGCCGCCTTCGTGGCGGCGTAGTCGAGACGGTCGGGTGCGGGCTTGTAGGCCTCCAGCGAGGCCGTGTTGATGATCGTGGAGCCCGGGCCGAGGTGGGGAACGGCGGCCTTGGTGATCCAGAAGTTCGCGAACACGTTGGTGCGGAAGGTCTGCTCGAACTGCTCGTCGGAGAGGTCTTCGAGGCGGTCGACCGCGATCTGCTTGCCCGCGTTGTTGACCAGGATGTCGAGCCCGCCGAGGCCGGCCACGGCATCCGTCACCAGGGCGCGGCAGTGCTCCGGGTCGGTGATGTCGCCCGGCAGGGAGATCGCGCGCCGGCCGGCCGCCTCGATCAGCTCGACGATGTGCCGGGCGTCCTCCTCCTCGTCGGGCAGGTAGGAGATGGCGACGTCGGCGCCCTCGCGGGCGAACGCGATGGCCACCGCCCCGCCGATGCCCGAGTCGCCGCCCGTGATGAGCGCCTTGCGGCCCTCGAGGCGGCCGAGGCCGCGGTAGCTGGTCTCGCCGAGGTCGGGAACCGGCGTCATCCGGTGCTGCACGGCCGGCTCGGGCTGGTGCTGCACGGGCGGTTCGACCCGGCCGTACCGCTTCACGGGGTCGTCGAAGGTGAACTGTCCGGCTGCATCGAGGTCGCTCATGCGGGCCACCGTACGCCGCCCGCCGCGCATCCGCTCGGCCGGCCGATCCGTCGATCGGGCAATCGGAGGCGAGGGTCAGGATCGGGGCGGAGGATGGGGGGATGGTCACGGTTCTGAGCACCCTCATCCCACCGCTCCTGCGCCTGATGCGGGCGAACCGGGTGTTCGTCACCGCCGAGGGGGCGAGGCGGCGGGTGCGCGAGCGCGAACTGCGGCCGGCGCCCTACGGGCCACCCGCCCGCCTGCGGCCCGACGTGCGGGTGGATGTGGCGCACGAGGAGTGGCCCGTCTACACGGTGACGCCGCGGCGAGGCACCCCGCGCGGCAGCGTCGTGTACGTGCACGGCGGCGGCTGGGTGAACGAGATCGTGTCGCAGCACTGGGCGCTCGCGGCGCAGATCGCCGCCGAGGCGAACACGACCGTGACGCTGCCGATCTACCCGCTGGTACCCTTCGGCACGGCCTCGCAGGCCGCCGAGGGAGTGGTCGCTCTGGTGCGCCGGAACCTCGAGCGCCACGGGCCCACCGCTCTCGCCGGCGACTCGGCCGGCGGCCAGATCGCCCTCTCCGCGGCCCAGCTGCTGCGCGACCGGCACGGCATCGTGCTGCCGCGCACGGTGCTCATCTCGCCCGCACTCGACCTGAGTTGGAGCAACCCGCGCATCCCCGTGGTGCAGCCGACCGATCCGTGGCTCGCCGTCCCCGGCGGGAAGGTGCTGGCCGCACTGTGGCGCGGCGAGCTCGACCTGCTAAACCCCGTGGTGAGCCCGCTCGAAGGCGAACTGCTGGGCCTCGGCCCGGTCTCGCTCTACACGGGCACGCGCGACGTGCTGAATCCGGATGCGCACCTGCTCGCCGAGAAGGCGTCCGCCGCCGGCGTCGAACTCGACTTCCGCGAGGGCGCCGGCCAGGTGCACGTGTTCCCGCTGCTGCCCACCCGCGAGGGCACCGCATCCCGGGCGCAGATCGTGGACACGCTCCGCCGCGCCCTCGACTGATCCCCTCCGTCCGGAACGGGCGGTCTTGTCAGGATGCGGCGAGCGCCTCGCGCACGCGGGCCCGCAGGAGCGGGACGGTGTCGGACTCGAACCACGGGTTGCGCAGGCGCCAGCCCTGGGTGAGCGGCGAGGGGTGAACGATCGGGAAGAACGGTTCGTAGGTCGCAGCCGCCCGCACGGTCTCGGTCAGCGAGGGAGCGCGTCGGCGGCCGAGGTAGTGCCTCTGAGCGTAGGCGCCGACGAGGATCGTGAGCCGCACATCGGTGAGCTGCTCCAGGATGGGCGGATGCCACTGCGCCGCGAAGCCCGCACGCGGCGGCACGTCGCCGCTGGCCGCCTTGCCCGGGTAGTAGAAGTCCATCGGCACGATGGCGAGGTTCCCGGGGTCGTAGAACTCGGCATCCGTCATGCCCAGCCAGGAGCGCAGCCGCACGCCGCTCGGGTCGTCGAACGGGATGCCGGAGTCCTGCGCACGGCGGCCCGGCGCCTGGCTGACGAGCAGGATGCGCGAGTTCTCGGAGGCCACGAACAGCGGCGCGTAGCCTGCCTCGATCGCCCAGGCGTTCGACGGATGCTGTGCCACCGCGAGCCGGATGTCGTCGAGCGCGCTCATTCCCTCAGTCTCGCACTCCCGCCCCGCCGCGCACCCCCGCCCCTTCTCGCTCGGCCGCGCTCCCGCGGGCCTCGCCGTTCGCGGGCAGCGGGCGTACCGTGAACCGCATGACCGACGAACTCTCCAAAGGCGACCGGGTCTCCTGGTCCACGCACGGCACCACCACCTCGGGCTCCGTCGAGAAGAAGATCACGTCCGACACCGAGGCCGCCGGGCGCACCGTGCGGGCCGACCCCGACGACCCGCAGTTCCTGGTGAAGAGCGAGAAGTCCGGCCGCGAGGCCGTGCACAAGCCCGAGTCCCTGAACAAGCTCAAGCCGAAGAAGGACTGAGCGCGCCGCCGTGATGCGGTTCGCCGGCCGCCTCGGTTCGAAAATGCAGAAATAACGACGACCGGGGCCCTATATGCCCTCGGTCGCCGTTATTTCTGCAGATCTGAACCGCCCCCGAGCGGGGAGAGCACAGCCCGCAGCGCCGAGCGCAGCATCCAGTCGGGCCAGTAGGCCGCGAGCTCATCGGGCGGCAGCACGTCGTCGACGGGCGTGCCAGCCACGCCCGCCCGCCGTACCATCGCCGCGATTTCCTCGAGCAACCGTGCCTGCTCGAGCACGAACGCACGGTCGACCACCTCGCCGTGGCCCGGCACGATCACGTCGTCCGGCCCGATCCGCTCACCCAGCCCCCGCAGAGCCGCTCCCCAGCGCAGTGGATACGACCCCGAGCCGAACATCGGCGCCCCCGACTGCTCGATCACGTCGCCGAGCAGCCACACCGCGGCATCCGGAACCCGCACCGCGAGGTCGGTGTCGGTGTGGCCCGGAGGCAGGGGGATCAGCTCGATCGCACGCCCACCCGGGGCGATGCGCGACACGGCGCCGACCGGTACGTCGGGCGGGGTGAGGCGCACCTCGCCCCAGTCCTTGTCGGGCTCCCGGGACGGGTCGGCCTGCACGGCCGCCAGTCGAGGACCCTCGAACCGCTCGTAGTGCTCCGCGATGCCGGCGTGCCCGTGGATCGGGATGCCGCGCGCCGCGAACGCCTGGTTGCCGAAGCTGTGGTCGTAGTGCGCGTGGGTGTTCACGGCGGCCACGACCGGCACCCCGAACACCTCGGAATCGCGCAGGATCCCCTCGCCCTCGCGCGGGTTGTTCCGCGTGTCGACGATCACCACGCCTTCCGGCCCCACGATCGCGACCACCGACACGTCGACCGGTTCGTACCGCCGCTGGAACACCCCCGCGGCGACCTCCCGCCATCCCACGTCGCCGCCCGCACTCATGCCCACACGCTACCGCCGTCGACCGCTTCGAGAAGAAGTCGTCCGGCTGGTACCAGGACGTGATCGCGACGAACGGGGCGGGTCTCACCCGATAGGGTCGAAGGCCTATGAGCACCTCCCGGATCGCCTTCCTCGACGTCGACGGCACCCTGATCGACTCGGGCGAGCGGATCGCCCCCTCCACCATCGACGCCATCCGCACCGCCCGGAGCAACGGACACCTCGTGTACGTGTGCACCGGGCGGGCGGCGGTGGAGATCTACCCGGTCATCCGCGACATCGGCTTCGACGGCACCATCAGCGCCGGCGGCGGCTTCGCGACCATCGGCGACGAGCTGGTGATCTCGCGCACGATGCCGCCCGCGACGGCCGAGCGGATGGCGCGGTTCTTCGAGCAGGCCGGCATCGACTTCTACCTGCAGTCGTACACCGAGGTGTTCCCCTCGGCCGGGGTGCGCGACCGCTTCATCGAGTACCTGCTGGACGACGTGCAGCGCGTGACCGGCGGCCCGCCCGACGCCGAGTCGCTCGCGGCGCTGAACGCGCATCCGGCGGTGGAGGCGTTCTCCGCCGTGCGGCCGATCGACTTCTCGGGCATCGCGAAGGCCGTGTTCCTCGGCGCCGACCACACCGCGTTCGAGCGGGTGCGCGACGGTCTGGGCGAGGACTTCCACGTGATCACGGCCACCATCCCGCACCTCGGAAGCAGCAGCGGCGAGGTGTCGCTCGGTGGCGTGAACAAAGGGTCGACCATCCTGCAGCTGCTCGAACGTCTGGAGATCCCGGTGTCGGCCTCGATCGGCATCGGCGACAGCAGCAACGACGTCGAGATGCTGCAGGTGTGCGGGGTCGGCATCGCGATGGGCAACGCCACCGACGAGATCAAGGCGCACGCCGACGAGGTGACCACCGCCGTGCTGGACGACGGGGTGTGGAACGCCTTCCGCCGGCACGGGCTGGTGTAGCCGGCGCCGGCGCATCCGCCGACGGCCACCGGCCTGCGCCTCGCGGCTATTTCTCCGAGACCACCACGGTGAACTCGAGCGGCTGGATGCCACCCTGCTCGTTGATCATGGTGACCGTCGTGGTGCCCACCGCGAGAGCCTGCACCCCCGGGTTCAGCTCGGCGGATCCGCCGGTCTGCCCCTGCACGAACTCGGCGACCTCGGTATCGGCCACCTCGCCCGTGTAGCTGTCGGTGGCGAGGTCTCCGGTGTCGATGTTGAGCACCTGACCGACGATCAGGTCGACGCTCGCGCCCTGCAGGTCGTTCGCGCTCATCGAGACGGGCGTGATCACGTCGCCGCCGATCGGCGTGCTGGGGGTGTCGTTCGTCGAGGACGAGCTGCAGGCGCTCAGTCCCGTGGCCGCGGCGGCGACTACGACGGCGGCCACGAGGATCTTCGTGAATCTCATGGGGTCAGTATCCCAGTCCCGCCGCGCCCGCCGGATCACGATCCGGCAACGCGTCTACCGGCCTAACCCGAGGTCGGCGGCGAGGCGGCCGGCCACCGTGTCGAAGTAGGCGTCGAGGTCGGTGACCGAGCCGACGAGGTGGCCGAAGAGCTCGAAGGAGACCGTGCCGAAGACGGTGGTCCAGGCCATGAGGGTACGGATGACCAGCTCGGTGGGCACCTCCTCACCCACGAGCCCCCGTTCGCGCACGAAGGCGATCGCGCCGGCCACGGAGGTCGCCTCGGCCGCGGCCACCGCAGCGTCGGCCGTCCCGGGGGGAGTCACGATCCGCCCCGCCGCATAGGCCTCGGTGACGATGCGCAGGATGACGACGATGACCCGTGTGGCCGGCACGATGGTCACCTGGGGAGCCGCGTAGCCCGGCACGGGCGAGCCGTAGAGCAGCGCGTAGTCACCGGGATGCGCGAGCGCCCAGGCGCGGATCGCGCGCAGCGCCACCATCCAGCGTGCGCTCACGTCGGCGCGGTCGGTCACGGCCGCATCGGCCTGCTCCACCTGCGATCCCAGCTCGTCGTAGGCGAGCACCAGCAGCGCGGTGAGCAGCTCGTCACGGCTGGCGAAGTAGCGGTAGACGGCCGAGGAGACCATGCCGACATCGCGGGCGACCGCCCTCAGCGAGAGGTCGCCCAGGCCGGATTCGGCGAGCCGGATGCGTGCCGCCGCCACGATCTCGGCGGTGATCTGGTCGCGAGCGCGTTCGCGGGCGGTCTGTGCTCGCGCGGGGGTCGCGCCCGCGGCCGCGCCCGCGGCGGTCGCGCGCTCGGGGTTCGGATGCTGCATCCGTCCAGCCTGGCGCGTTTTGAGAGCAGGCGCAACAAACGAGAGCAGTGCTCTTGCTTTTACCCCGGGCGCCTGTCATCGTAGAAACGAGAGCACTGCTCTCCCAAAGGAGGACACCATGACCGATCGCCACATCATCGTCGGAGCCGGCCCCGTCGGCCGCCACGTCGCAACGCTGCTCGCCGAGCGCGGGTCGGAGGTGGTCGTGGCCACCCGATCCGGAACCGACCTCGGCCTCGCCGGCGTCACCAGCGCGCGGGTGGATGCCACCGATGCGGCCGCACTCACGGCTCTGGCATCCGGAGCCGACGTGCTCTACAACTGCGCGAACCCGGGCGATTACACGAAGTGGGACGCCACCTGGCCGCCGCTCGCGGCCTCGCTGCTGGAGACCGCCCGTCGCTCGGGTGCGGTCTACGCCATCACGGGCAACCTCTATCCCTACGGCCCCGTCGACCGGCCGATGCACGAGGGGCTTCCGGATGCCGCGACCGACCACAAGGGCGTGCTGCGGGCCCGGATGTGGGCGGAGGCGAAGGCCGCCCACGAGGCGGGCGAGCTGCGGGCCGTCGAGGTGCGCGGCTCCGACTACGTCGGCCCGGGCGTGGGCGCCAACGGCCACATCACCCGGCAGCTGCCGACCGCCCGTCAAGGCAAGCGGGCCTGGGTGATGGGCGACCCCGACATGCCGCACACCTTCACCGACGTGCTCGACGTGGCACGCCTGCTGGTGGCCGCAGCCGAGGACCCCTCCGCGCACGGCCGCCTCTGGCATGTGCCCTCCAACCCGCCGCGCTCGCAGCGCGAGGCACTCGGCGACGTGCTCGCCGCGGGTGGTCTGCCGCCCGTGCCGGTCAGCCGCATCCCGGTGCCGGCCTTGAGGATGGGCGCACTCGTCGCGCCGATGCTGCGCGAGCTCGGCGAGCTCTCGTACCAGTGGACCCGGCCCTACGTGCTCGACGACACCGCCACCCGCGAGCACTTCGGGATGCCGCCCACGCCGTGGGACGAGGTGTGTCGCCGCACGATCGCCTGAGGCGGGTGGGCGGGCGGGCGGTCGGGCGGCGCGCCTACTGCACGGCGGAGGTGAGCCGGGTGAAGTTGTCGATGAAGGCGTGCAGACGGCCGCGGCCGTCCCACGCCTCGAGGGTGAGCTCGGTGGAGTTCGCGCGGTACTCGTCCTCCACGGCGCGCAGGGCGTCGGTGAACGAGCGGCCGCAGACGAGCATCATCACCTCGAGGTCGAGCTGGAACGAGCGGATGTCCATGTTCGACGAGCCCACCACCGCCACCTGGTCGTCGATCGAGAGGTGCTTGGCGTGCAGGATGGTGGGCGCGTCGTAGCAGTGGATGCGCACCCCGGCCTCGAGCAGGTCGCGATAGTAGGAGTGCTGCGCGTGGAAGACGAAGAACTGGTCGCCGATCGCGCCCACGAACAGCTCGACCGCCACACCCCGGCGGGCGGCGGTGAGGATGGCGTCCAGCAGCGACTCGTCGGGAACGAAGTAGGGACTGGTGATCGAGACGCGGTGCTCGGCGGCGTAGAGCAGTGAGTTGAACAGGGCCAGGTTGTTCTCGAACTCGAACGCGGGGCCGCTCGGCACGATCTGCGCGAGCACCGTGCCGGGGTCGCCGTCGTCGGCGACCGCATCCAGCCCTCCCGAATCGGGCACCTCGCCGGTCTCGCTGAACCAGTCGGTGGTGAAGATGCCCTTCACCTCCTGCACCACCGGCCCGCGTACCTCCACCAGCAGGTCGCGCCACTGCAGGCCGCGGCGCTTGTTGCCCGCCCGGTCGTAGCTCGGGTCGATCAGGTTGAGCGAGCCGACGAAGGCGACCTCGCCGTCGACCACCACGAGCTTGCGGTGGTTGCGCAGATCCGGTCGCTGGTAGAGGCCCTTGAGAGGCAGCACGGGCAGCATCAGCCGCCAGTCGGCGCCGATGCGGTCGAGCTCGGCCTTGGCGGGGGCGAAGCCGGGGTAGCCGCGGGAGCCGAGGTGATCCAGGAGCACCTTCACCTCCACGCCCCGGGCGATCGCGCGGCCCAGGGCGTCGAAGAAGGGCCTCGTCGTGTCGTCGAGCGAGAGGATGTAGAACTCGACCTGCACGAACGAGCGGGCGTTCTCGACGGCGGCGACGAGAGCGGCAAGCTGCTCCTCGAAGTGCGGCAGCAGTGTCGCGGTGTTGCCGTCGACCAGAGGCATCGCCCCGGTCTCGCGATTGAGGCGGGCGATCGCCGGCAGCCAGGGCGGGGTGTCCGGCCCGAGCTCGACGTGGTCGACCGAGACCGTGGTGGCGACGATGCGCTCGTTCATGGTGCGCTGCTGGTCACGCCGGTGCTTCGGCAGCCGCGGCGAGCCGATCACGGCGAACAGCAGCAGGCCGATCAGGGGAAGCGCCACGATCACCACGATCCACGCGAGCGCCGAGGAGGGCCGCCGCCGGATCGGCGCGATCACCAGCGCGAGCACCAGCAGCATCACCTCGAGGATGATGAAGAGTGTCGTGGGGATGGCGGATCCGAACCAGGAGAGCACGCTCGATTATCGCCCGGACGCGCCGCCGGTGGCGAGGCTCGGCGCGGGCGGCTGCACACGCTCAGAGCGAGAGCTCGGTGCGGGCGGCTGCACGCGGTCAGAGCGAGAGCTCGGTGCGGGCGGCTGCACGCGGTCAGAGCGAGAGATGGAACCGCAGCGCGTGATCGACCTGCTGCATGACCCACCCCGGCGCGGCACCGCGGATGCCGGCGAGCCGTTCGACCGGAACGGTGCGCACCTGCTCGGCCTGGATCTTCGACACGCTCGACAGGCCCATCTGCTCGAGCGCCTCGCCGTCGGAGACGAGCACCTGGAACTCGCCGCGGGCGTTCGCGACGTTCGTCGTGAGCGGCACGATGGTGATGGATCCGCGGCCCATCAGCGTCGCCGCCTCGTTGGCGCCGTCGTTGCTCACGATGAGACACGGCCGCGTCTTCGACGACTCTCCCGGCTCGGCCGGATCGAGCCGCACGGCGACCACGTGCCCGCGCCTCACGCGCCGAGACCGTCGATCTCCGCCGCCTCCCAGGCGCGGGAGTCGCCGGAGGCGATCCACTCGTCGTTGGCAAGCGCATAGTCGCGCACCGCGGCCCGCTCCCGGGCGATGCGCACGAGGTCGTGGATGGCCGCGGAGCGGTTGCCCGAGCGGGCACTCGCGAGCTCGTCGATGTACTCGAGATCGCTCTCGGACAGGCTCACGCTCAGCTTCGCGGTCATACCACGATGCTACCGCAGTCAGACCGTGGATGTCAGTGCGGAGGGTGGTGGCGATCTCGCAGTAGGCGTCTTCGGGCACGGCGAGGGCGTCGGCCAGGAACACCATGTCGAAGCATCCGCGTTCCAGCAGGCGGCCGAGGTCGTCGTAGAACGCGCCGCGCAGCCAGTCGGACCGGCTGAGCGGGGTGCTCCAGTTGGCGGCGTACTGGCTGGTGGGCGGGTTGACCAGGGCCACGAGGTGGGCGCGGCGCATCAGAACAGCGCTCCCGGGCCGGCGAGCAGGCCCAGCATCCCGGCCACGCCGAGCACGGCGCCCAGCACGCCCAGCACGGCGACGGCGAACACGAGGTCTGCGGGGCGCAGGCGCACCGGACGCCAGACGGTGCGGGGGGCGAGGCCGAGCCCTCGGGATTCGAGGGACTGCGCCATCCGTTCGCCTCGACGGATGGCGAGCACGAGCAGGGCGAAGGCCGCCCGGCCGAAGGCGCTCGGGCCCGCGCGCACGCTGCCGTCGCTGCGCAGCGGTGCGCGCACGGCCTGGGCCGCACGGATGGCCGACCACTCCCCCGGCAGCTGCTGCAGCAGCCGGTAGCCCGCCATCAGCGCGTAGCTCGGGCGGGCCGGGAGGCGCGCGTTCTGGTGCAGGCTGGTCATCAGGCGCAGGCTGTCGGTGGTGAGCACGAAGCCGATGGCCAGGATGCCGATGGCGAGGGTGCGGGCGGCGAGCGCGGCTCCGACGGTGAGGCCTTCGACCGTCACGCGCAGCGGGCCTTCCTGCCAGAGCACCGTGCCCGGCCGGCTCAGCACGTTGACCGAGAAGACACCGAGCGCGAACGCCAGGAACGGCAGCTGGGCCCGGAGCACGGTGCGCCCGGGCAGCCTCACCGCCGCCAGCACACCGGCGAGGCCGAGCAGGTAGATCACCGCGGGGGTCACCGGGTCGAGCACGAACAGCAGGGCGACCGACACCACGAAGAGCACGGCGAGCTTCACTGTGGGGTTGCGCCTGGCCAGGGCGGAGTCGGGGACCGGTGCGGCAGCGAGCGTCATCGGAGGGCCTCCGTGCAGGGTGGGAAGGGGGTGGATTCGGGCGGGCGCGCAGTCGGTGCGCTCGGGTGATGATCGCGAGCGGCCTCAGGATGGCACGGGGTGCGGGCGCCCGGGTTGTCGGCTGCGATGACCGCCGGGGACGTCGAACCGGCCGCGTAGAGCAGGCGGAGTACGCGCACGGCGCCCCGGGGATCGGCGCCGGCTTCGGCATCGGACTCGGCGTCGGCGTCGGCGGCGTCGGCCCCGGCGTTGGAGTCGGCTGCGGCTTCGGCTTCGGCTTCGGCGGCGGCGGCGGCTTCGGCGACGGCTTCGGCCAGCAGCCACGCGACCAGCGGGGGCAGCTCGAGACCCGCACGCCGCAGGACGGCCGCGTCCCGGAGCACCGCGAGGGTCGGGCCGTCGGCGACGACCGCTCCGTCGGCGAGCACGATCACGCGGTCGGCGACCGCGGCCACGAAGCGCAGGTCGTGGCTGGAGAACAGCACCGCCCGCCCCGCCGCGGCCTCACGATGGAACACCGCGGCGGTGGCCACGGTGTCGCGCCGGTCGAGCCCGAACGCGGGTTCGTCGGCCAGCAGCACCGGGCGGTCGTCGTGCGCGAGCATCGCCGCGAGACTCAGCCGACGCTTCTCCCCACCGGAGAGCCGATGCGGCTCAAGGTCGGCTACGTGCTCGAGCCGGTGCCGGCGCAGCTGCCGGTCGACGATCTCGGCGATCCGGCGCGGGTCGCCCACGAGCCCGACCGCGATCTCGTCGCGCACGCGATAGGCCAGGAACTGCAGCTCGGGGTTCTGGAACACCATGCTCGGCCGCGTTCCGGCGACC
Organism: Herbiconiux dendrobii; assembly: GCF_052048175.1. Classification (NCBI taxonomy): domain Bacteria; kingdom Bacillati; phylum Actinomycetota; class Actinomycetes; order Micrococcales; family Microbacteriaceae; genus Herbiconiux; species Herbiconiux dendrobii. The sequence continues at coordinate 202,718 of NZ_JBLZQV010000001.1, read as the reverse complement.
GAACCCCCGCCGGCCGGCAGCAACCCGGCCAGCGTCAGCAGCAGAGAGCTCTTGCCCGAACCGTTCGCACCGAGCAGCGCCACCACCTCGCCGGCGCGCAGCTCGAGGTCGACGCCGCTCAGCACCGGCTCGACGACGGCCGCACGACGCCGCCCGCCGAACCGGCGGGAGGCCCGAGCGCCTACCACCGGCCGCCCCACCACTAGCGCCCGAGCCGAAAGCAGCACCTCTACCCGATTCGGGCCCCCGTGAGGCCCTCCGGCGCGATCCCCACACCCGTCCCTCGCCGCAGCATCACTCCGGCCATCGCCGTGCGGGGCGCCGGATGCCGATTCGAGCACGAGGGGATCGGCGACCCCGGCACCCGGCACCGTCGGGGACACCAGCGGATCGGCCGCACCGGCACTCGCCACCGTTCCCGACACCGACGGGAGTGGATCGGCCGCACCTCCACCCGGCGCCGCCACCGTTGCCGACTCAGACACGAGTGGATCCGCGACCGCGGCATCCGGCACCGCCAGCGATTGCTCGCGCAGCCAGGCCCGCACGTCCGGCGAACCGAGACCGCCCGGGTGGCCGGTGATCGCGAGCAGCTCCGATTCGAGCGGCAGCCAGCATCCGCCGTCGTGCAGGGTGCCCGCGTGCTCGCACAGCACCTGCTCGGTCGGGCCGGAGGCGAGCACGCGGCCCTGCGCATCCAGGGCCACGGTGCGTTCCGGGAGCCCCCGAGCCCCGTCGGCGCCGGCGATCTCGTCGAGGCGGTGCTCCACCAGCAGCACGGCCGTGCGCCCCTCGACGAGTGCGTCGACCGCCCGCCGCACCGCGCGCACGCCGGCGGGATCGAGCATCGAGGTAGGCTCGTCCAGCAGCAGCACCGCCGCACGGGCCGCGAGCGCGGCGGCCAACGCGACCCGTTGCACCTCGCCGCCCGAGAGGCTCCCGGTGGCCCGCTCGCGCAGCGCGCCGGCGTCGGCCCGGGCGAGGGCTTCGTCGATCCGCCTCGAGATCTGCCCCGGAGCCACGCCGTGGTTCTCCAGCGGCAGCGCCACCTCCTCGTCGACCCGGGCGAGGCACACGGCGGCCGAGGGATCCTGCGCCACCACGCCCAGCCACCGCGAGCGCTGCACCACGGGCTGGTCCGATACGTCGACACCGTCCAGGTGCACCTCCCCCGTCAGCTCGAGGTTCTGCGAGAACGGGATGACCCCGGTGAGCACCTGCAGCAGGCTCGACTTGCCCGACCCCGAGGGCCCGACCACGAGCATCCGTTCGCCCGAGCCGAGCGTCAGCGACACCTCGGCGATCAGCGGATCGGCGCGACCGGGCGCGTGCACCGTCACCCCCGCGAGCCGGGCGGCGGCGCGGTCGGCCCCCGCCGATACGGTTCCGGATGCCGCGTCGACCGCGGGTTCAGGCGCCAAAGCGGGCCCGGCCGATCGCGAAGCCGTCCACCACGCCGGTGCGGGCGAGCGCATCCACCACCACTTTGGCGAGCAGTCCGCCGAGCACCACGCCCGACACCAGCTGGATGGCGAGCCGCACGAGCAGCAGGTCGGTGCCGTACCAGCCCGAACGGAAGGCCGAGTAGAAGAACACCAGCCCGGCGCCGCACAGGCCGGAGAGCGCGTAGACGAGCCATCCGTAGCGCCGATACCGGGTGAGCGCGAACGGCAGCTCGCTGCCGAGGCCCTGGATGCCGGCGGCCACGAACAGCAGCGGCCCCACGGCCGAGCCGAGGAACACCACCTCGATGACCGAGGCGATGATCTCGGCCACGATGCCGGCGAAGGGGCGGCGGATGATGGCGATCGCGATCGGCGCCACGAGCAGCCAGCCGCCCAGCAGCACGTGCTGCGTGAGGTCGCCGAAGGGGCCGGTGGCCACCGAGAGGGCGATCCAGCCCTGCACGAGCGCCCAGTAGAGGAAGCCGAAGACGGCGCCGAGCACCACGACGAGCATGATGTCTTTGAGCTGCCACGCGAAGGGCGAACCCGTGGGGGCGGAGCGGCGGGCGGGCGCGGGGGCCGGCGTGATTCCTGTTCCGGCGGATGCCACGGCTCAGGCCTCCTTCGACGTGCCGGCGGCGGCCGTCGGGCTCGCGATCGACAGCGTCGCGTGGCTCGTGACGTGCTGCACGCTGCGGCCCACCAGCACCCAGCCGGCGGCGACGGTGCCGAGCACGTCGGCCAGGTCGCCCTCCAGCAGGGTGGCGTAGTGCTCGCCGCGCACGTAGGTGCCGAGCTCCTTCGCGTGGTCGATGGCGGCGTAGATGTCGCGCAGGTGGTCGGGCGCCTCGCCGGGCCGGCCGGTGTCGTCGAGCGGGTAGAGCGACCAGTGCGCCGAGGCACGGATGCCGGTGGGCGCCAGCACGGGAACGGGAGCCGCCTCGGCCAAGAGGCCGGGCGTGGTGCTGCAGGTGACCTCGCCGGGGCAGCCGCGCGAGAGCAGCAGCGAGGCCGTCACGTGCTGGCCGCCCCGCGCCGCACCGGCGATCACGGCGGCGATGTACTCGAGCACGCGCTGCTCGGAGCCGCGCACCAGCGTGCTGACCGGGTCGGTCTCGACCTCGAGCCCGGTGGCGTCGGCGTCGGCGAGGGCGGCGAGGAGGATGGCGGCGAAGTCGCCGTCCATCACGGCGACGGTGAAGCGGGCGCCTACGCCGAGATCCTGCGGCGTGAGTGCGGCCGAGAGTGCGGCCGAGGGGGCGGGCGGGGTCAGGATGTCCGGGGACGGGGATGACATGGTGTGCGTGCCTTTCACTGCGGAGCGGGTTCGCACGCACCGGCGGCGCGCGCGAAGGACCGGCCGATCAGGATCGGGATGCGGGCACGACGAAGATGCCGGATCGCTCCGGCGGCCGAACGGAACCACGGGCTCCGACGGAATCGACGGATCCGACGGCGGCCGCGATGCGGCGGTGTCGATCGACGACGAGCATTCGCTCTCACTCTCCCTGCGCTGGCATTATCCAGATCAAGTTCGACGGTCGAAGCGTGGTTCGCTTCCTCTCAGCCCGGCTCACCGGGCTCCCGTGTGTTCCCTGCCACCCTAGCGGGTGCGCGGTGGCGGCCGCGGAGGGGCCGCCTAGGCTGGGCACATGGCCACTGTGATCCTGGTGCGGCACGGCCGCACCACCGCGAACGTGCAGGGCATCCTGGCCGGCCGCGCGCCCGGGGTGCTGCTCGACGAGGTCGGGCACGAGCAGGCTGCGCGCACCGCCGGTCGGCTGGCGGCGGTGCCGTTCGTGAGCGTCGTCTCGAGCCCTCTCGAGCGGTGCCGCCAGACCGCGGCCGCCATCCTGGAGGCGCAGCCGGCCGACGCGCCGATCCGCTCGCTCGCCGCCGATCCGCTGCCGCTCGCGATCGACGACGCACTCACCGAGTGCGGTTACGGCCAGTGGCAGGGGCGGGCGCTGAAAGAGCTCTCGAAGGAGCCGCTCTGGTCGGTGGTGCAGAATCAGCCCTCGGCCGCGGTCTTCCCCGAGGGCGAGTCGATGGCCGGCATGCAGGCCCGGGCGGTGGCCGCCATCCGCGGGCACGACGCCGCCGTCGAGGCCGAGCACGGGCCGGGAGCGGTCTGGGTCGCGGTCAGCCACGGCGACGTGATCAAGGCGATCCTGGCCGACGCGCTCGGGATGCACCTCGACCTGTTCCAGCGGATCGCCGTCGGCCCCGCATCCGTCTCCCTCGTGCGCTACGGCGCAAGCCGCCCCGAGGTGATCGCCACCAACACGGATGCGGGCGATCTCTCCTGGCTGCGGGCCGCCGCCCCGGCGGGAGATGCTCCGGTCGGCGGGGGTGCGGGGCATCCGGAACCCGGCTCACCGACTGCCTCGAAGTCGGCGTCTGCCGGGCCGACAGGGGCCGGGCCCGGCCTAGAGTAGAAGCATGCCGACCATCGTCCACGAGTTCGACTGGCCCGACCGCATCGTGGTCGGAACGGTCGGGCAGCCCGGCGCCCGCACCTTCTATCTGCAGGTGCGGGGCGGCCGTCGTGTCGTGAGCGCCGCGCTCGAGAAGGAGCAGTCGGCGATCCTGGCCGCGAAGATCGACGAGATCCTCGACGAGCTGATGGCCGGCGAGGGCAATCCGTTCAGCATCCAGGCCACGACCCCCGTCGAGCTGGTCGACAACGAACCGCTCGAGACCCCGGTGGACGAGCAGTTCCGCACCGGCGCGATCGGGCTCGGCTGGGACCCGGCGACCGCCCAGGTGGTGATCGAGGCCTACCCGCTGGTGGTGGTCGACGAAGACGACATCGAGCTCACCGAAGACGGCGACGGCGTCGAGGCGATCGTGGTGGAGCCCGAGGAGATGCTGCTGGTGCGGATGCCCGTGGGCACCGCCCGCGCTTTCGCCAAGCGCACCCGCGAGATCGTGGGGGCCGGCCGGCCGCTCTGCCCGCGCTGCGGCGACCCGATGGACCCCGAGGGTCACGACTGCGTGTTCCCCGAGGGCTGAGCGTGCCGGCCGAGCACGTGGGCGCCGCCTCGGCGAGCCTGCCGCCCGAGGGTGAGCTCGAACTCGCGGGCCGCATCACGACGGCCTCGAACGCGACCTTCTTCGCCCGCATCGGCGAGACCCCGGTGGTGTACAAGCCGATCGCCGGCGAGAAACCGCTGTGGGACTTCCCCGACGGCCGCCTGGCCCACCGCGAGGTGGCGGCGCACCTGGTGTCGGATGCGCTCGGCTGGAACGTGGTGCCGCTCACCTGGCTGCGCGACGGCCCGCTCGGGGAGGGCATGGTGCAGCTCTGGCAAGACCTCGATCCGGAGCAGGACGCCGTCGATCTGGTGGCCGCCGATGCCGTGCCCGACGAGGGCTGGCGGGTGGTCTTCGAGGGGGAGGACGGCGAGGACCGGCCGGTCGCGCTGATCCACGAGGACTCGGCGGCACTGCGCCGGATGGCGGTCTTCGACGTGCTGGCGAACAACGCCGACCGCAAGGGCGGGCATGTGCTCGCGATGGCCGACGGCCACCGCTTCGGAGTCGACCACGGCCTCACCTTCCACTCCGAGCACAAGCTGCGCACGGTGCTCTGGGGCTGGATCGGCGAGCCGCTCACGGCCGACGAGCTCGCGGGCGTCGACCGCCTCGTCTCAGGACTGTTCGAGGGCGATCTCGCCGGCCGCCTCGCTCCCCTGCTCACCGCGGCCGAGATCGACGCCTTCGCCGACCGCTGCGAGCGGTTGCGGGCATCCGCGGTCTTTCCGCAGCCCGAGGGCCACATGCCGGCCGCGCCCTGGCCGCTGTTCTGAGCCTGCCCGCTGTTCCGAGGGGTGTGGCCGGCGCCCTCAGCGCCAGCCGCGGCCGAAGAAGTCGTCGGTCGCGGTGCCACCGCTTGCCGCGCCACCGTGGCGCGATCCGAGGTACGAACTCACGACCGCCGCCCCGAGGTCGTCGGCCTCGGGCGCCACCACCGTGCCGTCGACCCGCTTCGCCATCGACGCGATGAAGCGCGCGAGCCCTGGATCCTCGCCGAGCCGGAAGAACGTGGTCTTCGCCCCGAGCCGCATCGCGTTGTCGAGCTCGCGCACGGCGTAGGCGACGGTGAGCGGATGCGGCGGGTAGTCGAAGTACACCTCGCCGTTCGCCTCGAGGTGCGAGGTGGGCTCGCCGTCGGTCACGATCAGCAGCACCGGCTGGGCGTTCGGATGCTTGCGGAAGTGGCGGTTCGCCAGCAGCAGGGCGTGGTGAAGGTTGGTGCCCTTGTCCCATCGGGCGTCGAGGCCGACGAGGTGCTCGATGTCCATCACCTCGGCGTGCCGGCCGAAGCCGATCAGCTGCAGGTCGTCGCCGCGGAACCGGCTCGTGATGAGGGTGTGCAGCGCGAGCGCGGTGCGCTTCATCGGCACCCAGCGGCCGTCCATCGCCATCGAGAAGGAGGTGTCGACGAGCAGCGCGACGCAGGCCTGGGTGCGGGCCTCGGTCTCCTGCACCTCGACGTCGCCGATCTCGATCCTGATGCGGCCGCCGCCGCTGCGCCCGTCGGCGGCGGCGCGTTCACCGGCCGTGCGGGTGAGCGCGTTCGTCATGGTGCGGGTCACGTCCCACGGCTCGGTGTCGCCGAAGGCCCACTCGCGGGTCGATCCCGAGCGATCGCCGGCCGCGCCCGACTGCCGCAGTTCGCGCGCGCCCTGGCGGCCCGAGAGCTTCTGGGCGACGGCCCGCAGCAGCGCCTTGCCGAGCTGCCGCATCGCCTTGGGCGACATCTTGAGTGCTCCGTCCGATCCGCGTTTCAGCGTTCCGGAGTCACGCAGCGCCTTCTCCAGCTGCTGCAGGGTGCGGGCGTCGACGGCGGCCTCGTCGCCGAGCTGGCGGGCGAGTTTGTCGAGGTCGAGGTCGTCCATCCGCGAGCCGTCATGACCCTGGGCGAGCTGCTCGGAGAGGGCGTCGAGATCGGCGATGTCTTGGAAGACGCCCGTCCCGTCGCCGAGGCCGAGGCCTTCCTCGCCCTGCATGTTCTCGCCGCCGCCCCAGTCCTCGCCGGGGCGCAGGTCGCGCAGGGTGCCGTCGAGCTGCGCGAGCGACTGCATGAGCTCGGGCGAACCGAAGGCCTCCTGCGCGAGGGCGTCGAGTTCGGCGCGCTGCTCGGCGGTCATCGAGTTGCGCATCCGCTGGGCCGCCGCGGCGCGTTCGGCCAGGGTGTCGAGCAGCTCGTCGATGTTCGCGGGCTGCTCGGGGAAGAAGGCCCCGTGCTCGGCCATGAACGCGTCGAACTGCTCGGGGGTGTCTTCGCCGCGGGCATGCGCCTCGAGCAGGGTGTTGAGGTCGGCGAGCATCGCCGCGATGGCGGCCCGATCGTCGTCGGTGGCGTTCTCGAGCGCGTTCTTCATGCCGGCGAAACGCTGGTCGAGCATCTCGCGGCCGAGCAGGTCTTTGATCTTCTCGAAGTCCTGCCGGGCCTCGCTGCTCTGCCAGCGGTAGCCGTTCAGCTCACTCACCGCGGCGGCGGGCGAGGCGGGCAGGTTGTCGAGCTGCATCTGGGCGAGCGCGCGGTCGCCCTCGTCCATCAGCGGATCGCGGGCGAGCTGCTTGCGTTCGGCGAGCACCGCCCGATCCAGCAGTTCCTTCACCTCGCGCAGCGTGCCGTCGAGGTTGTGCTTCTGGGTGAGCTCACGCCGCCGCTCGGCCACGCGGGCAGCGAGGTCGTCGAGCCCGGCCTGGTCGCGGCCGCCGCGGCGCAGGAACTCGCGCAGCGCCTGCTCGGGCGAGTACCCCGCCATCACGTCCTCGCCGATGGCGTCGAGCGCCTCGGCGAGGTCGACCGGCGGCGCGAGCGGATCCGGCCCGCCGTCGTACCGCCCGTACCGCGCCCCGCGGGTCAGCCGCCGATTCGCCCTAGCCACGCCGCGCCTCGCTGCATCCGCAGCCCTTCGCGCCCACTGCGCTGCGCCCCACCCGCGCCGGCTGCTTCCACCGCAACGACGGAGAAACTGCCGTTTCGCGGCCAAGTACGGAGCCCGAGCCCGGATCCACGCGCGAACTCCGTCCCTTCCGTGAGCCGCCGTCGCGGCATCCGGAGCCGGCCGGCATCGGGGGCACGGCCAGGTCAGCCATAGATGGTCTCGCCTCCGCCGGACTCCTTGCTGACGCGGCGGGCGAGGTACAGGCCCTCGAGCGCGAGCTCGATGGCGCCGGCGCGCTGACCGTCGTTCCGGGCGTCGAGGCGGGCGCAGATCTCGTCGTAGAGCTCGGACTCGCCGAGGGAGGGAAGGCCCGCGAGGAAGTCGCGCGCGGCGACCTGCTCGCCCGTGGTCACCATCACGCCGCCCTCGATCGCCTCGACCAGCAGCGCGAAGTCGAGCCCGCGGAAGTGCGCGCGCACGGTCTCGGCCGTGGCGGTGCGCAGCAGGTGGTCGAGGATCTCGTCCTCTCGCCCCTCCTCGCCCGACTCGAACTCGATCTTGCCGCCGAGCACGTCGACCGCCGTCTCCAGGTCGACCGGGCGCGCGACCGCCTCCGCCTCGCCCTGCCGCGTGGCGCGGTGGATGGCGGCGGCCGCGATGGTCTCGGCGCCGGCGATCGCGAAGCGTGCGCTCACCCCGCTGCGCTGGTCGACGGATGCCGACTCCCGCAGCGCCCGGGTGAAGCGGGCCAGGATCTCGACCAGGTAGTCGGGAACCTCCGCCACGAGCTCGGCCTCCTGGCGGATGACGGCGATCTCGTCGTCGAGCTCCGTGGGGTAGTGGGTGCGGATCTCGGCGCCGAAGCGGTCTTTCAGTGGCGTGATGATGCGGCCGCGGTTGGTGTAGTCCTCGGGGTTCGCGGAGGCCACGACCAGCACGTCCAGCGGCAGCCGCAGCACGTACCCGCGGATCTGGATGTCCCGCTCCTCCATCACGTTCAGCATGGCGACCTGGATGCGCTCGGCGAGGTCCGGAAGCTCGTTGATGGCGACGATGCCGCGGTGGCTGCGCGGGATGAGGCCGAAGTGGATCGTCTCGGGGTCGCCCAGGCTGCGACCCTCGGCCACCTTCATCGGGTCGACGTCACCGATCAGGTCGGCGACGCTGGTGTCGGGGGTGGCGAGCTTCTCGACGTAGCGCTCCTCGCGAGCACGCCAGGCGACCGGCAGACGGTCTCCGAGTTCGAGGGCGCGCAGCCGGCTCGTCGTGGTGATGGGCTCGTACGGATGCTCGCCCAGCTCGGATCCGTCGATCACCGGCGTCCACTCGTCCAGCAGGCCGGAGAGGGTGCGTAGCAGACGGGTCTTGCCCTGCCCGCGCTCGCCGAGCAGCACGATGTCGTGCCCCGCGATCAACGCGCGCTCGAGCTGCGGGATGACCGTGTTCTCGAAGCCGTGCAGTCCGGGCCACGGATCGCGCCCTTCGCGCAAGGCGTCGAGCAGGTTGTCGCGGATCTCGGTGCGCAGGCTCTTCTGCACGTGCCCGGAGGCGCGGAGGTCTCCGAGGGTGCTGAGGGGAGGTGGTGCGCTGGTAGTGGGCGTCACCTTTTCAAGCGTACGCCTGTGTCAGCTGACGGTGGGCTGTGCTTGTTGCCGGGGCGCCGGGCTTCGCTCGGCGTCCCGGGGCTGAGCCGGTCCCTGCCCGGCTCAGCGCGACATGTGAGCGCGCGGTCGAGGGACGCGGCCTTCGGTCGCATCCCTCGGCCACACGCTCACCTCGGGTCGGCGGGTACGGCCCGTTGCGTGGTGACTTCTGGGAGAGGTGGGGTGGGGTGGCGTGACTTCGGGGGTGTGGGGTGACTTCGGCCGGGGTCAGCGGTTGAAGAGGTCGCCTAGGCCTGGGAGGCCGAAGTTGGAGCCGAAGTCGGAGAGCTGCTCGCCGAAGCCGGTGGCCTGCTCGCCGAGGCCCGCGGCCTGCTCGCCCAGGCCGGAGACGGCTTCGCCGGCACCGGCGGAGAGCTCGTCGAGGCCTCCGGTGAGGCCTTCGACGTCGAGGCCGCCTGCCAGGGCTTCGAGGTCGACTCCGGATGCGAGGGCGTCGAAGTCGACGCCCAGACCGGCTGCCTGCTCGAGGAGGGGGCCGGCCACCGAGCTGACCACCGCGCCACCGGCGACCGCGGCGAGCGCGCCTCCGGCGAGGAGACCGGCACCGGCCAGGCCCGCACCTGCGGCCACGCCTCCGAAACCGCGGCCCGCGCCGCGCCCGGCACCGGAGGCTCCCGAGCCACCGGCGCCGCCGGCGCCACCGGCGCCACCGCCCACCCGGGCCAGGAGGCCCTTGAGGAAGCCGGGACGACCCACCTCGGTGCGCGTCGCCGCGCGGGCGAGGTCGTCGGGAGCCGCCGAGCGGGGCTGCTCGTGTGCGGGGAGCTCGGTGCGCATCCGCTGTTCGATCTGCTCGCGCTGCGCGGGGGTCAGCCGAGCGAAGGCCTCCCGGTGCACCTGCTCGATCTGGTGCGGATCGGCCGTGTCCAGCAGGTAGTCGTAGCGGGCGATCGCGGCGCGATCGGCATCCGTCAGCGGATCGGCTTGCGACCGCGGCGCGGCACCTGCCGACGCGGCGGCCGGGCGGGAGTTCGGCCCGGTGGCGGGGCGATGGTCCGGAGCCACGGTCGGGCGATTCTGCGGTCGCGGGGTCGGGGCAGGCGTCGAAACGGAGCCGCTCTGCGCCTGCTGCTGCCCGTCGCCGGTCAGGGCCTCGGCGGCGTTGCGCACCATCGAGCGCCAGTCGGTGCCGCCCTGCGAGCCGGATCCGTTCGCACCGGAACCTCCCGATGACGTCGTCTTGTCGAGAGCCTTCTGGGCCATCCCGAGCAGTCGCGAGAAGCCGCTCATCGCTTTCCCTCCTTCGTGCCGGGCGCGCCGGGCGTCGTGGTCGTCGTGGTCGTCGTGGTGTCGGTCGTCGTAGTGGTGCCGGGCGCGCCGGCGCTCGACTCGTGAGGCCGGGACGCATCGCTTCCGGCCGCCTCGACGGCGACCGCCTCGGCATCCGGAGCCCCGAGTGCCGCATCCTTGCGGGCGTCGCCGCGGGTCTTCGCGAGGCTGGCGACCGTCGCCACCGTGATCGTCGCGGCGATGAACAGCAGCGAGAACCAGATCGGGATCTCGGGCACCCACTCCACGTGCTGCCCGCCGTTGATGAACGGCAGCTCGTTCACGTGCAGGGCGTGGAACACGAGCTTCACACCGATGAAGGCGAGGATGACCGCGAGGCCCTGCGAGAGGTAGACGAGGCGTTCGAGCAGTCCGCCGATGAGGAAGAACAGCTGGCGCAGACCCATCAGCGCGAAGGCGTTGGCCGTGAACACGATGTACGCCTCGTTGGTGAGGCCGTAGATGGCCGGAATGGAGTCGACCGCGAAGATCAGGTCGATGAAGCCGATCGCGATGATCGTCAGCAGCATCGGCGTGACGAAGCGCTTGCCGCTCTTCACGACGGTCAGCTTGTCTTTGTTGTACTCGTCCGAGACCGGCAGGATGCGGCGCACGAGCTTCATGAAACGGCCGTTGGCCGGGTCTGACTCGTGCGAGCTGAACGCCTGGCGGTAGGCCAGGAACAGCAGCAGCGCGCCGAAGATGTAGAAGATCCAGCTGAGGTTCTCGATCAGCGTGGCGCCCACGGCGATGAACCCGCCGCGCAGGATGAGCGCGATCACGATGCCGATCATCAGCACCTTCTGCTGGTAGGCCTTGGGGACCGCGAAGGCACCCATCACCAGCAGGAAGACGAAGAGGTTGTCGATCGACAGGGCCTTCTCGGTGAGGTAGCCAGCGAAGTACTCACCGCCGTAGGTCCATCCGGAGACCACGCCGATACCCACGCCGAACAGCAGCGCGAGACCGATGTAGAACGCCGACCAGCGGGCCGACTCGGCGATGGTGGGCTCGTGCGGCTTCCGCACGTGCGCGAAGAACTCGTAGACGAAGAACGCGATGGTGACGGCGATCGTGATGATCCACGTCAGGAAGGTGACCTGCACAGGGTGCTCCAAAGGGGTTGGCGAACGATGACGCCAAGGTCTCCTCCGTTCTGACTTTCATCAGAACCGGCGGCCCGGGATGCGACTTCACATCCGTATTGACGGGCCGGCCGCAGCCGGGAGTACTCCCCTTGTTGAGTTCAGCCTACCAGAACCGAGCGGACTCGCCAGCTCAGCGGATCGCTTCGTCGTAGATGCCGATCAGCCGGTCGAGGAACGCCTGCACCGTGGCGCGCTGCTCGGCGTCCATCCCGGCCGTGAGCTCTTCGACGCCGTCGATGAGCGGCAGCACGAGGGCGTAGGCCGCATCGGCCGAGTCCTGCGCGGCCGTCACCACGAGCTTGCGCCCGTCACTCGGATGGCGGTCGCGGCGCACGTGGCCGGCATCCTCGAGCCTGTTGAGCACCAAGGTCATGGCGGCCGTGGAGATCTCGAGCCGCCTCGCCAGCTCGGTCGGGGTGGCGGGGCCGGACGCGATCAGGTGGTCCATGGCCTCCAGGCCGATCGGATCGACCGCGAGTCGCCGCGCCAGGTGCCGCTCGAACCGCTGCTGCCGCACGGCGACCTGCTGGATGCGCGCGCGGAGGTCGCCATCGACGGGCGGGCTGCCGTCGCGCCTCGCGCGCTCGCGCTCGGCGCGGTCATCGCGCATCCGGTTTTCTGCCACCCTCCGATGATATCCGTGTATATTGCCAATATCATTGATAATCAAGATTAGAGGCAATATGAGCAGGCTCCGCGTTCTCATCTCCGGGGCGAGCATCGCCGGCCCGGCACTCGCGTACTGGCTGAACCGGTACGGCTACGAGACCACGATCGTCGAGCGCGCGCCCGAGCTGCGCACCGGCGGCCAGAACGTCGACGTGCGCGGGGCCGGCCGGGAGGTGTCGAGGCGGATGGGGATCGAGGGCGACATCCGGAACGCCACCACCGGCGAGCAGGGAACGCGCTTCATCGGCGCGAACGGCACCGTCGTCGCCGAGTTCCCGGCGGGCACCTCCGACACCGCCGGCGCCACGGCGGAGCTCGAGATCCTCCGCGGCGACCTCGCCCAGCTCCTCGTCGATCGCACGGCCGGCGGCACCGACTACCGGTTCGGCGACCGCATCAGCGGCATCCGCGATTCCGCCGGGGATGCCGTGACCGTCTCGTTCGACAAGGCGGCGGACGAGCGGTTCGACCTGGTGATCGCCGCCGACGGGATCGGTTCGAGCACCCGCCGCCTCGTCTTCGGCGAGGAGCCGACGATCCGCTCGCTGGGCCTCGAGACCTCGTACGCGACGATCCCGCGCACGGATGCCGACGACGACTGGTGGCGCTGGTACAACGCTCCGGGCGGGCGCTCGATCACGCTCCGGCCCGACGCGCACGGCACCATCCGCGCCGCGATGTCGTTCGTGACGGATCTCTCGGAGGCCCGCGGGCGATCCGGCTCCGACCGCCGCACGCTCGCCGAGCAGCGGCTCCGCCTGCGGGCGAGGTTCGAGGATGCCGGCTGGCAGGCACGCCCGGTGCTCGACGGGTTCGACCGGGCCGACGACCTCTACTTCGAGTCGATCGGGCAGGTGCACGCACCCCGCTGGTCGTCCGGCCGCGTGGCCCTGCTGGGGGATGCGGCCTACTGCGCCTCTCCGGTCAGCGGCATGGGGACGAGCCTCTCGCTCACCGGCGCGTACGTCTTGGCCGGAGAACTCGCCGCCCACGTCGACCACCGGGACGCCTTCCGCGGGTACGAGCGGATCATGCGCCCGTACGTCGACCAGGCGCAGAAGCTGCCGCCGGGCGTCCCCCGGGTCGCGAACCCCACCTCGCGCCTCGGCATCGGCGCGTTCCACACGGCCGTGCGGCTGGCCTCTTCGCCGTTCGCGAGCAAGCTCGGCGACCGGTTCTTCTCCCCACCCGCCGACCGGATCGACCTCCCGGACTACGCGCACCTCGAGTAGCCCCGGGGGGGGCGGCGGCGCCGTGCAGCTCGCGCCTCGCAGCGCCTCAGTACCGGATGGCGTCAGTACCGGATGGCGTCGATCACCTTGACGCGCACGGCCACGAGCGCCGGCAGGAGACCCGCGAGCGCCCCCACCACCGTCGCCGCGAGTAGCCCCAGCAGTGCGGCCTCGGCCGGGAAGGGCGGGAAGTCGCTCACCATGCCCTGGCCCACGAACTCCATCGTGACCGGGTTCTGCACGAGCAGGATCGCCGCCATCACCCCCACCGCACCCGCCGCGATGGTGGCCACGACGCTCTCCATCATCACGGCGAAGAACACCCGCCCGGCGGTGGCGCCGAAGCTGCGCCGGATGCCGATCTCGCGCACCCGCTGCTTCACCGTCACGAGCGCGATGTTCACCAGCCCGAGGGCGCCGAGCAGCAGCACCAGCACGGCGATGCCGCCGACCACGAGCTTGGTCACCAGGAACGGATCCTCTCCGAACTGCGCGTAGTCCTGCCGGAACACGTCGACCTGCGCCCCGTCGCCGAGCGCCGCCGTGAAGTCGCGCTTCAGCACCTCCATCAGCTGCTCCGAGATCTCGGGCGGCACCCACATCTCGTACTGCGTCTGCCCGCCGCCGAAGCCGGAGGAGTCGACCGCACTGCCCGCCGGATCCGCCTCCTGCATCGCCTGGTAGTCGCCGGCGAGCAGGTACATGGCGGGCTCGGTCTCCCACGCGGCCGCGGGGTAGACGCCCACGACGACCGCGGTCGTTCCGCCCTCGCCGCCGAGCCTGACCACCGGATGCGTCTGCAGATCCGGGCGCCCGAGCCTGTCCCAGAACACCTCGTTCACCACCAGCGGCGGGGCGAGCAGCTCCTCGTCGCCGGGCGCGAACCACGATCCCTCGCTCACCTTCACCCGGTGCATGTCGCCGTACGGCTGGTCGACGGCCTGTACGCCCACGGTCGCGGCGCCCGTGACGAACGGCACGAGCTCGCCGCCCTGCATCACGCGGCTGCCGTAGCGGATGTCGTAGCGGGCGAGGGTCTCGGCCCAGGTGGAGTCCATCGTCTCGGCGTCCACGGCCGATCCGTCGTTCGTGTACGCCGAGAGGTAGAGGGTGGCCGGGCGGCCGCTCGAGCGCTCGCTGAGCTCCTCGTTGGCCTGCTGCACGATGCCGCCGAGCGCCACCACGGTGGTGAGCGAGCACACGGCCACCGCCACGCCGATCAGCGAGAGCAGCACCCGCGTACGGTGCACGCGCAGCTCCTGCCAGGCCTCGAGCACCGCGCCGACGAAGCCGGTGAGCATCCGGCTCACGCCAGCACCTCCGCCCGGGTCAGCACACCGCGGTCGAGCCGGAAGTGGTCGCGGGCCCGTCGCGCGATCGCCGGATCGTGCGTGATCGTCACCAGCGCGGCCCCCGTGCCCGTCGCCACCTCGTCGATCAGCTCCATCACGCTCTGCCCCGTGTCGAGGTCGAGGGCGCCGGTGGGCTCGTCGGCGAGGATGAGCTGCGGCCCGCGCACGAGCGAGCGCGCGATGGCCACCCGCTGCTGTTCGCCGCCGGAGAGCCGGTCGGGCAGGCTGTCGACCCGGTGCCCGAGCCCCACCTGCTCGAGCATCGCCGCGGCGAGCGCCCGGCGGCGCCAGAACTGCCGCCCCTCGGCGTAGAGCAGCGGCATGGCCACGTTCTCCAGCGCCGTGCGGCCGGGCAGCAGGTTGAACTGCTGGAAGATGAACCCGATCCGCGCCCCGCGCACGCGGTCGCGCGCCGCCCCCGAGTACGACTTCACGGGCTTGCCGTCGAAGCTCAGCAGCCCGCTCGTGGGCACGTCGAGCAGGCCCATCAGGTTGAGCAGGGTCGACTTCCCCGATCCGGAGCGCCCGACGATCGAGATGCGGTCGCCCGCTTCGACGGAGAGATCGACGCCGTTCAGGATGGTGAGGGCCGGCTGATCCGGCGGAAGCACCGTGCGGGTCACGTCCTCCAGCTGCAGCAGGCTCACGCGCAGACCATCGAGCCGTCGGGGAACGTGGTGCAGCCGTCCGAGCCGGGAGCGCCGGGCGGCACGGCGAGCGCGCCGGGGGCGAACTGCAGGATCTCCTCGCCCTCGGCGAGGCCTCCGGTCACCTCCACCTGGCTGCCGTCGCTGAGGCCGAGGCCCACCGCGCGCTCCTCGGTCGCGCCATCCGCGGTGCTCACCCACACGGTGCCACTCTGCGCCGCGCCGCGCACGGCCGTGGTGGGCACCACGAGCACGTTCTCGGCCTTGCCGCCGGCGATCGTCATCTCGGCCGCGAGGCCCGAGAACACCGTGACCCCGTCGGGCACCGGGCAGCTGACGGTCGTGGTGGAGCCGCCCGATCCGGTGCCGCCGGTCGTGCCGAGACCGGATGCGCCGCCGTCCGTGCCGCCGCCGCCACCCGATCCGCCGTCGCTGCCGGGCAACGGCGTCACGATCCGCAGGCCCGTGCAGGTGAACGGCGCGGGACCGGCGGTGATGGCGATCGACGCCTCGGTGGGCTGGTCGATCAGCCGGTACTGCTGCTCGGGCAGCAGCGATCCCGACACCGAGAAGGTGGGTGGCGCGACCTGGCCCGCCACCATGCCGATGGTCACGTCCTGGCCCGCGATCACGCCGAGGGCGCTGAGGGTTCCGGATGCGGGCGCCAGCACCTGCTCGTACCGGAAGATCGCCGGCAGCGGTTTGCCCTCGGCATCCACCGACTCCGCCGGATCGCGCACGATCTCGACCTTCACGTCGAACACCACGTCCCCGGCAGCCACCGGGGCGCCCTGCGCCACGAAGATCTCGTCGACCGTCCCGGCCGCCGTCGACTTCACCGGGATGGCGGGATCGGCCGAGACGGTCGCCTTGACCAGCACGTCGTTCACGATCGTGCCGAGCGTCGCGGCGGTGCGCGGTTCGACGATCTCGCCGGTCGGCACGGCCGGGTCGGCCTCCACCGCCTGGTCGGGGAAGAACGCCAGTTTGCCGAGAGCGACCGCGATCACCGCGATGATGACGATCCTGACGATCGGGAACACCCATTTCCGGACGACGCCCACGTGACTCCTCAGGATCTCGACGACAGGGGTGGAACCACTCTGGCAGACCGGCCGCCGGTGCTCGCCGGGGCTGCGCCGAGGCGCTCCCGCTATGATCGGCGGCCGTTCTAGACTCGGATGATGCAGCAGGATGCGGGCCGCGGCTTCACCGTGCGGCGCACCGTCGAGGCCGACTGGCCCGAGGTGCGGGCGCTGCGGCTGGAGATGCTGGCCGACACCCCCATCGCCTACCTCGAGACGCGCGCGCAGGCGCTGCGCCGCCCGGAGGCGCAGTGGCGGGCGTGGGCGCGCGACGGATCGTCGCAGGCCTCGATCACGGTGGTGGCGATCACCGACGAGGGGCGCTGGGTGGCGACCATGATGTCGAAGGTGCCGCTCGGCGCATCCGGGGCCTACCTCTACGGCGTGTACGTGGCGCCCTCGCACCGCGGGCGGGCGATCGGGGTGACGGATGCTCTGCTCGGCACGATCGAGGAGTGGGCGGCCACCCGGGGCGGCACGCTGAGTCTCGAGGTGAACGAGGACAACGCGCGCGCCGTGGCGGCGTACCGCTCCCGCGGTTTCGTGGAGACGGGCGTGACCCGCCCCTACCCGCTCGACCCCGCCCAGCGCGAGCTGGAGATGCGCAAGCCGCTCCCCACTCGCTGAGGGGTTGTGCGGGCAGGGAGCCGCTACGCGAGGCGCGCGGCCGCGTAGGCCGCGAGCGCGTCGCGCACGAAGGCGCCTCCGGTGAGGCCGCCGTAGTGCGCGGCGAACCGCTCGTCGGCGGCGTAGAGGTCGCCGAGGCCCACGAAGTAGTCCTTCGCGGGGCCTCCCGTGGGGGCGGCGGGGGTGCCGGGCACGCCGGCCAGCCAGTCGTACTGGCGCTGCGCCAGCGCCTGCGCCTCGTCGCCCGCGGGGTCGCTGCCGCGCGCGGCCGCCTCCCGCCAGTCACGCTGCAGAGCCGCCAGGCGATCCGTCCACCGGGCCTTCTCGGCCGGCGACTTCGCCCGCCACCAGGCGTCGCTCGACGCGTAGGCGTCGGCGCCCCATCGCTCGGTCACCTCCTCGCGGTGGGCGGTGTGGTCGAAGCCGTCGAACATGGTGTCTGCCATCAGATCATCACCTCCTTCCATCGTCTCGATCGTGTGCTGCACCGAGGCGATCTGCCTCCCGAGCCGGTGCTGCTCCGCACGGAGCAGCTCGAGGTGCCGGCGGAGCGCGGCCGGGACATCCGTGCTGTTCTCGAGCACCTCGGCGATCGCGGGCACTCCGAGGCCGAGCTCGCGCAGCAGCAGCACGCGCTGCAACCGCACGAGCGCGGCCTGGTCGTAGTAGCGGTAGCCGTTGGCGCCGACTCTGACGGGTTCCACGAGCCCGAGCTGCGCGTAGTGCCGCAGCGTTCGGCTGGTGACGCCGGTCAGCCGGGCCACTTCCTGGATCGGCCAGTCTCTTGTGGTGTGCATCTTCTCCTCCACAGGTGAGACTACGAGTTGACGCTGCGTCAATGTCAAGGCCCGCGCATCGGCTCGTAGTAACGTCGATCGAAAGCGCAGCACCGACGGATTCAGGAGAGCGCCATGGTACGCATCGGATCGAGCGACCTCGAGGTCTTCCCCCTGTCGCTCGGCGGCAACGTGTTCGGCTGGACGGCCGACCGCGAGACCTCGTTCGACATCCTCGACGCCCACGCGGCCGGTGGCGGGAACTTCATCGACACCGCCGACACCTACATGGCCAGCGCGCCCGGCAACGTCGGTGGCGAGTCGGAGACCATCCTCGGCGAGTGGTTCACCAGCCGGGGGTCGCGCGACGCGACCGTGATCGCCACGAAGGTGGCGAAGCATCCGCAGTTCACGGGTCTGTCGGCCTCGAACATCGCCGCTGCCGCGGACGCCTCGCTCGGCCGCCTGCAGACCGACCGCATCGACCTCTACTACGCACACGCCGAAGACCCCGAGACCCCGCTCGAAGAGACCGCCGCCGCCTTCGACGAGCTCGTGCGGGCCGGCAAGGTGCGCTACCTCGGCCTGTCGAACTTCTCGCCCGAGAACGTCGAGCGCTACCTCCAGATCGCCGACGCCAACGGCTTCGCGCGCCCGGTCGCCCTGCAGCCGCACTACAACCTGGTGCACCGCAACGAGGTCGAAGACCACCTGGCGCCGATCGCGGTGCGCGAGAACCTCGGCATCATGCCGTACTTCGCGCTGGCGAGCGGGTTCCTCACGGGCAAGTACCGTTCGAAGAGCGACCTGGAAGGCAGCACACGGGCGTCGTCGGCGTCGAAGTACGTCAGCCCGCAGGGGCTCGCCATCATCGATGCGCTCGACGAGATCGGCCGTGCCCACGGTGTCTCGATCGCCACCACCGCGCTCGCCTGGCTGGTCGCCAAGCCGGGCGTCACGGCGCCGATCGCCAGCGCCAGCCGGCTCGACCAGGTCGCCGATCTCCTCGCGGTGGGCACGACACAGCTGAGCGCCGACGAGGTGTCCCGGCTCGACGAGGTCTCCGCCTGGAATCCGGGCGGCACGGCATGACACCCGCCTTCCGGCGGAGCAAGAAGGTCGAGCCCACCCCGGCGGCTCCGGATGCCGCGGGGGCGGTGGCCTCGAGGCGCGCGTTCCTGAAGGCCGCCGCCGTCGGTGCGGCGGGAGCCGCAGCGGGCGGCGTGGCCGGCGCGGCCATCGGCGCGGGCGTCTACGCCCAGGAGTCCTCGCTCGACTTCGCGCCCGAGACGCCCGAGGCGGAGCCCGGCTTCGAGCACCTCGTCGTGGTGATGTACGAGAACCGCTCCTTCGACAACCTGCTCGGCTGGCTCTACACGAGCGAAGAGCTGAAGAACGGCCAGAGTTTCGAAGGGCTGCACCAGGGCGACCACTCGAACCCGGTTCCCGGTACCGACGAGGTGATCAAGGCGCACGCCTACACCGGGTCGACCGACGAGATCATGGGCAGCCCCAACCCCGATCCGGGCGAGGAGTACTCGCACGTGAACACGCAGCTGTTCCAGAAGGTCGACCCCGAGAGCAACAGCGACCTGCACGCCAACGGCCTGCAGTATCCCTACAACGCGCCCGGTCCGAACGAGAGCCCCACGATGAAGGGCTTCGTGGAGGACTACATCATCAACTACAAGCGCATCACGAAGAACAAGAAGGAGCCCTCGCGCAAGGAGTACGAGCTGGCGATGGGCGGCTTCACGCCCGACATGCTGCCCGTGTTCAGCACGCTCGCCAAGAACTTCGCGGTGTACGACCACTGGTTCAGCGCCGTGCCCTCGCAGACCTTCTGCAACCGCGTCTTTTTCCACGCCTCCACCTCGCACGGCTACGTCACGAACAAGGGCGACGGCGGCTACGACAAGTGGCTCGACGCCGCGAACGACGCCCCCACCATCTTCAACCGCCTCGAGGAGGCCGGCCTCTCCTGGCGGGTCTACTACGACGCCGCCCAGCTGGTGTCGATGACGGGGGTGCTGCACGCGCCGGTGCTCGAGCCGTACTGGAAGACGAACTTCCGGGTGATGGAGCAGTTCTACGACGACGTGGCGAACGGCGACCTGCCCGACTACTGCTTCATCGAGCCGCGGATGATCTACAACCACAACGACATGCATCCGCCGCACGGCACGCTCCGCGAGAGCGACGACGTGACCGACGACGGCGATGTCGTGATCGATGGCGCGGTGTCGGATGCACGCGCCGGCGATGCGCTGCTGCACGCCATCTACTCGGCGGTGCGCTCCAGCGACAGCCCCACCGGCTCGAACGCGATGAACACCATGCTGCTGGTGACCTTCGACGAGCACGGCGGCACCTACGACCACGTGCCGCCGCCCTCGGCCACGCCACCCCGCACGGGTGAGGCCGGCGAGATGGACTTCACGTTCGACCGCTTCGGCTGCCGGGTGCCGGCCATCGCGATCTCGGCCTACACCGCGAAGAACACCATCATCACCGAGCAGATGGACCACGGATCGGTGATCTCCACACTCACCAAGCTGCACGGGCTCAAGCCGCTCACGCACCGCGACGTGAATTCGCGGGACATGTTCAACGCGGTGAACCTGAAGAAGCCGCGTCCGGCATCCGACTGGCCTCAGACGCTGCCGCAGTACACGCCGCCGAACCCCGAGGTGAGCTTCGACGCCACGTCGCAGGCCCAGCGGGCGAAGCCGATCAGCAATCCCGCGAAGGGCCTGCTGGGTCTGGTCATCGCCAAGTACGGGGTGAAGGGCGAGCCCGAACCCGACACCTACGGCGAGGCCTACGCCGCGCTGATGGAGACGCAGAACGTCAACGGTCAGCTGTTCGGCACGCTCGACTCGATCGACGGCACTCCGACGCCGAAGGCCACTCCCGATCCGTCGCACTCCCCGACGCCCGGCGCCTGAGGGCCCTGCTCAGCACTCCGGAACGTTGACGGCGAGGCCTCCGCGGGAGGTCTCGCGGTACTTGTCGCTCATGTCGGCGCCGGTCTGGCGCATCGTCTCCACCACCTGGTCGAAGCTCACGTGGTGGGCGCCGTCGCCGCTGACCGCGAGCTTGGCCGCCGTGATGGCGGTGACCGCGGCCACGCCGTTGCGCTCGATGCACGGGATCTGCACGAGCCCGCCGATCGGGTCGCAGGTGAGGCCGAGGTGGTGCTCCATCGCGACCTCGGCCGCGTTCTCGACCTGGGCGGGGTTCGCGTCAAGAAGTGCGGCGAGTCCAGCGGCGGCCATCGCCGAGGCGGATCCGACCTCGCCCTGGCAGCCGACGTCCGCACCGGAGATGGAGGCGCGCTGCTTGATGATGCCCCCGATGGCCGCGGCCGTGAGCAGGTAGATCTCGACATCGCGGAGGGCCTCCGCCGACTCGAAGGCCCCCGGATGGCGGCGACCGAGGGCGTGATAGAGCACGGCCGGCACGATGCCCGCGGCACCGTTGGTCGGGGCGGTCACCACGCGGTTTCCCGCGGCGTTCTCTTCGTTGACGGCCATCGCCGCGATCGTGGCCCACTCGGGCGAGTTCCCGGCCCCGTCGGCCGCGAGCGCCTGCGCCAGCCGGGCCGCGCGCCGCGGAACCCGCAGCCCGCCCGGCAGCTCGCCCTCGGCCGACAGCCCGGCCTCGATGCACTCGCGCATCACCGACCAGATGCGGTGCAGGCCCTCGCGCACCCCGTCGGCGCCCTCCGGATGCCGCGCCGCTTCGTTCGCGAGCACGACCTCGGCCACGCTCAGCCCGCTCTCCCGGCACACCGCGAGCAGCTCGGCGCCCGACGCGAACGGATGCAGCGCCGTCCGCCCGCCCGCGGGTGACACCGCGGCGGGCTGCGCCGTGGCGGGCGGCTCGACCGCTGATGGCACAGCGGCGGGCGACTGGTCGGCGCCCTCGCGCAGGATGAAGCCGCCGCCGATCGAGAAGAAGGTCGCCGCGTGCACGGTGTCGCCGAAGCGCGCCGAGAAGGCGATCTCGTTGGCGAAGCGGCCGCGCACGACCAGCGGATGCTTCGCGATGTCGACGGTGCCGAACCGGATGCCGGCCGCTGCCGAGCCGGCCAGCCGCAGGGGCGCGCCGGCCTCGATCTCGGCCACGCGCATCCGCCCCGCCTCCGGATCGATGGTCTCGGGTTCGCCGCGTTCCAGGCCCAGCAGAACGGCGCCGAAGGTGTTGTGCCCCTTGCCGGTGGCGGCCAGCGAGCCGAACACGTCGACGCTCAGCGCGTCGGGTGCGGCATCCGGATGCGCCGCCGCGCATTCCAGGGCGAACTCGCGTGCCGCCCGCATCGGCCCCACGGTGTGCGAACTGGAGGGCCCGATCCCGATCGAGAACAGCTCGAACACGCCCGCGATCCGCTCGCCGCCCGCAGCCCGGTGGGTGCCCGAGCCGACTCCGTCGTCGACGGCGGAGGTGAGCGCGGCAGGGTGGGACGACGACGTCATCCCACCAACCTAACTCGCGCGCATCCGCTGCCCCGGGCATCCGCCCGCACACGCAAGAACTCCTCGCGATCCGTCGATTTCGGCCCTGAAAATCGAGATTCAGGGCCAAAATCGACGGGTCGCGAGGAGGTCGCGAGGGGGGACGTGACGGGGCGGGCTAGGCGCCGACGAGCTTCTCGGCGAGGTAGCCGGTGAGGCGGTCGAGCGAGATGCGCTCCTGGGCCATGGAGTCGCGCTCGCGCACCGTGACCGCGTTGTCTTCGAGGGAGTCGAAGTCGACCGTGATGCAGAACGGGGTGCCGATCTCGTCCTGCCGGCGGTAGCGGCGGCCGATGGCGCCGGCGTCGTCGAAGTCGACGTTCCAGTTCTTGCGCAGGTCGGCGGCCAGCTTCTTGGCCAGCGGCGAGAGCGCCTCGTTCCGCGACAGCGGCAGCACGGCGGCCTTGACCGGCGACAGGCGCGGGTCGAGCTTCAGCACGGTGCGCTTGTCGACGCCGCCCTTGGTGTTGGGCGCCTCGTCTTCGTGGAACGCGTCGACCAGGAAGGCCATCAGCGAGCGGGTGAGGCCGGCCGCGGGCTCGATCACGTACGGCGTCCAGCGCTCGTTGGTGGTCTGGTCGAAGTACGACAGGTCGGTGCCGGAGGCCTTGGAGTGGGTGGTGAGGTCGAAGTCGCCGCGGTTCGCCACGCCCTCGAGCTCGCCGAAGGCCGATCCGGTGAACCCGAACTTGTACTCGATGTCGACGGTGCGCTTGGAGTAGTGCGAGAGCTTCTCGGCGGGGTGCTCGTAGAGGCGCAGGTTCTCGGGGTCGATGCCGAGGTCGATGTACCAGTTGAAGCGCTCGTCGATCCAGTACTGGTGCCACTGTTCGTCTTCACCGGGCTTCACGAAGAACTCCATCTCCATCTGCTCGAACTCGCGGGTGCGGAAGATGAAGTTGCCGGGTGTGATCTCGTTGCGGAAGCTCTTGCCGATCTGGCCGATGCCGAACGGCGGCTTCTGCCGCGAGCTGTTCAGCACCGCGTTGAAGTCGACGAAGATGCCCTGCGCGGTCTCGGGGCGCAGGTACGCCAGTCCCGACTCGTCGTCGACGACGCCGAGGTAGGTCTTGAGCAGCCCAGAGAACTGGCGCGGCTCGGTCCACGAACCGGGCTGGCCGGTCTCGGGGTCGCGGATGTCGGCGAGCCCGTTGACCGGCGGATGCCCGTGCTTCTCCTCGTACTGCTCGAGCAGGTGGTCGGCACGGTAGCGCTTGTGCGTGTGCAGCGACTCCACCAGCGGGTCGCTGAAGACCTCGACGTGGCCGGAGGCCTCCCACACGGTGCGCGGCAGGATGACGGCGGAGTCGAGCCCGACGACGTTGTCGCGGGACTGCACCATCGCCTTCCACCACTGGCGCTTGATGTTCTCTTTGAGCTCCACGCCGAGGGGCCCGTAGTCCCACGCCGACCTGGTGCCGCCGTAGATCTCTCCCGTCGGGAAGACGAAGCCGCGGCGTTTGGCCAGGGCGATGACGGAATCGAGACGGGATGCAGGCATGGTGTGATCTCCGGTTGTTCCGCGCGGCCGGCTGCTCGTGCGGGATCAGCCACAACTCTACCGGGGCGGGCCGAAGCGCTCAGACGTGGTCGGTGCTCAGACGCCCTTCAGCCGGCCGGTGTGAGGATGGCGGCAGACCCGGTCGACACCGGCCCGCACGGAGCAGGAGGGGAATGGACGCGCCCACCTGGCTGCTCGCCGTCCGTATCGACCACGGCCCCGTGATCTGGGCCATCCGCCTGATCGCCGTCGCCCTCGTGCTGGTGCTCGTCATCCGCCGCCCCACCCGTCGCTGGCTGCTCACCGCTCCGCTCGCCCTGCTCGGCGGCGCGCTGCTGGCCCTCGCCGCCACCTGGCTGCTGCAAGACGTGCTCGACGTCTTCGACGCGCCGATGGAGCGGGACGTGCGCCTGTGGATCGCCGCGACCGGGGCGGCCGTCGGCCTCGCGATCGCGAACCTGTGGCTCTCCCGGTGGTGGCGCAAGCTCGTGGCCGTGCTCGCGATCGCCGTGTTCGCGCTCTGCGGCGCGCTCGGCATCGCCTCGGCCTCCGGCATCGCGAAGAACGTCGGCGACCTGCTGGACATGCCCGTCGAGCAGCCGCTGAACGTCTCGTCGCTCGCGCCGCACTCCACGAACCCGCCCGGCGCACTCGCGGCATCCTGGACCGCCCCGCCCGGCATGCCCACCGCCGGCACCGAGGGCACGGTGACCATCCCGGCCACCGCCTCGGGCTTCCCCGCCCGCGACGCGATCGTCTACCTCCCTCCCGCCGCGCAGCTGCCGAATGCGCCGGCGCTGCCCGTGGTGGTGTTCATGAGCGGCCAGCCGGGAGCGCCCGACGTCTCCGACATCGGCGCGAGCCTGGATGCCTTCGCCGCCGAGCACGGCGGGCTCGCGCCGATCGTGGTGTCGGTCGACCAGCTAGGCGGGGACGGCGACGACAATCCGCTCTGCATCGACGGCTACGAGGGGAACGCGCAGACCTACGTCAACGTCGACGTGCCCGCTTACATCGAGAAGACCTTCGACGTGCTGCCGGGCCCGGCGGACTGGACGATCGCGGGCTTCTCGAACGGCGGGGGTTGCGCCATCCGCTTCGCCGCCGCGTTCCCCGGGCTCTGGGGGAACGTGATCGACATCGCCGGCGAGCTCGGCCCCGACCTCGGCAGCCCCGAGGAGACGATCGACGAGGGCTTCGGCGGCGACGCCACGGCCTACGACAATGCGCAGGCCGGTGCGATGCTGGCCGCCGGAGCGCCTTTTCCCGACACGGTCGCGATCTTCGCCGACGGAACCGAGGACGAGCCCTTCCTCTCCGCCTCCCGCAGCGTCTCGGCGGCGGCCGCGGCCGCGGGCATGCGCACCTCGCTGTTCATCTCCCCCGGCACCGGGCACGACGTCGACACCATCGCCTACGGCTTCGATCACGCCTTCCCTCTGCTCTATCCGCGCTGGGGGCTCGCATCGACGGGCTGAATCGGCCCACATCGGGTAGCTTTCATGCCATGGGGACGCGCGGGATGACAGGACACCTCGGATGACAGGCCACCAAAGATGACGCCGAACGAGATCTCCATCACCAACCTGCCGCTGGCCGGCATCGGGCTGGCCATCCTCGCCGCCGCCCTGCTGGCGATCGGCAACGAGCTGCAGTCACGCGGGGTGGCGAAGGTGCAGGCGCGCTCGGGGGCGGATGCGGCGCTCGGCGCCCGGCAGTTCACGCGCCTCCTGCGCAACCGCATCTGGCTGCTCGGCAGCCTCGCGTTCGCCCTGTCGATCATCGTGCAGCTGGCCAGCCTCTCGCTCGCGCCGCTGATCGTGGTGCAGCCCGTCGGCGTCACCGCGCTCGTGTTCGCGGCGCTGCTGACGGCGATCCTCACCCGGCACCGGCCCTCGCGGAGGGTGGCGCGCGCCATCCTGGTGAGCATCGTCGGGGTGGGCGTGTTCGTCACGGTGGCGGCGATCGTGGCCGAACAGCATCCGATCCAGGAGACGCAGCTGGTCGCCATCCTGATCGTGCTCGCCGTGGTGCTGGTGCTGCTGGGCGGGGTGTTCGTGCTCTCCCGGGTGCGCGATCGTCCGGTGCATCCGATGGTCTACGTTCTCGCCGGCGGGCTGCTCACGGGTTTCGTGGCGACGCTCGGCAAGACCGTCATCCTGCGCGTGCAGACGGTGCTGAGCACGGAGTTCCACTTCGACGCCGCGACCGTGCTCACGCTGTTCTGCGTGCTGGGCATCCTGGTGGCCGGCGGGCTCTCGGTCTACTTCGTGCAGGTGGCGCACGCGTCGAACAACCCCGAGCTCGTGGTGGCAGGGCTCACCGTGATCGACCCCGTGGTGGCGGTCGCGCTCGGCATCACGATCCTCGGCGAGGCCGCGGGCGCCCCGATCTGGGCGGTGATCGCGTTCGTGCTGGCCGGTGCGGTGGCGGTGGCCGGCGTCTTCCTGCTCTCGGCCGCGCAGAACAAGGACGCGGTGGAGGCGTCCCCCGAACCTCACTGATCCAGCGGCAGCAGGATGCCCTTCCCCGTCGGGTCGGTCGCCAGGAACTCCTGCACGGCCGGGTCTTGGAACGCGGCGATGAGGTTCTTGATGTTCGGGGTGTCGAGGTAGTCGGTGCCCACGGTGAGCTGGCCGGCGAAGTCGTCGGGCGCGGTGGGGGCGAAGATCTGCTGCTCGATC
Organism: Herbiconiux dendrobii; assembly: GCF_052048175.1. Lineage (NCBI taxonomy): Bacteria > Bacillati > Actinomycetota > Actinomycetes > Micrococcales > Microbacteriaceae > Herbiconiux > Herbiconiux dendrobii. The sequence goes on along the minus strand of NZ_JBLZQV010000001.1, from coordinate 176,199 downwards.
GGGATGCCGGCGGCGAGGTAGTACTCGGTGTAGCCGACGGCCGCGTCGAGGTCGGGCAGCGCGCGCGACTGAGCGGCGAAGTCCAGCAGCACGAACTGCAGGTTCTTCGGATTCTCGGCGATGTCGTCCTGAGTCGCGTACGACTTGTCGATGCCGTCCTTCAGCGTGATCAGGCCGGCGTTCTCGAGGATCTGCAGGCCCTGCGCCTCGTTGGCCGGGTCGGAGTAGAGCGAGACCGTGCCGCCATCCGGAATCTGCGAGACGTCGGTGTACTTCTGCGACCACAGTCCGAAGCCCCAGCGGAAGACGGGCGTCGCCGCCGTCTCCTTGAAGTCGGGGTTGGCCTCGAGAACCTGGCTCAGCCAGAGCTTGTGCTGGTAGATGGTGCCGGCCACCTCGCCCGAGCTGACCGCGCTGTTCAGCGTGGTGCTGTCGGAGAGGCCGCGGAACTCGACCTTGATGCCGTACTTGGGAGCGACCTCCTCGGCCACGAACTCCACCAGCGCCTCTTCGGCCGCGTTGCCCTCGGCCGTGACGACGGTGAGGGTGGCACCCTCGACCTCGTTGGCCGAGGTGGAGGGGCTCACCAGCGGGATCGTGATGGCGGTGGCGACGCCGATCACCACGACCGCGCCGCCCACGATCCAGGGCCAGCGGCGGCGCTTCTTCAGCTCGAAGCCGTGGTCGGTCTCGGGCGAGGAGGAGGGAGGAGGGGTGGATGCGGACATGGCTGTGCTGTGCCTTTCGGTGGGTGGGGGTGGTTTACGCCTGGACGGCGGTCTTGGTGCGGAGGGTGGTGGCGCGCCGGGAGGCGGCGCGGCTGGAGGTGCGCAGCTGCGGCGTGGTGAAGCGCACGAGCCGGTCGCCGATCAGCTGCACCGCGGCGACGGTGGCGACCAGGATGACGATCGTCACGCCCATCACCGTGTTGTCGAAGCGCTGGTAGCCGTAGGTCACGGCGACGTAGCCGATGCCTCCGGCGCCGATCGTGCCCGCGATGGCCGAGTACTCGATCATCGCGATGGTGTTGATGGTGAGGCCGCCGATGATCGAGGGCACCGCCTCGTTCAGCTGCGCGATGCGGATGACCTGCAGGTTCGAGGCGCCGGATGCCTTGGCCACCCGGGCGTAGGAGGGCGGGATGCTCCGCAGCGAGTTCTCGACGATCCGGGTGAAGAACGCGATGCCCGCGATCGACATCGGCACGACGGCGGCCGGGATGCCGATGTTCGTGCCCGTCACGAAGCGGGTGAACGGGATGATCGCGGCCATCAGGATCAGGAACGGCAGCGATCGCCCGATGCTGATCACCCAGCTGAGCACGGTGTGCAGCGAGCGGTTCTCGAACAGGCCGCACGGCGCGAGATTGAAGATGATCGAGCCGAGCGGGATGCCCACGACCACGACGATGGCCATGGTGATGCCCACCATGATGAGCGTCTCGCCGAGGGCGGGGAACACCAGCGCCGGGATCTCGTTCAGCGGCACGGTCTGGTTGGCGAGAACGCCGAACCCCGCGAGCGCGCTCACGCGACCCGCTCCAGCTCGTCGGCCTCGTCACTCGCGCCCGCGCCTGCGTCCGCACCTGCGCTCGCACCTGCGCCGGCGCTCGCCCGCGCCGCTGCGAGCCCCAGTTCTTCGGCGGCGACGACGACCCGCTGCGGGTCGATCGCCGGCAGGCCCACGGTCGCGTGGCCGACGGTGGCGCCGTTGATCGTCTCGATCGAGGCGCCGAGAAGCGAGACGGGCACGCCGAGGCGATCGGAGAGCCGCGTGATCCAGTCGGTCGGTACCGCTTTCGCAGCGTAGGCGAGCTGCCAGGCGGTCTCCCCGGTCTCGGGCTCGGTGTGCGCCCGCCACGGGCGGAGTGCGCGGCCGAGATCGGAGGCCGGATCCTGGAGCAGGTCGACGATGCGGCCCGACTCGACGATGTGACCGTGGTCGAGGCGCGCGACCGAGTCGGCCACCTTCAGAACGGTGTCCATCTCGTGCGTGATGAACAGGATCGACAGGCCCAGGTCGTCGCGCAGCTCTTTCAGCAGCGACACGATCGCCTCGGTCGACTGCGGGTCCAGGCCCGAGGTGGCTTCGTCGGAGAGCAGCACGGAGGGCTTCAGGGCGAGCGCGCGGGCGATGCCGACGCGCTGGCGCTGGCCGCCGGAGAGCTGGTGCGGATAGTGGCCGGCCCGATCCGCCAGTCCGACCCGGTCGAGCAGCTCGGCGACGCGGCGCCTGGTCTCGGCGGCGGTGACGCCGAGGTACTGCAGCGGCAGAGCCACGTTCTGCGCGGCGGTACGGCGGGCGAACAGGCCGTCGGACTGGAAGATCGTGCCGATCCGGCGCCGGGCCACCTGGAGCTCGGCCTCGGAGAGATCGGAGAGAACCTCGCCGTTCACCACGACGGAGCCGGAGGTGGGGCGTTCCAGCAGGTTCACGCAGGCCGCGAGGGTGCTCTTGCCGGCACCGCTCGGCCCGACCACCGCGAAGATCTCGGCGGCGTCGACGCGGAAGTCGAGGTGGTCGAGCACCACGGTCGCGTCGGCACCGTGGCCGTAGACCTTGGTGAGCTGCTCGAGGGCGATCATGTCGTGATCGCCTCGCCGAGGGTGAAGCGGGCACCGTGGTGCTCCGCGGGCAGGCGGTCGCCGCGGCCGTGCAGCTTGTTGCGCAGGGTGCCGGGCGCGTAGCCCTCGGGGTAGGCGCCGCGGCGGCGCAGCTCGGGGATGATGAACTCCACCACGTCTTCGAAGGTGCCGGGCGTGATGGCGTAGGCCAGGTTGAAGCCGTCCACATCCGTCTCCTCGACCCAGGCCTGCAGGTCGTCCGCGATCTCGCTGGGCGATCCGACGATGAACGGACCGAGACCGCCGATCGCGCCCAGCTTGGCGATGTCGCGCACCTTCCACTCGCCGCCGTCGTCGTTCGCGGCCTGGAAGTTCGAGACCGCCGACTGGATGGCGTTGCTCTTCACGTTGCCGATCGGCTCGTCGAGGTCGTACTGCGAGAGGTCGACGCCCATCCAGCCCGACATGAACACCAGGGCGCCCTCCTCGCTGGCATAGCTGAGGTAGTCGGCGTGCTTGGCGTGGGCCTTCTCGGTGGTCTCGTCGGTGATGATCGTGATCAGCGTGTAGATCCTCGCCGAGTAGCGGTCGCGCCCGGCCTCTTCGAGGGCGTCGCGGATGTTCTTCACCACGCCCTTCAGCACCGTCTTGGTCGGTGCGGCCACGAAGATCGCCTCGGCGTTCCCGGCGGCGAAGGCGATGCCGCGCGGGCTGGCACCGGCCTGGTAGATCACCGGGGTGCGCTGCGGCGACGGCTCGGCGAGGTGGATGCCGGGCACCGTGTAGTGCTTGCCGTAGTGGCCGATCTCGTGCACCTTGGCCGGGTCGGTGAACACGCCCGACTCGCGGTCGCGGATGACGGCGTCGTCCTCCCACGAGCCCTCCCAGAGCTTGTAGAGCACCTCGAGGTACTCGTCCGCCACGTCGTAGCGCTCGTCGTGCTCGAGCTGGTCGTCGTGCCCCATGTTGCGGGCGGCGCTCGGCAGGTAGCCGGTCACGACGTTCCACCCCACGCGACCGCCGGTGAGGTGGTCGAGCGTCGACATCCGCCGGGCGAAGGGGTAGGGATGCTCGTAGGCGGTTCCCGCGGTCACGCCGAAGCCGAGGTTCTCGGTCACGGCGGCCATCGCCGAGATCAGCAGGATCGGGTCGTTCACGGGCACCTGGGCGCCGTGCCGGATGGCGGCCTCGTTCGAGCCGCCGTACACGTCGTAGGTGCCGAGCACGTCGGCGATGAAGATGCCGTCGAACGCGCCGCGCTCGAGCAGCTTGGCGAGGCTCGTCCAGTACGAGAGCTCTTTGTACCGCCATGACTGGTCGTCGGGGTGGCGCCACATGCCGGAGGACTGATGGGCGACGCAGTTCATGTCGAAGGCGTTGAATCGGATCTGCTTGGTCACGCCCGTCATGATTCCCGCTACCGGCTCAGCGGAACCCGCTTATGACGTAGTGCGACGTATATTCCCTCCGGAGACGTCGCTCACCCGGGAGCACCGCGGATGCGGCGGCCGAGTTCGCGGGCCGAGGTGGCGATCTCGTGGGCGATGGCGGGCCAGTGATCGACGGCGACCGCGTCGGCCGGGGAGGTCACCGCGATCGCGGCGGCGGGCCAGCCGGTGTGGTCGAGCACGGCGACCGAGACCGAGACGAGACCCTCCACCACGTCGCCGTCCTCCTCGGCGTAACCGCGGCGGCGCACGTTCTCGAGCAGGCGCTTCAGCGATCCGTAGTCCTGGGGGCCCGAGTGGGGGCCGACGTCGGTGCGGTGCGCGAAGGCGGTGCGGTCGGGGAACAGCGCCCGCAGCTGCTTCGGGGGAAGAGCCGCGAGCATCGCGCGGCCGCTCGCCGTGAGGTGGCTGGGCAGGCGCACGCCCACCTCGGTGACCAGCGCCGGGCGGTGCGGCGCGCGCTCGTCGACGAGGTAGAGCACGTCGCGGCCGTGCAGGATCGCGAGGTGGGCGCTCTCACCGATGCGGTCGACGAGGGCGGCCAGCAGGGGTGCGCCCAGGCGGGCCAGCGGGGTCTGGCGGGAGTAGCCCGAGCTCAGCTCGAAGGCCGAGACGCCGAGCCCGAAGCGGCGCGCCTCGGGGAGGTGGAGTACGAAGCCCTCCTCCTCGAGCACCGCGAGGATCTTGTAGGTGCTGGAGCGCGGGAGTCCCAGCGCGGTGGCGATCGTGGAGGCGGCGACCGGCCCGCGCTGCGCGGAGAGGAACCGCAGCACCTGCAGGGTGCGCCGCGCGGCGGGCACCTCGTCGGTGGAGGCCGGAACCGCGGCGGCGTGCGTCGTCGCATCGCTCGGTTCGTCGTCCATCTCACCCCTGCCATCCGTCTCGTATACGAGACAGTAACGCTCGGGCGGGCCGGTCCAGGCACACGCACGGGAGATTGCATGGGTGCATGCCTGAATCCACCTCTGAAATCACCACCGCCACCACCGCCGAACCCGAGCTCGCAGCGGTCGTCGTCGGCGAGGGGCCCGTCTCGGTCGACGAGGTCGTCGCGGTGGCCCGGGGCGGCGCCCGCATCACGATCGACCCTGCTGCTCTCGAGGAGGTCGCCCGCAGTCGCGCGGTGATCGACGCCCTGGCCGACGACCGCGCGCCGCACTACGGCGTCTCGACCGGGTTCGGCGCACTGGCGACCACGTTCATCGAACCCGAGCAGCGCATCCGGCTGCAGCAGAGCCTCGTTCGCTCGCACGCCGCCGGATCCGGGCCCGAGGTCGAGCGCGAGGTCGTGCGCGCACTGATGCTGCTGCGCATCTCGACGCTCGCGACCGGCCGCACCGGCATCCGCCCGTCGACCCTGCAGAGCTACGCCGCCCTGCTGAACGCCGGCATCACCCCGATCGTGCAGGAGTACGGCTCGCTCGGCTGCTCGGGCGACCTCTCGCCACTGGCCCAGTGCGCCCTCGCGCTGATGGGTGAGGGCCGGGTGCGGGATGCCGCGGGCGACGAGCTGCCTGCGGCATCGGCCCTCGAGGCGGCCGGCCTCGCCCCGGTGCTGCTGGCCGAGAAGGAGGGTCTTGCGCTCATCAACGGCACCGACGGCATGCTCGGCATGCTGTGCCTGGCCCTGCACGACCTCGACCTGCTGCTGCGAACCGCCGACGTGTCGGCCGCGATGTCGGTGGAGGCGCTACTGGGAACGGATGCCGCCTTCGCCGCCGATCTGGCCGCGCTCCGACCCCAGGAGGGGCAGGCGCAGAGCGCGGCCAACCTGCGCCGGCTGCTGGAGGGGTCGCCGATCGTGGCGAGCCACAAGGGGCCCGAGCACACGGTGGTTCAGGATGCGTACTCCCTGCGCTGCGCACCGCAGGTGCACGGTGCGGCCCGCGACACGGTGTCGCACGCGCGGACGATCGCCGGTCGCGAGCTGCGCTCGGCCGTCGACAACCCGGTGGTGCTGCCCGACGGGCGCGTCGAGTCGAACGGCAACTTCCACGGGGCCCCGGTCGGCTACGTGCTCGACTTCCTGGCGATCGCGACCGCCGATGTGGCGAGCATGGCGGAGCGCCGCACCGACCGGATGCTCGACCGGGCCCGCAACCACGGCCTGCCGGCGTTCCTCGCGCACGACGCCGGCGTCGACAGCGGACTGATGATCGCGCAGTACACCGCCGCCGGGATCGTGTCGAACCTGAAGCGGCTGGCGGTGCCGGCATCCGTCGACTCCATCCCCTCGTCGGCGATGCAGGAGGACCACGTGTCGATGGGCTGGCACGCCGCCCGCAAGCTGCGCTCGGCGATCGACGGGCTCGCGCGCGTGATCGCGATCGAGGCGATGACGGCGGGCCGGGCGCTCGACCTGCGAGCGCCACTGCGGCCTGCGCCGGCTACGGGAGCGGTGCTCGAGCGACTGCGCGCCGACGTGGCCGGACCGGGGCCCGACCGGCACCTCTCCCCCGAGATCGAGGCGAGCGTGGCGCTCGTGCAGAGCCGGGCGCTGGCGGGCGCTGCGGAGTCGCGGATCGGCGCACTCGACTGAGCCGAAGACGCTCGAGCGCCTCGCCGGTCACGGGCCCGGCGCCTCCGGGGCGAGGGAGACGACGAGCTTCGTCGAGGAGACGCCGTCGCGCAGCGCATCGAGCGCGCCCTGAACCGCGGGCAGGCCGCCCGGGATGACGCGCGGTTCGGGGTAAAGCCGGTGGGTGCCGGCGGCGAGCGCCTCGGGAAGGTACGAGCCCCACACGGCCGGTCCGACGGGCGAGGTCGCGATGGCGCTGCCCCAGATGAACGATGCTCGCACCCCGCTGACGAGACTGCGCAGCTGTAGGAGCGCCGAACGGATTCCGAGCCGCACGAACAGTCCGGTGCGTTCGACGGAGAACCCCGACCGGCGCGGCTGGTCGTAGAACGACACCGGCGGGCTCGCCATGGCCACCTTCTTCGCGCCGGTGGCGCGCGCGATCTTCACGCTCGGGACTCCCGAGCCGACCGCGAGGGCGAGGACACCGGCGACCGGCGCCCCGGCCACCGCTCGCACGACCTGATCGACGACATCGGGGGCGTGGTAGTCGAACACCGATTCTGCTCCCAGGCGACGCATCCGGTCGTGGTTCCGGGCCGAGGCCGTGGTGATCACGCGGTACCCGGCGGCGCGGGCGAGCTGGATGGCGTTGCCGCCGACGGATGTGGCGCCGCCCCAGATCACCACGATCTCGTCCCGTGGCTCGGCGTGCCCCAGCCGGCCGTGGTCCAAGCCGAGCTGCCGGGCCTCGAACAAGCCGGCGGCCGCCGTCGTGAGCGCGAGCGGCAGCACCGCGGCCGCCTCGAACGCCGTCCCGGGCGGCAGCGGCGAGGCCAGTGCAGCGTCGACCGCCACGTAGTTCTGGAAGCCGCTCTCCGTGACCGCGTCGCGCCCCTTCTCCAGACCGATCGCGTAGGCCACCACCCGGTCGCCCACGGCGAATCCCGCCACACCCGCTCCGGCCTCGACCACGATCCCCGCGACGTCTTCGCCGAGCACGACGGGGTAGGGCAGCCATCCGTACATCACCCGTCCGTTGGACTGGATGATCGCGTCCAGGGGGTTCACCGCCACCGCTCGGACCTCGATCACGAGTTGCGCCGGTTTCGCCGTCGGCATCGGCGCGTCCCGAACGGTCAGGTCCGCGTACGGCGCATCGATCCACGCTGCGCTGTTGTTCACCATGATGGCTCCGTCTCTCCACGTTATGACACGTCGTGTCGTCACTGTACACGTCACGGCACGACGTGTCATCATTGCTCCATGCCCAGATGGTCTCCTGATGCGGCGCTCCGTCTCGAGGCGGCGGCGCTGGACTCGTTCGAGGAGCACGGTTTCACCGACACCACCGTGCCGCAGATCGCGGCCAGGGCCGGCTTGACGACGCGCACGTTCTTCCGGCACTTCGCCGACAAGCGCGACTCGCTGTTCCTGCGCGACCGGGAGTTCCCGCAGACGGTGCGTGACTTCCTCCGGGCCGTGCCGGCGGAGAGCACTCCCGTGGCCACGGTGCAGCTGGGCCTGACCGCGGCGTGCCGCGGCCTCCAGGGCTGGCGCCGGCAGATCGCCCGGCGGCAGGCCATCATCCGCAGCGAGCCCGCCCTGCAGGAACGCGACCTCCTCCGGAGCCGCCACCTCGGTCTCGCCATCGAGGAATCCCTGGTCGACAGAGGTGTGGCTCAGCCACAGGCCCGCGCGCTGGCGGCCATTGCCGTCACCTGCTTCGATCTGGCGGTCGCGCGATGGCTGGACGATGCACCGGACACCGACCTCGAAAAGACCCTCCTGGCCGTCTGGGGTGAGGTCCGAGCGGTCATGGAGGAAGGGGCCGGCGGCGGCCGAGGGCGCTAAGAAGCCTTCGTGGCCTTCTTCGCCGGGGCCTTCGAGGCCGTCGACTTGGCGGCCGGAGCCTTCTTCGCCGCCGGCTTCCTGGCGGCGGGCTTCTTCGCCGGCGCGGACGGTTCCTTGACCTTGGAGGTCACCCCGCCCGCGTCGTCCTCGTCGTCATCCTTCTTCGACGCCTTCGACTTCGATGCCGAGGAGCCCGATCCCGACCCGCCGCCCTTGCTCTTGTCGACGGAGCGCCGCAGCGCCTCCATCAGGTCGAGCACCTCGCCGCCGCCCTCGCCCTCGCCGGGCTCGCGGCCGAAGGTCTCGTCGGTGTCGACGGTGTCGCCCTGCTCGAGCTTCGCCTCGATCAGGGTGCGCAACTGCTCCTGGTAGTCGTCGCTGAACTTCTCGGGGGCGAAGTCGGTGGCGAACTGGTCGACCAGCGAGAGCGCCATCTCGAGCTCCTGCGAGGAGACCCGCACCGGCTCGTCGAGGGCGGGGAAGGATGCCTCGCGCACCTCGTCGTCCCAGAGCAGCGCCTGCAGCACCAGCACGTCACCGCGCACGCGCAGCGCGCCGAGCCTCGTCTTCTGCCGGAGCGCGTAGTGCACGATCGCGGTGCGGTCGGTGGTCTCGAGCGTCTTGCGCAGCAGCGCGTAGGCCTTCGGCGACTTCGAGTCGGGTTCGAGGTAGTAGCTCTTGTCGAGCATGATCGGGTCGATCTGCTCGCTCGGCACGAACTCCACCACCTCGATCTCGCGACTGCGCTCCTCGGGCAGCGATGCCAGATCCTCCTTGCTCAGGATGACCGTCCGCTCGCCGTCGTCGTAGGCGCGCGCGATGTCCTGGTAGTCGACGATGTCGCCGTCGATCTCGCACCGGCGCTGGTAGCGGATGCGCCCGCCGTCTTTCTCGTGCACCTGGTGCAGGGAGATGTCGTGGTCCTCCGTGGCGCCGTAGACCTTCACGGGCACGTTGACGAGCCCGAAGGTGATCGCGCCTTTCCAGATGGATCGCATGCCCCATTCAACCGCGCGCGGAGCCGATTCGGGTAGAGGATGAGGGACATGGCTCCGAAGAGCGCCTCCTCGAGCGGCGAGCAGACCGTGACGGTCGGCGGGCATCGCCTGCGCATCTCGAACCTCGAGAAGGTGATCTACCCCGCCACCGGCACCACGAAGGCCGACATCCTGCGCTACTACGCCGAGATCGCGCCCTTCCTCATCCCGCACGCGCGCAACCGGCCGGCCACCCGCAAACGCTGGGTGCACGGGGTGGGTGACGACGGGCATCCGGGCGAGGTGTTCTTTCAGAAGAACCTCGGCGAGGGCACGCCGGAGTGGGTGCGGCGGGTGGAGATCCAGCACTCCGACCACGTGAACGTGTATCCGCTGGTCAACAACCAGGCCACGCTCGCCTGGCTGGCGCAGATCGCCGCGCTCGAGATCCACGTGCCGCAGTGGCGGGTGGATGCGCACGGCCGCCCCAAGAACCCCGACCGCTTCGTGATCGACCTCGACCCGGGCGAGGGCGCCGGGCTGCCCGAGTGCGTCGAGGTGGCGAGCGCGGCGCGCGAGATCCTCACCGGGATGGGTCTGGAGCCGGTGCCCGTCACGAGCGGGAGCAAGGGCATCCACCTGTACGCCGCGCTGGACGGCAGGCAGACCTCCGACGAGGTGTCCGCCGTGGCGCACGAGCTGGCCCGCATCCTCGAGGCCGATCATCCGGATCTCGTCGTCTCCGACATGAAGAAGACCTTGCGCACGGGCAAAGTGCTGGTCGACTGGAGCCAGAACAGCGCCAACAAGACCACCATCTGCCCGTACTCGCTGCGCGGGCGCACGCATCCGACGGTCGCGGTGCCGCGCACCTGGCGCGAGCTCTCGGCCAAGAACCTGCGGCAGCTCGAGCTCGACGAGGTGCTCGAGCGGATGCGCACGCGCGACGATCCGCTGGCCGTGAGTGCCGAGGCGCCCGGCTCGGTGGAGGTGCCGGGTGGCGAGTGGCACTCGAACCGCGGGCCGCACGACCAGCCCGACCGCAATCGCGAGCCCGTCGCATCCGGCGACCGCGAGCGCGACCGCCTCACCGTCTACCGCTCCAAGCGGGATCGGGCGAAGACCCCCGAGCCGGTCCCGGATGCCACTCCCCCGTCGACCGACGGACGCTCCTTCGTCATCCAGGAGCACCACGCCTCGAGCCTGCACTGGGACTTCCGGCTCGAGCACGACGGCGTGCTCGTCTCCTGGGCGCTCCCGAAGGGCTTCCCGGTCGACACCGGCAAGAACCACCTCGCCGTGCAGACCGAAGACCACCCCATGGAGTACGGCACCTTCGAAGGACATATTCCCAAAGGCGAATACGGAGCCGGCGCGGTGACGATCTGGGACTTCGGCAGCTACCAGCTCGAGAAGTGGCGCGACGGCGAGGAGATCATCGCGACGCTGCACGGGCAGCAGTCGGGCGGCCTGGGCGAGGATCGGCGCTTCGCGCTCATCCACACCGGTGGCGAGAACGGCACGGGCGCGAACCAGTGGCTGATCCACCTGATGAAGGATCAGGTGCCGGTCGACTGGTCGGCCGAACCGGGTTCGCCGGGCGGGCCGCCGCTGAAGAAGGCGAAGGCGCGCGCCTCGAAGGCGCCGGGCTCGGGGTCGACGCAGTCCGCCGAGCCCGCGAGCCCTTCCACCCGCGTGCCCAAGGCGATGCTCGCCACGCTCTCCGAGGCCGACACCCTGCCGGATCAGGAGGACTGGGCCTTCGAGATGAAGTGGGACGGCATCCGCGCGCTCGTGCGCGCCACCTCCGGCACCGTGACCCTCTTCACCCGCAACGGCAACGACGTGACCGCGGGCTACCCGGAGCTGGTGTCGGCGTTGGAGGAGGCATCCGAGGGCCGGGAGATGGTGCTCGACAGCGAGATCGTGGCGCTGGATGCGCGCGGCCGGCCGAGCTTCGGCCGACTGCAGCAGCGGATGGGCCTCACCCGCCCGCGCGACGTCGAGGCGGCGCAGCGCCAGGTGAAGGTCGACCTGATGGTGTTCGACGTGCTCGAGCTCGACGGGGCGTCGCTGGAGAAGTCGTCGTACGACGACCGGCGCACACTTCTCGACGAGCTGCTGCCGGCCTCCCGCGGCCCGCTGCACGTTCCGCCCGCCTTCGAGGGCGATCTCGCGCACGCGGTGCGGGCGAGCCGCGAGCTGGGTCTGGAGGGCGTGATGGCCAAACGCCGATCGAGCGGCTACGCGCCGGGCCGTCGCACCGGATCCTGGCTGAAGATCAAGCACCACCTCACGCAGGAGGTGGTGATCGGCGGCTGGCGCCCCGGCAAGGGCGCCCGCGCGCGGCAGATCGGCTCGCTGCTGATGGGGGTTCCGGATGCCGACGGCCGGCTCGTCTACGTCGGCCGCGTCGGCACCGGCTTCAGCGACCGCGAGCTCGACGCCATCACGACCCGCCTCGCCGCCCTCGAGCGCAAGACGAACCCGCTCGAGGACGTGCCCGCCGCCGATGCCCGCGACGCCCGCTGGGTCACCCCGAAGCTCGTCGCCGAGGTCGAGTTCGCCGAGTGGACCGGCCCCGGCCGCCTCCGTCAGCCCTCCTGGCGGGGCTGGCGCCCCGACAAGTCCCCCGCCGAGGTCACCCGCGAGGGGTGACGGCGTCGGCGGCATCCCGTATTATGTTGAGATGTCCTCAACTAATCGAATGGGTGCGGGATTGGCGGCGGCGCTCGTTGCTGCTGTCGCGATTTCGCCCTTCGCGGTGCAGAGCGCGTCGGCCTCCACCTTCGTCACTGCAACGATCCGGATCACGTCATCGACCCGACCAGATCCAGCTCCGGTCGACGTCGCGGTCGATGCGTCGACACGTCAGGCCTTTGTCGCGAGTACGTTCGACGGCACCGTCTCGGTCATCGACACCGAGGCGAACCGAGTCACCGAGGTGATTCCGAACGGGCCGACGAGTATCGGAGCCGGGCCATCCGGCGTGGCTCTCGACCCGGTTCATCATCAGGTCTTCGTCTCCAACTACAACTCCGATACCGTCTCCGTCATCGACACCACGACCAACGAGGTAACGAAGGTCATCCCACACGACAATGCGACGAGCATCGGATCGGGACCCGATGGGATCGGTGTCGATCCCGATCGCCACCGCGCGTATGTGGCGAACGTCAAAGCCGGTACGGTCTCGGTGATCGACACCGACACCAACACCGTCAAAGCCGTGCTTCCTCACGATTCCGCCCACGGCATCGGAAAGTTCCCACTCAACGTCGCAGTTGACACCGACTTGCACCGGGTGTTCGTCACCAACCTCGACGACGACACCGTCTCGGTGATCGACGCCCTCAGCGATACGGTCATGACCGTCATCCCACATGACAGCTCGACCGGCATCGGTAAGGCGCCACGCCGGATCGCGATCGACAGCGTCGCGCACCGCGCCTTCGTCACAAACGAGGGTGACAGCACAGTGTCCGTCATCGACACCAGCCGCAACTCCGTGATCGCGGTCATTCCGCACGACAGCACGAACGGCATCGGGGACAATCCTGACGGCGTCGCGGTCGACGTGATCGGTCACCAGGCTTACATCGGCACCGAACGGCTGATCACCGCGATCGACACCCTCACGCTCTCGGTGACTCGCGTCATCCGTAAATCGGATGTCGACTACGGCAGCGGACTGCAAGGCATCGCGATGGACGCCGACCACCGTCAGGCCTTCGTCACCGGCTCGAATTCGAACACGATCGCGGTGATCGATCTCGACAGCACCGCGCCACTGGTCCGCCGGGGCGGAGCGGATCGCTTCGAAGTCTCGGCCCGAAACTCTGCTGCCGAATTCGCCCCAGACGTACCGGTCGCGTATATCGCGTCCGGTACCGCTTTCGCCGATGCGCTATCCGGATCAGCGGCAGCGGGATCGCGCGGCGCGCCCGTTCTACTGACTGCCTCAGACAGCATCCCCACCGTCGTCGGAGCCGAACTTGCGCGACTCAAGCCGAAACGCATCATCATCCTCGGCGGCACCACATCCGTCAGCAGTTCCGTCCAGCGCGCCCTAGCCGGTTACGCACCGACAGTCGACAGGCTCGGCGGCGCCGACCGATATGCCGTCGCGGCCGCTGTATCTCGGGATAACTTCTCACCCGGCATTCCGGTGGCCTACCTCGCCTCCGGCACCGTGTTCCCCGACGCGCTGTCCGGATCCGCGGTCGCAGCCAACAACGGCGGCCCTGTGCTGCTCACGACGAAAGACGCGATCCCGCCGGCCACCGTCGACGAACTGGCCCGACTCAGACCCAATCACATCGTCATCCTCGGCGGCACGAACACCGTTTCGGCCGCGGTCGAGAGCCAGCTGAAGGCATCGATGCCCACCACCCGCGTCGGGGGCGCCGACCGATTCGAGGTGTCGGCCAACGCGTCGGCGAGCAACTTCACAGGCGGTGTGAACGTCGCATACGTGGCGTCCGGTCAGGTTTTCGCTGACGCGCTGTCCGGTTCGCCCGCCGCGGCAGCCAACGGAGCGCCGGTGCTGCTGGTCGCGGCCGACGCCATCCCCGCATCCGTGGCGAACGAGCTCGACCGACTTAATCCGGTGCAGATCGTCGTGCTCGGCGGACCGAACTCCGTCAGCGACGGTGTCTACGAACAACTGCGCGGCTTCCTCCGGTGAGGCCGCGCCGAGTGCGCCTGCGCAACCGACATTGGCGCCGTGGGCGAGATTGCCAGGGTGCGGGCGCGCGGAAGGCTCGGGCGGGCAGATGAGGCGGGGCGCAGGCTGCACATCCGTGCGGATGGGGTGCGACTGCCTGGCCTGCGGGCGCGGGCGGTGGTAGCTTCGCGACAAGAGCCGCGGCTCCCAGCGACGACCGGCCGGACAATCGAGGAGGATCTCATGACCGTGAAGAAGGAGCGCGACGAGCGCGACGGTGAGTACACCGACAAGGACGACGCAGACGTAAAGGGCCCCGAGCCCGAAGCGGGCGAGTACACCGACAGCGAGATCCCCGGAGAGTAACCGGCGAAGACCGCGCAACGATCGCCGCACGGCGTGCCGACAGGCACTCGTGCGGCGCTTTTCGTGCGGTCGACGACCCCGTCTTGTCAAGCGGGAATAAAACGGACCCCGGTCAACTTGACAGTGGGTTGCCGCAGAGTAGTGTTCTCACTCGTGGTCAATGAACCCCGCTCGGCGAAACGTTGGTTGATCGGTGATCCGCTGCCGAGCGACAAGCTCGAAGGGCAGCTGCTCCCGAAGCGTTTGGCGCTCCCTATTTTCGCCAGCGACCCGCTCTCCTCCGTGGCCTACGCGCCGCAGGAGCTGCTGATGATCCTGCTGATCGGCGGGCTCGCCTTCCTGAGCTTCGCGCCCTGGGTCGCGGCGGCGGTCGTGCTGCTGCTGGTGGTCGTCGTGGCCAGCTACCGGCAACTCGTCAAGGCCTACCCGTCGGGCGGTGGCGACTACGAGGTCGCCCACAAGAACCTGGGCGAGAAGGCCGGCCTGGTGGTCGCATCCGCTCTGCTGGTCGACTACGTGCTCACGGTCGCGGTGTCGGTGGCCTCCGGGGTCGACAACATCATCTCGGCGCTGCCGGGTCTGAACCCGTACCGGGTGGAGATCGCGGTCGGCTTCGTGATCATCCTGATGGCCGTGAACCTGCGCGGCGTGGCGGAGTCGAGCAAGGCCTTCGCCATCCCGACGTACCTCTTCGTCGCCAGCGTGGCCGTGATGATCGTCACCGGCCTCGTGCGCACCGTGCTCGGCGACGCGCCCGTGGCCGAGTCGGCCGGGTTCGACGTGAAGGCCGAGCAGCTCACCCAGGCGGCGATGATCCTGCTGCTGTTGCGCGCCTTCTCGAGCGGATGCTCCGCCCTCACCGGCGTCGAGGCGATCTCGAACGGCGTGCCCGCGTTCCGCACCCCCAAGGTGCAGAACGCCCAGCGCACCCTCGTGCTGATGGGCTCGATCGCCATCTGCCTCTTCGCCGGACTCACCGCCCTCGCGCTGATCTCGAACGTGCACTACGCCGAAGACGCCTGTCACCTCGTGGGCTTCACCGACTGCGCCACCACGCCGCAGCGCAGCCTGATGGCCCAGGTGGCGGCGGCCACCTTCGGCAACAACTCGATCCTGTTCTTCGTCATCCAGGCGGCCACGGCGGCCGTGCTGCTGCTGGCCGCGAACACCGCGTTCAACGGATTCCCGCTGCTCGGATCAGTGCTCGCGAAGGACTCCTACGCCCCCAAGGCGCTGCTCACCCGCGGCGACCGTCTGGTGTTCTCCAACGGCATGATCGTGCTGGCGCTGTTCGCCACCGCCATCCTCGTGGTCTACCAGGCCAATCTCACGCAGCTCATCCAGCTGTACATCATCGGCGTGTTCGTCTCGTTCACCCTCGGCCAGAGCGGCATGGTGAAGCACTGGCTCCGGATGCTGCGCGAGGGCTGCTCGGACCGCGGCGCCGTCATCCGGGGCCTGGCCATCAACCTGCTGGGTGCCGTGTTCACGGCCGTGGTGCTCATCGTGGTGACGATCACCAAGTTCACGCACGGCGCGTGGCTGGTGTTCGCGATCATGCCGATCCTGTTCATCCTGATGATGGGCGTGAACCGGTATTACCGCGACGTGAACAAAGAGGTCGAGGTCGACCCGCACACCACCTTCGGGGCATCCGGCGACCACGCCATCGTGCTCGTGGGGCGGATGCAGAAGCCGGTGCTCAAAGCCCTCGACTACGCCATCGCCGCCCGCCACGACTCGATCGAGGCGGTGCACCTCTCCATCGACGACGAGCAGACCTCCAGGCTCGAGGCCGACTGGCAGGAGATGAACATCGAGGTGCCGCTGAACATCATCGAGTCGCCGTACCGCGACGTGGCGGTGCCGCTGGCGAAGTACATCATGAAGCACCAGGCCGAGCACGGCTCCGAGGTCGTCACCGTCTACACGCCGATCTACATCGTGGGGCACTGGTGGGAGACGATCCTGCACAACCACAAGGCCCGGCGCATCCGCAAGAAGCTGATGCTGGTGCACGGCGTCACGATCGCGCTGGTGCCGTGGCTGCTGGATTCCTCCGAGCTGCTGTACGGCCGGCGCTCGCGCCCGCTGCCCGGTCAGGAGCGCCGCGGCGAACCGACGCGGCCGGTTCCGCGTCGCCCGCACGCCGAGCCGGTGAGCACGCACAAGCGCAGCCGCAACTGACCGCGGCGATGCGTCTGTGACGGAACGCGACGATGAACGGATGCGCACCCCTCGGGCAGCGGGTCGTGTGATGCCTGCGTGCTAAACTGACCCAAGTTTTCGTAGTTATTCGTCTCATCCGGGCGGCGTGATCCCCCGGCCCGAATCGTGAGGGGGTCTCGCATGGGGCGTGGCCGTCAAAAAGCCAAGCACACGAAGGTCGCTCGCGAACTGAAATACTTCAGTCCCGACACGAACTATTCGGCGCTTGAGCGTGAGCTCACGAGCAGCAACTCGGACGAGCCCGACTACTCGAAGTGGATCGATGACGACGACGACACCGACGAGGCCCTCGAGCCGACCGACGAGCAGAAGCGCGCCTAAGCGGCTGCGTGCGAGGGCCTGACCGCCTCACGACGGTGCAGGCCTTCTGGAATCAGGCCTTTTCGTCGTGCGCGGCGGGCGGTGACACGGGTTCGGCGGTGAACTCGATCTCCGGTGCCGGTTCGGCCCGGGCGTCGGTGCTCGGCTTCGCGCCCGCCTGGGCCGGGATCTCGTGCTCCTCGACCCGATCCGCGTCGACGGTGCGCGCGCGGCGGCGGCTGGCGCGGTCGATCGCGATGGCCACGAGTGCGCCGAGCGCCACGGCGATCGCCACGATGAACAGCCCGGTGAAGCCGAGCACCTGCAGGCGACTGAAGTCTTCCTGCTCGGGGAACGAGAACGTCAGCGCGATCGACACCAGCACGCCCACGGCGGCGCCGACGGCCATGAAGCGGAAGTAGCGCGGCGCGCGCCGCACGGACACGGTCGCGCGGCTCTCGCTGCTCGTGCGGGCCGGCTCGGGTTGATCACTCACCCCCCCATTGTCGCGCATCCCCCTGAACACCGGATGCGCATCTGCGCACCGGACGCGCATCTGTGCAGGTGATCGACGACCTCGTCGGGGCGGCCACCTCGTCGGGGCGGGCTGCGGGGTAGCGTGGGGGGATGGGTAAGGCGCGGATCGGGGATGCAGTGGGGCGGGCGGCCGTGGCCGACGCGGCGGGTGACTTCGAGGGGGCCGGGCGGGAGACTCGGGCGACCGCGGTGCGGTGGCTGCTGCAGATGCTGGCGGATGCTGCGGAGGGGAACTCCGTGGAGGTGCGGGTTCCGCCGTTCGGGGCCGTGCAGTGCATCGAGGGGCCAGGCCACACGCGCGGGACGCCGCCGAACGTGGTGGAGATGGACGCGGCCACCTGGATCGCCCTCGCCACCGGAGCCCTGTCATGGGACGAGGGCATCGCCACCGCCCGCATCCGTGCCTCCGGCCAGCGGGCCGACCTCTCCTCTCAGGTCCCGCTGGCTCTCTGAGGCAGCACGGCGCCACCCGCCACGACCACGCCCGAAATCTCATAAGCGACCGAGGCCCACGTCTCAAGCCGCACTCACCGATCCACCGTTAGCGTATGGCCGAGACCCAAAGTCTCAGGCCGTACTCGACGACCCAAGGCGAGCGTGTGGCCGAGACCCACAGTCTCAGGCCGTACTCGACGACCCAGGGTGGGGGTGTGGCCGAACGGCCCGACCGCAGGCCGGGTCGTTCGACCGCGCCCCCACATCTCGCCCTGCGCCGGGCAGGGACCGGCGCAGAGGCGGCACGCCGAGCGAAGCCCGGCGCGCCGCCTAAACTAGCAACGTGAAAATCCTGGTCCTCGGTTCGGGCGCGCGCGAGCATGCCATCATCACGGCGTTGCGGCGGGAGGGTGATGCGCACGAGATCGTGGCGGCGCCCGGCAACGCCGGGATCGCGGCCGACGTGCCCACCGTGCCGCTGGATGCCGACGACCCGCACGCGGTCGCCGAGTACGCGCTGAGCGAGAACGTCCAGTTCGTCGTGATCGGCCCCGAGGCACCCCTGGTGGCCGGAGTGGCCGACGCCCTGCGCACCCGCGGCATCCCCGTGTTCGGGCCCGGCCGGCAGGCCGCCGCCCTCGAGGGCAGCAAGTCGTTCGCCAAGCGCATCATGGAGGCCGCCGGCGTGCCGACCGGCCGGGCCGCGAACGCCTCCACGCTCGCCGAGGCCGAGGCCACCCTCGCCGAGTACGGCGCCCCCTACGTGGTGAAGGCCGATGGGCTGGCCGCCGGCAAGGGCGTGCTGGTCACCGCCGATCTCGCCGAGGCCACCGCGCACGCCGCGCACTGGCTGCAGCACGGCGAGGTGCTGATCGAGGAGTTCCTCGACGGCGAGGAGGTCTCCCTGTTCCTGCTGAGCGACGGCCACTCGGTCGCTCCGCTCTCCCCCGCCCAGGACTACAAGCGCCTCGCCGACGGCGACGAGGGCCCGAACACCGGCGGCATGGGCGCCTACTCCCCTCTCCCCTGGCTCGACGAGCGCTTCGGCAGCGAGAAGGCCTTCGTCGACGAGGTGATCGACACCATCGCCCTGCCGACCGTGCGCCAGCTCGCCGCCGAGGGAACGCCCTTCATCGGCCTGCTCTACTGCGGCCTGATCCTGACGGAGAAGGGCATCCGCGTGATCGAGTTCAACGCCCGCTTCGGCGACCCGGAGACCCAGGTGGTGCTGCCGCGCCTCGAGACTCCGCTGAGCGGCCTGCTGCTGGCGGCCGCCAACGGAACCCTGGGCGAGCATCCGCGACCCGTGTTCAGCGACCAGGTGGGCGTCACCGTGGTGCTGGCCAGCGAGAACTACCCCGGCTCCCCCGTCACCGGCCGCGTCATCACCGGTCTCGAGAACACCGCCGGCCTCGAGGGTGTGAGCGTGATGCACGCGGCGACGGATCGCGACGGTGACGTCATCCGCGCCACCGGCGGCCGTGTGCTGAGCGTCGTCGCCACGGCCGGCGACTTCGCCACCGCCCGCGACCGTGTGTACGGCGCGCTGGCCGGCATCCACCTCGAGAATTCGCAGCACCGCACCGACATCGCCGCCCGCGTGGCGGGGGTTGCGGATGCCGCGGGCGCAGCATCCGGAACCGACGGAGCCTCCTCGTGAGCGCCGTCGCCCCGCAGCCCGGGCTGACCGTGCCCGGCTGGCGTCACGTCTACAGCGGCAAGGTGCGCGACCTGTACGTGCCCGAGGAGACCGCTCAGGCTGCCCGCCCCGCCGCCCTGCTCGTGGTGGCGAGCGACCGCGTGAGCGCCTTCGACCACGTGCTGGAACCCGGGATCCCGGGCAAGGGCGAGCTGCTCAGCACCCTCAGCCGCTGGTGGTTCCAGCAGCTCGGCGAGGTGCCGAACCATCTCGTGTCGCCCGCCGAGGCCGAGGCGCTCGGGCTTCCCGCCGTTCCGGCCGGGATCGCGGGCCGCTCGATGGTGGTGCGCTCCCTTACGATGTTCCCGATCGAGTGCGTGGTGCGCGGCTACCTCTCCGGCAGCGGTTGGAAGGAGTACCAGGCCACGCAGAGCGTCTGCGGCGTTCCGCTGCCCGCCGGCCTCGCCGACGGCGACCGCCTGCCCGAGCCCATCTACACACCCGCCTACAAGGCGCCGCTCGGCGAGCACGACGAGAACATCAGCTTCGAGAAGACCGTCGAGCTGATCGGGGCCGAGGATGCCGAGAGCCTGCGCACCCTGTCGCTGGCGGTGTACGGGCGCGCCGCGCAGATCGCCGAGAACCGCGGCGTCATCCTCGCCGACACCAAGTTGGAGTTCGGCCGCGACTCCGAGAGCGGCGAGATCGTGCTCGCCGACGAGGTGCTGACGAGCGATTCGAGCCGGTACTGGGACGCCGCCGCCTACGACTCGGGCGATCGCACTGCGAGCTTCGACAAGCAGATCGTGCGCAACTGGCTGGCCGCCAACTGGGACCAGGTGGGCGTGCCGCCCACGCTCCCGCACGAGATCGTGGAGCAGACCGTTCTGCGCTACCGCGAGCTGCTCGAGCGGGTGACCGGCAGCCCGGCTCCCGGGCGGTAGCGCGATCGGGTAGACTGGAGGTCTGATCGACCCCGTCTGGTCGGGGAGGCCGGTCCGTCCGGTCCGAGGCTTGAAACCTCCAGCACCTTCGTACAGAAGCCTGGAGGTTTCTTCATGTCCGGACCCGCCCCCGCAGCATCCGTCTCCCCCGCATCCGGCCGCCGGTGGTGGACGCTCGCCGTTCTCGCCCTCACTCAGCTCGTGGTGGTGCTCGACGCCACCATCGTGAACATCGCGTTGCCCCAGGCGCAGGCCGAGCTCGGACTCACCGACGGCCAGCGGCAGTGGGTGATCACCGCCTACGCGCTCGTGTTCGGCGCCCTGCTGCTGCTCGGCGGCCGCGTGGCCGACTACTGGGGCCGCAAGCGCAGCTACCTCGTGGGCATGGTCGGCTTCGGCGTGGCCTCGGCCTTCGGCGGACTGGCGCAGAGCGGCACCGAACTCATCGTGGCCCGCGGCTTCCAGGGGCTGTTCGCCGCCCTGCTCGCCCCCGCCGCTCTCGGCCTGCTGACCGTGACCTTCCCCTCGGGGCGCGACCGCAACACCGCGTTCGCCGTGTTCGGCGCCATCGGCGGCAGCGGCGCGGCCGTGGGCCTCGTGCTGGGCGGCGTGCTCACCGAGTTCGCCGACTGGCGCTGGTGCCTGCTGGTGAACGTCTTCTTCGTGATCGTGGGCCTGATCGGCGGCCTGCTGCTGCTGGGCGAGAGCCGCGCCGAGGGCGACAACCGCTACGACGTGTGGGGCGCGGTCACGGCATCCCTCGGTCTCGGTGCGCTCGTCTACGGCTTCACGCTCGCCGAGGACGGCTGGGGCTCGCCCAGCACCATCGGGTTCCTCGCGCTCGGCGCGGGCCTGCTCGCCCTGTTCGTGTGGGTCGAGTCGCGCGTCGCCCAGCCCCTGCTGCCGCTGCGCGTGGTGCTGAACCGGGTGCGCGGTGGCGCGTTCCTCATCCAGGCCGTCGTCGGCAGCGTGCTGCTCGGATCGACGCTCTACCTCACCTTCTACTTCCAGCTCGTGCTCGGCATGGAGCCGCTCGTCTCGGGGCTCGCGAACGTGGCGATGACCGTCGTGATCCTGATCTGCGTGCCGATCCTCACCAAGCTGCTGCCGCGCGTCGGGCCGCGCGTGCTGATGATCGCCGGACCGCTCGTCTCGGCCGCCGGCCTGTTCCTGCTCGTGCGCATCACGGTCGACGGGAACTACTGGGTGCAGGTGCTGCCCTCGCTGGTGCTGCTCGGCATCGGGCTCTCGATGCTGTTCGTGCCGCTGCAGAACCTCGCGCTGTCGGGTGTCGCCCCGCACGACGCGGGCGCGGCGGCGGCCACGGTGAACTCGGCGATGCAGATCGGCGGATCGATCGGTCTCGCGGTGTTCACCGTGCTCTACGCGGGGGCCTTCGAGGGATCGATGAAGAGCGGATCGGGCCAGCTCGCCGCCTTCACCGACGGGTACGTGGCCACCTTCGTGGGGGCCGGGGTGGCGATGCTGATCGCCGCGGCCATCGCGGTGTTCTTCATCCGCGGGCCGAAGTCGGCACTGCTGCCGCAGGGAGCCGGGGACGAGCGGGCTGTGGTGCACCTGGGCTGATGTCGGGGGTGGGGCGTACCGTCTGAGCCATGGACGTCGTACTCATCGCAGGATTCTGGTTGCAGGGCGATTCGTGGAGCGCGGTCGTGCCCGCCCTCCGCGAGGCCGGGCACACCGTGCACACGCCCACGCTGGCCGGGCTCCACTCGGTCGAGGAGGATCGCGGCGAGGTCACGCTGGCCTCGCAGACGGCGGAGGTGGTCGCGCTGCTGGATGCGCTGGATCCGTCACGGCCGGTGGTGCTCGTCGGCCACTCGGGCGGAGGTGCGATCATCCACGGGGCGGTCGACGCCCGGCCCGACCGGGTGGCGCGAGCCATCTACGTCGACAGCGGGCCGACGCCCGACGGGGTGGCCATCAACGAGCAGCTCGACAGCGTGGGCTCCGACGTGCCGCTGCCGCCGTGGGACGAATTCAGCGACACCGATCTGCGCGACCTCGACGACGACCTCCAGGAGAGCATCCGGGCCGCAGCGATCCCCGAGCCCGCGCGGGTGGCGCGCGATCCGCAGCACCTGTCCGACCCGGCGCGCTACGGGGTGCCGATCACCCTCATCAGCTGCACCTTCAGCCGCGACGAGATCGGGGAGGCGATCGCGGCCGGGGTGCCGTACTTCGCCGAGGTGCCGCTGATGCTGAGTTCGAGCATCGTGGAGCTGCCGACCGGCCACTGGCCGCAGTTCACCAAGCCCGACGAGCTGGCCGCGGCCATCCTGGATTCCATCGGCGCCTGAAACGGCCGGCTGAGACGTTTCTGGGCATCGGGTGCCCACGGATGGTTCAGCGGAAGGGTTGGGGGAGG
The DNA here is from genome assembly GCF_052048175.1 of Herbiconiux dendrobii. Taxonomy (NCBI): domain Bacteria; kingdom Bacillati; phylum Actinomycetota; class Actinomycetes; order Micrococcales; family Microbacteriaceae; genus Herbiconiux; species Herbiconiux dendrobii. The sequence goes on along the minus strand of NZ_JBLZQV010000001.1, from coordinate 153,333 downwards.
ACAAGACCGACAGAAGGAGGCACCATGCCCGATCTTTTCGCGCTCTTCCCCATCATCTTCGTGGTCGTGGCGGCCCTCGTCGTCGTCGTCTTCGTGGTGGTCATCGTGCAGATCGTCGCCAACGCGCGGCGCGTGCGCGCTTCGGGTCACAATCCGCTCACGCTGCAGAGCGATCTCGCCACGAAGCTGCTCGACAGCGAGATGCTCAGCAGCGAACGCTCCACCGAGGAGCGCCTCGGCGAGCTGGACCGCCTGCACGACAGCCACACCATCAGCGACGAGGAGTACCGCACCGCGCGAGCACGCGTGCTCGCCGACCACTAGCCGCACCGAGCGAGCGCGCCCCCGGTGGTGACGGCGCACGCGGCTCAGGCCGCCGGGGCTACGGCGAGGCGGGGGTGTCGATCGCGGCGGCCACCACACGGGCCATGGGTTTGCGGATCATGTGATCGCTCGCGTTGACCACGTGCGTGGTGACGTTACGCATCTTCGCCACGATGGCGAGGTTCTCGGGCACGAGGAACTCGTCGAAGCGGCCGTAGACGACCTCCACGGGGAGGTCGATGCGCGAGAGGTCGCTGATCACCGTCTGCTGCTCGATGCAGTTCTCCAGCGACAGCACGAAAGGCGTCCAGTTCGCCTCCGTGATCTCCATCACGTGGGCGACGGGCAGCAGCCGCGACACGATGGCCGCGTGGGCGATGGTGAAGTCCTTGTTCTTGCGGAAGTACTCGTACGCCTGCAGGTACCCGGCCATCTTCAGCCGGGCTCGCGCATCGCCGATCTCGGACGGCGCGAGGTAGACGGGCGGGCTCACGAGCACGAGCTTCCGCACGTGCGACTCGTGCGTCGCGGCGTAGCGGGTGGCGATCAGGCACCCGAGCGAATGCCCCACGAGCACGAAGGGGCGCGTGAGGTGCAGCGAGCGGACGGTGTGGGCGAGCGCGGCGACGTGTTCTTCGAGGGTGTACTTCGCGTTCTCCGGTTGCGGCGATCCGCCGAACCCCAGCAGCTCGATCGCGATCACGCGATGGGTGGGCTCGATCAACGGCCGCACGAAGGTGAAGGTGGCCGCCGAGGAGGCGATGCCGTGGATCATGACGACGATCGGACGCTCGGCGGCCTCCCCGGCCGACGCCGCCGGTTCGGGCTCACCCGAGTCGTAGGCGACGTGCAGCAGGGGCGCGTGCGGATCGCGCAGGCCTTCGATCACATCCGTGAGGCGGGACATGGCTCCACTCTGCCGTCTGCATCGACATCTGTCACGCGCGGCGGAGGGAACGGCGGCCGATCCGCGCCGCCGGCTCCCGCGCCGTCAGCTCCCGCTCTGCGCGGCCGCCCACTCGGCGACCCGCCGGGCGCCTTCCTCGGGCGAGAGGTCTTCGACGCGGGTCATGATCGACCAGCGCACGCCGAAGGGGTCGAGCACCGAGGCGTAGCGGTCGCCCGACACGAAGGTGGCGGGCTGCTCGCGCACCGTCGCGCCGGCCTTCTCGGCGGCGGCGGTGACGGCGTCGACGTGCGGCACGTAGATCGCGAGCGAGTACGGATGCCCGGCGTCCGGCTGCAGGGCCACCAGCCCGTAGGGCTCGAGCGGGTCGCTCAGCGTCATCATGCCGCTGCCGAAGTCGAGCACCGCGTGGGCCACGAGCTCGCCGCCGCCCTCGGCGGGAAAGCGCGTGACGTCGATCACGATGGCGACGAAGACGTCGCGGTAGAAGGTGATCGCGTCGTCGGCGGGAGTCACGACGATGTGCGGGGTGAGCGAGGTGGAGCCGTGCGGCAGACCGTTCGTGGTGTGCGCGCCGGTGGCGGGCTCGGTGGTCGCGGGCTCGGTGGCGGGTTCGGAGACGGATGCTGAGGGTGTGTCGGTTTCGGATGTCATGGGCCCATGCTAGAAAAGAGCCGCACCGCGCGTCTTGAACTTTTGCGACAGCGCCGGCCGAGCCCTCGACGCGAACGGAAACGCACTCATGGCCGAGCCGGAGCCCGTGTCGCTCGGGCATCTGAACCCGGGTGCCGACGGCGTCTCCTTCGACCGTTTCGAACTCGGCCCGGGCATCGGCGACCTCGTGCGGCACGTGTGGGTGGTGCGCTGGAGCGTGCCCGAGCCAGAGTCGCGGCCCCAGCGCACCCTGTCCTACCCGGCGTTCAATGCGATCCTGCAGCCGGCGGGCGCATCCGACACCAGCGGAACGCTCGGTGGCGCCGCGCTGGCGGGGCCCGATCCGCAGGTGTCGGTGGTGTCGCTGCGCGGGCGCTCGTGGGCGGTGGGAGTGCTGTTCCGGCCGGCGGCCGGGCCGCTGCTGCTCGCCGGGGACGACCCGACGGCACTCGTGGGGCGGGAGGTTCCGCTCGTAGGAACGCCGGAGGCGGCGGTCACCGCCGCGATGACCTCCGCACCGAGCGGCGACCTGGCCCGTCGGGCGCTGGTCGGCGCCCTGCGTGGCTGGCTCGTGCCCCTCGCGGCGCAGGTGGACGACCGCGGCCGGCTGATGAACGAGGTGGGACGGCTCGCGGAGACCGACCACGGCATCCTGCGCGCGACGGAACTCGCCGATCGCGCCGGATTGGGGGTGCGGTCGCTCGAGCGACTCGTGCGCGAGTACGTGGGGGTGAGCCCGAAGTGGCTGATCGAGTGCCGCCGACTACAAGGCGCCGCCACCACGCTCTACGCGCATCCGGAGACCGAGCTCAGCGGACTGGCCGCCGAACTCGGCTACGCCGACTACCCGCACTTCTCGCGTCGCTACGCGAGGTTTCTGGGCGAGACACCCGACAAGACCCGCAGAGAAGGGTCGCTCACGCGCGCTCAGCGCTCGTCGTACTTGCCCTCGTTGAGGATCTCGGAGACCTCGGTGAAGCGGTACTGGGCCGTGGCGGGGCCCTCGGAGTCGTCCGATCCGTCGGAGACGAGCTTGTAGACGAGCTGGCCCTCGCTGTACGGGAGGACGAGCTCTTCGGGGGCTCCGTCGTCGAGGGGGATGGTCTGGGCGTCGAGCGGGCCGCCGCTCAGGTGCGCGAGAGCAGGTGTAGTCATCTGACCAGGCTACCCGGCGCTGGCGGATGTCGGCGGCATCCCGCAGGATGAACCCAGCGCACTCGGATGCTCCGGTGCCCACCTCGAGGAGCCCTTGATGACCGTCGCCCGGGAGACCGCCGCCGCCGCGCCGCGGGGAACGTTCACGATCGACCCGCGCGGTGCGTTCTCGCTGGCGTCGAGCATCCGCTTCCTCGAAGGGTTCGCCCCGGCGGCGTACGAGGCCGCCGGCTCGGCCACGCTCGACTTCGCGTTCGCGCTGGAGGGGTCGTGGCAGGTGGTGGGGGTGAGCCTCGAGCAGGTGGGGTCGCAGGTGCGCGGCCGGTTGCACGCCTCACGGGCACTCCGGCGCGAGGAGCTGTCGGCCGCCCGCACGCAGGTGGAGCGCATCCTCTCGCTCGACGTCGACGGCACCGCCTTCGAGGCCGTGGGCGAGCGCGACGAGGTGGTCGCGGGCGTTCAGCGGCGCTACCCGGGTCTTCGTCCGGTGTGCTTCTGGTCGTGGTACGAGGCCGCGGCCTGGGCCATCATCGGGCAGCGCATCCGGATGACGCAGGCGGCGCAGATCAAGCAGCGGATGAGCGACGAGCTCGGCGAGAGCGTGGTGGTGAACGGCGTGGCCCGGTCGGCCTTCCCGGCGCCGGCCGTGCTGGCCCGGCTCGAGGGCTTCCGCGGGCTCGTCGGCCCCAAGGTCGAGCGACTGAGGGCGCTCGGCGAGGCCGCCCGGCGCAATGTGTTCGACAGCGCCTCGCTGCGCGCGATGCCCCGTGAGGAGGCGCTCGAGGCGCTGAAGTCCCTGCCCGGCATCGGGCCGTTCTCGGCCGAGCTGATCCTGCTGCGCGGGGCGGGCGATCCCGATCACGCACCCCTGCACGAGCCCCGCTTCCTCACGGCGCTCAGCCACGCCTACCGGCTGCCGTCGGCTCCGGATGCCGCGACCCTCGCCGAGGTCACGGCCGCCTGGTCGCCCTTCCGCACCTGGGTCACGCTGCTGCTGCGCGTGCAGCTGGAGGACGACACGCACGAGACGGCCGGCGCTGCCGGCGGCGACGGCGGCTGACCCGCGGCCGCCGGCTCAGGGTGCGCGCACGTACTCCAGCGCCGCCGCGGCGAAGCGGATCCACTCCCCCGGTGCGCTCGGCGGGATGCTCACCCAGTCCTTGAACGGATGCCCCTTCTCCGACGGGTCGAACAGCTCGGCCTCGGGGATGCGCAGCGCCTCGGCGTGCTCGGGCGTCTCGGCGCCCAGCTTGAGGCCGAGCAGCTCACCGTTCAGGCAGGCGAACATCGTGCCCTGCAGGGTCAGGATGGGCCGCCCCATCATCCGCCCGCGCACGATGGCCGGGTCGCCGAGCTCGGCCACCACGAGGTCGAGGCGCTCGAGCGCCTCCTCCGAAGGAACCGGTGCCGCCATCCCGACCTCCTTCCGCTCTCCTGAGCCGGTGGACTCAGCCTAGGAGGCGTAGGCGCCGACGAGTCGGACGGCTCCGCCGTCGACGCCCTTGGCGCCCTGCTCGAAGCCCTCGAGGGACTCCGGTGAGCGGGGGGCGGTGGAGACGGTGCCGACCTGCCAGGTGCGGATGCCCTCCGCCTGGATCGCGGTGGTGACGCGGGCCGCGGCGGCGGCATCCACCACGGCGAAGAAGCCGATGCCGAGGTTCCAGGTGCCCTCGCTGCTCTCCAGCGTGGAGCCGGCGAGCGAGGAGAGCACACGGAACACGGGAGCGGGCGACCACGTGGAGCGGTCGACCTCCACCCACGATCCGCGGGGCAGCACGCGCGCGAGGTTCGCCGCGATGCCGCCGCCGGTGACGTGCGAGAGCGAATGGATGGCGCCGTTCAGCGCCGGGATGGCGAGCACGCGCACGAGCGGTCCGCTGTAGAGACGGGTGGGTTCCAGCAGCACCTCGCCGACCGTGCCGCCGAAGTCGTCGGAGTGGGACGCGTAGTCCAGCGACGCCGAGGCGAGGATGTGCCGCACGAGCGAGTAGCCGTTGGAGTGCAGTCCCGAGGATTCCAGGGCGAGCACGACGTCGCCGTCGCGCACCCGCTCGGCGCCGAGCACGGCATCCGCCTCGACGGCGCCCACCGCGGCGCCCGCCACGTCGTAGTCGTCTTCGCCCATCAGCCCCGGGTGCTCGGCGGTCTCGCCGCCGACCAGCGCGGTGCCGGTGTCGGAGCAGGCGCGGGCGATGCCGGCCACGATGGTGGCGATGCGCTCGGGAACCACCTTGCCGCAGGCGATGTAGTCGGTCATGAACAGCGGCTTCGCGCCCACCACGACGATGTCGTCGACCACCATGCCCACGAGGTCTTGGCCGATGGTGTCGTGCTTGTCGAGGGCCTGCGCGATGGCGATCTTGGTGCCCACGCCGTCGGTCGAGGTGGCGAGCAGCGGATGCTCGAACGCTTTGAGCGCCGAGGCGTCGAAGAGCCCGGCGAAGCCGCCCACCCCGCCCAGCACCTCGGGGCCGTGGGTGCGCTGCACCGCCGCCTTCATCAGCTCGACGGCGCGGTCGCCCGCCTCCGTGTCGACTCCGGCCGCGGCGTAACTGTTGCTCATGCGTCCATTCTCGCGGACCGGCGCCGATCCGTGCGACACGGGCCGCCGGATCGGCGCCGACCCGGTCAGAACGAACAGGCGGTGAGGTTCGCGACCGCCGGCGAAAGGGAGTTCGGACCGCCGAGCAGCACCACGTCCTTCACGCCGAGACGGGTGAATTCGGCGAGCACGCCGGTCGGCACGCACTCGGTGGGGACGACGTAGAGAGGGGCGTCCGACATCCCGGCCAGGACGCCGCCGGCCAAAGCATCAGGGAAGTTGTACCCGGTGGCGAGATAGGCCGTGGACGCGGACTGGAACGCGAAGGCGTTCAGATTGATGGAGGCCTGAAACCGGTCTGCCCCGTCGATACGGTTCACCGCGGCCGGCACCGTCCCCAACGAGGTGACCACCTCCGGACGCACCGAGTTCACACCGCCGACGACCGTGATGGAGTCGGTGCCCATCGTGCGGAACAGATCGAGCGTGGGCGTGCTGACGGTGGCCGCACCTCCGTTGACCAGGACGACCGGTACGCGCTCCGACCCCGCCGCCCCGCCTGCGGAGAGCGCATCCGGGAAGGTCGATCCCGTCGCCGCGTAGGCGTGCGCCACCGAGCCGAACGCGCCCGCGACCACGGCACGTCCGGCCTCGTAGCGGTCCGCGCCGCTGCGGCGCTGCACGTCGACCCCGGGAACCAGGGACTCGAGTGTGGTGACGACCGCTTCGGAGACCGAGTTCGGGCCGCCGACCACGATGATGCGGCCGGGGTTCAGCCGCGCGATCTTCTCGGCCGCGGCGGTCGGGACGTCGTCCTTGGTCACCAGCAGCAGCGGCCCGCCCTCCTTCGCCGCGGCAGGGCCGGCGCTCAGCGCGTCGGGGTAGGTGAGCCCGGTGGCGACGTAGACGACCGGGGCCGTCGTGGCTCCCGGGAATTCGCGCTCGGCGACCGCCACGGCGACATCGAAGCGATCGGCGCCCTGGATACGATCGACGGTGGGCTTCGCGGCGATGGTGAAGCCGCCCGTGATCTCCGTCGACACCGAGCTGCCGGAACCGAAGGCGGCGTGCAGTCGGTAGGTGTGCTCGCCGACTGCCTTGTTCTGCAGGTCGAGCGACCAGGTGCCGTCGGGGTTGACCGGGATGAAGACGGGCGCCCCATCGAGCCAGCCCTGGACCGTGAAGTGGGTGGATCCGTAGGGAAGCGTTCCCCGGAGGCTCTGGCCCTGATAGAGCGGCGCCCCGGGGGTCGGTGCGGTGATGACGGGGGCGGACGCCTGCACGGCGATCTCCCACATCGACAGCCGGGAGATGACGTTCTGCCGGCTGGAGGAGATCGGGAAGGTGCCGGAGATCTGATCGGTCTCGGAGCAGTTCTGGTAGCTGCCGAACGACACCAGGCCGATGGCGTTGGGGCCCGAGACCACGGCGCCGCCACTGTCGCCGTGCAGGCTGCACATGTCGGAGACGTACGAGTTGATCTGGGTGCCCTCCACGTCGGCCAGGTAGTCGACGGCGAGCACGTGACCGCAGGTCCAGCCCGAGGTGCGGCCCGACTTGCAGATCACCTGACCCTCGATCGCCCGGGAGTAGTCGCGCACCGTGGAGACTCCCGAGCCGACTGCCCCGGCGTTGCCGCCCCAGGTGCCCACCTGCGGGCGAGGGGTCCAGCCCGACGCCGTGGAGATGAGGTTCGCGTCGAAACCGTCGCCGAAGTTGAGCGCACCGGCCAGTTGGGAGCCCAGGGTGATGCCCGTCGAGGAGACCGCGTCGGGGCGGGGCTGGACGAGCTCGCTCAGCACCCCGCTGGTGGGGTAGCAGTGGCCCGCCGTGAGGAAGGCGGGCTTGCCGGTCGAGACGTCGGTGCCGTTGAAGCCCACCGAGCAGGAGTACCGGCCGCTGCCCTGGGTGAAGGCGTAGGCCTGGCCGCCCACGAGGTCTTTCTGCAGCGACACGTCGTAGGAGGAGAAGTCGGGTGTCTCGGGCGCACCGATCTCGGCCGTGGCGTTCGCCGCTTCGACGGCCGCGACATCGCTCTCGGAGGCCACGTTCACGATCAGCGAGGTGCCGTCGAGCCGGGATCCGAGCACGTCGACGCCCTCCCCCGTGAGCGCGTCGACGACGCTGACCGCATCGGCCGCCGCGGCGGCATTGGCGAGGTAGTCCTCCGGGGTTCCCCCGGTGTCGGCGGCGATCGCCTGGGCGAGATCGGGTGCCACCTCGGCTGCCTGCGCGGTGAAGTCCGACGTCGGGTACTGCCCCATCACGACCCGCTCGTCGGGCATGACCGGCGTGGGATCGCCGGCCTCGGCGGCGGCGGTGGGGACCGTGCCGGTGGCGCCGGCCGCGATGGGCGTGGCCGCGAGGGAGGCGCCCACGAGGGCGAAGGCGGTGAGCGTGCCGAGGAGGCCGGCGCGGCGGACACGGAGGGACATCGGTCGTGCCTCTCGATCGGGCCGAGAGCGGACGTCGCCATCCGGAGGCGATGTCGGCATCGACGCGCGAGTCCCCCGGCTCGGATCGGCTCCATCATACGCACCGCGGGACAGCGCACACGCACCGCGGGACAGCGCACACGCACCGCGGGACGGCCTCTCCGGCGTCAGGGATCCGCGCTCGGGTCGGGCTCGAATCGGTAGCCCATCCCGGTCTCGGTGAGGATGTGCACGGGTCGCGACGGATCGGGCTCGAGCTTCTTGCGGAGCTGGCCGATGTACAGCCGCAGGTAACCGGTCTCGTGCACGTTGGGGGTGCCCCAGATCTCGGTGAAGAGGTCGGCGTGGGTGAGCAGCCGGTGCGGGTTGCGCGCGAGCAGTTCGAGGATCTTCCACTCCGTCGGCGTGAGCCGGATGGCACCCCGCCGGCCTTCCCGGCTGACGACGTGCGACACCAGGTCGATCGTCACCCCGCTGAGCGTGACGACCGGCCGGTTGAGCGTCGTGGGCGTGCGCCGGGTGAGCGCGCGCACCCGGGCGAGCAGCTCGTCGATGGCGAAGGGCTTGGTGACGTAGTCGTCGGCGCCGGCATCGAGGGCGTCGACCTTGTCGGCGGCATCCGTTCGCCCGGACACCACGAGGATCGGCAGCGACGACCAGGCCCGCACCGTGCGGATGACGTCGAGCCCGTCGAGGTGCGGCATGCCGAGGTCGAGGATGAGCAGCTCGGGCGGGGTCTTCGACGCCGCGGCGATGGTCTCCCGGCCGTCGGTGGCCGTGATGACCTCGTGCCCCTGCGAGCCGAGGGTCACCCGCAGGGCCCGCAGGATCTGCGGGTCGTCGTCGGCGATCAGGATCCTCACGCGCCGACCGACCCCGAGGAGACCGCGCTCAGGGTGACCACCATCGTCGACCCGCCGAGAGGGGTCTCCTCGAACTCGAGCGTTCCGTTCATCCCTTCGACGAATCCTTTCGAGAGGGCGAGGCCGAGGCCGAGGCCCGTGGTGTTGTCGGTGTCGCCCAGGCGCTGGAACGGCACGAAGATGTCTTCCCGCCGGTCGTCCGGCACGCCCATCCCGCGGTCGATGATCCTGATCTGCACCCTGTCGTGGAACGCGGATGCGGCGATCACCACCTTCTGGTCGGCCGGCGAGTACTTCAGCGCGTTGGAGAGCAGGTTCACCAGCACCCGTTCCAGCAGCACCGGGTCGGCCTCGAGCTGCGGCAGCCCGGCCGGGATCTCGAGGTCGACGGCCTCGGGCCCCACCCCCAGCTCTTCCAGCGTCGCCGGCACGAGGTCGACCAGGTCGACGCTCTCCAGCGCCACCGCGAGGGCCCCGGCCTGCACGCGACTGACGTCGAGCAGGTTGGTCAGCAGGTCGGTGAGCTGCTTGAGCGCGGTCTCGGCGGTGTCGAGCAGTTCCTCGCGGTCGTCGGCGGAGAGCTGCGGGCCCGAGGCGTGCAGCCCGGTCACCGCGGCGGTGGCGGCGGCCAGCGGGCGGCGCAGGTCGTGCCCGACGGCGGCGAGCAGTGCGCTGCGCACCTTGTCGGCTGCGGCCAGCGGCGCCATCTCGCGGGCGGTCTCCTCGAGGTCGGCGTGCTCCAGCGCGTTCGCGAGCTGCAGCACGATCACGCCGAGCAGCCGCCTGTCGGAGCCCTGCAGGGCGCGGCCGTGCAGCTCGAGCACGGCCTCGTCGTTGATCGGCACCCGGTCGAGGGAGTCGTCGCCCGCGGGCTCGCCGTCGGAGGCGAGCACGCGATCGCCGATCAGGATGCGCACGCCCGTGAGCCCGAAGGCCTCCCGGGTGCGGGTCACGAACGCCTGGAAGGCGTCCTGCCCGCGCAGCACCTCGCCGGCCACGCCGACGATCAGCTCGGACTCCGCCGCGGAGCGCCGGGCGGCCCGGCTGCGGCGGGCGGCCTGGTCGACGACGATGCTCACCAGCACCGCGATCAGCACGTAGAGGAACAGGGCGAGCAGGTGCAGCGGCTCGTCGACGGTGACGGTGTAGAGCGGATCGACGAAGAAGAAGTCGAGGGTGATGCCGCTGAGCACCGCGGCGAACAGGGCCGGCCAGATGCCGCCGACCAGGGCGACGACCACCACGAGCAGCTGATAGCTGAGCACGTCGGAGGTGATCGAGTCCTCGTTGCGGAACGACGCCAGCAGCCAGGTGAGCAGCGGCCCGCCGGCGAGCGCGAGCACGAAGGCGTACATGCGGCGCCGCACGGTGAGCGAGCCGTGCGGGTGCGGAAGGGAGAGCCGCGAGCCGCCGGCCGCGGCGTGGTTGACGATGTGCACGTCGATGTCGCCCGACTCGCGGATGACCGTGGCTCCGATGCCCGGGCCCGTCGCAGCGGCCAGGCGGCTGCGGCGGCTCACCCCGATCACCAGCTGGCTGGCGTTGGAGGCTTTGGCGAACTGCACGAGCGCCTGCGGGATGTCGCTGCCGACCACCTGATGGAAGCTGCCGCCGAGGCTCTCCACGAGCGAGCGCTGCGCGTCGAGGGCACCGGGGGCCGCCTGGCGGAGCCCGTCCTGACTGGTGACGTGCACGGCGAGCAACTGACCGCCGGCCGAGCGGGCGGCGATGCGCGAGCCGCGCCGCAGCAGGGTCTCGCCCTCCGGTCCGCCGGTGAGGGCGACCACCACCCGCTCCCGGGCCTCCCACTTCTGCCCGATGCCGTGCTCGGTGCGGTACTTCTGCAGGGACGAGTCGACCTCGTCGGCCAGCCAGAGCAGGGCGAGTTCGCGGAGGGCGGTGAGGTTGCCGAGCCGGAAGTAGTTCGACAGCGCCGCGTCAATCCGTGCCTCGGGATAGACGACGCCCTCGGAGAGGCGGTCGCGCAGGGCTTGCGGAGCCAGGTCGACGACCTCGATCTGGTCGGCCTCGCGCAGCACCGCATCCGGGATCGTCTCGCGCTGGGGCACCCCGGTGATCTGCTGCACGACGTCGTTCAGCGACTCGATGTGCTGGATGTTCACCGTCGAGATCACGTCGATGCCCGCGTCGAGCAGGGTCTCGACGTCGCGCCAGCGCTTCTCGTGCGCGAGCCCCGGAGCGTTGGTGTGGGCGAGCTCGTCGACCAGGGCCACCTGGGGCGCCCGGGCGATCACGGCGTCGAGGTCCATCTCCTCCAGCTCCACGCCGCGATGCGAGACGCGGGTGCGGGGCACGATCTCGAAGCCCAGCGTCATCGCCCTGGTGGCCGTGCGGCCGTGGGTCTCCACCACCGCCACGACCACGTCCTTGCCCTGCGAGCGCAGCCGCCGGCCCTCCTCGAGCATGGCGTAGGTCTTGCCCACGCCCGGGGCGGCCCCGAGCAGTACCCGGAGCCGCCCCTGCTTCATCGCGCCTCCCGGGCGGATCGCCGCGCCATCAGCTGCCGAGCTGCGCGAGCGCGACGTTCAGCTGCAGCACGTTGACGGTCGGCTCGCCGAGGTAGCCGAGGTCGCGGCCCTGCACGAAGGCGTCGACGAGGCCGGTCACCTCGCTCTCGTCGAGGCCGCGGGCATCCGCCACCCGGGCGACCTGCTCGTAGGCGTACTCGGGGCTGATGTGCGGGTCGAGCCCGGAGCCGGAGGTGGTGAGCGCGTCGACCGGGATGTCGTTCTCGGCCACCCCGTCGCTCTCGGCGATCGCTGCCTGGCGGGCCTGGATCTCGGCGAGGAAGTCCTCGTTCTCGGGCCCGTAGTTCGAGCCCACCGAGGCGCCGCCGTCGTAGCCGGCCGCGGAGGGGCGCGACTGGAACCACCCGGGCAAGGCGGTGCCGTCGTCGTCGGTGAACGACTGGCCGATCAGCGACGAGCCGACCGGCTCGCCGTCGACGGTCACGATCGAGCCGTTGGCCTGGGCCGGCAGCGCGAGCTGACCGATGCCGAGGATCGCGACGGGGTAGGCGATGCCGAGCACGACCGTGACGACGATCATGTAGCGGATCGCGACCCAGTAGGGGCGGGCGAACCCGCGATTGGTAGCCATGTGCGTTGTCCTGTTCTGACCTGGTCTGGTCTGTCTGGTCTAGAAGCCGGGGATGAGGCTGACGAGGAGGTCGATGATCTTGATGCCCACGAAGGGCGCGATCACCCCGCCGAGGCCGTAGATGAGGATGTTGCGGCTGAGGATGCGCGAGGCCGACATCGGACGGTACTTCACACCCCGCAGGGCGAGCGGGATGAGTACCACGATCACCAGCGCGTTGAAGATCACGGCCGAGAGGATGGCCGACGACGGCGAGTGCAGGCCCATGATGTTGAGCAGGCCGAGACCCGGGAACACCGCGGCGAACATGGCCGGGATGATGGCGAAGTACTTCGCCACGTCGTTCGCGATCGAGAACGTCGTCAGGGCTCCGCGGGTGATGAGCAGCTGCTTGCCGATCGCCACGATGTCGATGAGCTTCGTGGGGTCGGAGTCGAGGTCGACCATGTTGCCGGCCTCCTTCGCGGCCGAGGTGCCCGTGTTCATCGCCACGCCGACATCCGCCTGGGCCAGGGCCGGGGCGTCGTTGGTGCCGTCGCCGGTCATGGCGACCAGCCGCCCGCCCTCCTGCTCCTTCTTGATCAGCGCGAGCTTGTCCTCGGGGGTGGCCTCGGCGAGGTAGTCGTCGACACCGGCCTCCTCGGCGATGGCCTTCGCGGTGAGCGGGTTGTCGCCCGTGATCATGACGGTGCGGATGCCCATCGAGCGCAGCTCGGCGAAGCGGGAGGCCATGCCCTCCTTCACGATGTCCTTGAGGTAGACGACCCCGAGGAGCTGGGCCGGCTGCCCCTTCTCGCGTGTCGCCACGACGAGCGGGGTGCCGCCCAGCCCGGCGATCGCGTCGGTCTGCTCCTGCAGCTCGTCGAACAGCGAGCTGCCCGCCGTGCCGCTCTCGCGCGCCCAGGCGGTGACGGCCGAGCCGGCGCCCTTGCGGATCTGGCGGCCGTCGGCGAAGTCGATCCCGCTCATCCGGGTCTGCGCGGTGAAGGGAACGATCTCGCCGTCGACCGTCGACGGCCGGCGGAACCCCTGCTGTTCAGCCAGGTCGACGATCGACTTGCCTTCGGGCGTGGGGTCGGAGAGCGACGACAGGGCGGCCGCGTCGCGGAGGGCGATGCCGTCGACGCCGGTCAGGGCGCGGAACTCGGAGGCGCGGCGGTTGCCGTAGGTGATCGTGCCCGTCTTGTCCATCAGCAGGGTGGTCACGTCGCCGGCGGCCTCGACCGCGCGGCCCGACATCGCCAGCACGTTGCGCTGCACCAGCCGGTCCATGCCGGCGATGCCGATGGCCGAGAGCAGCGCGCCGATGGTGGTGGGGATGAGGCACACCAGCAGGGCGACCATCACGGCGATCGAGGGCGCGGCATCCGAATACCCGGCGATGGGGCCGAGGGTGAGCACGACGATCAGGAAGATGATCGACAGGCTCGCGAGCAGGATGTTGAGCGCGATCTCGTTCGGCGTCTTCTGGCGCGACGCGCCCTCGACGAGGCGGATCATGCGGTCGACGAAGGTCTCCCCCGGCTTCGAGGTGATCTTCACCACGACGCGGTCGGAGAGCACCCGCGTTCCGCCGGTGACGGCGCTGCGGTCGCCGCCGGATTCCCGCACCACGGGCGCGGACTCACCGGTGATGGCCGACTCGTCGATGGAGGCGATGCCGTCGATGATGTCGCCGTCGCCGGGAACGAGCTCGCCGGCCACGACCACCACCACGTCGCCGAGTTTCAGATCAGCGGATGCCACGGCGGTGGTGCCGGCCTTCGACGCCGCCGGGTCGCCCGCCGCGTCGTAGCTCACCACGCGGGCGGCCATCGTGCTGGTGCGGGTGGCACGGAGGGTGGCGGCCTGCGCCTTGCCGCGGCCTTCGGCCACCGACTCCGCGAGGTTCGCGAACAGCACGGTGAGCCAGAGCCACACGGCGATGGCCCAGGTGAACGCCAGCGAGGTGGCCTGCGGCCCGGTCTCGGCGGGCAGGAAGGGCTGGGCGATGGCGATCACCGTGGTGAGGGCCGCGCCCACCTCCACGAGGAACATGACGGGGTTGTGCCACATCTCGCGCGGGTCGAGCTTGCGCACGGCACCGGGCAGGCCCTTCGCCAGTTGAGCGAGGCTGAAGGTGCGCGCGCCGGGCACAGGCTCCGTGGTGGCGGGTCGGGTTGACGGCTCGGGTGAGCTGGTCGGGGTGAGCGTGGACATTACTGAAGCCCTTCGGCGAGCGGTCCGAGTGCGAGCACGGGGAAGTAGGTGAGAGCGACGACGATGAGCACGACGCCGACGAGGAGGCCCACGAACTGCGGGCGGTGGGTGGGCAGGGTGCCGGCGGTTGTGGGCACCTTGCTCTGCGCGGCCAGCGAGCCGGCCAGGGCGAGCACGAACACGATCGGCACGAAGCGGCCGAGCAGCATCGCCACGCCGAGCGCGGTGTTGAACCACGGGGTGTTGGCGGTGATGCCGGCGAACGCCGATCCGTTGTTGTTGCCGGCCGAGGTGAACGCGTAGAGCACCTCGGTGAAGCCGTGCAGGCCCGGGTTCCAGATCGAGGTGCCCTCGACGTCCTCCCGGATGGCCGGGATCGCGAAGCTGAGCGCGGTGCCGACCAGCACGATCGTGGGCGTGGCCAGGATGTAGAGGCTCGCCAGCTTGATCTCGCGCGGGCCGAGCTTCTTGCCCAGGTACTCCGGGGTGCGGCCGACCAGGAGGCCCGCGATGAACACGGTGATGATCGCGATGATCAGCATGCCGTAGAGACCCGATCCGACTCCGCCGGGGGCGATCTCGCCGAGCATCATGTTGAACAGCGTCATCATGCCGCCGAGCGAGGTGAAGCTGTCGTGCATCGAGTTCACGGCACCCGTCGAGGTGATCGTGGAGGTGGTGGCGAACAGCGTCGACGCGGCGATGCCGAACCTCTGCTCCTTGCCCTCCATGGCCCCGCCGGCGAGCTGCGGGCCGGTGCCGGATCCGATGATCTCGAACGTGGTCAGCGCGGCGAGCGAGACGAGGAACAGCGTGCCCATCGCGGCGAGGATCGCGAAGCCCTGGCGGGTGTCGCCGACCATCTTGCCGAAGGTGCGGGGAAGGGAGAACGGGATGGCGAGCATCAGCACGATCTCGAACAGGTTCGTCCACGGGGTGGGGTTCTCGAACGGATGCGCCGAGTTCACATTGAAGAAGCCGCCCCCGTTCGTGCCGAGCATCTTGATGGCCTCCTGGGAAGCCACCGGCCCGCCGGGAACGGTCGCGGTGCCGCCGGTCAGCGACGTCACCTCGGTGAAGCCGTTGACGTTCTGGATCACGCCTCCCGCGATCAGCACGATGCTCGAGATCACCGCGAGCGGCAGCAGGATGCGGAATGTGGCGCGGGTCAGGTCGACCCAGAAGTTGCCGAGCGTGCCCGTGCTGCGGCGGGAGAACCCGCGGATGAGGGCGACGGCGACAGCGATGCCCACACCGGCCGAGACGAAGTTCTGCACCGCGAGACCGGCGATCTGCACGGTGTAGCCCATGGTCACTTCGGGCGAGTACGACTGCCAGTTCGTGTTCGTCACGAACGAGACCGCCGTGTTGAACGAGAGCCCTTCGGGAACGGCCGGCAGGCCCAGCGAGTAGGGCAGCACCGCCTGCAGCCGCTGCAGGGCGTAGACGAACAGCACGCCGATGAGCGAGAAGGCGAGCACACCGCGCAGGTAGGCGCCCCAGGTCTGCTCGCCGGCGGAATCGACGCCGACGACACGGTAGAGGCCGCGTTCGACCTTGAGGTCTTTGGCGGAGGTGAAGGTCCACGCCATGTAGTCGCCCAAGGGGCGGTGGATCACCGCGAGGATGATCGCGAGGGTCGCCAGCTGGGCGACCAGAAGCCACGCTTCCATGTCAGAACTTCTCCGGCTTCACGAGGGCGACGATCAGGTAGGCCACGCCGGCCACCCCGAGTACCGCGGCGACGAGTTCGAGAACGATCACAGCTTCCCGACCCCCCAGGCGACCAGAGCGACCACGCCGAAGACGGCGAGGATCGCGACGATGTAGACGACGTCGAGCACTGTGGTTTCTCCATCCGACAGGCACCCGGAGTGGGCGCGAGGGTACGGAGGACGATCATGCTCGCCCGATCGGCCCCGATCGGCGGTCCTAACGAGTTCCTGACGCCGGGGGGCCGGGAACGGCGGAAACCCATACGGGATCCTGTCGCGCACCCGGCCGGCGAGCCCCCGGGAGGAGGATTCCCGTCAGGATTCGGGGCGTGACCGCTCGTATTCCGTTAGGAGTCGCCTTTCGCCCCCGCGACCGGCGTAGACCTTCATTCGTGACTCTCACCAGCATCCTCCCCACCCTCCGGGCCTCGATCCCCGACCCCCTCGCCATCGACCGGTGGCCCGAGTGGACCCACCCGACCACCACCGACGTCGTCGTCTCCGGCGTCTCGATGCTCCGCCTGGTCGGGATCTGCGACACCCCGTGCGTGCACATCGCCGCCGCCGTCATCCCGGGCACCCACGGCTGGCCGTCCGACCGGGAGCAGGCCTCCGTCGTCGTCGCCCGCGTCACCGCTCGGGATCGCTCCGGTGCGCTGACGCTGGACGCCGATCTCGGTGCGGTCCCCGCCCACCTCGAGGAGGTGCGGATGATCGGGCGGGCGTCGACCAGACGAACCCGCGCGTTCGAGATCGGCGGCGTCACCGTGACGCTGCCCGAGGATCTCGCCGTGGGCGACCTCGTGGCGGTTCCCTGCGCCGGATCGGTCTGCTGCCGGCAGCTGCGCGCGGCGGTGGCGTCGTGAGCATGATCCACACCCTGAACTGGTACCGGCGCCACCACATCGAGCACCCGGATCTCGCGCTGTGGCCTCGGGCCGCTGCGGTCACGCGTGACGACGTGACGATCGCCGGCGAGTCGATGACGGGCCTCGCCCGCGCCGTCGGCACCCCCTGCACCCGCGTCTCGGAATCGGCCGCGCACTCCTGGTCGGCGGCCGCGGGCGAACGGCACTGCGCGATCGTCGTGACCGCGGTGGAGGCGGTGACCGTCGGGCCCGAGGGCGACGGCTACGGCTACGACCTCTGGGTCGACGCCGAGCTCGACGGCTGCGAACCACTGGAGAGCACGTTCCGGCTGATCGGCCGGGAGTCCTGCGCGCAGGACGCGCTCTTCGTGGCGCGGCCGTGCCGGCGCTACGGCGACGTGCAGTGCATCCTGCCCGTCGACGTGCACGCGGGCGACCTCGTCGCCTTCGTGATCTCCCGGCCGGTCGCCCTGCACGACATCCGCCGCCGCCCACAGCACCCGGAGCGGCTGTACTGACCTCACAAGGAGCACCCATGGCCATCATCGACAACGCCATCTACGTCGACGGACACCGCACCGGGAGTCCGTACTCTCTCGACGAGACCTACGAACTGCTCCGCGAGCGCGACGGGATGGCCTGGATCGGTCTGTACCGCCCCCGCCCCGAGGAGCTGCGTTCGGTGGCGGACGAGTTCGGACTGCATCCGCTCGCCGTCGAGGACGCCCTCACAGGCCACCAGCGGGCGAAGCTCGAGCGGTTCGGCGACACCCTCTTCGTGGTCATCCGGCCCGCCCGCTACCTCGACGCCACCGAGACGGTCGAGTTCGGCGAGGTGCACGTGTTCGTCGGCCCCGGCTTCGTGGTGACCGTGCGGCACGCCGAGAACCCCGACCTGCGCGCGGTGCGGCACCGGATGGAAGGGGAACCGGAGCTGCTGCGTCTCGGTCCGGAGGCGGTGCTCTACACGATCCTCGACGAGGTGGTCGACGGCTACGAGCCGGTGATCGCGGGGCTCGAGAACGACATCGACGAGATCCAGGACCAGCTGTTCGGCAACGCCCCCGAGGTGTCCCGGCGCATCTACGAGCTGCTGCGGGAGGTGATCAGCTTCCAGCGCGCCATCGGGCCGCTGCCACAGATGCTGGACCGGCTGCTGAAAGGATCTGAGAAGTACCGGGTCGACCTGGAGTTGCAGCGCTCGTTGCGCGACGTCATGGACCACGTGCTGCGCACGGTCGACAAGGCCGACGGCTTCCGGTCGCTGCTGGAGAACGCGCTCACCGTGCACTCCACCCTCGTCACGCAGCAGCAGAACGAGGAGACCCGCCGGCTCACCGAGACCGGACTGGCCCAGAACGAGGAGATCAAGAAGATCTCCTCGTGGGCGGCCATCCTGTTCGCACCCACCCTGATCGGCACGATCTACGGGATGAACTTCGACGTCATGCCCGAGCTGCACTGGCCATTCGGCTATCCCCTCGCCGTGCTCGGCATGCTGGCGATGGGCGGCGTGCTGTACGTCGTCTTCAAGCGCAAACGGTGGCTCTGACGCGCGCTCGGCGGCGTGGGCGGAGGACTGCCGGTCGCACCTACTGGGTGGGTGGGCCTTGGAAGGTGGTTCCGGTGCCCCCGCTGGGGAAGCTGGGGAATCCGGTGCCACCGGTCGTGGTGGAGGTGGAGCCGCCGAGGCCGGTGAGGCCCGTGCTCTCGGAGGAGCCGGAGTCGGTGTCGGCGTCGAGCACGTCGGAGTTGAGGTCGGCCAGCACGACGACATCGCCCTCGGACAGCCCCGAGGTGATCTCGGTGAGCTCCGAGCCCATGGCGCCGATCTCGACCGGGACGGGCTCGGAGGATCCGCTCCGCAGAACGTCGACCGTGTAGGCCGAACCCTCGCGGTGCACGGCCGAGGTGGGCACCGTGAGCACCGAGTCCTGCGCGGCGACCGAGACGGCCAACTGCGCCGAGGCGCCGTTCAGCAGGGCCGCATCCGTGGGGTCGACCGCGATCGTCACGTCGTACGACGGCGTCGAGGAGTCGCTCGAGACGTCGAGGATGCCGATCGAGCTGACCACGCCCGTGAGCCGGGTGTCGGTGGAGCCGAGCGTGATGGCGGTGCTCTGGCCGACCTTCAGCTTCGCGACGTTCGCCAGGGTCACCGTGGACGAGACGACGTACCCGTCGTCGCCCAGGATGGTGATGACGGCGGTGGTGGAGGCGGCCCCGACCGTGTCGCCCGCGGCGATCGAGACGGCCGCGACCGTTCCCGCGATGGGGCTGGTGAGCGTGGCGAGCGTCAACTGCTGCTGCGCGATGGCGAGCTCGGCGGTGGCGAGGTCGATCTCGGCCTGGTCGGCCACGATCGTCTCCGCCGTGATGGTGGCGGACGTGCCCACGCCGCCCGCGCTGGCCGTACCGCTCGCGGACGTGCCTGCGCTCGTGCCGCCCGTGCCCGTGCCGCTGTCGGTGGCAGTGACGGCGGCCACGAGCACGGCATTGGTCGCACTTTCGGTCGAATAGGCGACGGTTTGCGACCGAATTTGCGACCCAACGAGCGTCGTGGAGGGCGAGGTGCGGATCGAGGTGGTCTCGGCCGCGCCCTCGGTGTAAGCGGAGGCGCTGGGGGTGGGCGTGGGGCTGGAGGTGCCGGAGCCGGTGGTTGCGGCGACCGCGTCGGCGACGGCGGTCTGCAGGGCCGTGACCGCCTCGTCGAGCTGCGTCATCAGCGTGAGCACGGCGCTCTGCGCGTCGTTCGCGGTGGACTGTTCGGACTGCACCTCGGTGATCGCGCTCTGGCAGGCCGCCAGCTGCGCCTTCACGGTGTCCAGCTGCGCGTTCGGGTCGGCGGCGGTCTCGGTGGCGCCGGCGGGTCCGGATGCGTCGGTTCCGGATGCTTCGGACGGGTCGGCCTCGGTGGCGGCGGAGTCGGTGCTGCCGGATGCGGGGTCGCCCGATCCGCTGGTCGGGTCGTCGAGGGTGGCTTCGAGGAAGGGCTGGCAGGTGGCGTCGGAGGTGGCGATGGTCTCCTGGGTGGCCGCGACCGCCGCCGAGGCGGTGGAGTACTGGGCGAGGAGGGCTTCCTGGGCCGACTTCACGGCGGTCACGGCGGCGTCGATCGCCGCGGTGTCGAGAGGGGTACCGGACGAGCCGGAACCCGACCCGCCCGACCCGGACTCGCCCGACCCGGAGCCGCCCGACCCGGAGCCGTCCGAACCCGCGCCCGAGCCTGTTCCCGCCCCCGAGCCGGAACCCGCACCCGAGCCGGTTCCGGAACCCGTGCCCGTGCCGGTGGCACCGCTGCCGGTCGGGGCGGATCCCGTCGCGCCGGTGACACCGGACACGTCCGTTCCGGTGGACGAGGTGCTCGACGTCGACGTGGAGGACTGCGCCTCGAGATCGGTCTCGAGCTGCTCCTCGGCGGTGGTGACGGCCTCCTGGGCGGCATCGACCGCATCCTGCAGGTCGGACGTGTCGAGGGCCGCGAGCTGCTGACCCGCGGTGACGGTGTCGCCGAGGGCGACCGAGACCGACGAGACCGTACCGCTGACGGCGAAGGCGGTGTCACGACGGGTGGCCGAGGCGAGGGTGCCGGTGAGGGCGAGGGTCTCGTCGACGGTTCCGAGCGAGGCGACCGTGGTGCGGTAGGAGCTGCCCGGGCCCTGCGAGAGGGCGAAGGCCGCTCCCGTGCCGGCGGCACACAGCACCGCCGTGGCCACGACACCGGCGAGGATGCGCTTGCTGCGCCGCCGCCGGGCCTTCCGCTTCTTGGCGCTGAGCGGCGTGGGTGTCGCCGAGGCCACCGCGCCGTCGGAGGCCGAGTCGGAGGTGGGGGCGACGACGGCCGCGGCCGGCTCGGCCAGGGAGGCGTCGTCGTTCGTGCGCTTCGCCATCTCAGCTTCCGCTCGTGGAGGTGCCGGTGCTGCCGCCGGCGCCCGGGCGCTGGCCGGTGCCGGGGCCGCCGCCCATGCCGCCGAAGCCGGTCGAGCATCCGGAGTCGCCGGCCTCGGAGACCGCGAGGGAGGTGGCCGCGACCGCTCCGCTGTCGTCGGACTCGCCCCGGGCCGTCACGCAGGCACCGACCGTGAGGGCCGTGGAATCGGCCGGGACGGTCTTCGTGTAGGTGGTGGAGTCGTCGACCGTGATGTCGCTGGTGGAGCTCGCGCCGTCGGCATCCGTCGTCTGCACCGTGATGGTGCTGCCGCTGACCGCCGTGACGAGGCCGCTCGCGAAGCCGCCGAAACCACCCGCCGCGCCCCCTGCCGCACCGTCGCCGGGGGCTCCGGTGGGCATCACGCCGTCGGGGGCGTCGGTCGGGGCGGTGGCGCCGTCGGGGGCGTCGGTCGGCGGGGTTCCGCCGGTACCGCCGCCAGGCATCCCCCCACCGGCGCCGCCGCCGAAGCCGGTGCTGCACGCGCCGT
The DNA here is from genome assembly GCF_052048175.1 of Herbiconiux dendrobii. Taxonomy (NCBI): domain Bacteria; kingdom Bacillati; phylum Actinomycetota; class Actinomycetes; order Micrococcales; family Microbacteriaceae; genus Herbiconiux; species Herbiconiux dendrobii. The sequence goes on along the minus strand of NZ_JBLZQV010000001.1, from coordinate 132,132 downwards.
CGACCACGGTGCTGATCACCACGCTCGACGCGGCGGCGGTGGCGGCATCCGTCGAGGTGGACGACGAGGTCGACGAGGCGCCCGATCCGGAGCCGCCGCCGAAGCCGCCGCTGATCGAGGTCACGCACACCCCGGAGGTGACGTCGGCGAGCGCCGCCGCCACGCTCTGCGTGATGGTGGTGGAGTCGCTGTAGGTCACGGCGGTCTGCGAATCGGAGTCCTGCACCTGGAGGGTGCTGCCCGAGATCGCCGCGATCTCGCCGGAGGTGCCGCCGCCACCCATCTGCTGCTGCACCGGGGCATTCGTGGCCGAGGCGGTGGAGCCGGCCGACTCCGACGAGGCGCTGGAGGAGCAGGCGCTCAGCGTGAGCACCCCCGCCGCGGCGAGCACGACGCCCAGGCGGATGGGGAGGGAGCGGGAGATCTTCATGGAGTCAGTCCTTGGTTCGGGATGGGGAGTGTCGAAAAGAGAGAAGCGGACGCCTACTCGCTGCGGAGCGCGTCGATCGGAGCCAGCCGCGCCGCCCGGGTGGCCGGGTAGACCCCGAACACCAGGCCGATCGCGATGGCCACACCGATGGAGAGACCGACCGCCGCGGGGGCGATGACGATCGAGGAGCCGATCACGCCCGGCAGCAACAGGGCCGCGCCGCAGCCGAGCACCGCGCCGAGCACACCTCCGGTGAGACCGAGAATCGCCGCCTCCACCAGGAACTGCCGACGGATGGCCCACGGCGGCGCCCCGAGGGCCTTGCGCAGGCCGATCTCGCGGGTGCGCTCGGTGACCGACACCAGCATGATGTTCATCACGCCGATGCCGCCCACCAAGAGCGACAGCGCGGCGATGCCGGTGAGCAGCACGGTGAGCGTCTGGTAGATCGAGGTGGCGGTGTCGACCAGCGCGTTCTGCGAGCTGATGGTGAAGTCGGCGTCATCCGCGGAGCCGATCGAGTGCAGGTTCAGCAGCACCGTCTGCGCCTCCTGGTAGGCCGCTGCCAGCTGGCCGTCGGATGCCGCCTTCACGTAGATGGTCGACACCGAGGCCGAGTCGGTGCCCCCGATCAGTTGGTTCGCGGCCGTCGACAGCGGCACGATGGCCACGTCGTCGAGGTTCGAGGAGGAGTCGGAGCCGGCCGAGGCCAGCACGCCGACGATCTCGAAGGTGCGGTCGTCGATGGTGACGGTCTGGCCCACCACGTTCGTGGTGCCGAAGAGCTCGGTGGCCGTCTCGGAGCCGAGCACGGTGACGGCGGCCGAGGAGGCCTCGTCGTCGTCGGTGATGAACTCGCCGGAGACGAGCTTGCGGGAGCGCACGTCGAGCCAGGAGGGCGTGGTGCCGGTGACGGTGGTCGTCCAGTTGGTGTCGTTGGCCTCGAGCGCGAGCGAGGTGCTCTTCTCGGCGGCCACGCCGGCCACATCCGGAGCGTTCACGTCGGAGCCGAGCGCCTCGGCATCCGCCGCCGTCAGCGTGGCGCTGGTGCCGAAGCCACCGCGCACCCCCGAGCTGTCGGTACTGGAGCCCGGCGAGACGATCAGCAGGTTGCTGCCGAGCGAGCTGATCTGCGAGCTCACGTCTTTCTGGGTGCCGAGGCCGAGGCCCACGGTGAGGATGACCGCGGCGATGCCGATCAGGATGCCCAGTACCGTCAGCAGCGAGCGCAGGCCGTGCGAGCGCACGGCCGCCCAGCTGGTGCCGAGCGTTTCGGTCCAGTTCATGCGGCGACGCCTCCGCCCGGGCCGGCGTGCCCGATCGCGTGGGCCGTCTCGGCCGGATCGGCGATCACCCCGTCGCGCACCCAGACGATCCGCCGGGCGCGCTGGGCCACCTCGAGCTCGTGGGTGATCAGTACGATCGTGCGGCCGAGCTCGTGCAGCTCGTCGAAGAGCCCGAGCACGTCGCCGGTGGAGACGGAGTCGAGGTTCCCGGTGGGCTCGTCGGCCAGGATCATGGTGGGCTCGCCCACCAGCGCCCGGGCCACGGCCACGCGCTGCTGCTGGCCGCCGGAGAGCTCGCCCGGCTTGTTGGCCAGGCGGGATCCGAGGCCCACTCGCTCGAGTGCGCGCTCGGCCCGCTCCCGCCGCTCGGCCGAGGGCACCCGAGCGTACATCAGCGGCAGCTCGACGTTGCGCCAGGCCTCCAGCGAGGGCAGCAGGTTGAACTGCTGGAAGACGAAGCCGATCTCCTTGTTGCGGATCTCGGCCAGCTCGGCCTCGTCGAGGTCGTCGACGTCGTGGCCTGCCAGCCGGTAGTGCCCGGTGGTGAGGGTGTCGAGGCAGCCGAGGATGTTCATCAGCGTCGACTTGCCCGAACCGGACGGGCCCATGATGGCCACGTACTCGCCCTGACGGATCTCGAGGTCGACGCCGCGGAGGGCCTCGAACTCGATCGTGCCGCTGCGGTAGACCTTGCGGGCCGCGGAGAGCTGGATGACCGGGTCGCCGTATTCTCGTTCGGGCATATGCGGCCCGTGGGCCGTCGCGAGGGTGCTCATCTGCTGCCGCCCGTCTGGCCGGTGGGCGCCTGCCCGCCGCCGAAGCCGCCGGTGCCGGTGCCGCCGCTGGGCAGCTGGCTCGGGTCGAAACCCTCGGGCAGCGTGCCCGTTCCGCCGCCGGGGAACTGGCCGGTGCCGCCCTCGGTTCCGGTGCCGGAGTTGCCGCTGCCCGGGGTGAAGACGGTGACCTTCACCAGGTCGCCCTCGGCCAGGCCCTCGGTGATCTCGGTGAGCGTTCCGACGGTCTCGCCGACCGTCACCGAGGTGGAGGTCTCGTTGCCGTCCGTGTCGACCACGGTCACGGTGGAGGCGCCGTCGGCATCCGTGGTCACGGCCGCGCTCGGCACGGTCAGCACGTCGGTGCGGCGCTCGTAGACGATGGAGGCGGTGACCGAGGTGCCGTCGTAGAGGCCCTCGGGGCTGCCGGTCACGGCGACCGTGACGGGATACGCGGCGGCGCCGGACGTGGTGGAGGGCAGGAGCCCCACCTCGCTCACGGTGCCGAAGAAGGAGTCGCCGTCGTCGGTCGAGAGCTCGACCTGGTCGCCCGTGGCCACGTTCGCGACGTCGGTCTCGCCGACCGAGAGGCTGACCTCCCAGGAGTCGGTGCTGACGATCGTGAAGGCGGCGGTGGAGGCGGTGCTCGTGGAGGCCGAGCCGGTGGCGGTGCCGGTCGCACCGGTTCCGGATGCGGTCGAACCCGAGCCGCTCGAACTGGAGGCCGATCCGCTGGTCGTGTCGCCCACCTCGAGGTTCACGGCCGTCACCAGACCCGCCACCGGCGCCGTCAGCGTGGCGTCGGCGATCGCGGCGGCGGCCTTGTCGGCGGCGGCCTGCGCCACGGCGACGGCGGCCGCGTCGGCGGCGATCGCGGTGGCCGACTCATCGGTGCCGTCGTCGTCGGCCTCGGCGGAGGCGAGCGTCGCCGTCGCCTTGGCCAGCGTGGCCTGCGCCGAGAGCGCCTCGGCCTGCACGGTGAGGGTGTCGACCGTGGCCAGCACATCGCCCGCGGCGACGGTCTGGCCCGCCTGCACGTTCACCGCGGTGACGGTGCCGGCGACCGCGAAGTCGACGTCGTCCTGCACCGTCGGCGTGAGGGTGCCGCTGGTGTCGATGGTCTTCTCGAGCGTCTCCAGGCTCGCGGCCACGCTCTGTGAGGTGGTCGCGCCCTGCGCCTCGGCCGATGCCGACGCCGACGACGTGCCGAGCACCGCCCAGGTCACCCCGCCCCCGGCGATGACGACGGCGGCCGCACCGGCGATGATCCAGGTGCGCGGGCGCATCCGTTTGATTCTCTTGGCGATCTTCACGCCCCCGACGCTAGGGACGGGGCTTATGAAGACCTTGGCGCGAACCTATGACGCGACTATGAACTGCGCCCCGAGCTCGCCGGGTGCGCGTCGTCAGCGCTACTCCTTCGTGCCGCCCGCGGTGAGCCCGCTCACCAGGAAGCGCTGCGAGAACAGGAAGATGATCAGCACCGGCGCCACCGAGAGCAGCGTCGCCAGCGCCAGCACGGGCAGCGAGATGGTCACCGATCCCGCCGTGGTGGGGTTGAACAACGGCACGTTCGACAGCAGCTCGGCGAGCCCCACCTGGATCGGGGACTTGCGCCCGGGCACCATCACGAACGGCAGGAAGTAGTTGTTCCAGTTGCCCACGAGGCTGAAGAAGCCCACCAGCGCGATCACCGGCGTGGCCAGCGGCATCGCCACCTGCGCGAACACCCGGAACTCCCCGGCGCCGTCGATGCGCGCCGCGTTCAGCAGGTCGCGCGAGACCGCCGTCGAGAAGTAGATGTAGGTGAGGTACACCCCGAACGGGAAGAACGAGAACGGCAGGATGACCGACAGCGGCGTTCCCACCAGTTTCAGCGAGCTCAGCTCGAGGAAGATCGGCAGCACCAGCGCGGTGTTCGGGATGAGCATCACGATCAGCGTGGTGACCAGCAGCGCCCGGCGGAACCGGAACTCCACCATCGCCAGCGCATAGCCGGCGGGGATGCTCACCACGAGCGTTATGATCAGTGCGACGCCCGTGTAGAGGGTGGCGTTGCCGAGCCACACCCACACGATGCCGTCCTGGAACGCCATCAGCTCGCCCCAGTTGGTGGCGAGGGTGTCGAAGGCGCCGAAGGTGAACGGGCCGTCCAGCAACAGCTGCCGGGCGGTCTTGGTGGGCGCCAGCAACAGCCACACGATGGGGATCACGAAGAACAGCAGGAAGACGCCGATGACGCTCCAGCCGAGCACGCGGCCGATCCAGCGTCCGGGGCCGGGGCGCTTCGCCGACGAGGATCGCGGGGAGCGGTCGCGGTCGCCCCGACCGGGGGTGGCATCCGGCGACGAGGGCCGGGTTCTCAGATCAGTCGCGCTCAAAGAGTCCTCCTCGGAAGACGAACAGTGCCGAGAGGCCGGCGGCGACTACGAGAAGCAGCAGCGAGATGGCTGCGGATCCGTTGAAGTCGTTCTGGCGGAAGGCGAAGAGATAGGCCAGCTGGTTCAGCGAGTAGTCCGGCGGCACGACGCCCTTCGACGCCTGCGAGAGCACGCGCGGCTCGACGAACAGCTGGGTTCCGGCGGCGAGCGACATCACGGCCATGTACGAGATCCACTTGCGCATCAGCGGGATCTGGATGTGCCAGGCCGTCTTCACGGGGCCGGCGCCGTCGATCCGGGCCGCCTCCATCACCTCGACCGGGATGTTGTTGAGGGCGCCGTACATGATGATGATCCAGCCACCGGCCCCCGCCCAGAAGGCGATCAGCGTGAAGATGACCGGCAGGTTGTCGATCGACACCGTCTGCACGAAGGTCTCGAAGCCAAAGGCGTTCAGGATGGCCGCCACCGGGCTCACCGCAGGGTCGAGCAGGAACAGCCAGAGCATGACGCTCGAGGCGCCCGCCAGCGCTCCCGGGATGTAGAACAGGAACCGCGAGGCGGATGACAGCCAGCGCACCCGGATGGCGTGCACCAGCAGGGCCAGCAGCACCACCAGGATGGTGAGCGAGATCAGCCAGATCACCACGAACAGCGCCACGTGCTGCACGGCCGGCCAGAAGCGGTAGTCGGCGAACACCTTCACGAAGTTGTCGACGCCCACGAAGGCGCCGTTCTTCGTGAAGGCCAGGAACACCGCGTAGATCGCCGGCACGATGCCGAACGCGATCAGCAGGATGGCGTAGCCGCTGGAGAAGACGTAGCCGATGCGGGTCTGGCTGGCATCGGGCTTGCGCCGACGGAGGCGGCCCCGCCGCCGCGCCTCTGTCTCCAGAGGGGCGACGGCGGGAGCCGTGGTCTGAGCCGTGGTTGTGATGATCAGTGCCTGTCTACTCGACGGGGTAGTTACCGGTGGAGGCGACTACTTGACGGTGTAGCCCTGGACCTGGGCTTCGTTCAGGATCTGGTCGTGCCAGTCGGGCACGACATCCGCGATGGTCTTGCCCTCGGCGAGTGCCGGGACGACCACAGCCGCGTAGGCGGTTTCCGGGCTGAAGCTCGGGAAGCCCCATCCGCCCCACACACTGGCCGCCGCGGTGGAGACGGCCGACTTGAAGTCACCGGCGAAGAAGTTGCTCTTCGCCTGGGCGTCCAGCCAGGTCGAGGCCGCCGAGTCGTAGGCCGGGAGACCCGAGTTGAGCGCCGCCGACTCGTCGGAGGAGGTGGCGAACTCGAGGAAGGTCTCGACCGCGGCCAGGTTCTTCGAGTGGCTGGAGGCGTACCAGACGCCGCCGCCGACGTTGCCGGTCACCTTGTCCTCACCCTCCCAGTACAGCGGGTCGGCCGCGCCGAACTCGCCGGCCGTGGCGTTGATGCTGTCGGGGTTCTGGAACAGGGCCCCGGCGTACCATGCCGGCCCCGGCATCGCGACGATCTTGTCGGAGTAGTTCTCCACGAAGGGGGCGCTGAAGACGCTGTCCTGCACGAGGGTTCCGTTCGCCGACATGGAGTCGAGCATGTCGGTCATGGCGACCGAGTGCTCGTCGTCGAAGTCGGACGAGAAGTCGTTGCCGTCGAGCTGGAAGATCGGTGCCTGAGCTCCCCAGTAGTAGACGTAGGTGCCGACGAACGAGTCGCCGATCGAGCCGAGGATGTAACCGGGGTGCTCGGCGGCGAGCTTGACGCCCAGGGCCTCGTACTCCTCCCAGGTGGTGGGGATGTCGTAGCCGAACTGGTCGAGCAGCGGCTTGTTGTACCAGAGCACCACCGGTGCGAGGTCGTTGCGCAGGCCGTAGACCGTGCCGTCGACCGTCATCGGGTCGTTCGCGCCATCCGTGAAGCCGTTCAGGAAGTCGTCGCTGAAGTAGCCCTTGTTCAGCGGTGCGGCGAAGGCCTGCACGCCGTTGGTCTCTTTCGCGGCCCAGGATGCGTCGTTGGTCTGGGTGGAGAAGACGACGTCGGGCCAGCCCTCGCCCGACTGGTCGAACAGCGCGACCTTGGTCTGGAACGAGCCGGATCCGCCGGCGTTGCCGTCATAGGTCTCGATGCTGATCGGCACATCGGGGTTGGCCTCTTCGAAGGCCTTGGCGATCGGCTCGCGGGCCGCGTCGACCCAGACGGTGATGGTGCTGTCGGCCGTCTGCTCGGCGGTGGCGAATCCGTAGTCGCTGTTCACCTCGCCGCTGCCGCCGGCGCACCCGGCGAGGGCTCCGATGGCGACGACCGCGGTGGCGGTCGCGAGGATTCGGGCGAGTGGGCGGCGGTGCTGTGCAGCCATGGGCGGTTCCTTCTGTCGGCATCGTTGACGATTTGCCGCTGTGCGGCGTGACTCCATTAGATCATACATCTTACGTATGAGCCATAGTTAGCGCTGCCACTGTCTCCATCCTTGCATTTCCGCGGATCGGGCGGCAGTGATCATACGTATCCGTCTACACTGACCGACATGAGTCTGGCGAGCAGCCCCGTGGCATCCGGAATCCTGGTGAGTGGTGAGAAGCGCGCCCCGGCGGCCCGGCTGGGCGTGGCCGTGGTGCACGACCTGGTGACCGCCGTGGTGACCGGAGCCGTGAAGCCGGGCGAGTCGCTGCCGCCCGAGGGTGATCTGGTGAACTCGTTCGGAGTGAGCCGCACGGTCATCCGCGAATCGGTGAAGCGGCTCGAGGAGAAGGGCATGGTCACCGTCGCGCAGGGACGCGGCACGGTGGTCACGCCGCCCTCGGAGTGGAACCTGCTCGACCGCGTGGTGATCTCGACCATGATCGAGAACGACGAGACCCTCGGCATCCTGGACGAGCTGGCACAGGTGCGCGGCGACCTCGAGTCGTCGATGACGGCGGAAGCGGCGCGGGTGCGCACCGACGCCGATGTCGAGGCGCTGACGACGGCGCTGCAGGTGCAGCGGGACGCGATCGGCGACCTGGATGCTTTTCAGGAGCTGGACAGGCGCTTCCACGACGTGATCATGAAGACCTCGGGCAGCCGGCTGGCCGAGTCGATCGCGCACACCCTGGTGCAGCGCGCCAGCGAATACGCGCGGTTCCACGGCGAGCCGGGCCCCGAGGGTCTCGCGCTCACGCTCGTGGAGCACCAGCAGGTGCTCGACGCGGTGGTGGCCGGCGACGCCGACACCGCCGCCACCGCGATGCGCGACCACATCGCGCTCGCCTGGGAGCGCCGCCGCCTCCCGAGATAGGGCAGGAGGAAGGGGGCAGAAGCCGAACTACGACTGAGGGATGAAGTGCACCGGGAGACCGGCGACGCGTAATCCCGAGGTGCGGACGGCCGCCTCGATCGCCGCGTGCTCCTCGTCGGGCGCGACGATCTGCACCCGATCTACGCCGTCGGTCGACGTGCTGCCGCCCTCGGCCCAGAAGCTCGTCACACCGTGCTCCTCAACCAGGTCGGACAGCACCACGGAGTACCCGTCGAACTCGTCCGGCTGCACGATCAGACCGAGCGACTGGGCATTGACCTCCACCGGCAGGCTCGGATCGAGACCGGCGGCCACCCGCAGCTCGTCGCCGTGCGCCACGAGCGGCAGCACGGCCCGGATGGACCCCGGCCCCTCCTCGAGGGCGACCAGCGCGAACCGGCCACCCTCCCAGATCGATACCTGTACGTCGACGCCGAGGCGAACGCGATCGACCTCGCCGACGAGGGCGACGGCGTCGAAGCCCACATCGATGCAGCCGGACCGATCCGTTCGATCCGTCGTCGTCGCCGCCACCGCCGGATCCTGCAGCGCGACGACGTCGCCGGCTCCGGTGCGCACTCGGACCGACCAGGTCACCGCATCGGGGTATTCGGCGGCGCACGCGGCGTCGAGCAGCCCGGGCAGGCCCTGCTGGTCGACGCTGACCTCCATCCGGGAGGTCGGAGACAAGAACACGGGAGCCTCCACCCAGCGCTCGGTCGCGTCGACGCTCACTCCGGGAAGGTCGTCGATCTGCGCGGCGAGCCGGTCGAACCCCCCATCGGGCCGGTCGAAATGCGTCTCGTCGATCACCCAGCCCGACACCACGAACGCGCCGATCAGAATCCCGGCCGCCCCGAGCCCCGTGATCGCGATCCAGACCCGCTTCGCCCGCGCCGACCTGCTCATGGCGGCAGCGTAGGCCGGGAAGGTTAACGACGCACTGCCGTGACCGGGCGACGTTCCCATGATGCCTACGTTGTGTCTTCAGACATCCGGCTGGGTCGCGTCCAGGGCCAGCCTCGACTATCAGTGGTGACATTCCATCTGCCCCGGATGAAATGCGGCGCCCGTCGACCCAACCATGGCCATCGTCGGCAAGCGCGGAGCGCGCGGCAGCCCCGAGCGGGTTCGGTGCGTGGATGGTTGGCCTGGTGATGGGCTGCCGCGCGCTTCGCGCTTGCCCTCGATGACGGTGCCCGATTCAAGGGGCCGGGCGCGGCTGGTCAGGCGGCAGGGCGCTTGATGGTGCGTCGGCGGGTGGTCGGGATCGGTGTCTGCTCGATATCGACCCAGCGCGGCGGGATGAGGTGAGGCACCCCAGTTTGCATGGTCAGTTTCCAGGACGACTTGTGCAGGTGCGAGTGGTGGAAGTGGCAAAGCAGGACGCCGTTGTCGATGTCGGTGCGGCCTGGTGGATGGTCGGCGGAGACCCATTCGTCTGCGTGGTGTGTTTCGCAGAACGACGGGGGCCGGTCACAGTCGGGCCAGACACATCCGCCGTCTCGGGCCGCGAGGGCCCGGTTCTGGGCCGGAGTGAAAAGGCGTTCTGTCTTGCCGTGGTAGAGCACCGCACCCCGGTCGTTGAACAGGGTTACGGCGATCGGGGAGGTGCAGCGCAACTGCGCGATCGTGGAAGCGGGAACGGGCTCGTCGATACCGTCGATCCACCCGACGCCGCGGCCGGTCTCGATGTTGTCGAGAGTGGTGTGGACGTTCAGGGTGGTGGTGGCGCCGTTCAAGCGAGGCATGTCGGGGGCGCCGGCAGCGCGGGCGATGAGCTCGGTGACGGTGTCAGCGTTCTTTTGCACCTGCGTGCGAATATCCGAGGTCGCAGTCTGCGCCACGTATTCGTCCTCGGTCAGGAACCGCGGCCCGCTGGAGGGTGATCCGGCGATGCGGGGGCTTTGCATGGCCTGGATGCTCGCGAGCCAAATTCCGCCTTGTTCGGGGGTGAGGGCGAACCTCCCGCGGATCATCCCGTCGCTGGCCTGGGCGATGGTGAGGGAGCGCTGCTGCTGGTGCACCTCATCCCGAGGTTCGGCACCGTCGGGGTCGATGACCTCGCGCAAGTGGGTAGCGAGCCTGGACGCCTGATCGGCGGTCAGATGGTGCGTGAGGATTTCGTCGACGAGGGTCTGCTCGGCACTGGCCACGACGTCGGGGGCGCATCCGCGTTCCGTGAGTTCGGTGCATCGGTTGACGATGATCGACGCGGTCTCAACCCCGAGGGCACCCTCATCGAGAGCCTGACCGACGACCGGGAACGGGGCGGGCCCTTCACCGCCACCCAGAAGCACGGCACCACGGAGTTTGCGCCCGATCTCGAGACGGGTCTTGCTCTCACGCGCTGACGTGCCGGTGACGGTCGAGACGAGTTTCACCGGGCTGGTGAAGTTCTGCGACCGACTCAACCCCTCGTCACCGAGCTCGCTACGCGACCGCACCCCCACCTCACCCGCGACCCGAACCTGCCAGGCCGAGAGCGCCCGCCCGGCCGCCTCGATCGCGGCCATGACCTCAAGCAGATCCTCGTCTTGCAACCCCGACACCACGGCGTTGATTTCGCCCGGGTCACCACGGAGATCGGTGGCGACCCCATGGAATCGAGCGGCTGTCTGCATACTGAGATTCTATCAGAAACACCTGATGAAAGCTCGGTTAAATTCAGGCCAGAAGGCTCTGCGGAGTCGACGGTCCCCGCGTGGTGCGGGCCGGATCCGAGCCGCCGACACCGCCCCAGCCGGAGAACGCGACTCAGGTCGCGAGAGGGCGGATGCGCAGGGTCGTGAGGCCCCCGTCGACGTCGAGGGCGGTGCCCGTCGTGGCCGAGGCCAGCGGGCTCGCGAGGGTGGCGATCGCGTACGCGACCTCCTCGGGCGTGACCATGCGGCCCGTCGGCTGGCGGGCATCCAGAGCGGCACGCTCGGCCACGGGGTCGTCGTACTTCTTGAGGTAGTTCGACACGAACGGGGTGTCGACGGTGCCGGGGCGCACGCAGTTCACCCGCACGCCCTCGCGCACGTGGTCGACGGCCATGCCGTAGGTGAGCGCCAGCACGGCGCCCTTCGAGGCGCTGTAGAGCGCCCGCTCGGGGATGCCGTTGCTGGCCGACACCGAGCAGGTGTTCACGATCGCCGCGTGCGCCGAGCGACGCAGGTACGGCAGGGCCGCAGCGCTCACGCGGGCGACGCCGATCACGTTGATGTCGAGCACGCGGCGCCAGTCGTCGTCGCTGTTCGCCTCGACGGTGCCGATGGCGCTCACGCCGGCATTGTTCACCACGATGTCGATTCCGCCCGCCCAGTCGGCCACGGCCGCGACGGCGGCATCCACCGATTCCCGCGAGGTCACATCGGCGGCGAAGCCCGTGAGCCCCTCGGGGAGGCCCTCGGCGTTCAGGTCGAGCACGGCCACGCGGGCTCCTCGGGCAGCCAGGTGCAGCGAGGTGGCGAGGCCGATTCCGGATGCCCCTCCCGTGACGATCGCGGTGAGCCCGGCGAATTCGCCGGCGGCGAGGGCGGCTGCGGAACCGGGAGCGGCGCCGGCGACGGCCCCGAGCCCGGTGTCCGCACCCGCGGGGGTGGTCTCAGCGGTTTCAGACATGGCTCACGAACTCCTGACGCGCGCGGCCGAGGCCGTCGATCTCGAGCTCCACGACGTCGCCGACGCGGAGGTAGGGCTGGCCCTCGATGCCCATCGCCACACCGGCGGGGGTGCCGGTGTTGATGATGTCGCCGGGCCGCAGCACCATGAACTGGCTGACGTACCAGACCACGTGGTCGATACCGAAGATCTGGTTCGCGGTCGATCCGTTCTGCCGCTCTACGCCGTTCACCCAGAGGCGCAGGCCGAGCGACTGCGGGTCGTCGAACTCGTCGGCGGTGGCGAGCCACGGGCCGAGCGGGTTGAAGCCCTCGCAGCTCTTGCCCTTGTCCCACTGCCCGCCGCGCTCGATCTGGAACTCGCGCTCGGAGACGTCGTGCGAGAGCACGTACCCGGCGACGTGACCGGCGGCCTCCTCGACCGAGTCCAGGTAGCGCGCGGTGCGGCCGATCACGATGCCGAGTTCGACCTCCCAGTCGGTCTTCACCGAGTTCCGCGGAATCGGCACGGGGTCGGATGCTCCGCCCAGCGTCGACGGGTCCTTCATGAAGATCACGGGCTCGGGCGGGTACGCGGCCCCGGTCTCGTCGGCGTGGTCGCGGTAGTTGAGGCCGATGCAGACGATCTTGGTGGGCTGGGCGACCGGGGCGCCGAGCCGGGCATCCTGATCGGCCAGCGCGGTCAGCTCACCGGAGTCGAACGCCGCCTGCGCCCGCGCGGGGCCGTCGCCGGCGAGGAAGGCGCCGTCGATGTCGGCCGTCACCGGGGTGAGGTCGTAGGCGGTGCCGTCGATCAAGACGGCGGGGGTCTCCTGGCCCACGGGGCCACGGCGCTGGAACTTCATGCGAGGTGCTTTCTGGTCGAGGGAGAGGAGAGGGGAAGAGGAGAAGAGAAGAGAAGAGAAGAAGCGAGGTCACTGGCCGGGTACGAGGCGGAGGCCGGCGCGCTCCGGGCGCACGTGCGGGCCGGCCGGCGCGCGCCACCCTTCACCCGCGTCGAGCGCGGCGATCGCGTCGAGGTCGACCGTGATGCCGAGGCCGGGCGCATCGCCGAGCACGATGCCGCCGTCGGCGATCGTCTGGTCGACGGTGAGACCGTGCGGGAAGGCGAGATCCTGCACCTCGGTGCTGAGGTGGTTCGGCACCGCGGCCGCCGCGTGCGCGATCGGGTTGCCGTTGTAGCCCACAGGGCTCACCGGCAGGTCACGGGCGTGCGCGATGGTGGAGACCCGCAGGAAGTGCGTGATGCCCCAGATCATGCCGGCCTGCACCACGTCGACGGCGTTCGCGGCCAGCAGCGGACCGTACTGCTCGAGCCCCACGAGGTTCTCGCCGGTGGCGACGGATGCCTTCACGGCGCGTCCCACGACGGCGTGCCCCTCGGCGTCCCAGCGCCGCACGGGCTCCTCGATCCAGGTGAGCGGCACGCGGGACTCGACCTCCGAGACGTAGCGCACGGCCTGTTTGCGGTTCCAGGCCTCGTTGGCGTCGAGCATCAGGGCCGGGCGGGGGCTGTTGCGGCGCAGCACGTCGGCCACGCCCTTCAGCCGCGCGATGTCGGTCTCGGCGTCGAGCCCGCCCTTGAGCTTGGCGCTGGTGAAGCCGTGGTCGGCGTAGCGCTGGTAGAGGGCGAACAGCGCCTCGTCGTCGAGCGCGATGTCCAGGCCCGAGGCGTAGCCGGGCACGAAGCGGTCGCGGGCGCCGAGGGTGCGCCAGAGCGGCTCGTGGGCCATCTTCGCCTTGAGATCCCAGAGCGCCATGTCGACGGCGCCGATGGTGCCGAACGTGCCGGCGTGACCGGCTTTGAAGACGTGTGCGAGCATCCGGTCGTAGAGGGTGGTGACGGCGCGCGGATCCTCGCCCTCGATCGCCGGGAACACCCGCGCGATGTCGGCGTGGGCGCCGAGGCCCACGCCGGTGAGCCCGTCGTCGGTGTGCAGCAGCAGCACGCCCACCTCGGTGACGCCTCCTGCGATGACGCCGTTCACGTCGCCCACGGGGCGGCCCCAGTCGTGCACGGTGCTGAGGCTCGTGAAGCCGGTGATCTTCATGGTGATTCCCTCCGCGCGCGGCGCGTCCCCGGTCGCGACGATGCGGCCCGGTAAACAACATACATCATACGTTCCACTTTTCGAGCGCCCGCCAGAGGGAATCAGGCACCTCGGCGCCGAAGAGATCGGCATTCCGGTCGACCTGACCGGCCGTGCGCATGCCCAATGTGACGTTGACGACGGACGGATGCTGCAGCGGGAACGCGATGGCCGCCTGCGGCAGGGTCACCCCGTGCGCCTCGCAGATCTCGGCGAGCGCGATGGTGCGCTCGAGCAGCGCGGGCGGCACCGGGCCGTAGTTATAGCGGGCGTCGGGGGCGGGGCGGTCGGTCGCGAGCAGGCCGGAATTGAAGACCGCGACGGCGACGATCGACTTGCCGTTCGCGCGCGCCGCCTCCAGGGCCGGCCGCGCCGACTCCTGCTCGAGCAGCGTGTAGCGGCCCGCGAGCATGGCCACGTCGATCGCGTCGGCGGCGAAGAGCTCCGCCAGCTGGCCGGCGTCGTTGGTGCCCACACCGCGAGCGCCGATCACGCCCTCGTCGCGCAGGTCGGCGAGCGTCTCCGCGGCCTCCCAGGCGGCGCGCTCTCCGAACTGATCGGGGTCGTGGGCGTAGAGCACGTCGACGCGGTCGGTTCCGAGGCGCTCCAGGCTCTGCTCGAGCGAGCGCCGGATGCCGTCGTGCGAGAAGTCCCACTCGCGGCGCAGCGCATCCGGAACCACGAAGTCGGCGTCCTGCCCCGTCGGATGCTCGTTCGGCACGAGCAGGCGGCCCACCTTGGTGGAGAGCACGTACTCGTCGCGGGGGTACTGTGCGAGCGCCGCGCCGAGCCTTCGCTCGGAGAGGCCGAGCCCGTAGTGCGGGGCGGTGTCGAAGTACCGGATGCCACGCTCCCAGGCGCGCTCGACCGCCGCGCGCGCCTCGGCGTCAGAGGTCTCGCGGTAGAGGTTGCCGAGACTCGCCGCGCCGAAGCCGAGCTCGCTGACGCGCAGGGCGGTGCCGCCGAGCGGGCGCGTGGGGAGTGTCTTCGTCGAAGGGCTCATGCGATGGCTCCGTAGGTGTCGCGGGCGGTGCCGGCGTCGATGTCGCGCCGCTCGTCGGCCGACAGCGCGGCCGACCAGTCGAGGTACTGGGCGAGCCACGGGATGTAGTCGTCGGCGAGGCGCACGAGCGGCCAGTCCGAGCCGAACATCAGGCGGCCGGGCCCGAAGACCTCGAGCGCCACGCCTCCCACGCGGTCGAGGTGGGCGACGGATGCGGGGCCGCCGCGCACGGCGACCCCGGAGATCTTCGCCACCACGTTCGGGCGGCGCGCGAGCTCGGCGAGGTCGGCGGCCCAGCGGGCGAAGGCGTTCTCCGCGTCGACGTCTGCGCCTTCGCCGGCGGTCGCGGGCGGCTGGCCGAGGTGGTCGAGCACGAGGCGCAGCTCGGGGTGGGCGTCGGCCACCCGCGCCGCGGTCGCGAGCTGCCACGGGCGCACCACCAGGTCGAAGCCCAGCCCGGCGTCGGCGAGCGCGTCGAGGCCATGCGACACAGCCGGCCGCAGCAGCCACTCCGGATCGGGATCGACGTGCGCCAGGTGACGGATGCCCACGAGCCGCTCGCCGCCGGGCTGCGCGCGCAGGGCCTCCAGCCGGCCGGGCGCATCCGGGGCGTCGAGGTCGAGCCAGCCCACCACCGGGCCGTGCGCCGCCGCGAGCAGGTCGGCCGTCTCGTCGGCGTCGTTCAGGGCCTGCACGAGCACGAGACCGTCGATCCGCACCCCCAGCGCGGTCGCGGCATCCTGAGCGACCGTCTCCAGCTCGGGCACCGAGAAGTCGCGGTCGATCTCGGGGAGCGACTCGTCGATCCAGTCGATCGGGGTGCGCGTGCGATCCCAGACGTGGGCGTGCGCATCGACGATCACGCGCTCGCTCACGGCAGGTGCCAGACCTCGGTCAGGGGCGCCCAGCGCTCGCCGGCCGGCAGATCGGCGAAGAGCGCCACCTGGCAGGGGTCGGTGTGCGTCCACCACTCGCGGGTGACCGGGTCGAGGGCGATGCGCGCCATGTCGGCGTCGTGGTCCTCTCCCACGTACTCGTAATAGGCGACGAGCAGGTCGCCGCGCACGAAGATCGTGTAGTTGGTCACATTGCACGCGGAGAGCGTGGCCTCGACCTGCGGCCAGACCGCCGCGTGCAGCTCGAGGTACTCCTCGCGCTTGCCCGGTTCGACGCCCACGACCAGTGCATGCCGCTCGATGCCTCTGCCCACCCGACGCTCCTTCGCGATCCGCTTCCCTGAGGTGTCCTTAGATAATACATATTATCTTTGCCGGTCGGTGTCCGCCGACCGAGGGACCTCTCGCACAGGATAGAATCGATGCAATGTGCGGCATCGTGGGCATCGTTTCGTCTGAGCCCGTCAACCAACTCGTCTACGACTCCCTTCTGCTGCTGCAGCACCGGGGTCAGGACTCGACCGGCATCGCGACGGCCGAGGGCAGCATCTTCCATATCGTGAAGGCCAAGGGCCAGGTGCGCGAGGCCTTCCGAACCCGCGACATGCGTTCGCTGCTCGGCACCATGGGCCTCGGGCACGTGCGCTACGCCACGCAGGGCAACGCCTCGCAGGAGCAGGAGGCGCAGCCGTTCTACGTGAACGCGCCCTACGGCATCATCCTCGTGCACAACGGCAACCTCACGAACACGCGTGAGCTCACCGGCGAGCTCTACAACATCGACCGCCGGCACCTCAACACGAGCTCCGACACCGAGGTGCTGCTGAACGTCTTCGCCAACGAGCTGCAGTCGCAGATCACCGGCCTCTCGCTCGACCCCGAGCAGATCTTCACCGCCGTCTCGCGCGTGCACGAGCGCGTCGAGGGCTCGTACGCCACCATCGCGATGATCGCCGGGCACGGACTGCTCGCGTTCCGCGACCCGTTCGGCATCCGTCCCCTCACCATCGGCGGCCGCCTGCTGGAGAGCGGGCAGATGGAGTACGTCGTCGCCTCGGAGTCGCTCGTGATGGAGAGCCTCGGCTACGACATCGTGCGCGACGTCGCTCCGGGCGAGGCCGTGTTCATCACGCTCGACGGCGAGATGATCACCAAGCAGTGCGCGCCGAACGCCCGGCTGGTGCCGTGCTCGTTCGAGTACGTGTACCTCGCCCGCCCCGACTCGGTGCTCTCCGGCATCTCGGTGTACGAGGCGCGCCTGCGGCTCGGCGACTACCTCGCCGACACGGTGGCGCGCTACACGCCGATGGGCGACATCGACGTGGTCATGCCCATCCCCGACTCCTCGCGGCCGGCCGCGATGCAGGTGGCGCAGAAGCTCGGCGTCGAGTACCGCGAGGGTTTCTACAAGAACCGCTACGTGGGCCGCACGTTCATCATGCCCGGGCAGGCCGCCCGCAAGAAGTCGGTGCGGCAGAAGCTGAACGCGATGTCGAGCGAGTTCAAGGGCAAGAACATCCTGATCGTCGACGACTCGATCGTGCGCGGCACGACCTCGAAGGAGATCGTGGACATGGCCCGGCAGGCCGGCGCCAACAAGGTGACTTTCGCCTCGGCCGCTCCCCCGGTGCGGTACCCGCACGTGTACGGCATCAACATGCCGTCGCGGCACGAGCTGGTGGCGCACGACCGCAAGATCCCCGAGATCGCGGCGGCCATCGGAGCCGACCACCTGATCTACCAGGAGGTCGAAGACATGCGCGCGGCGATCACCCAGGGCTCGCCCGACGTGCACGACCTCGAGATGAGCTGCTTCACGGGCGACTACATCACCGGAACGGTCACACCCGAATACCTCTCCTGGGTCGAGGCGAACCAGCTCTCCTGACCCAATAGGCTCGGGGCATGGCGACTCCCGACTTCGTTCTGGCCCTGCGCGAGAAGATCGGGCATGCCCCGCTCTGGCTGACCGGCATCACCGCGGTGGTGCTGCGCGACGCCCCGGATGCGGCTGCAGCGGGCGCGGCCGGTTCGTCCGCCGAGCAGGAGGTGCTGCTCGTGCGCCGCGCCGACAACGGCGCCTGGACCCCGGTGACCGGCATCATCGACCCGGGCGAGGAGCCCGCCGTCGCGGCCGCGCGCGAGGTGCTCGAGGAGGCCGCCGTCGTGGCCGAACCCGTGCGGCTGACCTGGGTGCACACCATCCCCGAGATCGTCTACCCCAACGGCGACCGCTCGCAGTACATCGACATCGCGTTCCTGTTCCGCTACGTCTCGGGCGAGCCCTATCCCGCCGACGGCGAGAACACCGAGGCCCGCTGGTTCGCGCTCGACGCGCTGCCGGAGATGTCGGCCGAGATGACGGCGCGCCTGCGCCAGTGCCTCGCCGGCACCCCCGAGGCCCGCTTCGAGTTCTGAGCCGCGATCCGAGAATGGCGAGCGGCGGCCTCAGGCACGCTCGACGACTCCGCGCACGAAGGCGGCCTGGCCGGCGTGCTGCAGGTCGTCGGAGATGACGCTCACCAGGCGCACGGCGAGGGTCACGGGCGGATCCCAGTTCTCGTCGACGACCTCGGCGAGCGCCGCCCGGCCCTCGCCGAGCGAGCGCAGGTAGGCGAGCGTGGCCGCGTAGACGGCCTCGTGGTAGCCCACGAGTGACTCGGCGGTGACGCCCGGGCCGGCCACCTGCGCGACCTCGGCCGGCGACTGGCCGTACCCCGTGGCATCCGGAGCGAAGGGCAGACCGAAGCGCTGCTCCCAGCCGCCCTCGGTCCACACCTGAGCGCGGCCCGCGACCTCGGCCACGTGGTCGTCCTGCACCCGGGTGAGGTGCCACACCAGCCAGGCGATCGTGTTCGCCTCGGGATCGAGCCTCGCCGAGAGCTGCTCGGCGGTGAGCCCGCCGGTGGCGCGGCGAACCGTGTCGCGAATGCGGGTGAAGGCGTCTTCGAGAACGTCGATGCTGGTGGTCATCACCTCACCCTAGAACCGATGGGGCGGTGACGGCAGGGCGGTGCCGGACAGCGCGGGCGGCCGCTCATCGGCCTGGCTCGCTCAGGGAAGGCACGAGGCCCTATCAGGCACTTCCGAAACTGACGCCCTACCCTGGCGCATATGCCCGAAAGTCCCCACCGCTTCGTCGCCTGGTTCCAGCGCCTGATCGACGGCACGAAACGCCCCGTCGGCATGATCCTCGCCCTCAGCGTGGCCGCCGCCCTCCTCGTCACCGTCATGGCCGTCCCCGCCATGGCCGTCTCCGGCGTCTACGCCAGCCGTACGGTTGACGTGCTCGACACGCTGCCCGACTCCATCCGGCCCTCGACGCTGGCCCAGAAGTCGGAGATCTACGCCACCAACGCCGACGGGTCGACGGCCCTGCTCGCCACCGTCTTCGACCAGAACCGCCAGGAGGTGGGCTGGGACGACATCTCCCAGTCGGTGAAGGATGCGGTCGTCTCGACCGAAGACCCGCGCTTCTACGAGCACTCCGGCGTCGACATCGCCTCCACCCTGCGGGCGGCCCTCGGCAACGTGGCCTCGGGCGGCGTCTCCAGCGGCGCGTCGACCATCACGATGCAGTACGTGCGCAACATCCTGGTGCAGCAGGCCACCCAGCTGCCCACACAGGCCGAGCGCGATGCTGCCTACGCCGACGCCACCACCGAATCGCTCGACCGCAAGATCACCGAGATGCGCCTGGCCATCGCGCTGGAGAAGCAGTACTCGAAAGAGGACATCCTGCTCGGCTACCTCAACATCGCCAACTTCGGCGGCTCGGTCTACGGCATCGAGGCGGCCGCCGAATACTACTTCGGCGTGACCGCCGCCCAGCTCACCCTGCCCCAGGCCGCGAGCCTGGCGGCCACCGTGAACGCTCCGAACGCCCTGCGGATCGACGAGCCCGAGAACATCGCCGACAACACAGCCCGCCGCAACGAAGACATCCTGGCCTCGATGCTCAAGCAGAAGTCGATCACCCAGGCGCAGTACGACGAGGCCATCGCCACACCGGTCACCCCGAACATCACGCAGCCGACCACCGGATGCCAGGCCGCCGCATCCGGAGCCGCCTACTTCTGCGACTACGTGACCTGGATCGTGAAGAACGACCCCACGTTCGGTGACACCGCGGATGCCCGCTGGTCGAACTTCAAACAGGGCGGCTACAAGATCTACACCACCCTCGACACGACCCTGCAGGCCAATGCCGACGAGACGATGAAGGAGTACATCCCGGGCTCGATGGAGGACATCGAGATCGGCTCGACCATCGTGACCGTGCAACCCGGCACCGGCCGCATCCTCGCGATGGCGCAGAACACGACCTTCAGCGACGACTCCTCGGTCTCGGCGCCGGGCGTGACCGCCGTGAACTACAACACCGACATCGACTACGGCGGCTCGTCGGGCTTCCAGGTGGGGTCGACCTACAAGGTGTTCGCACTCGCCGAGTGGCTGAAGCAGGGTCACACCCTGTCGGACAGGGTGAGCGGCAACGAGACCACGTGGGACACGTCCACGTTCCCGAACTCCTGCATGACGCTCGGCGGCTCGTGGGAGCCGGCGAACGACGGCAGTTCGCGGCCCGGCACGATGAGCGTGCAGAGCGCCCTGACGAACTCGGTCAACAACGCCTTCGTGGCGATGGCGCAGCAGCTCGACCTCTGCAACATCAAGAAGACCGCCGAGTCGCTCGGGGTGCACCGGGCCGACGGCAACGACCTCGACACGCAGCCCTCGTCGGTGCTCGGCACCAACGAGATCGCACCGCTGACGATGGCCGCCGCCTACGCCGGCATCGCCGCGAACGGCGTGTACTGCGCGCCCGTGGCCATCGACCGCATCGTGGCCCCGGATGGCAGCGAGCTCACGCCGCCGGCCGCCAACTGCGCTCAGGCGATGGATCCGACGATCGCGGCGACGCTCGCCTATGCGATGCTCGGGCCGATCGAGAGCGGAACCGCCACGGCATCCGACCCCGGTGACGACATCACGCACATCGGCAAGACCGGAACCACCGACAACGAGAAGGACACCTGGATGGTGGGCGCCTCGACGGCTGCCGCCACCGCGGTGTGGGTGGGCAACGTCACCGGAAACGTCTCGCTGACCGAGGTGGAACCCAACGACTGGACGGGCAGCACCGTGCGGCACCGCATCTGGAAGTCGGTGATGACCGAGAACGACGAGGTGCTGGGCGGCGGCGACTTCCCCGACCCCGACCGGGAGCTGGTGAACGGCTCGTCGACCCGCTACGGCGACAACTCCTCGGGATCGTCGGGCTCGTCCGACTCCGATTCGACCCCCACGCCGACGCCGACGCCGGATACGCCCGCTCCGGCGCCCACCCAGGCACCCGTCCCGGTGCCCGACCCGGTCGTGCCCGACCCGGTCGTGCCCACCCCGACGACCACACCGGCGGCCGGCCCGGGGACGACCGGCTAGGGAGTCGCGTAGGCCGGGATGGTGGAGTCGATCATCCAGTACGAGTTCTGCACGCGCTCGGCGTCGCCCGTGAAGCCCGAGTCGGGGATCATGAGGTAGGCGGACGGGTCGCCACCGTCGTTCCAGGTCGTGTCGACCGCCAGCCACTGACCGTCGACCGACACCTTGTTCCAGGCGTGCGAACCGCCCGCGAGCACGTCCCCGGTGACAACGACGGTCTGCACGCCCGCCGCGTTCGCCAGGGCGTTGAACGCGTACGAGTAGCTGGCGCACACGCCGATGCCTTGCAGCAGGGTACCGGTGGCGTTCCACGCGTATTCGTAGCCGACCGGCGTCCCGTCGAAGGAATCGCTCTGCAGGAGGGCGAAGGCCTCGTGGTCGTACTCGGCGTTCGAGATGAGCCAGTCGTTGAGCGCGATCACTTTGTCGCGGTCGCTCATCCCCTCGGGCGCCACCGCCGCCACGACCTCGTCGACCCGCTGCTTGAGGCTCGCCTGCAGCGCGGCGACCTCCTCGGTCGGCAACGAGTACGTCACCAGCATCGTGTCTCCGCCGTCGCGAAGCCCCGTGTAGCTCACGTTGAACACATAGGGGTTCTGGGCCCGGGCCTCGGCTATGGCGTCGTACGGATCGGGGGCTCCCGGGGCATCGACGTAGTCGGAGATGTCGATCGACGTCGTCTGTGCGATCAGGTGTCCGGCCAGGAAGCGCGTGAACTCCGTGCTGCCGTAGACGGGGTAGTCCGTGGGCGGCACCTCCTTCACGGGCTCGGAGTCCGTGTTCTCCGGGGGCGCGAAGGCGTCGAAGCGCGGCATCCCCGTCGCCGGCGCCGATGCCTGGGCCTCGGCGTTGAACTGGGCGATGGCGGCGGCCGGATCGGGCGTGGAGAGCTTGGTGATCGGGATCCACTCCCCCAGCTGCGTGTTGCGCCCGCGCAGGGGGAGGATCCAGCGGTCGCCGTAGTCGAGCACCGCGCTGTCGTCGATGTATGCCACCGTCGACCGCGTCCGCCCGTCGACCGAGGTGAACGGCAGCACCTTCTGCACGTTCTCGATGCCCTCGATGTATCCGCTCGCACCCCACTTCTTGAGGGCACCGGTGGAGTTGACGGCCACCTCGTAGGGCAGGAATCCCGTCGCCTCGGTGAAGTCGTGTGGTGTGAAGGGAGAGAAGCTCGTGCCGTCGGTCGCGATCACACCCACGTCGAAGCCGATCGTCTCGGCCACGATCTCGGCTTCCTCCGGAGGCAGCACCTCACCGCCCGCCACGTCGTCCTCGGTCTGCGAGCGGTAGTTGTAGGACTGGAGGCCCACGTTCTGGCGGGTCACGAACGGCGCCTCCGCGACCTCGGTCGACTCGGAGTCACCGGCCGACGACCACTCCGTCCCGTCGACCTCGGCCACGATGCTGTAGACGCCCGAACCGCCGACGGTGACCTCGTGGTTGATGACGAGGTACCGGGCGGCACCCTCGACCGGCGTCCACGACAGGCTGACGGTGCCGTCCTCCTCCGCGGGCCCGAACGACACGTCGGGCGCGTCGAGTTGCGACTGCACGGTGAACTTCGTCACCAGCGGCTTGGCGCGCTCGCTGCCGTCCTCGGCGAGGCGGCTCACCAGGAAGTACTCGTCGTGCAGGCCCCACTGACCGTACGACGACTCGGCCTCGTCGAGGATGAAGCCTTCGGTGCCCCCGCTCGCCGTGCCGACCTCGGAGCCCGACACCGTCACGTCTCCCCCCGGGTCGAGTTGGAACACGGAGTACTCCGCGGGCTTAGTGAGCGCGGCGTCGTAGAAGACCTGGTAGGCCCAGTCCGGCGCGTTGCCGCCGCGATCGAGGTCGCCCTCATCGGCTCGCGCCTTGTTCTCGGCCTCGAGGTCGTAGTCGACGTCGATCACGAACTCGTGATCGCGGGCGAGATCCGGCATCGACTCGGTGAAGTCGTAGAGGGCGGATCGATCCGAGTAGACCGTGCCCTCGCCCCCGCCGGTGAACGCCGGCACCACCACGAAGGTCGCCACCAGGGCCAGCACCGCCGCGACCGCGACGCCGCCGGAGACCAGCCCGATCAGGAGGCCGCGCCGCTTGCCCGCCCTCTTCTGCGGCCCAGGGGCGCACGGATCCGTGTACCAACCGGCCGGTTCGCCCCCGTTCGATCCCGTCACGTGACCCTCCCTCTCCTCTGCATGTGTGCAACAGACCTCGGGTCAAGCTTGCCAAGAGTCGGGTGCGACGCCAAGCTCGCCCCGTCGCCGTCCGGCCGGTCGGGTGGTGACGGGGTTCAGGCGGTGACGTCGACGACGACCTTGCCGCGGAGTCCGCCGCGGCCGAGCGCGGCGAGGGCGGCGGGGGTCTCCGAGAACGGGAAGACGCGGCCGATCACCGGATGCAGCGCGCCCGCGTCGACGAGGCGCGCGACCTCGGCGAGCTGATCGCCGTCGGCGCGCATCCAGAGGAACGAGTAGTCCACGCCCAGTCGTCGCGCCCGCCGGCGGATTCCCGCGCTCAGCCCGCCGACGGCGATCCGGAGGGCCGGGTTGACACCGATCGCGCGGGCGAAGGCCGGATCGGGTGGTCCTGCGATGCCGATCGCGAGCCCGCCACGGCGCAGCACCCGCAACGACTTCTCGAGGTTGTCACCGCCCACACCGTCGATCACCAGATCGACACCCGAGAGCACCGTCTCGAAGTCTTGGGAGCGGTAGTCGACGACCTCGTCGGCACCGAGCTCACGCAGCCATCCGGTGTTCGACCCGCTGGCCGTCGTCGCGACCTCGGCACCCAGGTGCTTCGCGAGCTGGATCGCGATCGACCCGAAGCCTCCCGCTCCGCCGTGGATCAACACCCGCTGGCCGGGCTGCACCCGGCCCCGCTCGACCAGCGCCTGCCACGCGGTGAGAGCGACCAGCGGCAGCGACGCGGCCTCGATCATGCCGACCGTTCTCGGCTTCCGTGCCACGTCGGCCTCGGCGATGGCGATGCGTTCGGCGAAGCCGCCGATGCGGAGATCCGCCGGCCGCGCGAAGACCTCGTCGCCCACCGCGAAGCGGGTGACCGCCGGTCCGACGGCCTCGACGACTCCCGCCACGTCGTGTCCGAGCGTGAGCGGGAGCTCGTACCGGAGCAGGGCCTTGAACTCGCCTTGCGCGAGCTTCAGGTCGAGCTGGTTCACCCCGGCGGCCTCCACCCGCACCAGCACATCGCGGTCACCCACGATCGGTTCGGCTGCATCCGCTTCCCGGACCTCACCCTTGTATCGATCGATCCCGAAGCTCTTCATCGTCTCTTCTCCCGTTTTTTATGAGCGTACTCACTTCTGACGTTGATCGCAAATGATTGCACCGTGAGAACGCGGTAGGCTCGAGCCCTGATGACATCTCCCGACAGCGCGCCGCTCGGCCGACGCGAGCGCAACAAGCAGCAGAAGCTCGATCGCATCACCGCCGCCGCGGACGAGCTCTTCGACCGCTTCGGGGTCGACGAGGTCACGACCCAGCAGATCGCCGATGCGGCCGACATCGGCACGGGCACGCTCTTCCTCTACGCCCGTAGCAAGGCCGAACTCCTGCTGCTCGTGCAGAACACGCACTACGCCGAGGCGATCGAGGCAGGCCTCCGGGCGGCGGCGAACGCGGCCTCGCCGCTCGACGCGATCATGGCGCTCGTCGAACCCGTCGTGGAGTGCAACCGCCGGCAGATCGACAACGGACGGATCTACCTGCGGGAACTCGTGTTCGGCGACCCAGAGGAACCCCACCACGCCGTGGGACTCGAACTCATCCAGCGCGTCGACGCGGCCTACGTCGAGATCCTCCGACGCGACGGCCGGCTCACCGCGGAGGACGCGGCCACCCTCGCCCGCACCATCTCCGCGGTCATGTTCATCAGCCTCGCGTCACCGGTTCACCTGCACAGCACCGAGCAGCGGGTCTGCGACGACATCCGCGATCAGGTGCGCCTGATCATCCCGAGCTGACACGGCCCGACGAGGACTCAGGAATCGCGGCCTCGGCGAATGCGCGCTCGATGGCGCGGTGGCGGCGGATCACCACGTCGCTCCAGTCGGGGTGCGTGATCGCGTACCGGCGGCCGTCGGCGATCGCGTCGGCCGCGATCACGGCGACCTCGTCCGCCTCCAGCCACGGCAGCCCGCCTCCGTCACCGGCCGCGAGGTCGACGTCGACCAGCCCACCCGCGGAACCCGCCGGCCGATTGCGTGAGCTCGCGCCGAGGCCCGTGCGCACCGGCCCGGGCGCCAGCAGCGTGACCGCGATGCCCTCGTCGGCGAGCTCGTCGGCGAGCACCTCGGTGTAGGCCGTCACCGCGAACTTCGTGGTGCCGTACCCACCCATGCCCGCATCCGGCGCGAGCCCGGCCATCGACCCGGTGTTCAGGATGGCGCCTCCCGCCACCCGCAGCTGGGGCAGGAACGCCGCGACGCCGTGGATCGTGCCGAGGAGGTTCACCCCGAGCAGCCAGGCCCAGTCCGCGTCGTTCATGGTCTCCAGCCGGCCCGTCGAGGCCACGCCGGCATTGTTGACCAGGACGCCGGCCGGGCCGTACCGCTCGCGCACGGCCTCGGCGAGCGCCGTCACGCTCGCGAGCTCGCTCACGTCGACGACGAACCCCGCGCCGCCCACCTCGGCGGCCACGCGCTGCGCTGCTCCGAGGTCGATGTCGGCCACCGCCACCCGCGCTCCCCGTTCGGCGAGCCGCAGCGCGATCGCCCGCCCGATGCCCGAGCCCCCTCCCGTGATCACGGCCACTCTGCCCTGCACGTCCATCCGGCGCCCTCCGTCGTCCTGCCCACCAGCGACTCAAGCTCAGCACGAGTGGATGCGGGTTTACCATGGTCATCTCCACACTTTTTCCGGGGAAGCAGCTCGATGCGATGCTCCTCGGCGCCGCATCCGTGGACCGCGACCGAAGGAGTTCGCATGGCCTCGAGCAACCTCAGCCTGCGCCAGCTGGAGTACTTCCTCGCCATCGCCGACTCCGGATCGATCTCGCTGGCGGCCGCGAGCCTGCACGTCTCGCAGTCGGCGGTGGCCGCGAGCCTCTCCGCCCTGGAGCGCACCCTCGACGCGCAGCTGTGCGTGCGCCGTCGCGCCCACGGCGTCTCGCTCACCGCGAGCGGGCGGCAGCTGCAGCGGCAGGCGCGCGAACTGCTGGGCGACGCCGACGAGCTCGAACGCAGCATCCGCGGCGGCTCGTCGTCGATCGGCGGCGCGGTCACCATCGGCTGTGCCGAAGAGATGGCCCCGGGCATCCTGCCGCCCATCATCGAACGACTGGCGCAGGAGCATCCCGAGCTCGCGGTGTCGGTGGAGATCGGCCTGGAGGAGTCGTTCTGGCCGCGGCTGCTCACCGGCGAGGTCGACCTCGCCATCACGCTGGACCGCCGGCAGCCCACCGACCTCGAGGCCGTGCGGTTGTGCCCGCTGCCGCTGAACGTCATCCTGCCGGCGGGGCATCCGCTGGCCTCCGACGACGAGATCGGGGTGCACGAGCTCGCCGGCGAGACCTGGATCATGCTCGACACCGAGCCCGGAGCCACCCACTCGCGCACGCTGTTCAACGAGGCCGGCGTGCGGCCGCGGATCGGCTTCCGCTCCCCCAGTTACGAGCTGGCGCGATCGCTGGTGGGGCGGGGGCTCGGCTACACCCTGCACATCCACCGGCCGGCCGGCGACCTCACGCACGAGGGGCGGCCGCTGGCCGTGCGCCCGCTGCGCACCGACGCTCCGGTGGAGTACGCCACGCTGGCCTGGTCGGCGCACATCCGTCCCTCGCCGGCGGCGCGCGCCGTGATCCGCGCCGCCACGGGCGCCTGGCCGGGTTCCACGGGGCGCGCGGCCACCTCGGAGCACGGCTCAGCCGGCGGCGGTGCCGACGGTGCGCAGCGGATGCCGCAGGTCGCCGGGCCAGCCGTCGAGGTGCCGGCCGAGTAACCGCCACTCGCCGTCGCGCCGCTCGAGCTCGTCGCGCAGGTAGCCGCTCATCTCGAAGCGCACCTCGCCGGTCTCCGGATGCCGCACCGAGGTCATCCAGTAGGCCCAGGCGGTCCAGGCCTCTCCCGGCGGACGGCCCTCGGATGCCCCGGCCGCCGGTTCGCGCGGGGTGAACAGGGTGTTCGAGAGGCGGTGCTGCCGGCCGGTCGGACCGCCGACCCGTGCGGCCGACATCCGCCGGATGTCGTCGATGCCCTGCCAGACGCCGAGGGCCCCGTCGGGACCGACCTCGCTGAAGCTCGCATCCGGCCAGAAGGTGGCGAGGTAGACCTCGAGGTCGCGGGTGTCGAGCGCCCACAGCCCGGTGTCGATCACCTCGGCGATGGCGTGGCGGTCGGCGGGAGACGGGCCGGTGCCGGGGCCGGGGCCGACAACGCTCATCGCGCACCTCCGGCGGTGCTGCCGGCGGCGGGCGCATCCGGCAGGTCGAACGCCGAGCGCTGCACGCCCAGGATCGTGGCGCCGATGCCCTGCATCCACGCCCCGTACTGGGCGGCCGCATGGGTGCGGTACATCATGATGTCGCGCGCGTAGCGCTCCATCCGGTGCCCGGGCCGGGCCTCCGAGCTGCCCGCGGAGGTGAACAGCAGGTCGACGGCCTCGGCGGCCAGGCGTCCCGCCTCGAGCGTGAGGCCGTTCAGGCGCGTGTCCATGCCGCGGGTGAGCGGCGCGCCCTGCGTCGCGAAACGCTCCGACCAGTCGGCGATCGTGTCGGCCACCTGCATCAGGATGGCCTCGGCGGAGTCGGCCTTGATCGAGGCCTCGCCGAAGATGCGCTGGCTCGAAGGATCGTGATCGCGGGTGACGAAGGGTGGCAGCGGCGCCTTGCGCACCCGGGCGAGGCGCTCCCACTCGTCGAGGGCGGCCCGCGCCGCGCCGACCGTGACGGCGGCGAGCTCGGCGCCGAGGAAGGCCTGCACACTGCCGATGTAGAGCGGATCGCCGTGCAGCGCCGCCCCGGTCTCGGCCGCGGGCACCTCGCCGGCCCAGGTCGCGTCGACGAGGTTCTCGGCCGGCACGAAGACGTCGTCGAACGCCACCGAGTTGGATCCGCTGGCGCGCATGCCGAGCACCTGCCCGCCGCCCCAGTCGTCGAGCCGGGTGTACGACGAGCGGGGCAGCAGCACCTGCGCCGAGCGCGGGCCACCCGATCCGTTGGTCTCGCCCTCCACCGTCACGAACACGATCGCGTGCGTGGAGTACGGCGAGCCCGACTGGTACCGGGAGGTTCCCGAGAGGCGGTATCCGCCCTCGACCGGCCGCGCCGTGCCGGCGGGCGACAGGCTGTGCGAGGAGCGGAAGTAGCCGGCCGCGTCGGTGAACGCCTCCTGCTGCACCGACTCGGGCCACGACGACGCCAGCTGGATGTTGTGGGAGTGCCCGAGGCAGTAGCACCAGCCCGTTCCCGGGTCGGCCGCCGAGATCTCGATCACCGTGCGCAGCCAGGTGCGCAGCGAGACCTGCGCCCCGCCGAAGCGGCGCGGCGTGAGCAGGTGGTACAGACCGAGCTCGAGCATCCGCTCGTGCACCTCGGGCGGGTAGTGGCCGAGCCGCTCCGATTCGTCCTGCTGCGAACGGATGAGCTCGCGCAGCGAACGGGCGCGCTCCAGGATCCGCTCCTCGTCGGCGTCGTCCCGCGGCGCGGCGGGGGCGGGCGGGGGCGCGAGGGTGGTGTCGGATGGGGTCATGGCTTCTCTCCTTCGAGCGGCGGGGACGGATGCGCGGGAGCCGGCGGGCGCGGCTCGACGGCCGAGGCGGCGAGCCGGATGACGGCGGTGAGCTGAGTGGGATCCTCGAGCGCGAGGTACGCCTCGGGCGCCGAGTCGAGCGTGTGCACGGCGGTGACGATGCCCTCGGCCCGCAGCGCCCCGCTCTCCAGCAGCGCCTCGAGCTCGGGCACCGAGCGGCGCACGTCGCCGCCACCGCACTGCGAGCCGACGATGCGGCGTGAGCCGAGCGAGTACTGCAGGTTGTCCAGGCGCACCTCGGCCCGCTCGCTCTCCAGGCCCGTGGGCACCACGGTGCCGCCGTAGCGGGTGAGGTCGAACGACTGGCGCATGGCCAGGGTGGTGCCGGCGGCCTCGAGGCCCACGTCGACGCCGCGACCGCCGGTGAGCGCGCGCACCTGCGCGACGATGTCGTCCGACGGGGCGAGCGTGTGGGTGGCGCCCGCCGCGCGGGCCTGCTCGCGGCGCCACGGATGCGGGTCGATCGCGATCACAGTGCTCGCCCCCGTGAGAATCGCGGCCTGCACCATCCAGAGGCCCACGTGCCCGCAACCGGAGATGCCGACCGACTGTCCGGCGCGCACGACGGCCACGTCGCGCACGGTGCCGGCGCCCGAGGGGATGCCGCAGCCGAGCAGGGCACGGTGCTCGGCTGGGGCGCGGCCGGCGATCCGCACCAGGTTCGACTCGACGTACAGCATCCGCTCGGCGTGCGTGCCGATGCCGCCGTCGCTCCACACGACCTCGCCGCCGGCCGCCACCCCCACGCGCCGTTCGGCGAAGGCGAAGATCTCGTCGCAGGCGCCGGGGGTGCCGTTCCGGCAGTAGAAGCACTCGCCGCACTGGCGGGTACCGGTCACCACCACGGCGTCGCCCGGTGCGAACCGGGTCACGGCGGCGCCGACCGCGCCGACCCGCCCGGTGGCGGCGTGACCGAGCACCCGGCGGCGGCCGTCGACCGGCACGGCCGGGGCATCCGGATCGGCGCGCCGCCGGTCGATGGTCAGCAGCTCGGTGCGGCACACGGCCGAGGCCTCCAGCTCCACCAGCACGTCGCGCGCACCGAGGGCGTCGAGCTCGAGCTCGATCGCCTCCGGCGGCGAGCCGTCGCCGCGCGCCACCAGGGCGCGGGTGCGCACCGGGCCGGTCATCGCGGCCAGATGCCCTGTTTGCCGGGCGCGAGGATGCCCTGCGGATCGACGGCCTGCTTGAGCGTGCGCACGAACTCGAGCAGCGCGCCGTCGTTCCAGGAGAACTGGGCGGCCACCGTGTC
Source organism: Herbiconiux dendrobii (assembly GCF_052048175.1). NCBI lineage: Bacteria > Bacillati > Actinomycetota > Actinomycetes > Micrococcales > Microbacteriaceae > Herbiconiux > Herbiconiux dendrobii. Next base: position 101,956 of record NZ_JBLZQV010000001.1, on the reverse strand, counting down.
CATGAACTCCAGGTGCGCCCGGTACTCGCCGTAGCCCTTCGCCGCGAGCAGCGGCACGAGCTCCGAGAACGCCACCCGCACCTTCTCCGACTCCACCGGGTCGGCGGCGTCGAAGAAGATCATCAGCACGTTCACCGCATGCCGGGCGGTGCCCAGCCAGCCGCCGATGTAGTCGAACCCCGCGGCCTCGATGTGCGTGCGCATGATGCGCGAGGCCTCCACCACGTGCTCACCGGTGAGCGGCGACACCGGGCAGAGCCCGATGTGCGCCCCTCCCGGCCCGTTGGCGCGCCAGCGCACGCCCTCGGCCAGCAGCATGCCCGGGATGCCCGCGGCGAAGTGGTCGACCGGCTCCACCTCCTCGGCGCTCGCGGTGCCGCCGTAGCGGTGCACGACAACCGTGCTGCCGGGGATGGCGGCGATCGCCTCGCGCAGTCGCCGCTCCTTGAGGTCGAGCAGGGCCTCGGATCCGTAGAAGGCGCACTTGACGTTCCAGAGGCCGATGCCGAGGTCGTCGGCCAGCACCCGCACCACGTCGTCCGGAACCACCCCATCACCGTCGAACCAGCGCTCGCGCGGCGACATCCCAGCCGCCACGCCCACCGCGTTCGCGGCGTTCACCACGCCGTCGACGGTGCCGTCGAGCTTGAGCTCGCGCATCGCATCGACCAGTTGCGGCAGCGCCTCTTCGGAGTCGATCGCGATGCGGCAGGCGGCGAAGCGCTCGGGCCGCGGCATCAGCCAGACGCCCATCTTGGTGACGATGCCGAGGTTCGACTGCATGAACAGCCCCTCCAGCCCCGGGCCGAAGCCGCCGCGGTAGAGCGGCCACGCCTCGGAGCCGGGCAGCGCGCCCATGCCGGTGCGGATGAGCTCGCCCGAGGGCAGCACCACCTCGAGTCCGCAGACGAACTGCTGGTGGTCGCCGTGCGCGGTGTAGCCGTAGCCGCGTTCGAGGGCGTTGCCCACGACGCTGCCCCAGCCGAGGTCGGGCACCGAGGCCCAGAGGCGCGACCCGCGGCGCAGCAGCTCGTCGTGCAGCTCGAAGAAGCTCACCCCGGGCTCCACGATCGCGTACGCGGTCTGGTCGTCGACCGTGAGAACGCGGTTCATCCGGGTGAGGTCGATCACGACGCTGCCCGGCACCCGGGGCGCGGGGCCGCCGTAGCCGAGGTTCTTGCCGCGGCCGATCGGCCAGAGCGGCACCCCGAGCTCGCCGGCGGCGCGCACCACGGCCTGCACCTGCTCCACCTCGGCCGGCCGCACCGCGCCGCCCGGCAGGAAGGTGCGCCGGTCGCCGAGGGCGTAGGCGTCGAGGTAGTCGTCCACCTCGTCGGCCGCCGAGACGTTGGCCGCACCGACGATCCCGGCAGCACGCTCGATCAGTCGTGCCGCCGCCGCGAAGGTCTCGGCCGGTTCGGTCGAGGCTGCGGGCCGGATCCGTTCGGGGCTCAGCGGAGCGTCGCCCACCTCAGCTCCCGGCCTGCTGCATCGACTCGGCCGACGACGCGGCGGCGGCGAGCGGATGCGCCAGGTCGCCCGGCCAGCGCTCCACCCAGCGCTGCGCGAACCGCCACACCCCGTCGCGCCGCTCCACGACGTCGCGGGAGTGCCCGGTCGAGCTGAACGTCACCTCGCCGGTGCCGGCCTCGCGATGGCTGGCGAACCAGTACGCGCGGATGCCCCAGCGGTCGGCGCTGCCGCCCTCGTCGGGGAGGTACAGCCGGTTCGACTCCCGGTGCTGATGGCCGCTGTAGCCGCCGAAGTGGCTCTCGGAGAAGGCACGGATGCTGTCGGCGCCCGTCCAGGTCTCCACCAACCCGTCGAGCTGGGTCTCCCTGAACGCCGCATCCGGCCAGAAAGTGCCGACGTAGAGGTCGATGTCCTGCGTATCCAGCGCCCAGAGGTAGGTGTTGTAGAGGTCGTCGATCGCCACTCGGTCGTCCGGGCCCGGCCCGGTGTGTCCCGTGCGCGGGGCGGCCTCGGTCTGGTCTGCCATCATCGTGCTCCTTTGCGGGTGATGGGGCGCGCCGAACGGATCGGGCGCCCACCACCACGCTAGGAAGCCGTCGGCGAGGCGGTCAACACGCCCTTTCCGCGGAACGTCCTCCGGAAATCGGGGGAACGGTGCCTGTCAGATCAGGATCGACAGCGGCTGCTCGATGCGCTTCACGAACGCGGCCAGCCACTGGGCGGCTAGCGCGCCGTCGAGCACCCGGTGGTCGGCAGAGAGGGTGACGGTCATCACGGTTCCCACCACGATCTCGCCGTCCTGCACCACGGGCTCGGGACGGGCCGCGCCCACGGCCAGGATGGCGGACTGCGGCGGGTTGATGATGGCCGAGAACTCGGTCACGCCGTACATGCCGAGGTTCGACACCGCGAAGCTGCCGCCCTCCAGCTCGTTCTGGCGCAGCTTGCCCTCGCGGGCACGGCCGGCCAGGTCGGCCACCGAGCGGGCCACCTCGCTGAGCGAGAGCTTCTCGACCGAACGCAGCACGGGGGTCACCAGGCCGCCCTCGATGGCCACGGCCACCGACATGTCGACGGAGTCGTAGCGGCGCACCGCGGTGTCGGTCCAGGTGGCGTTCGCCTCGGGCACGTCGACGAAGGCCGCAGCGGCCGCCTTCAGCACGAAGTCGTTCACCGAGATCTTCACCGAGGAGGCTTCGTTGACCGTGCGGCGCAGGGCGAGCAGCTCGTCCACCCGGCAGTCGGCCACCAGGTAGAAGTGCGGCACGGTCGACTTGCTCTCGGTGAGCCGTCGGGCGATGGCCCGGCGCATGCCGGTGTGCGGCACCTCGGTGAAGCCGGCTCCGGATGCGGCCGGGGCCGCGGGGGCCGACGCCGCGGCCGGAGCGGAGGGTGCAGCGGGGGTCGCGGATGCCGCCGGGGCGGGTGCCGCAGCGGGTGCCGGCGCGGCCTCGCCCGAAGTTGCCGGAACAGCGCTCTCGGGCGCGCGCTCGAGGTCGGCGCGCACGATCCGCCCGCCGGGCCCGGTGCCGCGCAGCGATCCGAGATCGACCCCGCGCTCCTTCGCCAGCCGGCGCACGATCGGGCTGGCGAACAGCCGCGAACCCGCCTCGGCGCCACCGCCGAGCTCCACCGGTGTCCCGGCCACCGGCGAGCTCTCGCCCTCCGGCGCGGTCTCCGGCTCGGGCGCCGTGCGCGGCTCGGCCGCCTCGGCACCGTCGGCCGGCTTCGAGCCCGCCGGCACCGACGTGCCGGCCTCCACCGGCTCCGCCCCGGGTGCCGCACCGCCGTCGGGCTCCGCAGCGTCGTCGACGCTCTCCCCGGGCTCGCCGACCACGGCGATCGGCTCCCCCACGTTCACCGACACGCCCTCGCCGACGAGCACCTTGAGCAGTGTCCCGCCGATCTCGGCGGCGTACTCCACGGTGGCCTTCTCGGTCTCGACCTCGGCGAGCGGCTCGCCCACCACGACCGACTGCCCCACCTGCACCAGCCACGACTGGATGGCGCCTTCGGCGGCTCCCGCGAGAACCTCCGGCATCCGGATGACGGTCGACATCAGCGCTCTCCGAATCCGAGTCGCACGCGCTCGAGGCCGGCGACGACCTCCTCGGTGCGGGCGATGGCGGCGCGCTCCAGCACCTTCGAGATGCTGGGCGAGGCCTCACCTCCGTGCACCCGCTCGATCGGCTGATCGAGCCAGTCGAAGTAGCGGCGCTGGATCTCGTCGGCGAGCCAGCCGCCGTACGAGGTGCCCTGGGCGCCCTGCTCCACGATGAGCACGCTGTTGGTCTTCTTGATCGAGTCCCCGATGGTGTCCCAGTCGATCGAGGCGCGGTCCAGCCAGCGCAGGTCGATCACCTCGGCGTCGATGCCGGTCTGCTCCACCGCCTCGAGGGCGTGGCGCACCATGGAGAGGTAGCTGATCACGGTCACGTCCGACCCGGTGCGCCGCACCGCGGCCTGCCCGGGCGGGATGATGTAGTCGAGATCACCCTCGGGCACGCGGTCGGCGGTTCCGTAGAGGTCGACGTGCTCGATCACGAGCACGGGATCCTCCAGTGCGAGCGCGGCGTTCATCAGGCCCACGTAGTCGGCGGCGTTCGACGGGGCGACGATCCGCCAGCCGGGGCTGGTGGCGAAGATGCCCGCCGGGTCCATCAGGTGCTGCGAGCCGTAACCCGAGCCCATCGCCACCTTCGTGCGCAGCACGAACGGCACGGGGGTGTCGGCGCCGAACATGTGCCGCGCCTTGCCGATCTGGTTGAACACCTGGTCGGCGGCCACCCACATGAAGTCGGGGTACATGAACTCCACCACCGGGCGGAACCGGCCGTCCAGGGCCAGGCCCGCGCCGAGGCCGGTGAAGGCGTTCTCGCTGATCGGGGTGCCGAGCACGCGGCCGTCGGTGAGCGCATCCGAACCGTACTTCTTGGCCAGGCCCTTGGTGGCGCCGTTCGTGCCGCCGTTCAGCCGGTGCACGTCTTCGCCCATCACGACGATGCGCGGGTCTTCGGCCATCCGCCGGTCCATCACGCCGGAGACGGCGTCGACGAACTTGAGGTCGCGCCATCCGCCCTCGTACGAGGCGGGGTCGGCCACGGTCAGCTCGGCGAGCTCGCTCGCGTCGCCGCGCACGCCCACGTTGACGTAGCCCGGGTCGGGCCAGAGCGAGGGGATGATCCGGCGCTTGCCGTCCGAGTCGGGGTCGGCCTCCACGAGCTCGGCGACCGCGGCGTTCATCGCGGCCTTGGCCTGCTCGCGCACGGAGACGACGCCGGCCTCGTCGATGAGCTTCAGCGCCATCATCTCCTTGGCCATCCGGTCCAGCGGATCGCGCGCCTTCCACTGACCCTCTTCCTCCTTGGGGCGGTAGCCGAAGGCGCTGCCCGGGTAGGGGCCGTTCTGGTGGAAGAAGCGGTAGACCTCGGCCTCGATGATGGCGGGGCCCTCGCCCGAACGCATGCGCTCCTCGGCGGCCTTCATGGCCAGGTGCACGGCCAGCGGATCCATGCCGTCGACCCGCCAGGACGGGATGCCGAAGCCCTGCCCGCGCACCGAGAACCGGGTGTCGGCGGTGATCTCGTCCGACTTGGTGGAGACCGCGTACATGTTGTTCTCGATGAAGAACATCACCGGCAGCTTCCACGCCGCCGCGAGGTTCATCGACTCGAGCACCGAGCCGATCTGGGCGGCGCCGTCGCCGAAGTAGTTGATGGTGATGTCGCCGGTGCCGGAGTGCTTCTGCGCCCAGGCGTTGCCGGCGGCCATCGGGGCGCCGCCGCCCACGATGGCGTTGGTGCCGAGCGCGCCCGCCTCGAACCACTGCAGGTGCATCGAGCCGCCGCGGCCCGAGCAGTACCCCTGGGCCAGGCCGAGGATCTCGGCCAGCGTGCGCTGCAGCACGGCCTGGATGGGCTCGGTCACGGCCTCGGCCGGGTCGATGACGCCGCCCGAGACGTGGGTGAGCGCCTTGGCGAGGAACTGGTGGTGGCCGCGGTGCGAGCCGTTCACGGCATCCGCCGACGACAGCCCCACGATCGATCCGACCGCGCCGCCCTCCTGGCCGATGCTGGAGTGGGCCGGGCCGTGCACGAGGCCTTCACCGGCGAGCTCGAGCACGGTCTCCTCGAACGCCCGGATGAGGTGCAGCTCGGCGAGCATCGTGCCGAGGAGCTGCGGATCGGCGGCCTTCCAATCGGCGGGCGTCGTGGTGAGCTCCTGCCACTCGACTCCGGTCTGCAATCGACGCAACTTCGGCATCTTCGCCATTCCTTCCGCGGGGGCGCGCTGGGCGCCCGGTCGTTGTCTGAACGATACGAGGGATTGAATCCAATTTCAACCCCGTGAACCGCTCATGCTGGCTTTCAGACCGGACAGATCCAATAATGGATACAATCGATTCGTCAAGGAGGATGCATGAGCCACGGAATCCCCGGTGCCCGCGGAGTCGACCACATCGGCTTCACCGTGCCCGATCTCGATCAGGCCGAGGAGTTCCTGGTGGGAGTGCTCGGCGCGACGCCGATCTACACCCTCGGCGCCAAGCGATCCGACGACGACTGGATGCAGACCCACATCGGCGTGGACCCCCGCACCGTGATCACCGAGATCCGCTTCTACCGGCTCGGCAACGGCTCCAACCTCGAGGTCTTCGGCTACGACGCCGCCGGCCCGCAGGCGCCGCAGCCCCTCAACAGCGACATCGGCGGCCACCACCTCGCGCTCTACGTCGACGACATGGACGTGGCGGTCGAGTACTTGCGCTCGCACGGCGTAGAGGTGATGGGCGAGCCGACGGCGAGCAAGCAGGCCGCCGAGGGCCAGCGCTGGGTCTACTTCCGCAGCCCCTGGGGCATGCAGTTCGAGCTCGTGAGCTTCCCGGAGGGCAAGGCCTACGAGAAGGATGCCCCGGTGCGGCTGTGGCATCCGGCGCATCCGGCAGAATGACGCCGTGACCCTCGAGTTCAGTGCCCACGGTGCGGCGGGCGCCCGCGTCGCCGCCGAGCTGCGCGACGCCATCCTGGCCGGCGAGTACCGGCCGGGAACCCGCATCCGGCAGGAGGACGTGGCCGAGCGGCACGGTGCGAGCCGCGTGCCGGCGCGCGAGGCCCTGCGCCTGCTGGAGGCCGAGGGCCTGGTGACGGTGGTGGCCAACACCGGCGCCTGGGTGGCGAGCCTCAACTTGCGCGAGTGCGAGGAGATCTACCAGGTGCGCGAGCGCCTCGAACCGCTGCTGCTGCGCTACAACGTGCCGCTGCTGGAGGAGACCGGGATCGACCGGCTCGAGCAGCTCGCGACCGAGATGGAGAACTCCTCCGGCATCGAGGCCTTCCTGCGCCTGGACCGCGAGTTCCACCTCTCCTGCTACACCGCCGCCGACACCACCATGATCGGCGACACCGTGCTGCGGCTGTGGAACCGCACGCAGCCCTACCGCCGCGCCTACACCTCGGTGTTCCGCTCGGAGGGCGACCGCAGCGCGCACCACGAGCACCACCTGCTGGTCTCCGCCATCCGCCGGCGCGACGCCGACGAGGCCGAGCAGGTGCTCGCCCTGCACATCCGCCGCACCCGCCTGGAGCTGGCCCGCCACCCCGAGATCTTCGACACCGTCCCCGACGCCCGCTGACCCCCCCCATTTCACATGGTGATGGCTCGCGATCAGGCACCGGGCGACCCGGCCATGACCCGGTGGATGGGCTGCCGCGCGCTTCGCGCTCGCCTTCGACGACCGTGCCCGGTTCTCAGAGGCGGGCGCGCTCGGTCAGGCGGCTGGGCGCTTGATGGTGAGTTGGCGGGTGCCGTGGGGTGGGTGCTCCGGTCGAGTCATTGGCATCGGGTTTGGCGGGAGGCCGCGAAGCGGCCGGGGGACTATGACTCGACCGGATCACCCACCCCACGGCGCCCGGCCTGAGCGGATCCCGAACGGCGACCGCCCGAAGCCTCGCGCCGCCCCGGAAGCACGCGGCCAGCTCAGGGCACCACGATCGGCGTGACCTCGGTGCGGTCCCGGGCCGCGGCCAGCGTCGCGCCGATCGCGTCGAGGGGCCGGAGGCCGCCGAGCATCGCCTCGACGTCGACCGCGCCCGACTCGAGCATCGGCAGAAAGCGGGCGAGGTCGCGCGCCATGTCGAGCCGGCCGCTCTGCGAGCTGCGCAGATCCCGCCCACGCAGCGCCAGGTCGAACAGCGGCAGCTCCACCACGGTGTCGCGCGCGACGTACGAGGTGAGGGTCGTCACCCCGCCCAGGCGGGTCATCGCGAAGGCCTGCTGCACCGAGGCGACCGAGCCACCGGCGTCGAAGCCGAAGTCGGCGCCGCGGCCCGCGGTGAGCGCGCGCACGGCGTCGAGCGGATCGCCTTCGGCCGGGTCGATCACGTCGGTAGCCCCCACCCGCATGGCCAGGTCCCGCCGGGCGGCGAGCGGCTCGACGGCGATGATGCGCTCGGCTCCCAGGATGCGGGCGGCCTGCACCATCCAGAGCCCCTCCTGTCCGCAACCCACCACCACGACCGAGCTGCCGGGCGTCACCCGTGCCACGTTCACCACGGCGCCCATGCCCGAGACGATGCCGCAGCCCACCATCGCCAGCCAGGCATCCGGCAGCTCGCTGTCGACCGGGAACACCTGGATGTCGCGCATCACCGCGTGCTCGATGTAGGTGGCCGAGCTCCCCGGCGCCCGCACCTCCCGCCCGTCCTCGAGCGTGCCGATCACCGGTGCCGGCACGAACAGACGCTCGCACTGGTCGATGCGGCCGCTGCGGCACCAGAAGCACTCCCCGCATTCCGGGGTCGCCGTCACGATCACACGCCGACCCGCCCGGTGGCGCGATCCGGCCCCCGTCGCAAGCACCGTGCCGACCGCGGCGTGGCCGAGCACGACGGGGTACGGATCGGGGTCGAGCGCCGGCAGCCCGGTGTCGCCGCGGAGCGCGATCCAGTCGCTGTAGCAGAAGGCGCTGGCGTCGATGCGCAGCACGACCTCCTCGGCCGCGGGGTCGCGCAGCAGCACGGTCTCGATCTGGAACTCGGTGGCGCCGCGATGCGCGACGGCCGCTCGGACGGGTGTGGGCACGATTCCTCCAGGGGTGCGGGCGGCCACCGGGGCCGCAGCTCACAGGACGGGTTCGGGGGCGGCGGCGGCGCGGCGGCGCGCAGCGGCCATGGAGCCGAGCCCGGCGATTCCCACCGCGACGACGGCGAGCACCGCTCCGAGCACGGCGGTGGGGGTGAGGCCGAGGGCGTCGACGGGCACCAGGAGATCCAGCAGCACGGCCGCGATCGCCTGACCGGCCGCGATGCACAGGATGGCGCTCAGCACGCCGATGGTGCGCACGGTCAGCGCGGTCACCACCCCGATGGCCGCGCCCAGCGCTCCGCCGAGCGGCGCCCAGGGCGGCAGCGTGGAGAAGTCGATCGGCTGCAGCAGCAGCGAGACCACGAGGGCCGCCGCCACGAAGACGCCCGAGATCGCGAAGTTGATCACCGACATCACCGCGAACTCGCCCGTCACCACCACCAGCCAGCCGTTGGCGGCCTGCTGCAGCGCGATCAGGACACCGGCAATCACCACGACGGGGATGACCAGTACGTTGCCGAGGTCGAAACGGCCCACGGCACCCACCAGCACGGCGAGCACGGCCACGCCGAGGCCCACCGAGCGCAGCAGGTTCAGTGAGCGGCGGCCGCCCGGCCCGAGACTGAGCGAGTCGGCCAGCACCGAACCGACCAGCTGACCGAGCGTGACCGCGACGGCCACGGCCACCACGCCCACCTCGGGGGTCACGGTGATGATCGTGAGCACGGCCGCGAAACCCATCAGCCCACCGAGGAACCACCAGCGGCGCACCTCCGTGCGGCGCTGCCGGAGGGAGCGGACGGCCCGGGGGAACGCGCCCATCGCCCCCGCCACGACCAACGCCATCAGGAGCGCCGTGCCGTGGTTGACGGCTGTGGCGAGCACGGGCGATCCGGTGGCCACGCTGACGTGGCCGTTCGCCGAGGTCTGCACGGCCACCGCGGCGCCGGCGGCGAGGGTCGCCGCCGTGGCCAGCAGCGGCGAGGCCTTCACACCAGCGCCCGGGCGAGCACCGGCAGGTGCTCCACGCCCGGCGCGATCTCCCCACGCTCGATGCGGTGGGCGAGCTGCACCACCGCCGTGTTCACCGGGGTCGTGACGCCGAGTTCGCGGCCGCTCAGCATCACGTGGCCGTTGAGGTCGTCGACCTCGCTGTGCCGGCCCTTGCGCCAGTCCTGCAGCACGGTGGTGGTGGCGCCGGGCACCACGAAGCCGGCGAAGAGCTTGTCGGTCATGATGTCGACGACCCGGTCGGGCTCGGCGATCTCCTCGGCGCTCAGCCCGAAGATCGGCAGCACCGGATGCCCGGCCGCGGCCCCCACGGCAAGGGCCTCGTTGCCGGCCGCCACCATCACGTCCCGGAAACCCGGCGTGTGCAGCGCATCGAGCATCGGCAGACCCAGTACGGCCGAGGTCACCAGCAGGGTGCTGTTGCTGACCAGCTTCATCCACTTGGCCGCCTCGATGTCATCGAAGCGCTGCACGGTGCCGGAGTGCCCGAGCAGCTCCTGCACCTCGCCGATGCGCTCCGCCGGGCCGCCGGGCAGGGCGCCCACGGCAAACCAGGAGCGATCGACCCCGGTGTGCCGGTGCACCACGCCCGGTTCGTCCATCGTGGCCGAGCACTCGATCACGGCACCCAGGGTGCGCTCGGCGCCCACCACGTCTCCGATCACCCCGGCGGTCATGCCGTTCTGCACGCCCACCAGCAGGCCGTCGTCGGCGAGATGGGGACGGATGAGCTCCGCCGCCCAGCGCGAGTCGTAGGCCTTCATCAGCATCAGCACCACGTCGAAGGACTGCTTCAGCTCCGCCACCTCGCAGAGATGGATGACCCGCGGACGCACCTGCTGCTCTTCGGCGGGCGTGATGATGCGCAGCCCCTCGGCCCGCATCGCCTCCACGTGCGCGGGCCACTGCTCGATCAGCAGCACGTCCTCGCCCGCCCGGGTGAGGTCGGCGCCGATCGACGCCCCGTTCGCCCCGGCACCGAGCACCGCGATCCGTTTTCCGGACATCCAGCCGCCTCCTTTGGCGCTGTAGAAAATACAGCATTGATGTACACACCCCACGATATAGGCTGGTAATCTGGCGCAACCAGCCCGAAGTGTAAATTGATGCTGGACACGCCGTCATCATGACGCCACCCTCGACGAAGAGAGCAGAGAACGATGATCCTTCACATCGCCGCATTCCGATGGAAAGACGACGTGACCGAGGCCGACGTGGCCGAGCTCACCGCCGCGCTGTCGGAGATGGCTGTGAACATCCCCGAGATCAAGTCGTACACGGCCGGGCCGAACCTGCACCTGCGCCCCGCGGGCTCGGACTACGGGGTCGTCGCCCTGCTGGAGGACGCCGCCGGGCTGGACGCCTACCTCGACCACCCCACCCACCTCGCCGTCTACGAGAAGTACCTCGGCCGCATGCTGGCCGAGCGCTCCGCGGTGCAGCTGCCGATCAGCGAGGGATCGTTCGCGTGAGCGGGATGCGCGCCGCGGTGCTGCACGACGTGGGCGACCTCCGCATCGAGGACCGCGCGGTTCCCCAGCCTGGGCCCGGTGAGGTGCTCATCCGCATCGCCGTGTGCGGGGTGTGCGGCAGCGACGCGACGGAGTTCGGCCGCGGCCTGGTGCTCGCCCACCCGCCGGTGACCCTCGGGCACGAGTTCGCCGGCGTGGTGGAGGCCGTGGGCGAGGGCGTCACGTCCCCACCCGTCGGCGCCACCGTGGTCAGCGGCGCCGGCATCTCGTGCGGCGAGTGCAAGCCGTGCCGCCAGGGCCGCACCAACCTGTGCCGCACATACTCCACCATCGGTTTCCACCACGACGGCGGTCTGGCCGGCTACGTGCTCTCCCCCGCCGCCATCACGCTCGACGTGAGCGACAGCGGCCTCTCGCTGGACACCCTGGGGCTCACCCAGCCGATGGCCATCGCGGTGCACGCCGTGCGGCGCAGCGGGCTCGCGGCCGGTCAGGATGCGGTCGTGGTGGGCGTGGGCGGCATCGGCGCCTTCATCACCACCGCCGCCGCCGCGACCGGGGCGCGCGTGCTCGTGGTCGACCTGAACGACGACCGGCTCGAGCTGGCGACCCGCCTGGGCGCCTCGGAGACACTGAAGGCGGGCACCGATCCGCTCGCCCAGCGGCTGGACGAGCTCGGCATGGATGTGGACGTGTTCTTCGAGGTGAGCGGATCCGGCCCCGGCCTCAGATCGGTGCTCGAGGCCGCCCGCCCCGGCGCCACCATCGTGCCGGTCGGCGTGCAGCGCGGCGAGCCGGAGCTGCCGCTCGGGCGCTGGACCCTGAACGAGTACACGATCCTGGGCACGGTCGCCCACGTCTTCGCCACCGATTTCCCCGAGGCCGTGCGCCTGCTCGGCACCCGGTCCGACTGGTCCGACATCGCCGGCGAGGTGGTGCCACTGGACCGGGTGGCCGAGGATGCCCTGCAACCCTTGCTGGAGGGGCGCTCCGCCCAGATCAAGACGCTGATCGACCCGTGGGCCACCGAGGCGCGACCCGCGGTGCACTCCCGCGGCTGAGGCCGCGATCCGCCGCCCGAGGGCCGGTGCGCCTCCGGGCGGGCCGGGCATCAGGCCGTGAGCTCGTCCATCGCCCGCAGCACGTCGACCGCGGAGCCCGGCTGGCCGGCAGGTGCGGCGGTTCCGCTCGGCGGGGCGTCGGGCAGGGCGGAGTTCTGCTGCCGCCGGCCGAACACGAACCAGATTCCCTTGGCCGGCACGGCAGCCCGGTTGGAGTACAGGTGCGGCCGCACCGAGTCGAACTGCAGCGAGTCGCCCGGGTGCAGCAGGTGGGTGTCGAAGTCGAGGTGCAGGGTGAGCTCGCCCTCCAGCAGGTACGCGTACTCGAAGCCCGCGTGGCGCATCAGCTTGTCTTCGATCGAGCTGGAGGCTCCGGGCTCGTAGGTCACCAGGAGGGCGTCGACCGGGCCGCCCGCGCCCACCGCCAGCCGCTCCCAGCGCACACCGTTCTGCATCTCGATCACGGGGTTCTCCGCGCTGCGCTGCACGTCGGGAAGCGCGGGCCCGGTGTGCCCGAACATCGGCGCCGGCGCATCCCCGGCCGGGGCCATGCCGACCAGATCGTCGAGCGAGACGCCCAGGTAGCTGGCCAGCGCGTAGAGGGTGGCGACGGAGGGCTGCGTCTTGCCGATCTCGACCTGCGAGATCAGCGACGCCGAGACGCCGAGCGACTGCGCCACGCTCCGCAGACTGAGACCGCGCTTGGTGCGCGCCTCGCGCAGGCGTGCACCGAGACTGTCCGGCATGCTGGCTCCCAACGAAATCATCCGACCGGAAGCGCCGTCGTTTCATCGGTTCTTCCGCCGAAATCCATTGTAGGGCCCCGGGGGCCGTGTTGTAGTGTTAAGCATGACTGTACGCGCGTAAAGTGCGAAGGCACCATCCGATCTACGAGGAGGACTCGATGAAGAGCACCGGAACCACCGGCACGAACGCTGTCGACTGGGAGGCGCGGATCGACTTCGACCGCCTGCGCGACGAGCGGCTGGCCCGTCTGAAGGCGGAGCTGGACCGCTCCGAGCTCGGGGCGGTGCTCGCCTTCGACTTCTCGAACATCCGCTACATGAGCTCCACCCACATCGGCACCTGGGCGATGGACAAGCTCATCCGCTTCTCGCTGCTGACCCGCAACACCGATCCGGTGGTCTGGGACTTCGGATCGGCCGCGAAGCACCACAAGCTCTACAACCCGTGGCTGGACACCACCACGGCCGAGATGGACGCCGACCCCAACGCCCCGCACGAGGGCGCCAAGCGTCCCCGGCTGGAGTCCGGGGCCCGCGCCGGCATCTCCACCCTGCGCGGCGCCTTCCCGCCCGAGGCCGAGATCGCCCAGGGCGTGGCCAAGAAGATCAAGCGGGAGCTCGAGAAGTTCGGCCTGCAGAACCAGCCGCTCGGCGTCGACGTGATCGAGCTGCCCATCCTGTTCGCCCTGCAGCAGGAGGGCATCACCGTGGTCGACGGCCAGCAGGTGTTCATGGAGGCCCGCCGGGTGAAGACCCACGACGAGATCCGCCTGCTCACCCAGGCCGCCTCGATGGTGGATGCCGCCTACGAAGACCTCTACCGGTTCCTCCGCCCGGGCGTGCGCGAGAACGAGGCCGTGGGCCTGGTCGCCAAGACGCTCTACGACCTGGGGTCGGAGTACGTCGAGGGCGTCAACGCCATCTCGGGCGAGCGCTGCTCGCCGCATCCGCACGTGTTCTCCGACCGCCTCATCCGGCCCGGCGACCCGGCCTTCTTCGACATCCTGCACAGCTTCAACGGCTACCGCACCTGCTACTACCGCACCTTCGCGGTGGGCTCGGCCTCGAGCGCGCAGCGCGACGCCTACACCCGCGCCCGGGAGTACATGGACCGCGCGATCGCACTGGTGAAGCCGGGTGCCACCACGGCCGACATCGTGAAGGTGTGGCCGAAGGCGGAGGAGTTCGGCTTCGCCGACGAGGAGGCCGCCTTCGCCCTGCAGTACGGCCACGGCGTGGGCCTGTCGATCTGGGAGAAGCCGATCTTCTCGCGCCTGACCTCGCTCGACCACCCGGAGGTGCTGCAGGAGGGCAATGTGTTCGCCCTGGAGACCTACTGGCCGTCGGCCGACGGCTGGGGCGCCGCCCGCATCGAGGAGGAGGTCGTGGTGACGGCCGACGGCTGCGAGGTCATCACCAAGTTCCCCGCCGAGGAGCTGCTGGTGGCCGGCAAGCGCTACTACACGATCGACGGACCGCTCAATCTGCAGCGCGACTCGCAGTCCCACCTGAACACGACCTGGGGCCGCGGAGAAGCATGAGCGAGGGCGTCACGACCACGACCACGATCGGATTCCTGGGCCTCGGCTCGATGGGGTCGGGCATGGCCCGGCGCCTGCTCGACGCCGGTCACGACGTCGTGGTGTGGAACCGGTCGCCCGCCGCCGCCGACGAGCTCGTCGCAGCGGGCGCCCGGCGGGCCGAGACGCCCGCCGAGGCGCTCGCGCCCGAGCTGTCGTTCTCGATGCTGGCCAACGACGAGGCGGTGCAGTCCGTGCTGGACGGGGCGGCCGTCGCCTCTCTGCGCGGCCGTACGCACGTCGTGATGGCCTCGATCAGCCCCTCGCTGGCCGATCGGCTCGCCGCGGCGTTCGAGGCCGCCGGAGCCGTCTACGTCGCCGCCCCCGTGCTCGGCCGCCCGCCGGTGGCCGCCGCCGGCCAGCTCAACATCCTGGCCGCCGGACCGGCCGCGGCCCTGGACGCCGTCGAGCCCTACTTCGCCGAACTCGGCAAGCGCACCTGGCGGCTGGGCGAACGGCCCTCGGCCGCCAACGCCGTCAAGGCCGCCGTGAACTACAACATCATCCACGCCATGCAGGCGATCGGCGAGTCGGTGGCGATGACCGAGCGCCAGGGCGTGGATCCGGCGCTGTTCACCGAGCTGCTCTCCAGCACGCTGTTCGGCGGGGTCGTCTACAGCGGTTACGGGGGCATGATCGCGCGCGGGGAGTACACCCCGCCGGGCTTCCACATCGCCCTCGGCCGCAAGGACCTCGGGCTCGCCCAGGAGGTCGCCGAGGCCGGAGGGGTCACCCCCGCGACGCTGCCGGCCCTGATCGCCGTCTTCGACGCCGCGCTGGCCGATCCCGATCTCAAGGACGCCGACTGGAGCGCCATCGCCGAGGTCTCGCGCCGCGACCTGCTCTAGCCGGACGCAGCGGAGTGGCCGCCCGGCGACCGCTCCGCCGCGTACGCCCTAGACCGCGGCGATCGCATCCACCTCGATGGTGGCGCCGTTGTAGAGGGAGTGCACGCCGATGACGGTGCTGGCGGAGGGCTCGGGAACCTTCACCAGGGCGTTGCGGGTCTCGCGCCAGACCTTCAGCTTCTCCTGGTCGAGCTCGGTGATGTACACGTTCACGCGCACCACGTCTTCCCACGTCGCCCCGGCGGCCGTGAGGGCGCGCTCGACCTCGCCGTAGGTGAGCTCGATCGCGCGGGCGAAGTCGGTGGGCACCGAGCCATCGGCCTCGAAGCCGACCTGGCCCGAGATGAACACCAGGTCGCCCGCCGTCACCCGGGTGCTGTCGGAGATGCCGGGAACCACGGGGGCGGGGATGCGGCTGATGCGGTCGTTGGTCATGCTGCTCTCATTTCCTTGGGGAGCATCCGGAGATGCTCGTTCGATGCTATTCGTCGCGGCCGAAGACGGTGAGGAACGGGCCGGCCGTCTCGGGCAGCGTCGATCTGCGGGTCAGCACGTGCCAGGACCGGTTGTGGTACACCAGCGGCAACGGCTCCGCGAGCTCGCCGTCGTCGCGCGGCTTGGCCTCGATGGCCTCCACGATCACGAGCGTCGACCCGTTGACCTCGACCCGCTGGGTGACGCGACCCCGCAGCCAGTTCGCGGCCGGATAGTACGGCTCGCCGGTGGGCAGCCGCCCCCAGTCGACGTCGTCGCCGAACCGGGCGGCGCCGCTGCGCGCGCCCAGCTTCGCGAGCGCGATCTGGTCCGACGTCAGCATGTGCACCACGACGGTCTCGGCGCGCCGGATGGTGGGTGTGCTGGAGCTCAGCGCGGAGGCCGAGAACATCAGCGTGGGCGGGTCGATGGCGACCGACGCCACCGAGCTCACCGTCATCGCCACGGGTCCGTCACCCGCGTCCGCGGTGACGATGGCCACGCCGGCCGGGTGGGACCGGAACGCGTGACGGAAGTCCTCTGCCGAGACCGGCTGCTCCTTCAGGTGTGCGGTCATCCTGCGCCCTAGACGATGGGAAGGACGAAGCGCGCCTCGTCCTCCCGGCCGAAGAGCACCTTGCCGAACGCCTCGTAGCCGCTGGCCGACAGCGTGTGGCCGTGCCGGGCCGCGGTGGCCTGGTCACGCCAGATGCGCTGCAGCGCGGACGACTCGGCGAACCCGGCCGAGCCGTGCGCGGTGATGAGCTCGTTGATCAGGGTCGTGATCGTCTCGACCACCCAGCCGGCCTTCGCGCGCATCTCGATGCGCTCGGCGTAGGGGGCGTAGTACCCGGCCTCGGTCGCCGCGTAGATCTGGTCGGCAACCTGTTGTGCCACTGCCTCGGCCGCGCTCAACTGCACCGCCGCCTTCGCCACGGCGGACTGGAAGATCGCCGAATCGGCCTGCTTCTCGTAGCCCGTGTAGGCGATCGACTTGCTCTCCGCCTTCGCGATCACGAGGTCGAGTGCCGCCCGACCCATGCCGAGGTGCGGTCCGACCAGCTTCATGAACAGCGAGGGCACGAAGATGGTGCCGTAGGAGGCCTCGGGGTTCTCGCCGAGATAGGTGCCCTCCACAGCCGCGGTCAGCGGGAACACCCGATGCTCGGGCACGAAGACGTCTTCGGCGATCTGCATCACGCTCGCGGTGGACTTCATCCCCGCCACGAACCAGTTGTCGTCGTAGCTGAGATCAGCCGTCGGGATGAGGGCGAGCCCGGCGTCCACGACCTCGCCCGCCTCGTTCTTCAGCGGGATGCCGAGCAGCGACCAGGTGGCCTGCAGGCTGCCCGTGCCGTAGCCCCACTTGCCGGTGACCCGGTAGCCGCCCTCGACGCGCGTGGAGTCGGAGGTGGTGGCCAGCACGATCGAGATCAGCGAGTCGAGCCCGCCGTCTGCGCCCCAGACATCCTCCTGCGCGCGCTCGTCCATCAGGCTCAGTACCCAGGCGCCGGAGTCGAGGATGCCGTCGACCCAGGCGAGGCTGCCGTCTCCGCGCCCGATCGCCCGTGCGACCGCGTGCGCCTCCCGGGTGTTCGCGGCGAGGCCGCCGAACTTCGTCGGTGCGGAGATGCTGAACGCGCCCGTGGCCGCGACGGCGTCGAACACCTCGGCGGGGATGCGACGGGTCTGATCGGCCTCGCGCCCTCCCGCGACGAGCTGCGGTCGCAGGGCATCGATCTTCTCGACGATGGCCTCGATCTCGGGCCGGATGACTGCCACGGACATGGGAACTCCTCACGCTCCTGGGGGACAAGACGGTATGTCCCCGAGAATTTCAGGCGCGTTGCCCGTTGTCAAGCCTCACTGAACACTTCGACGAAAGCTCGCAGGAGAAGTTCGGCACAACGCCGCCTGTGTGCAGTAGAACTCTCGACTTTTTACATGCACGCAACACAACGTGGGTTCATGCGTGCTAATTTTCTCGACACTCAATGTAATTGTCACTTAAGCCCGCCCCGTCGAAGGAGACCCGATGTCCGATGCTTTCCCCCGCACGGCCGGCCCGGATGCCGCGACCGACTACTCCATCTGGGTCCTGGAGTTCTGCCACGCCGACATGCCGCACGACTTCTTCGGGGGGTCAGGCATCTTCAGCAACGCGGGCATCATCCGCATCCCGATGCTCTACACGCTCGTGGTGGGCGGCGAGGTCGGTGGAAAGCAGCACGTCGCCCTCGTGGACTGCGGGTTCCGCAACGACTACTGGCTGAACCGGTACGACTTCTCGAACTGGCACGACCCGGCAGCCGTGCTGGGCTCGGTCGGCTACACCCCCGAAGACGTCGACGTCATCCTGGTCAGCCACATGCACTTCGACCACATGGGCAACTTCGAGGCGTTCCCGAACGCCAAGCTCTTCGTGCAGCTCGACGAGTTCACGGGCTGGTCGGAGGCCGTGGCCTCCACGCTCCAGCAGCCGGAGGCGGAACAGTCCTGGGTGTTCTCCTCCTTCGACCCCACCGACCTGGCCCGCGCGGCCCAGGGCATCGTCGACGGACGGGTGGTCTTCGTCAAGGGAGACGAGGAACTGCTGCCCGGCATCACGGCGCGACTCGCGAAGGACTCCCACACCTTCGGCTCGCAGTGGTTCTCGATCGAGACGTCCAACGGGCCTTACGTGGCGGCGGGCGACGCGGTTTACTGGTACTCGAACGTGGAGAAGATGTGGGCCCCGGGCTACGGGCAGGGCAACTCGTTCACCCTGCTCGAGGTCTACCGCACCCTGCAGAAGGAGCTCAAGCGCGAGACGTCCCGCATCATCCCCGGGCACGATCCGCAGATCGCGGAGCGGCACACCTCGTGGATCGCGGAGACCGGCAACTCGGTCTCCGAGATCACCCTCCGCGCCGACGACCACTCCCGTAAGCCCCACTCGGCCCCGCAGCTGTTCCGCTGAACCGAGCGTCACAGATAGATCAACGACACAGATCGAGGTCTCCGATGGTCACCGACCGCTCCCTCGCCCCCGAGATCGCCGAACTGGTGCACCGCGTCGGCGACGTCGTGCCCGTGCTGCTCGCGAACGCCGCGGAGGGTGAGCTGAACCGGCGCATCCCGGACGCCTCGATCGCGGCGCTCGTGCACACCGGCGCCTTCCGCCTGTCGGTGCCCACCCGCTTCGGCGGCTACGCCGGCAATTCCCGCGCGGCGATCGCCGTCGCGCGGGAGATCGGCCTCGGCGACGGCGGCGCCGCGTGGCTGTTCGGCATCTACGACTCCGGCGCCTGGGCGACCGCGCTCCTCCCCCTCCGGGCGCAGCAGGAGGTCTGGGGGGAGAACCCCGACACGCTCGTCTCGATCGTGCTCGCCACCACCTCGAAGGCCGTCAAGGTCGAGGGCGGCTACCGGGTCACCGGTAAATGGAACTACGGCACCGGATCTTCGCACGCCGTGTGGTCGCTGCTCGGGGTGCCGCTGGAGGACGAGGGCGGCAACGTGATCGACGGCGGTCTCGCGCTCATCCCCGCGGCAGATCTGACGACGGAGGAGACCTGGTTCGTCGCGGGCATGAAGTCGACCGGCAGCAACACCCAGGTCGCCGACGACGTCTTCGTCCCCGACCACCGCATCCTCCCCCTCACCCCCGCTCTCGAGGGCGAGTACCCGGGCGAGGGCGTCAACCCCGAGCTCTCGTACAAGACCCCCTTCGTGCCCTCGCTCGTGCTCAAGCTCGTCGGCCCGCACCTCGGGATGGGTCGCGCCGTGCTCGACCTGGTGATCGCCAAGGCGTCGACGAAGGCCATCGCGTACACCAGCTACGACCGGCAGTCCGAGTCGGTGGGATTCCAGCTCGCCGTCGCTCGCGCGGCGCTCCTGCTCGAGACGGCGGAGCTGTTCCTCGGCAACCTCGCCGACCAGTTGCAGGCCGAGGCCGAGGCGGGAACCTACCGCGACTACGCCGAACGCATCCACGTGCGTGCGGGGGTGGGCTGGGCCGTGGAGTCGGTCACCCAGGCCATCGACACCCTGCTCACGGCGCACGGCTCGGCGGCGTTCGCCGACGTCAACGCCATCCAGCGGTTCTGGCGCGACCAGGCCACGGCCGCCCGGCACGCGCACTCCCTGCCCTCGACCGGATACGAGGTCTACGGCAAGGTGCTGCTCGGTCTCGTCGACGAGGCCCGGGCCGTTCTCCCGGCAGTATGAGTGACGTGAACTCCCTCTCGGCCATCGGCGCCCGCCTCAAGACCGTGCGCGAAGCGCAGAACCTCACCCTCAAGTCCCTCGCGGACTCGATGGGGGTGACGCCGAGCCTGCTCTCGCAGATCGAGAACGACAAGGTGCAGCCCTCGCTCAACACGCTCTACCAGCTGGCCGTGCGGCTGGAGATCTCGGTCGACGAACTGCTCGGCATCGAGGCCGGCCGCGACACGCGCCGCCGGCCCGGCCCGGTGCAGCGGTTCGAGGAGAACCCGGTGGTGGAGCTCGAGTCGGGGGTGCGGCTCGAGCTGCTCGCCGGCGGGGCCGCGGGCATCGTCGAGCCGCTCATGGTGACCTACCGGCCGCACTCGTCCACGACGGCCGGCGCGCTCTGGAGCCGCCACCTCGGCTACGACTTCGGTGTGCTCCTGGAGGGCGAGCTCACCCTGCGGCTCGGCTTCGAAGAGCACCGCATCCGCGCCGGGGACTCCGTGCACTTCGACACCACGCAGCCGCACGTGTACCTCAACGACTCGGCCGAGCCCGCCCGGGGGGTGTGGTTCACGCTGCGCAACCCGCCCGAGCAGCCGGCGGGCAGCGGCGAGACCTCGCCGCGCGACCGCGTCACCCGGGCCCGGCCGGGCTCCCTCAGCGATGTCTTGAACGCGCTGCACAACCACGACGATTGGGGCTAGACCATGACCCTCCACCCGCACGCCCGCGCCTTCCTCGACATCGTGAAGGATGCCCCGCCGCTGGACACGCAGACGGCGCAGCAGAACCGCGCCGACCTCGAGAACGCGCTTCCGCTCACCGGAGACGCCGCCCCGCTGCCCGTCGTCGAGGACCGGCGGATCGCCGGGGTCGGCGTGCGCGTGTACAGCCCGCGACCGCTCGAGGAGGCGCTGCCGGCCGTCGTGTACTTCCACGGCGGCGGGTGGGTTCTGGGCGACCTCGAGATCGCCGACACCACCGCCCGGGCCATCGCGGTGGCGGCACACGCGACCGTGATCAGCGTCGATTACCGCAAGGCGCCGGAAGACCCGTTCCCCGCCGCCGTGGAGGACGCGCTCGCCGTCACCACCGCGGTGCTCACGGGCGAGGCGGGTTTCCCCCTCGACGTGCGCCGGGTCGCCGTGGCGGGGGACAGCGCGGGAGGAAATCTCGCCGCCGTCACGGCCCAGCAGCTCGCCGGGGCGCATCCGGGGCTCGTGCACCAGGCCCTGATCTACCCCGCGGTCGACGCCCGCATGCCGAGCGAGGGCAGCTACCTCACCTACGCGGAGGGCCACTTCCTGACCGCCCGCGACATGGCCTACTTCTTCGACACCTATGCGCCCGGCGTCGACCGCTCGGACGTGCGGCTCTCCCCCGCGGCGAGCGCCTCCCTGGCCGGGCTGCCCTCCGCCACGATCGTCACCGCCGAGTGCGACCCGTTGCACGACGAGGGGGTCGCCTATGCGAACGCCCTGGGAGCGGCGGGAGTGCCCGTGGTCTCGGTGACCTTCGACGGCCTCGTGCATCCGTTCGTCTACATGGGCGGGGTGATCGGCCCCGCCCACACCGCCCGGCGGATGATCGGCGCCGAGCTCCGGGCCGCGTTCGACGCGGTGCCCGGCGCGTAGCGCGACGGACACCGCGATCGAGCGCGCCGAGGGCTACTCCGTCGGGGTCTTCGAACGGCCGAACCGGGGAGTGGCACGGCGGATGGCGCTGCCGCGCCGGGCCGTGCGCTCGTAGCGGGAGAGACCGACGGCGGCCAGCAGGGCCACACCGTTGAACAGGTCGCTGACCCAGTTCTGGGCGCCCAGCAGCTGCAGGCCCTTGATGCCCACGGCCAGCACGTAGACCGAGATCACGGTGCCCCACACGTTGAACCGGCCGCCCTTGAACTGGGTCGAGCCGAGGAAGACGGCGGTCAGCGCGGGCAGCAGCAGGCCGGGGCCCACGGTGGGGTCGCCCGCGTTGATGCGCGAGGCCAGCAGCACACCGGCGAGCGAGGCGATGATGCCGCCCGCCACCAGCGAGGCCACCTGCAGCCGGGCCACGTTCACGCCCGAGAGCCGCGCGCCGTCGGGGTTGTACCCCGCGGCGTACATCCGCCGGCCGATGGGGGTGCGCTCGAGCACGTACCAGACCACGACGGCCACGATCAGCATGATGAAGACCGGGTTGGTGAGCTTGAAGTTCGGGTTGTTCGGGTCCAGCGGCAGGCCGCCGGTGGCGAACAGCCGGAAGCCGTCCTCCAGGCCGATGATCTGGCGGTTCTCGGAGAGGAAGGCCAGTCCCGCCAGCAGGATCGAGCTCATGCCCAGGGTGGCGATGAACGAGTCGATCTTGCCCTTGGTGATGATCAGGCCCGACACCAGGCCGATCAGCGCGCCCACCAGGAGGGTGAGCGGGATGGCGATGCCCCACGGCAGCTGCAGCTTGGTCTGCAGCACGGCCACCAGGATGACGGCGAAGCCGACCTCCGCACCGATGGCGAGGTTGAACACGCCGTTGACCAGCGGGATCAGCACCGCGATGGCGGCCAGCACCGTGATCGACTGCGCATCCAGCAGCACCAGCCAGGTGCCGGCGGTGAGGAACGTCTTCGGGGTGATGATCGCGAACACCGCGAACAGCACGATGAAGATGTAGATGGCGCTGATGTTGCTGAACGACAGCGCCTTGCGCAGCCCGCCGGGCCGCGCGGATCCGCTGGTCTCGGGCGCCTCCTGGGCGATCGAGATGGATTCGGTCTTCTTCACGGTGCGTCCTCGCTCTTCAATCCGTAGCCTTCGATGACGAGCCGCGTCTCCGTCAGCTCGTCGCCCGCCAGTTCGGCGGCGATCCTTCCCTCACGCAGCACGAGCACGCGATCGCACAGCCGCACCAGCTCCTTCGCCTCCGAGGAGCACACCAGCACGGCCGCGCCGCCCTCCGCCGCGTTGTCGATCGCGTCGTAGATCGCCTGCTTGGCGCCGATGTCGACCCCCTGCGTGGGTTCCTCCAGCAGCAGCAGCCGCGGCTTGTTGCGCAGCCATTTGGCGAACACGATCTTCTGCTGGTTGCCCCCCGAGAACTGCGCGAAGGTCTGCTCCGACCGCGGCGGCTTCACGTCGTAAGTGCGGATGAGGTCGCCGGCGTGATCGCGCTCCTTGCCGAGGCTGATGCCGCCGAGCGAGTTCGTGAGCGACTTGAGCTCGGGCAGGGTCACGTTCTCCCGCGCCGTCATCAGGCGCACCGAGCCGAGCTTGGCCCGGTCGCCCGGCACGAAGGCGGCACCGCGACGGATGCTCTCCCCCGGCGAGCGCTTGAGGTAGGGCTTGCCCGCGAGGGTGAAGCTGTCGACGTCGGCGTCGATCGAGCCGAAGATCATCGCCGGCAGGGTCTCGCGGCCGGAGCCGAGCACGCCGGCCACGCCCACCACCTCGCCGGCGCTGACCCGCAGGTCGACGTCCTCGAGGATCGCGCCGGTGAGGCCGGTGATCTCCAGCACCACCTCGCCGTGCACCCGCGCGTTCTCGCCGTGCTCGGCCTCGCCCACGGGGATGCCGGTGACGTAGGAGACCAACCGGTCGTGGTCCAGCGACGAGCGAGACTCGTCGGCGACCTTGCGGCCGTCACGCAGCACCACCACGCGGTCGGCGATGTCGAGCACCTCGTCGAGCCGGTGCGAGATGAAGATCACCCCGGCGCCGTCGGCGGCGAGCTTCTTCACGGCGTCGAACAGCACGCGCACCTCGGTGGCGTGCAGCGCCTCGGTGGGCTCGTCGAGGATGAGCACGTTGCGCGGATGCTGCCAGCCGTCCAGCGCCCGGGCGATGCCGATGATGGAGCGCTGCGCCGGGGCGAGACGGCTGATCGGCACGTCCACGTCGAACGGTTCGCCGAAGCGGCCGATCAGCTGCCGCGCCTTCGCGCGCTCCTTCTTGCGGTCGAACGGCGCGAACGAGGCGGCCCCCTGGTAGTGGGTGATGCCGAGGTTCTCGACGGCCGTGAGCTCGTTCGCGAGCCCCAGATCCTGGTGGATGATGTGCAGCTCGGTGTCCATCCCGTCTCGGGAGGAGAGCTCCACCTCGCCGCCGTCGGAGGTGTAGACGCCGGCGAGGATCTTCACCAGCGTCGACTTGCCCGATCCGTTGTGACCGACGACCGCGACCACCTCGCCGCTGTGCACGTCGAGGGAGACCTCGTCCAGCGCCCGGTTTCCCGGGAAGTCCTTGATCATCCCCTCGATGCGCAGCAGCGGCGCGGTGTCATGCGGCGCCGGGGCGGCCGCGGGGCCGGTGGTCGTGGTGTCGCTCGTCATCGGCGTCACTTGCCCCAGAGGGTGGTGAACTGGTCTTCGAAGCCGTCCAGCGCGACGTACCCGGCCGGGGTCAGGTAGTCGGAGGCGTTGCGGATCGAGACGATGTGCGAGATGGCCCGGCCGGCGGCGGCCCAGTCGCCGTCGAGGTAGGGCACCTCCATGCCCTGCATGGTGCGCAGTCCCTCGTCCACCTGCAGCCACATGAACATGTTGAAGTCGACCGCGTAGCCGGCCACCTCGGTGCCGTCGGCGATCTGCTGGATGTTCTGCGGCAGCGAGGACTGCCCGACACCGTAGGCGTTGGTCAGGCCGGCGAGCGAGGCCTTGTCGGCCAGACCGATCTGGTACTGGTCGGCCAGCGAGATGAAGAACTGCGTCTCGGGGTGCGCCTGCAGGTCGCTGACGATCTTGTCGGCGGGGCTCGGGTCGGCGATCGAGATGTCGACCGTGCGCAGCGTGCAGTCGGGGCAGAGCTCCTTCAGCGCCGCGGGCACCGCCGTGTTCTGGATCTCGGAGGCCGGGATCTCGGGGATGGAGTACATCACGAACTCGGTCGCGGTGCCGCAGGTGAGCGACACGGCCGCGGCCGCGAGCACCTCGCTGTTGAACTGGATGCTGCCGGCGCCGCCGAGCGAGTCGGTGAGGCCGAACTCCTCGGCGTTCAGCTGGCCGCCGTAGACGATGGCCGTGCCGGCCGCCTTGAGCTCCTCCAGCTGGTCCTGGAAGAAGCGGGCGTCGACCGACTGGTCGAACACGATGTCGGGCTTCATCTCCACCACCGAGTTCAGCGCGGAGTTGATGCTCTGCGCGTCGGTGCCGGTGTCGACGTTCACGAACTGGATGCCGGCGGCCTCGGCGGCCGACTGCAGGCCGGCCTGGAACAGCGCGGCCACCGGGGTGCCGTTGTTGAGGTAGACCGCCGTGGTGGACGGGTCGACCGGGCTCTTCAGCTTCTCGGTGGGCAGGATGGCGGTGGTCGGCTCCTCGAGCGACTTCACCAGGGAATCGGCCGTGTCGAAGTCGACGCCGTCGGCCGGTCCGGTGGCACAGGTGCCGTCGTCGGCCATGTAGGTGAGGGAGGTGTCTCCACCGGCGGCGCCGGTGCTGCCGGTGTCCGCTCCGTCGGAGGAGCAGCCGGCGGCCACGAGGGAGAAGGCGCCGAGAACGGCGACGGCTCCCAGCAGCTTGCGGGTCGAGGTGTTCAGGATGCGACGGTGCATGGGATTCTCTCTTTCGGGTGAATGAGGAAGGGCGGTGGGTGGGGGGAGTCGCTCACTTGCCCCAGAGGGTCTTGAAGTCGGCTTCCATGCCGGGGTAGGCCTGGAATCCGTCGACGAACTGCCCGGCGTTGGCGGGCGTGAGCACGAGGGACACGGCGCGGTTGACGGCTTCCCAGTCGGTGTAGGGCTCGTAGACGCCCTGCGCCTTGCGGAAGGCCTCGTCCAGCAGCAGCCACATGAACATGTTCAGGTCGACGGCGAATCCGGCCGACTGGAGGCCGTCGGACAGCTGCTGGATGTTCGGCGGCAGCGAGGACTGGCCGAAGCCGTAGGCGTTGGTGAGGCCGGCGAGGTTCGCCTTCTCGCCGAGACCGATCTGGTACTGGTCGACCGGGGTGATGAAGTAGTCGGTCTCGGGGTGGGACTGGAGGTCGCTGACGATCTTGTCGGCCGGGCTCGGGTCGATGATCGAGATGTCGACCACGCGGAGCGTGCAGTCGGCGCAGAGTTCCTTGAGGTAGTCCTGGGCGGCCTGCAGCTGGATGGCGGCGAAGCCGAGCTCGGGCACGTTGTAGAACACGAAGTCGTTGCCGGTGCCGCAGGTGAAGGCCACGGCGCCCGCCGCGAGCACCTGCCCGTTCACCAGCGAGGCGTTCAGGCCGCCGAGCGTGTCGTCGAGGCCGAAGTCCTCGGCGTTGGGCTGCGAGGCGTAGACCACCGGGATGCCCTTGGCCTCGAGCTGCTTCAGCTGGTCCTGGAAGAAGGTGGCGTCGATGGCCACCGAGATCACCGCATCCGGCGCCATCTCCACCACGGAGTTGAGGGCGGTGTTGATGCTCTGGGCGTCGGTGCCCGTGCTGACGTTGACGAGGTTCACGCCGGCGGCGGCGGCGGCGAGTTCCATGCTCGAGTACATGATGCCGGCGACGGCGGTGTCGTTGTTGAGGAACACCACGGTGGTGTCGGCGCTGACGGGCTCCGGCAGGGGTTCGGTCTGGATGAGCCCGGTCGCGGGCTGCTGGAACGACTGGATGAGCGCGTTCGCGGAGTCGTAGTCCACGCCGTCGGCGGGGCCGGTCGCGCACTCGCCGTCGGCGCTCTGGTAGGTGAGTTCGACCGCCCCGGCGGAGTCGCCTCCGTCACTTCCGGTGGCGGAGCATCCGGTGGCCAGGAGGGAGATGGCGGCGAGTAATGCGGCCGCGCGCAGAGCTGCTGTGATGCGTCGTTGCATGTGATTGCTCACTTTCTGGTGACGTCTTTGTCATAACGTCCGACAATCTTTGTCGGACAATGAGGTAATCATACACTCGGGCTGAACGAACACCAGGGGCAATTCGTCACGAATGTGCATCAGGGCTTTACAGCACGCAAACGCGCCCTGAGGGCCGCCGTCGCCGCCGTATCCAGCACCAAGCCTTCGGGATCCTCGTGCGGATCGCCGTTCACGACGACTCCGTACAGTCCGGCTGCACCTTCGATCGTGACGTACTCGTCACGCACGTCGCGCAGCACCCGCTCGGGCTCGCGCTCCAGCGGGTCGCCCCAGCCGCCGGCGCCGTTGGTGATGTAGCGCAGCACCGACCGGCGCACGCTCGTGTTGGCGCCGGAGAAGGGGTAGATGTAGTCGCCGTCGGGCGACGGCGTGTTGCTGACGGGGTCGATCACGCCGGCCCACGGCACGCCACGACCGAAGGCCTCGGCGCCCGTTCCCGGCACCACGGCCTCTCCCCCGTCGGCGGGCGGGAAGATCCACACCCCGCCGTTCACGCCGTGGCCGCCGCCGTGCACACCGAAGCCGGTCACCGACTTGTGCCGCAGCTCGATGATGGAGTGGGCGGCATCCGTCAGCCAGAGGGTGTCGCGCAGCATCGCATTGCCTCCGCGGTGGAAGCCCGGGCCCGCGGTGTCGGGCACCGGCTCGTGCCGCAGCATCACCACCGGGCTCTCCTTCTCGATCGCCTCCACCGAGGGGGCGACGCCGTTGGCGAGGTAGCTCATGCACTGCGTGTCGGCGTCCCCGTGCCGGTTCGCGCCGAACGGGCCGATCTCGCCGCCGCACTGCATGGCCGACACCCAGGGGGTGCCGTCCGGATGCGCGCCGAAGGCGGTGTGCAGGTTGGTGCCGGCGCGGTCGCCCGCGATGGCCCGCTCGCCGAGCGCCTTCTCGAGCGCGATCAGCACGGTGGCGAGGATGACCTGGCTCTGCTCGAAGTAGAGGAACACCGCCCCGTCCGGCGGGAGCGCCGACACCACGGTGCCCTCGGGGATGACGATGTCGATGTTGCGGAAGAGGCCCGAGTTGAACCGGCCGCGCGGATCGAAGTTGTACTTCAGGGCCACCCCGATGGCGGTCTTCACCTCCCAGACGGTCGCGTTGATGGAGCTGCGGGCCTGCCGGTGGGTGCCGGAGAAGTCCACCTCGATGCGGTCGCCGCGCTTGCGGATCGCCACGTGCACCGGGTAGCTCTCGGTGTCGTCCACGCCGTCGCAGTCGACGCCGTGCTCGGCCTCCCAGTCGCCGTCGGGCAGCTCGGCCATGCCGAGCGCCATCCGTTCGGCCGCGGCATCCGTGGCATACCGCATCGAGCCGTGGAAGGCTTCCAGCCCGTAGCGCTCGATCGACTCCTGCACCAGGCGCTCGCCGAGCTCGAGGCTCGAGCAGACCGTGAGCATGTCGGGGTAGAGCACCTCGGCCATCCGCACGTTGTCGAAGATCACGTTCCAGGTCTCGGGAACGTTCACGCCGCCGCTCACCAGCAGCCGCGGCGAGAGCACGAGCCCGTTCTCGAACACGTTCTGCTTGGTGGCGCTGAAGCCGCCGGGTACCGTGCCGCCCATGTCGAGCTGGTGGGCGTTGAGGGTCACGAAGGCCACCAGCGCCCCGTCGACGAAGACCGGACGGGTGAACACCAGGTCGTTGTTGTGGTTGCCCGTTCGGTATGGGTCGTTGGCGATCAGCACGTCGCCGGGGTTCAGCCGGCCCACGCCGTACTCCTGCACCATGGTGGGCACCGCGTCGATGGTGGTGCCCGCCATCAGCACGATGCCGTTGCTCGCGGCCGGCACCGGATAGCCGAGCTCCGGCGGCCCCGCGATGGTGCAGGCGAGGTCGTAGAAGTCGCGCAGCACCGGCGAGAAGGCGCCGGTGAGCAGCCGCGCGCTCATGTGCTCGACGAGGTAGTCGAAGCGGTTGCCGAGCACGGTGGCGGTGTAGCGGTCGCAGCCGTAGTGCGCGGCGAAGGCGGCCTCGTCGAGGCCGCGGATGAGGCGGCGACCGGTGGCCGCGGCGGGGACGGTCGCCTGGGTGGGGGCGGTGATGCTCATGCGTCGCTCCTGGAGGTGATGATCAGTTCGCCGCAGCGGCCGACAACGGCCTGCTGACCGGCGGGGACGAAGGTGGTGCTCAGCTCTTCGCGGATGACGGCGGGGCCGGTGACCGTGGCCCCCACCGTGAGTGCCGAACGGGTGAACCACTCCGCCTCCACCGGCTCGGGCGTGAGGAAGCTCAGCGTCGAGGTGCCCTCCGGCACGGCCGGGAACGGCTCGGCGGTGGGTGCCGGCGTGTAGTCCACCTTCTCGGAGGGCACGACGAGCTCGACCCGGTAGGTGACGCCCTCCACGGGGAAGGCGTCGAAGCGGTTGCCGTTGCGGCGCTCGTAGGTGTCGTGGAACCCGGCCACCACGCCCTGGATGCTCTCCGCCGTGATCGGCCCCTCGGGCACGGCCACGAACGGCGTCTCCCAGCTCTGGCCCACCAGGCGCCCGTCGAAGCTGCGCCGCACCGGCAGGCCGTCGGCCGCGGAGCCGAGCCGCTCGCGCAGTTTCTGCTCCATCCGCCGGTAGACCGCGTCGATGCCCTCGGCGCTGTCCGCGCCGAACACCACGTAGGCGCTCTCCGCCTCGTAGTACACCTGGTCGGTGGAGAGCAGGCCGATCGCCGAGAAGAGGCCGGGATGCGGCGGGATCACCACCTCGGCGAGCGGCAGCAGCTCGAGCGCGGCCGGCAGCAGCATCCCGCCCGCGGCGCCGTAGGCCATCAGGCTGAAGTCGCGGATGTCGACACCGTGCCGCACCGCCACGTTGAGGATCTCCTCCGCCATGTGCGCCACCGCGAGCCGGTACGCCGTGCGCACCCGCTCCTCGAACGGCACCGGGGTGTCGAGCGACTCGAAGGCGCGCACGGCCGCGTCCCGGTCGAGCTCGAACTCGCCGCCGGCGAAGCCCGCGGGGTCGAGGATGCCGATCAGCAGCGCGGCATCCGTCACCGTCGGCCGGGTGCCGCCGCGGCCGTAGCAGGCGGGCCCGGGATCGGCGCCCGCACTGCCCGGGCCCACCAGGAGGCCGCCCGACGACGACACCGTGACCAGGCTGCCCCCGCCCGCGCCCACGCTGGACACCTCGGTGGAGAGGGCGTTGATGATGAGGTCGTGCTCGATCTCGAAGGTGTTCTGCACGAAGGGCTCGCCGTCGACGATGATCGACACGTCGGTGGAGGTGCCGCCCACGTCGGCGCAGAGCAGGTCGCGGCGGCCGATCGCGGCCCCCAGGTGCCCGCTGGAGACGGTGCCCGCCGCCGGCCCGGCGAACAGGATGCGGAACGGCCGCTCGAGCGCCTCCTCCCAGGGCAGCAGGTTGGCCGCGCAGTCGGCGAAGTTGAGCTGCCCGCGGAAGCCGAGCGCGCCGAGGTCGGTGTGCAGCTGCCCCGCGTACTCGCTGAACAGGAGCTTCATGACCACGTCGACGACGGTGGTGGAGGCCCGCTCGTACTCCTTGGCCAGGGGCGAGGTGGCGGAGGAGATCGACACCTCGACCTCGTCGCCCAGCTCCTCGCGCACCAGCTCACGCAGGCGCTGCTCGTGCCGGTCGTCGATGTAGGCGTTGATCAGGCAGATCGCGATGCCGGCCACCCCGCAGCGGCCGAGGATGCCGATCTCGTGCCGGGCCTGCTGCTCGTCGAGCTCCACCAGGGTGCCGCCGTCGGCCGTGGTGCGCTGCACGATGCCGCGGCGCAGGTAGCGCGGCACCAGCGGGCGGGCGGCGTCGCCGAAGGTGCGGCGCCAGGACGGATCGGTCTGCGCGCTGAGCGGGCGGTGCACCGAACCGCGGTCGAGCACGTCGCGGAAGCCCTCGGTGGTGAGCAGCCCCACCTTGGGCAGCCGGCGCTCGAGCACGGCGTTCAGGCCCATCGTGCTGGCGTGGTTGAACACCGCGCTGCCGTCGACACCCAGCCGGCGCGCGCCCTCCACCACGGATCCGGCCGGGTCGGTGCGGCTGCTGGGCACCTTGGTGACCTCCACCCGCCCGTCGCGGATCGAGACCACGTCGGTGAAGGTGCCGCCCACGTCGACGCCGATCATCGGATCGCCCCATCAGCGGCGGGGACGGTGGACGCCGCGGGAGCCGTCGGCACCGTGGTGCCGAGCGGCACGAAGGAGCCGAGCGGGGGTGCGGGCGTGCGCTCGAGCGAGGCGAGGCAGTCCTGGCACTTGACGGCCGTCCACCAGCCGCCCTCGCTCAGCACGCGGTAGCGGCGGATGTCGCTGCTCCCGCAGTCGGGACAGGAGGCCTGCACCTCCGGCCGCTCCACGTGGAGCCGCTCGGATCGGGGGCGGGGGAAAGTGTGCACGAGAGATCTCTCCTTCGAAATCTGTGGCGGCGACCGTGACTTTCGTCTACGGTCGGCTTCATTGTTGTACGACGATCAGACGATTACAAGCGAAAGGGCGATGATGCCTGAGCACGACGAGTCCCGACGAGACGAGAGCACCGCCATCCTGGTCGGCGGCACCGAGGTGGAGACGTACGGCGCTCGCCGCTTCGCCGGACGGGTGGCGCTGGTCACCGGCGCCGCCTCCGGCATCGGCCGGGCGGTGGCGGAGCGCTTCGTGGCGGAGGGCGCGGCGGTCTACGCCCTCGACCTCTCGGCCGAGGCGCTCGAGGCCGTCTGGGCCGGCGTCGGCGCCGTCACCCCGCTGGCCGTCGACGTGGGCGACAGCGCCCAGGTGGATGGGGCCTTCGAGCGGGTGCGCCGCGAGCACGGCCGCCTCGACGCCCTGGTGACCGCGGCCGGCATCTCGGATGCGCCGTGGCGGTTGCGCGAGAACAACAGCGATCCCGAGCCCGCCACCATCGACGACGCCGCCTGGGACCTCGTCATCCGGGTGAACCTCACCGGCACCTTCTACTGCGTGCGCGCGGGCCTCGCCCTGCTGCGGCAGAACGGCGAGCGCGGCGGCGCGGTGGTCACCATCTCCAGCGTGGGGGCGCTCGCGCCGTACCCGCTGGCCGCCGCGTACCCCGCCTCGAAGGCCGGGGTGCTCGGGATGACACGGGCCGTCGCCGCCCTCGTGGGCGGCGAGAACATCCGCGTCAACTCGGTGGCGCCGGCCGCCACGCGCACCTCGATGCTGCCCGACGACGAGGAGCTGCTGGCCACGATGGTGGCGTTGCAGCCCATCCCGCGGGTCGTACCGGCATCCGAGATGGCGGCGACCATCGTGTACCTCTGCAGCCAGGAGGCCCAGTTCATCACCGGCCAGACGGTGAACGTCAACGGCGGCATGGTGATGTGAGCCCCGCGGCGGCCGCGGTGCCACGGTCACGAGGCCGAAGCCGCGGCCGCCCGGGTCTCCTGGGGTCGGCGGGCATGCGCCGTGAGCGTGCGCAGCACGAGCTCCACGTCGCCCGCCTCGTAGCCCTCGACGATGGTGCGGTGGTCCTCGTGCAGCTGGCCGGTGGCCCGGGTCGACTGGCTGATGGAGCGCTGCTCCATCGCCGGCAGCCGCAGCCCCTTGTAGGTCTCCATCAGGATGGTGCTCCCGGCCAGGCTCACGAGGTATTCGTGGAAGGCCGCGTTGGCACGGATCCAGCCCTCGGGGTCGCCGAACTGCCCGTCCACGCTGTGCGCCAGCGTCACCTCGAGCAGCCGGCGCAGCTCGGCCAGCTGCTCGGTGTCGAGCGAGCCGACGGTCTGCGCCGCCGCGCCGATTTCGATCGCCAGCTTCGCCGCGTAGTAGTCGAAGATCACCTGGTCGGGCACGGGCTCCACCTCGAAGGCGGCTCCGGTGCGGCGCACCAGCCCCTCGGCCACCAGCGCCACCAGCGCCTGGTAGCTGCGGCCCACCTCGATCTCCAGCTCGGCGGCGATCGACTCGGCGTCCAGCGGCACCGCCACGTCGGAGACGGTGCCCACCACGTAGTCCCGCACGGCGTGCAGTGCGGCGGCATCCGGAGCCGTCTCCATGCGCCCGAACGAGCCGCGGAAGTAGGCCAAGGGGTTGCCGGGGGTGGAGGCGACGTTCACCACCCGCGCCAGGAACACGTAGTGCGTGCCGCCGCGCACCGTCTCGTCGACCACGCACTCGAAGTGGGCGATGCTGCCGGAGATCAGCGGCACGCCGGTGCGGCCGCGCTCGAAGGCGATCGAGGCGAACTTGTCCGGCGCCTTGCTGGCGAAGCGCTGGGCGATCGGCGCCGAGTCCTCGGCCAGCACGTTCACCGCGAAGGTGCCGGTCTTGACGATCGCCTGCGCGGTCGTGGAGGTGACGTTGAGGCAGATCAGCAGGCTCGGCGGCTCGTCCGAGAGCGAGCTCACCGCACTCGCGGCCGCACCGAGGTCTTCGCCGTCGATGCGGGTGGTGATGACGGTGACGCCGCTGGCGAACCGCCCCATGACGTCGCGGAACTCGCCCTTGCTCGGCCCGTCCGCCGTGATGTCGATCTCGGTCATGTCCCGCCCCTTTGCGCTGACTGCCCACGGGAGAACCGCCGCGGGTGAGCCGATGCTAGCATTTAGTTACAACAGCTACAACTATTTACGGCGGGCCCCTCGCCCCCTATAGTTTGTCTGACAATCTGGACGACGAAGTTCACGGAAGAGAGCAGCATGCGCATCATCTCGGGCCGATCCGGCGCCAAATCCATCACCGCGACCGGCACCTTCACGGGCCAGGTGCTGCAGGATCCGGTGATCACCGATCGCAGCGACGTGAAGATCAACACGGTGCTGTTCACCCCGTGCTCGCGTACCTACTGGCACCACCACTCCGGCGGCCAGATCCTGCAGGTGTTCCGCGGCAAGGGCTACGTCTGCGGCGCCGACGGCACGCCGCGGGTGATCACCGAGGGCGACACCGTCTGGATCGAGCCCGGTGAGCGGCACTGGCACGGCGGCACCGCCGAGTCGCTGCTCGGCCACACCGCCATCACGCTCGGCGACACCGAGTGGCTCGAGGAAGTCTCCGAGGCCGAGTACGCCGCGGCGGCCGACGCCGAGAACGCCTGAGCGGAGCATCCGATGCCCTCTCGCACCCCCGCGCCCGCCGTACTCACCGACGCCGCCCGCGACGAGCTGATCGCCCTCGTCGGCCGCGACGCCCTGCTGCTCACCGAGGAGGAGCGCGACACCTTCCGCGACCCCTACTGGTTCCACGACGACCGCCGCTACGACTCCTCAGCCGTCGTGTTCCCCACCTCGGTGGAGCAGGTGCAGGAGATCGTGCGCATCGCCGGCCGGCACGACCTGCCCGTGTGGACCTCTTCGCAGGGTCGCAACAACGGCTACGGCGGCCCCTCGCCCCGGGTGGCGGGCTCGCTGCTGATCAGCCTGCGCGAGATGAACCGCATCCTGCACATCGACACCGAGCTCGCCTACGCCGTGGTGGAGCCGGGCGTGCGCTGGCTCGACCTGCACGCCGCCCTGCACGAGCTCGGTGACGAGCTGATGCTCTCGGTGCCCGACATCGGCTGGGGCTCGATCATCGGCAACTCGCTCGACAACGGGATGACCTACCTGCCGCTCGGCAGCGACTTCCAGGCGCCCACCGGCATGGAGGTGGTGCTGGCCGACGGATCGCTGCTGCGCACCGGCATGGGTGCGATCCCGGAGTCGAAGTCGTGGCACGTCTACAAACGGGGTCTCGGCCCGACGCTGGATCCGCTGTTCACGCAGTCGAACTACGGCATCGTCACGCGGATGGGTGTGTGGCTGATGCGCCGCCCGCGCGAATACGCTCCCCTCTACCTGTCGGTGCCGCGCGACCATCAGCTCGCACAGGCGATCGACATCATCCGCGAGCTGCGGCTCGACGGGGTCATCCGGGGCGTGCCGAACCTGCAGAACCTCATCACCATGGGCACCCAGTTCCCCGAGCACATGGGCATGTTCCCGGGGGCCGACGCCACCTGGTCGGAGGAGCGGCTCGACGGGCTCGCGGATGCCACGGGCATCGGCCGCTGGGGCGTGCGCACGGCCCTCTGGGGTGACGGCCCCGTGATCGATCACCACCTCGCCCGCATCAAGGAGGCCTGGTCGGCCATCGAGGGTTCGCGGATCGACGAGCTCGGCCGCTTCACGAAGCAGAACTGGGGCGAGATCTCCACCTTCATGCAGAAGATCTCGGCCGGCATCCCCACGATGGAGATGATGGAGCAGATGCCCGACTGGGTGGGGCACGTGGGCTTCTCGCCGATCGTGCCGCTCAAGGGCTCCGAGGTGGTCGAGGTGGTGGAGCGGATCAAGGCGCGCGTGATCGAGCGCACCGGCACCAACTTCGTCTGCGCCATCTTCCCCACCAACGACCGCAGCGCCATGATCGTCAGCTCGGTGAGCTTCGACCGCACCAACGAGGCGGATGTGGCGCGCACCTTCGAGACGGTGAAGATGCTGATCGAGGAGGTGGCCGAGCTCGGCTACGGCGAGTACCGCGCGCACCTGGACTTCATGGATCTGGCCTCGGAGCAGTATTCCTTCGGCGACCACGCCTACCGCCGCTTCACCCAGGCCATCAAAGACGCGGTCGACCCGAAGGGCATCCTCTCCCCCGGCCGGCACGGCGTGTGGCCCCTCAAATATCGAGAGGGCGAAGGCCCCTCCTATGTCTGAGGTTCTGCCTCATACCCTCGCCGGGCTGCGCGGCTTCGCGGATGCCGCGACCGCACTGCTCGGCGCGGGGAACGTGCTGGGCGACGAGGCCCTGGAGGACTACACCGATCCCTTCCCCGTGGGCGACCCGGCCGAGTTCGCCACCGGCCTCGTGGTGCGCCCCGCCTCCACCGAGGACGTGAGCGCGCTGGCCCGGCTGGCGGGTGAGCACGGCGTCACGCTGTGGCCGATCTCGCAGGGCCGCAACAACGGCTATGGCGGCCGCAGCCCACGCACGGCCGGATCCGTCGTGCTGGACCTCTCGCGGATGGACCGGGTGCTCGAGATCGACGGCGTCAGTGGAACCGTGCTCGTGGAGCCCGGGGTGCGCTTCGCCGATCTGCACGCGGCCGTGCGCGACAGCGGGGTGCCGTTCTGGACCTCCACGCCCGACCTCTCCTGGGGCAGCGTGATCGGCAACGCCCTCGAGCGCGGCCTCGGCTACACCGCGTACGGCGATCATCACGCCCAGGTCTGCGGCCTGGAGGTGGTGCTGCCCGACGGCGAGGTGGTGCGCACCGGCATGGGCGCCATGGACGGCGGGAAGGCCTGGCAGCTGTACCGGCCGGGCTTCGGTCCCGCCGTCGACGGGCTGTTCTTCCAGTCGAACCTCGGCATCGTCACCAAGATGGGGCTGTGGCTGATGCCGGCTCCAGAAGCCTGGGCCGCCGTCGACATCGCGGTGGAGCACTTCGACGACCTGGCGCCCCTGATCGAGGCGATGCGCCCCCTGAAGCTCGACGGCACCATCCAGAGCACCGTGGTGATCGGCGACCCGCTCGGGGCGGCCGCCTTCACCGGCCCGCGCTCGGACTGGCAGGAAGACCGGGGGATGCTCGCCCCGGGGGTGCACGAGCGCATCATGGAGCGCTTCGGCGTGGGCCGCTGGAACATGACCTTCGCCCTCTACGACCACGCCTCGATGCTCGAGGCCCGCATCGACGTGGTGCAGAAGGCCTGCGCCGGCATCCCTGGCTGCCGCGTGGCGGTGACCCGATACGCGGGCGATGCGCCCGCGGAGGACATCGCCTACGGCCACCGCGTGCGCGCCGGTATCCCCGACATGTACGCCGAGAAGCTGTCGTTCTGGTTCGGCGGCCGCGGCGGGCACGTCTCGTTCGCCCCCGTGCTGCCGCTGGACGGGCCGGATGCGCTCCACCAGGTGCAGCGCATCCGGGCCCGCTTCGAGGCCGCCGGCTTCGATTACTGCGGCGCATTCACCGCGGCCGGCCGCTCGCTCGTGCACGTCACCGAGGTGCTCTACGACCGCGACGACGCCGAGCAGGTCGCCCGGGCGCGCGCCCTCGTGCGCTCCCTGATCGAGGAGGGTGCGAAGGACGGCTACGGCGAATACCGCGGCCACCTCGCCTTCATGGACGACATCGCCGCCTCCTTCGACTGGAACGACCACGCCCTGAACCGCCTGCACACCCGCCTCAAAGACGCCCTCGACCCCGCCGGCACCCTGGCCCCCGGCAAGCAGGGCGTCTGGCCCACCGCGGCCCCTGCCCGCCCGCGGTGACGTTAAGCTCGCCTGCATGAACTCGGCATCGTTCCTGGTCAAGATCTGCGGCCTTCGCACAGCGTCCGCCGTCGACGTGGCGATCGGTGCGGGTGCGGATGCCGTCGGCTTCGTCATCGCCGAGAAGAGCCCTCGATTCGTCGACGCTGAGACCGCACGTCGGCTCGTCGACCACGTCGCAGGGCGGGCGACCACCGTGGTGGTGACCAAGGGCCTGAGCCCGGAGCACGCCGTCGCCGCGGCGGTCGCCGCATCCTGCGACGTGCTCCAGGTCCATGGATTCGATCGGCCCGAGGTCGAGCGCACCGTGGCGCTCTTCCCGAGGGTGTGGAGGGCCACCGCGCTCGGCGACGGGGACGTCGGATCGTGGGGCGAAGAACTGCTGCTGATCGATTCACCCCGGCCCGGGTCCGGCGAACGCTGGGACCTCGGCGCCCTGCACGACCACCGCCCGGGCGGCCGGTGGGTGCTGGCGGGAGGGCTCGACCCCGCGAATGTCCGTCACGCGATCGTCACGGCGCGACCCTCCGGTGTCGACGTCTCGAGCGGTGTCGAATCAGCTCCGGGAGTCAAGGACGACGACCTCGTCAGAGCATTCGTGTCGGAGGCCCGCTCGGCCGAGAACCAGGCAGCGAGCACTCCGGCCTGACCGGCAGCCGGTCAGTGGTCGAAGACCACGATTCCGCAGACGTCGTCGTAGCCGGCGGAGCGGTCGCGGGCCAGGTCGAGCTCGTCGATCGCGTAGGTGCGGGTGAGGATGGGCGCGGGGTCGAGCAGGCCCCGTTCGAGCAGGCCGGTGTAGCGCTGCAGGTCGCTCTTCATGTGCACCTGGCCGTTCTGCGAGCTCAGGATGCGGCGGCTCTGCAGGGCCGTCTCCACCTGGGGCAGGGGCAGGGTGGCGCCGCCGATCTCGAAACCGGTGAGCACCGTGCGGCCGCCACGGCGGGAGGACTGCACGGCGAAGCTCTGCGCCAGGGCGGGGCCCGCGGCCTCGAGCACCACGTCGGCCCCGCGGCCGCCCGTGGCGGCGCGGACGGCGGCCAGCGCCGAGGCGGCACCCTCCGTGTCGTCCGCCGATCCGGGATCGATCAGCACGTCGGCGCCGAGCTCGCCCGCGAGGGCGCGACGGCCGTCGTGCGGCTCGACCACGACGACGGTTCCGGCCCCGGCGAGCCGGGCGGCCTGCAGCATCCACAGGCCGAGGTGGCCGGCGCCCACGATGGCCACCGACTCGCCGGGCTGCACCTGGGCGACGTTGAACACCGAGCCGACGCCCGTGGTGATGCCGCAACCGAGCATGGAGAGCACGTCGGAGGGCAGGTCGGACTCGATCGGGAACACCTGGTTGCCCGAGATCGACATGTACTGGGCGTAGCCTCCCACGCAGCCGGCACACGAGATCACCGCACCGTCGTCGCCCCGGGCGATGTCGGGGTAGATCCCGCCGAGGTCGAAGAGCTCACCGCACTGCCAGGGCTCGCCGATGGCGCAGTAGTAGCACTGACCGCACTCGGGGGTGCCGGGCACCACCACGCGCTGGCCCACCCGGATGCCCTGCACGGCCGATCCGATCTCCACGACCTCGCCGATCGAGGCGTGGCCGAGGATGGTGGGCGGGATCTTGTAGAGCAGCCCCTTCCAGTTCTTCACGTCGGTGGAGCAGAACGGGCTGGCGTGGGTCTTCACCACCACACGGGCGGGATCCAGCGGCAGCAGCTCGACATCCTCGATCGAGAACGGCTGCTTGATCGCCCTCAGCACGCCCGCGGCACCGCGCCAGGTGTTCATGCGGAGGCCCCGTCCACCGGGTACGTCGCGAAGGCGTCCTCGATGGCCTGGTGCCGCTCCTCCACGATGTTCCACCAGTCCGGATGCGTGAGCGCGTACAGGTCGTCGTTGCGGATGGCCCGGGTCACGATCGCGCCCGCCTCGATCGGGTCGATCCAGCGCAGGCCCGCGGCCACCCCCTCGGAGATGTCGACGTCGGCGAGCGCCCCCGCGAGTCCCTCGGGCCGGTTGCGCAGGCTGTTCTTGATGTTGGTGCGCACGGTGCCGGGCGCGAGCAGGGTGACGTGCACCTTCGATCCGTCCTCCGCGAGCTCCAGGGCGAGCGACTCGGTCAGCGCGCGTACCCCGAACTTGGTCACGGAGTAGGCGCCCCCGCCGGCCATCGGCGCGAACGAGGCCATCGATCCGGTGTTCACGATGTGACCGCCCTCCTCGTTGGCCTGCAGCAAGGGCAGAAAGGTCGTCACCCCGTGGATGACCCCCCAGAGGTTCACGTCGATCAGCCACTTCCAGTCGCTGAGGGAGAGTTCCGCCACACGGGCGAGCGGGCCGACACCGGCGTTGTTCACCACGATGTCCACCCGGCCGAAGCGCTCCAGCACGGCGGCCGCGAGCGCCTCGACGCTCGCGGGGTCGGTGACGTCGACCCGGATGCCCACGGCCCCGATCTCGGCGGCGGTGGCGTCGAGCGCGTCCTGCTGCACGTCGGCGATCACCACCTCGGCGCCCTCGGCGATGAGCTGCTCGGCGATGCCGCGGCCGATGCCGGAGGCCCCTCCGGTGACGACGGCGACGCGCCCGCTGATGCTGGTCATGAAGTACTCCTCTTATAGCGGGGTGTCAGTTGCCGTAGCCGAAGGTGCCGGCGGGGTCGTAGCGCTTGCGCACCCCGGCGAGCTTCGCGGCCGTGTCGGCGGGCCAGAGGCGCGCGAACACCTCGGGGCTCGGATGCCCCGCCCAGTTGTAGTTGATCTCGTCGTGCGAGTAGCCGGCCACCGCGTCGAACAGGGCCGGACCCGCCACGGGCAGCGCCTCGTCGTTGAGGCCGGGGACGACGGCGGCGATCACGAGCAGCGAGAACGCGGCGCCGCGCCCGCCGATGGCGTTGGGCGCCTTCGGGTCACGGGCGATCGCGCCACCGAGCAGGCGCGTCTCGACCGTGGCGAACGGCGACTCGGCCGATCCGCCCGCCTGCTCCAGGATGCTCTCCACATAGCCCTGGTCGATGCGGTCGAGGAACTCGCCCCGCTCCCAGATCGGCAGCGGGCCGAACGGTTCGGCGTGGATCGAGCCGCACTCGGCGGTGGGCATGACGCCCACGCCGTCGAGGTACACGGGCGCCGTCTCACGCAGGGGCGCCAGCAGCGCCTCGCCGCGCTCGGCGAGCTGCGCGGCATCCGCCCCCTGTTCCACGTAGGCGAAGCGCACGTGCGCGAGGGTGCGGCCGGCCAGCGGCTCGGGCACGCCCTCGGGCGGCAGGCGCAGGATGGCGATGGAGGTGTTGGCCGACTCGGGCAGCGTCTCGGCCCAGTCGAGCCAGGCGCGGTGCACCGTGTCGATGTGCTCCTGGGCGAAGAAGAGACCGCCGCCGTAGATCTCGGGCAGGTCGAGCACCTCGAGGGTGAGCCGGGTCACGACGCCGAGGCCGACCTTGCCGCCCTTCAGCGCCCAGAACAGCTCGGGTTCGCTCTCGGCCGAGGCCACCACCACGCTGCCGTCGCCGATCACCACGCGGAACGCGACCGCCCGGTCGGCCGCCCAGCCGAGCGTGCGGCTGAGCGGGCCCACCCCGCCGCCGAGCACGAGGCCCACGGCGCCGACGCTCGGCGACGACCCGGTCACTGCGGCGAGGCCCTGTTCGCCCAGGCGCGGCAGGATGTCCATCCAGCGCGCGCCCGCCCCGATGGTGACGGTGAGGGCGGAGGCGTCGATGTCGATCGAGTCCAGCCGGCGGGTGTGGATGAGCACACCGCCGTCGACCCCGCGGTAGGAGCCGTGGCCGGTGGCCTGCACCACCACCTCGAGGCCGTGCGCGGCGGCGAAGCGCACCGTCGTCTGCACGTCGGCCTCATCCTGAGCCCCCACCACGAGGTCGGGACGCATCGGCGAGAGCGAGTTGAAGCCGTCGATCTCGGCCTGGTACCCCTCGTCGCCGCGCTCGAACAGCGGGCCGGAGAGGGTGGAACGGAAGGCGGTGAGTTCCGCCTCGGCGATCGGGGGCATCGTTGCTCCTAGGGACGGCGTCGGATGGATGGGAGGGGTGTCAGGGGGTGCGGCGGTTCGCCGGCCAGATGCCGTGCCGGCCCGGCGAGAGGATGCCCTCGGGGTCGACGGCGTCTTTGATCCGCTCCACGAAGCGGCGGTAGGCGTGATCACCGAAGGAGTACTCGGCCGAGGCCTCCTCCATGAAGTCGAGGTGGGCGCGGTACTCGCCGTAGCCGAGCTCGCCCACCGCGCGGATCATCGTCTTCACCGTGGCATAGGCGTTGCGGGTCGCCTCGTCGTCGGCGGTGTCGAAGCCGAAGCCGCTCACCACGAGGGCGCTGCGGTCGCTCGCCACGCAGATGCCCGCGAGGAAGCTCGCTCCCGTGTCGCGGGTCACGATCTCCTCGAGCGTGTCCACCACGGCGCGCATCTCCGAGCCGACCAGCGGTACGGCGGGCGAGAAGCCCACGTGCCCGAAGTCGGGCGGCATCGACTCGAGCATGTCGAGGTTCGGGATGCCGGCCTGCACCTTGTCGGCGAAGTGCTCGATCTGGTCCCACTCGTCGCGCCGGAAGGTGCGGTGGTGGTCGATCCGGGCGCCCTCGATGGCCGACCAGGCCTCCCGGATCTTCTCGACCTGCCGGGCCACCACCACCTCGTCGCCCCAGACCGCCGTGCGCATGCCCCAGCGGCCGACTCCCGAGACGTCGGCGAGCTCGTCGAGCTGCTCGGGGCCGAGGGTGCCGCCCGCCTGCATCTGCCCGAGCAGCTCGGGGAAGTGCGAGGCGAGGGTGAGGGTGTTCTGCATCACGGGCACCCCGCGGATGAGGCCGTCCAGGCGGAGTTCGCGCAGGATGTCGATGGCCTGCTCGAGCTGGTGGTCACGCGGCACGGTGAGGAAGAGAGGTGCGTAGGCCTCGGGCTTCCGCATCAGCCAGTACCCCATCGAGGTGACGATGCCGAAGGTCGACTGCACGAACAGCGGGTCCAGCACCGGGCCGAGGCCGCGTTTGTAGGCGTGCCAGGCCTTGGAGTTCGGGATGCCGCCCATGCCGGTGCGCAGCAGCGAACCGTCGGCGAGCACCACCTCCATGCCGGTGGGCGCCTGGAAGTCGGTGCCGAGCGGCAGGTAGGTGACACCGCTGTCGAGCGAGTTGCCCACCACGGAGCCCCAGCCGAGGTCGGGCACGGAGACCAGGAGGTCGTCGTGGCCGGCCTCGGCGATCGCCGCGTGCAGGTCCATCCAGCTCACGCCGGGCTCCACCACGGCGTAGGCCAGCTGGGCGTTGATCTCGAGCACCCGGTTCATCCGGCGCAGGCTCACCAGAACGGATCCGGCCACCCGCGGGGAGGGGCCGCCGTAGCCGTTGTTGCGGCCCTGCGACGAGACCCAGAGCGGCACGCCGAGCTCGGCCGCGATACGCACCACGGCTTGCACCTGCTCGGTGCTCGCGGGGTAGAGCACGGCGGAGGAGTCGTAGGTGCGGTCGCCCTTGATCCAGTACGGATCGGCGTACTCGTCGCGGCCGGCGCGGTCGGTGACGACGGCCTCGTCGCCGAGCTCCTCGCGGAAGCGGCTCACCGCTTCGTCGCTCAGGACATAGGGGGTGGCATCCGGGGTCATGAGAGCTTCCTCGCTTCGTCGACGAGCAGGGGGGCCGCCTCGAAGACGCCGTGGATGCCCAGGGTGGCGGCGATCTCCATCACCTCCACGATCTCGGCGGCGGAGGCGCCGTAGCGCACCGCGTTCTCGATGTGCAGGCGGAGACCGGAGGTGTAGAGGTGGGTGGCGGCGGTGTCGAAGGCGATGTACATGAACTCCTTCACCTTCGGCTCGAGCGGCCCGCTCACCCAGGGCACCGAGGAGAACTCCGTGTAGGCGTCGAAGAACTCCGGGGCGAGCTCGAGGATCTCGTCCCAGAACGAATGCCAGTAGCCGCGCTTCTCGGTGAACTCCGCCTTGAGCTTCTCCTGGTAGCCGTCGAGCTCGGCGGCCTCGGTGCGCAGACCCTCCTGCTCGAGCACGTCGACGAGGATCGGCACGCCGATGTTCATCGAGTGGATGCCGAGGGTGGCGCAGCACTCCAGCACCTCCATCACCTCGGCGGGCGTGGCGCCGGCCTGCAGGGCGCGACGGATGTGGCCGCGCACGGGAGGCAGGTACAGGTGGGTGGAGTTCGCGGCCACGGCGAGGCGCACGAAGTGCTGCACCTTCTCGGGCAGAGCGCCCACCTTCGCCGGCACCGCGGCGAGCGTCGAGTACGCGGCCAGGAACTCGGGGTCCAGGTCGAGCACGGCCTGGGTGCCGCCGTCCCACTCGCCGTGGGCGGCTTCGTACTCGCGGCGGATCTCGGCCTTGCGGGTGTCGTCGGTCATTCCGCGGGCTCCTTCTTCTCCTTCTCGGACGCGGCCTTCTCCTGAGCGCGCAGCCAGCGCGCCACCTCGGTGTGGTCGGCCGCGGGGCCGAGGTCCTCGCTCGCGGTGCTCCAGTGCGCCACCGCCTGGTCGCTCAGGGTGTGCGGTACGCCCAGGCTCTCGGCGAGGCCGGTGGCGATGCGCATGTCCTTGAGCATGAGGCTCAGACCGAAGCCGGAGTCGTAGGTCTCGCCCACGATGAAGTTCGGCCACTTGAGCTGCGTCGAGCCGCTGCGGCCGCTGGAGGTGTTGATGGCCTCGAGCATCACGGTGGGGTCCAGGCCGAACTCGATGCCGGTGAGCATCGCCTCGCTGGTGACCCAGAGGTGCGCGGCCGACATCAGGTTGTTGATCGCCTTCAGCGCGTGGCCGGCCCCGATGGGCCCCACCAGCGCGGGCTTGCCGAGCACCTCGAGCA
The DNA here is from genome assembly GCF_052048175.1 of Herbiconiux dendrobii. NCBI lineage: Bacteria > Bacillati > Actinomycetota > Actinomycetes > Micrococcales > Microbacteriaceae > Herbiconiux > Herbiconiux dendrobii. Next base: position 58,218 of record NZ_JBLZQV010000001.1, on the reverse strand, counting down.
CCCCGCGGGCCTCGTCGAGGTCGTCCTCCGCGCCGCCCACCATGATGGTGAGCGTGCCGGCGACGGCCCCCTTGACGCCGCCGGAGACCGGGGCGTCGATCAGCCGCGATCCGGCTGCCCGCACGACCTCGGCCAACGCCCGGGTGCGCAGCGGCTCCGAGGAGCTCATGTCGACGAACAGCGTGCCCGGGCGGGCTCGGGCCAGAACGCCGTCCTCACCCGTGAGCACCGCCTCGACGATCGCGGAGTTCGGCAGCATCAGGATGACCAGGTCGGCCCCGGCCACCACGGCGCCCGCGGACTCGGCGGTCTCGCCGCCGGCCGCCTCGAGCCGCTCGCGCGCCGCGGGGGCGAGGTCGAAGCCGCGCACCGGATAGCCGGCCGCCACCAGGCGCTCCGACATCGGGCTGCCCATGTTGCCGAGGCCCACGAAGGCCACGGTCATCGCGTCGCTCACAGTTCGCCGGCCTCCTTCATCTCGGTGATCTTGGCCTCCGCCACGCGGAACGACTCCAGCGCGGCGGGCACGCCCACGTACACGGCGGTCTGCATCAGGGTGGACTGGATCTCGGGAATGGTCACGCCGTTGCGGATCGCGCCGCGCACGTGCACCCCGAGCTCGTGCGAGCGGTTGAGGGCGGTGAGCATCACCAGGTTGAGCAGGCTCCGGGTGCGGCGGTCGATGCCGTCGTCGGTCCACACCGCGCCCCAGCAGTACTCGGTCACGAGCTCCTGGATGGGACGCGAGAACTCCGTCACCGCACCCAGCGAGCGGTCGACGTGCTCGGACCCGAGCACCTCGCGACGTACGGCGAGCCCCGCCTCGTAGGTCTCACGGCGCGTGTCGTCGCGCGTCGTCTTCTCCTGGTCGGTCATGGTCTCAGTCCTTCGTGTCGGTGGGTCGTGCCGCGCCGTCGCCGGCCGGATCGGGATCGTGCAGGCGCACGTGCCCCGAGACGTCCCCGATCGCATCGACGACGGTGTTGCTGATCTGGTCGGCGTAGCCGAGTGCCTGGGCGAGTCCGAAGCTCGCCAGCGGACCGGAGGAGTTGGGCGAGGCGACCCCGAGCTCGTGCAGGTGGTCGACGTAGAGCACCACGTCCTTCATCATGAGCGCGTTGGTGAGGCCGCCCTTGAGGTAGTCACCGGTGATGATCTTCGGGAAGCGGTTGAGGGTGGCGAAGTTCACGCCCGAGCTGGCGTTCAGCACGTCCAGCACCGTGGCGAGGTCGAGTCCCGCCTTCTTGGCCGCCACCATCACCTCGGCCGTGGCCGAGAGGCTGATGGCGTTCAGGAAGTTGTTGAGCAGTTTCGTGCTGTGCCCCGCCCCGGAGGCCCCCATGTGGAACACCTTCGTGGCGAAGTGCGCGAGCACGGGCTGCACCCGTTCCAGCGCCGCCGCGTCGCCGCCCACCATGAGGGTGAGCGCTCCCTTCTCGGCCGCGGCCGCGCCGCCCGAGATGCCGGCGTCGAGGTAGGCCACGTCGTCTCGCACGAGCCGCTCGTGGATGCGCTGGGTCGAGGAGGGGGCGGCCGTGCTGAGGTCGACGACAACGGATCCGGGCGCGAGGGAGGAGAGGAACGCCGCGTCCTGCAGCACCACCTTCTCCACCACCTTGCTGTCGGGCAGCGAGAGGAACACGACGTCGCTCTGCGCCGCCACCTCCGCCGACGAGCCGAGCGGGATCGCGCCGGCGGATTCCACCGCGGCGCGCTGCATGTCGAAGCCGTGCACCTCGACGCCCGCGTCGACGATGCAGCGGGTCATCCGGCCGCCCATGTTGCCGAGGCCGATGAAGCCGATCCGGTCGGTCATGGCTGTTCTCCTTCTGGGTCGCCGCCGGCGGCCCTGGTCGTGCCGATCGTGGCCGCGATGCCCGCGAGCGGGCCGTCCTGTACCACCGTGAAGCGGTCGAGGGTGGAGGGATCGTGGCCGCAGACGAGGTGCTCGACCCCGCCGGCCAGCAGCTCGTGGATGCGGTCGAAGCCCGCGTACATCTTCGGCAGGTCGGCCACGAAGGCGAACGGCATGTCGTCCTCGAGCTCCTCGTAGTAGTGCACGGCGTCGGAGGCGAGCAGCACACGACCCTCGGCGGTGTCGATCAGGGCGATCGCCTGGCCCGGGGTGTGGCCTCCCACCTCGAGCAGCTCGATGCCGGGCGCCACCTCGTGGCGGCCGGAGAAGGCGGTGACCCGGCCCTCGTCCAGCGCCGCGCGCAGGGCGTCGATCTCCTCCGGCTCGGTCGACCAGCGGAACTGCCGGCGCGTGCCCATCTGCGAGAGCCAGAAGTCCAGCTCCGCCTGGGCGATCACGATCCGCGCGTTCGGGAAGGAGGCCAGGTTGCCGATGTGGTCGTAGTGGGCGTGGGTGACCACGATCGTCTGCTCGGCCTGCATGTCGATGCCGAGGGCGGCGTAGATGTCGGCGATCCGGGCCACGAAGCTGCGGTTGCGGTTGGCCCCGCCCTGTTCGGAGAACCCGGTGTCGAACAGCACGGTGCGCTCGGCGTTGCGGGCCACCCAGACGAAGTAGTCCATGTCGATGGGCCCGTCGGGCTCACCGTGCAGGTGGTAGTTGAGGTACACCTCGGCGCGGTGGCCGTGCCGGGTGCCGTACTTCACGATGGTGAACTCGTAGGGGTCGCCCATTCCGGCATCCTCGCTCATGCGGCGGGCTCCGGCACGGGTGGCCAGCCGGCACGGCGTTCGAGCATGAGCTCGCGCAGGGCGCGCGGCGGCCGGCCGGTGAAGCGCTCGACCACGTCGGTGAGGCGGCCCAGATGACCGGCGCGGATCATCCGGCCGAAGGTCACCATGCCGTCGCTGGCCCAGGGCACCGGCGAGTTCGAGAAGTCGCCGGTGGCGTCACGGGGCACGCCGAGCGCGTCCCACATGGCGTACATCTCGTCGTCGGTGAGGTCGACGATCTCGATCGGCGCCCCGCTCAGCTCGGCGATCATCTCGCCCACCTCGCGGTAGGTCAGCAGCTCGGGGCCGGTGACGTCGTAGGCGGTGTCGGGCTCGCCTTCGCCGAGCAGCACCCGGGCGGCCACCTCGGCCACGTCGGCCCGGGCCACGAAGCCCACCCGTCCCTCGCCGGCGTTGCCGATGCTCTTGCCCGAGGTGATGGCGATGGCCGCCTGGTTCTCGGCCATCGCATCCGCGTACTGGTTGTTGCGCAGGATGTTCCAGCCGAGGCGGCTGCCGAGGATGAGCGCCTCGGTGACCTTGTGATCGGCCACCTCCACGGAGTCGACCTCGGGCCGCTCCGTGCCGATGAAGGAGGTGTAGACGATGTGCTGCACCCCGGCCTCCACCGCGGCCTCGACGGCGTTGCGGTGCTGCCGCTGGCGGCTGGGGCCCGCCTCCATGGCCGAGACCAGGAACAGGCGGTCGCCGCCACGGAAGGCCTCGACCAGCGCGTCGCGGTCTTCGTAGTCGGCCCGGCGGGCATTCACACCGCGTGCGCGCCAGCGCTCGAGCGTCTGCTCGTCGCGGCTGGTGACGATGATCTCGGCCGGATCGACCTCCCCGAGGAGGTGCTCGGCGACGGCGGACGAGACGAAGCCGCCTACGCCGGTGACGATGTACATGCGGTTTCTCCTTCGAAACGGCCGGGCCGCGTCGATGCGGCCCTCGATCCCATGCTGACGCACGGATTGTATGATGTCAATATCGTATGACAATCTACTCGATCAGGCGCCCGCCGCCGGTCCGGCGCCGAAGGCCTGCACGAGCTCGGCGTCCACCGCGGCGGTGTCCCACAAGCCCGCGCCCCCGCCGTAGCGGTTGGTGTTCTGCACGCTCGCGCCACCGTCCACCGAGAGCACTGCGCCCGTGATGTAGGAGGCGTCCTCGCTCAGCAGGAAGGCCACGGCCGCCGCCACCTCGTCGGGCTCGCCCGCACGGCGGAGAGGCGAGGTGCTCGCACGCTTCTTCATGTCCTGGATACCGGCCTCACCGAAGATCGGGGTGGGCACGATGCCCGGCGCCACGCCGTTCACCCGCACCCCGATCGGGCCCGCGTACACGGCTGCGCCGTGCACGAGGCCGATCACGCCGTGCTTCGAGGTGGTGTACGCGAGCAGGTCGGCTGCGCCGCGCAGGCTCGCGATCGAGGCCGTGACCACCACCGAACCGGTGGTGCCGGTGGCCACGAAGTGCCGCAGCGCCGCGCGGGTGCCCAGGAACGGGCCGCGCAGGTTCACCGCCATCACCGCGTCCCACTCGTCCACCGCCGCATCCGTGAGCTGCACGCCCGGCTTGCCGGCGATACCCGCGTTCAGGTGGTGCAGGTCGGCCGAGCCGAAGGTGTGGATGGCCGCCTCGAGGTAGGCGTCGACCCCGGCTTCGGTGGAGACGTCCGCCCCCACGCCGATGGCCTCACCCTGCAGCGCGTCGGCCGCGGCCTTCGCGCGGTCGCCGTCGAGATCGACGATCACCAGCCGCGCGCCGGCCTCCGAGAGGCGCTGCACGACGGCCGACCCGATACCGCCGACGCCTCCGGTCACGATCGCGACCTTGCCGTCGATTCCTGCGTACGTCATCGTGCCGCCTTCCGTCCGGCCGCTGCGGGCCGCTCCGGGTGGCCGGACGCGCCGTCGCGTCCCGTCACTCACCTCAGATTGTCTGACAGTAATATATTGCCGATCGGATTGCACCACTCGCAACCCCGGCGCTCCCGCCCTGGACACAGGGCCCCTGTATGATCGGCACACATCATGCCGTAAGGGAGTCACGATGACCGCTCCGAACACCCTCTCCGAAGCCTGGACGAGCGCCCATGTCGACCGGGTCGCCGCACCGCTGCGCGAACAGGTGATCGCCGCCCTGCGCGCGGCCATCCTCGACTTCACCCTCCGCCCCGGCCAGCGCCTGGTGGAGCGGGAGCTGATCGAGCAGCTCGGCGTCTCCCGCACCACCATCCGCGAGGCCCTGCGCGAGCTCACCAGTGAGGGCCTCGTGACGGTCGTGCCCCAGCGCGGCGCCATCGTGAGCGCCCCGTCGCTGCCCGAGGCGGAAGACCTCTACGAGATCCGGGCCGTGCTCGAGTCGGTGCTGGTGGAGCGCTTCGTCGAGCGGGCCAGCGACGCGCAGCTCGCCCGGCTGCACGACGCCGTCGAGCACTTCGCCGTCACCACGGCCGGCAGCCACGAGATCCGGGTCATCCTCGACGCCAAGGACTACCTCTACGAGGTGCTGATCGAGGGCGCCGCGAGCCCGGCGCTGAAGAACATCATCGAGGGCATCCAGGCGCGCGTGCGCATCCTGCGCGCCACCTCGATGGGCGAGCCGGGCCGAGCCGAGGAAGCCGCAGCCGAGCTCCGGGCGATGGCCGCGGCCGCCGAGAAGCGCGACGCGAAGAAGGCCGCGCAGCTGTGCGCCACCCACGTCCGCAACGCCTCGAAAACCGCCCTCAAGCACCTCCGCCTCGCCGAAAAGGGCACCCCCGCCCTCTGATCTCCAGAAGTCGCACTTGGCCCCTTTCCATATGGAACAGGGGCCCTTTTCGACGTCTCGACGGCGACGGGGAGGGGTTGACCATTCAGCCTGCTCATCATATTGTCTGACAAACAAGATGATCAGTGACTCAATGGAGAGGTAATCATCATGCCCGCACGCACCCCGCACCTTTCGGCCCGGCGACGCGCGCTCGGAGGCGCACTCGCTCTGGCCTTCGCCGCATCCCTCGCCGCCTGCTCGGCCGGTGGCGCCGGCGGGTCGGCCGGATCCGGTGACCCGGTCGCCGAACTCACCCCCGGCGACCCGAACGCCCCGGAGACCACCGAGGTCAAGCTCACCGGCATCAAGGGCCCGGGCACCATCCCGCTGCAGTACGCCGCCGACCAGACCGCCGCCGACTACGGGCTGACGATCGAGCCCTACTTCGTCGACAACAGCGGTGTGGCCGTGACCTCCGTGATCTCCGGTGACGCCGCGGCCGCCAACACCAGCTACTTCGGCGTGATCGACGCCATCAAGCAGGGCCTGGACCTCGTGGTGATCGCCGAGGGCTGGGCCAGCACGCCCGGCACCGGTTCGCTCGAGGCCCTGCCGAGCTCGGGCATCACCGACCTCGCCGACCTCGAGGGCAAGACCGTCAACGTCATCTCGCTCAGCAGCAGCCACGCCATCAAGCTGCGCAACACCATGCTGCAGGAGGGGCTGGACCCGGATGCCGTGAAGTGGGTCGAGCTCCCCTACGGCGAGGTGGCCGCCGCGCTCGAGCAGGGCACGATCGACGCCTCGAGCGCCGTCGGCCCCACCCTCGCCGCCGTGCGCGGGCTCGGCAGTGTGACCGTGTTCGACTACGGATCGGGCGAGTACGAGGGCATGGCCGAGTCGGGCTGGGTGGCCTCGCGCACCTTCGCCGAGAAGAACCCCAACACGGTCGCCGCCATCCAGTGCTCGATCTTCGGCGCCCAGGGCGCCCTCGCCGCCGACCGTGCCGAGTTCGAGGCCCAGTTCTCCTCCTTCCTCGGCGCCCCCGCCGCGGTGGCCGCCGCCGAGGTGATGCTCGACTACCAGAGCGAGAACCGTCTCGAGGACATCCAGCGCAACGCCGACGTGTACTTCGCAAGCGGCCGCCTGACCGAGGAGTTCGACCTCGCCGCACATGTGCTGCCCGCCCCGGAGAGCTGCTGATCGTGTCGGCCACCGCCGCCGCGCCCGGCACCGCCGGCAGCGCGGTCACCCCCCTCGCCGCACCCCCGGGGCGCTCCAGGCGCTCCCGGGGGGCGCCGCGGCGCACCGCGCTCTGGCGCGGGCTCGCCGGGGTGGCCGGCCTGATCGTCCTGCTGGAGATCGTCTCGCGCTCGGGGCTGGTGAACCCGGCCTTCCTGCCGCCCTTCTCCCAGGTGCTCACCAAAGCGGTGCTGCTCTGGGGCGAGGAGCAGTTCCGGGTCGACGTGCTCGCCACCCTCGTCACCTACCTGCTCGGCATGCTGATCGCGAGCGCGATCGCCCTGCCGCTCGGCATCGCCCTCGGTCTCGTCGCCCCCGCCTACCGGGCGGCGCGGGCCATCGTGGAGCTGATGCGCCCGATCCCGCCGGTGGCGCTGGTGCCGCTCGTGCTCCTGGTGCTCGGCGCGGGCCTGGAGATGAAGCTCGTGATCGTGGTGTTCGCCGCGGTCTGGCCGATCATGTTCAACACGCTCTACGGCGTGCACGACGTCGATCCCTACGCCAAGGAGATGGCGCGCAGCTTCGGCGTGAGCCGCTTCGGCGTGGTGCGCCGGGTGGTGCTGCCCTCGGCGGCGCCGTTCGTGGTGACCGGCGTCCGGATCGCCTCCTCGATCGCGCTGATCGTGGTGATCACGGTGGAGCTGATCGCCGGCGGCGCCCAGGGCATCGGCGCGTTCATCTCGCGCGAGCGCGCGTTCAGCGACGCCGAGTCGTACCTGGCGGTGCTCGCCGCCACCGTGACCGCCGGGGTGCTCGGCCTCGTGATCAACCTGGCCATCGGCGCCGTCGAGCGCCGCTGGTTCGGCTGGGACGCCACCACCCGTGAGGCGAACTGATGACCGCGACCACACCGCGATCCGGGACGGGCCGATCCGGCAGCACCCGGCCCGCATCCGCCGGCCGCCCGCGGCACGCCCGCGGCGCCCTGGTGGGCCTGGCCTACTTCGTCGTGCCGCTGGCCGTGCTGGTGGCGCTCTGGCAGCTCGGCACCACACTCGCCCCCTCGCCGTTCTTCCCGCCGCCGGTGGCCATCGGCCAGAACCTGGTCGCGCTGCTGTTCGGCGGCCCGGCCGTGGTGACGCCGGTGTTCGTGAACGACGTCCTCCCCACGGTGGGCCGGATGCTGCTCGGCTACGCGATCGGCTGCGCCTGGGGCGTGGTGGTGGGCACCGCGATGGGCCTCAGCCGGGCCTCGCGCGAGACCGTCACCCCGATCGTCGAGTTCCTGCGCTCCATCCCGGCCACGGCGACCCTGCCGCTGTTCATCATCCTGCTGGGCGGCGACGACGACATGCGGGTGGTGTTCATCGCCTACGGGGTCTCCTGGTTCGTGCTCATCAACACCGCCTCGGGTGTGGGCTCCATCCACCGCACGATGCTCGATCTCGGCCGGGTGTTCCGCATCTCCCCCGCCCGGCGGCTGTTCTCGATCGTGCTGCCGGCCGCGAGCCCGAAGATCTTCGCGGGCCTGCGGATCGCCAGCACGGCCGCGCTGCTGCTGGCCATCGTGTCGGAGTTCATCCTGGCCACCAACGGCATCGGCTTCCAGCTGATCCAGGCCCAGGGTCGCTTCCTGCTGCTGGACATGTGGTCGTGGATGCTCGCGCTCGCGCTCCTCGGCCTGCTGCTCAACTCCCTTCTCGACCTCGTGGAGCGCCGGGTGCTGTCCTGGCACCGGCTCTCCCGCCAGAAGATCTGAAAGACGGTGCACCGATGACCGACACCACGACCACCCCGCCCGCCTCCGCCCCGTCCCCCTCCGGCGTGCCCGGCACCCCCGGCGCCGCCGTGGTGGTGGATCACGTCTCGCACACCTACGGTCGCGGCGAGAGCGCGCACCACGCCATCCGCGACCTCGCCTTCGAGGTGATGCCGCAGGAGTTCGTCTCCATCGTGGGCCCTTCCGGCGCCGGCAAGACCACCCTGCTGCGCACCCTCGCCGGGCTGCTGCAGCCGAGCGAGGGTGCCGTCTGGGTGAACGGCGTGCGCAACACCGGAGTGCCCGCGGGCATGGCCATGGTGTTCCAGGACTACAGCCGCTCCCTGCTGCCGTGGCTCTCGGTCGAGAAGAACGTGGCCTTCCCGCTGGCCGGCCGCAGCTCCGCCGGAGCCCGTAAGGAGCTCGTCGACGAGGCGCTGGAGGCCGTCGGGCTCCGTGGCTTCGAGAAGCGCTACCCCTGGCAGCTCTCCGGCGGCATGCAGCAGCGCGTCGCGATCGCACGCGCTCTCGCCTACCGGCCGCGTCTGCTGCTGATGGACGAGCCCTTCGCCTCGGTCGACGCGCAGACCCGCGAGGGCCTGGAAGACCTGGTGCTGCGCATCCGGGACCGCTACGAGATGACCATCCTGTTCGTCACCCACGACATCGACGAGAGCGTGTACCTGGCCGATCGGGTGCTCGTGCTCTCGCGCCCGCCGGCGACACTGGTGGAGGACATCCGGGTGCAGCTGCCCGAGCCGCGCGACCAGATCACCACCCGGGAGGACACCGACTTCATCCGGCTGCGCGGTCATGTGGCGCGGCTCATCCACGGCACCCCGGGGCACTGAGGATGCGCGCCCGCGCCGCGGTGCTCACCGACTTCGACAGCCCCTTCCTGGTGGGCCCGATCGACCTGGCGGAGCCCGGCCCCGGACAGCTGGTGGTGCGGATGACCGCCGCCCCGTTCTGCTCCACCGACTGGATGGGCTGGCGCGCCATGCGCCGCAAGGTGCCGCCGGTGGTGCTGGGGCACACCGCCGTGGGGGTGGTGGAGCACCTCGGCGAGGGCGTCACCGACCTCGCGCCCGGCGACCGGGTGGTCGTGGCCGGCACCCCGCAGTGCGGCGAGTGCTTCTACTGCGGCATCGGCCGGCCCGACCAGTGCTCGGTGCTGATGGACCAGGGCGACCCCGTGGTGGCCGCCCTGCCCGACGGCCGCGAGGTGCGCGCCGCCGGGCGGGTGGGCGCCTACGCCGAGCGGATGCTCGCGCAGCGCATCCAGGTGCACCGGCTTCCCGACGGGCTGAGCGACGAGACCGCGTGCCTGCTGGGCTGCGGCGTCTCCACCGCGCTCGGTGCCGTGTTCCGCATCGCCGAGGTGCAGCCCGGGCAGTCCGTGGCGATCGTGGGGCTCGGGCACCTCGGCCTCTGGGCCGTGCAGGGCGCGCGGCTGGCCGGCGCCGGGTCGGTCATCGGCCTCGACGGGCATCCCGGGCGGCGGGAGCTCGCGCGCGCACTCGGCGCGAGCGACACCGTCGACTCGGCGCGGCACGATCCGGTGGCGGCCGTGCAGGCGCTCACCGAGGGGCGCGGCGCCGACGTGGTGATCGAGGCGGCCGGGCCGGCGCTCGCCACCCGCCAGGCGGTGCTGATGGCGCGGCGGGCCGGCACCGTCGTGCTGGCCGGCGTGGCGCACTCCGCCACCGAGGTGGAGCTGCCGCAGCTGCAGCTCACCGTGCACGGCAAGCGCATCCTGGGATGCCAGAACGGCCAGATCCGGCCCGACGTCGACATGCCGCGGTGGATCGGGATGCTCGGTTCGGGCGAGCTCGACGCCTCGCCGTTCATCACCCGGCGTTACGCGCTGGAGGAGATCGACACGGTGGCCCGGCGCTCGATGGCGCTGGACGACATCACGGGGGTGCTGACGGCCTGAGGCGGTTCGCCGATCTCAGTCCGTGGTCGCGGTGCCGGCGGCGGCGAGCTTCTCGGCGATCTCGCCCAGCACCTCCACCGCGATCGCGAGGCGCTCGTCGTCGGCGGTGGACAGGGGGGCGAGGTGGTCGGCCCAGATGCGCCGGTAGCCGGCCAGGTTCGTGACGGCGAGCTCGGTGGGGAAGACCCGCACCTCGCGGCCGTCGGCCTTGGCCCCGTCGTCCTGCGACGAGCCCTTGCGGGCCAGCCCCTTCTCCACCAGGGCGGCTATGCGCGCGCTGGTGTTGCTCTTGTGCTGCCCGTAGGCCCGCGCGATCTCGGTGACGGTCACCCCGGGATCCTCCATCAGGATGCGCATGATGTCGGCCTCGGAGCGGGTGATGTGGATGAGGCCCGCGTGGGGAACGGTGACCTCGCGCTGCAGGTAGCGGAAGGAGTCGATCACGCGCTCCCCGAGCTCACCGAGGAGGTCGGAGCGGGGCCGAGAGCCGGTCATCCGATGAGTGTATCCCCGCCCCGCTGCCGGCGCTTGCAGGCGTGCCGCCTGGTCTATATAGTTATAGTTACTATAATCACCTGGTCGAGACCGGGTGCCGGAACCGCAACGACGCGAATCGGAGACGCCCGCATGTCCCTCCTGCACGACACCCCGATCACGAAGACGCCCACGCCCGACGAGCTCGTCGAGTACGCGCGGGGGCTCCGCGACCGGCTGCGCGAACTGCAGCCCGAGCACGCGAAGCTCGGCACCTACTCGGCCGAGATCCACGAGGCCTTCGTGGCCGGGCGGCTCTACGACATCCTGCGCCCGAAGAGGTACGGCGGCCTCGAGCTCGGCCTCGAGACCTACTTCCGGGTGGCGGTCGAGATCTCCCGTGGCGACCCGGGCGTGGGCTGGTCGTGGGAGCTCGGCTCCAGCCACGCCTACCAGTTCGCCTCGCACTTCCCCGAGCGCGCCCAGGAGGAGGCCTTCGCCTCGGAGCCCTTCGTGTCGGCCTCGCGGGCCTTCCCGCAGAAGGCCGTCGTCACACCCGTCGAGGGCGGCTACCGGCTCACCGGCCGCTGGGACTACAACAGCGGATGCACCTTCAGCACGCACTTCATGCCGGTGGCGATGATCGAGCAGGAGGACGGCCGGAAGCTGCCCTACATGTTCATCCTGCCGCGGGAGGACTTCACGATCGTCGACGACTGGGGCGAGGGCCGCACCATCGGCCTGCACGCCTCCAGCTCGAACTCGATCGAGATCGACGACGCCTTCATCCCCGCCTACAACGCGGTGCCGTTCGATTTCAAGGACATCGAGTGGGGTTCCGACGGCACCCCCGGCTACCAGCTGCACGGCAACCCGCTCTACCTCGGCCGCACCTCCTCCATCTTCATCGCCGGGCTCACCCAGACGATGGTGGGCTGCGCGCTCGCCTGCCTGGACGAGTACGAGCGGCTGATGGACCGCGGATCGAGCTTCCCGCCGCGCATCCCGCGCAGCCAGTCGCCCGAGTACCAGCTCTGGTACGGCAAGGTCACCTCCCTGGCCGAGTCGTCGCGCACCCTGCTGCTGGCCGCGGTGCGCGAGTTCGAGGAGCTCAATCAGGCCTGGGTCGACGGCGGCCCCGAGTTCACCACCCGCGACGACGTGCGCATCCGCGGCCAGATCGTGCAGGCCGCCCGCCTCGCCCAGGAGGCCATCGACGTGGCCTTCAGCACCGCCGGCACCAGCTCGGCCGGGCTCGCCGGCGCCCGCCTCGGCAAGTACTACCTCGACGCGGCCATGTACCGCACCCACATCGGCGCCCAGCACGACGTGCTGCTGGCCTCCCTCGGCCGCGTGCTGCTCGGCCAGCCCCTCACGATGTGACCGGCTGCTGCACGGGTACGCGGCTCTCGGCGCCACCGTCCCCCTCGAAGCGCCGGCCCCATCCGGTGAGCACCGAGATCGCGATGACGAGGGTGAGCGCCAGCGGATAGAAGGCGCCGAGGAAGATGGCGGGCGCCGCCACCTCGGGAACCCCCTCGTGGCCCTGGGTGAGCAGGCTCGCGATGAGCAGGAACGAGCTCACGATGGGCACCACCGAGCCGAGGCCGAGGGTGAAGCCCTCCATCACGTTGGCCCGGCGGTACGGATGCAGCCCGGCTGCGGCGCCGATCCGGTCGGCCACGGGGCCGAACAGGATCATCGACGGCCCGTTCACGCCCGCGAAGACCGTGGCGGTGGCCAGGGCGCCGAGGCCGATCACCACCTCCGCCCCGCGCGGAGTCCGGGCGAACGCCGACCGGCTCGCCGCGTTCACGATCGCGTCGAACACGCCGGCCTCCTGCAGCACGCCGATCATGCCGAAGATCACGATGCCGAGGCCGATCAGCGGGATGATGTCGCCGATGCCCGCCACGAGGAACCCGCCGGGAGTACCGTCGGCGTTCGCCGAGATGATGTCGGAGAAGTCGAGCAGACCGGTCACGAGCCCGAGCACGGTTCCCGAGAGGAGGCCCACGGTGGTGGCGAGGAAGATGTCGCGCTTCCAGAACGCCGTGAACAGCAGCAGCGCGATGGGTACGAGCATGATCAACGGCAGCGGCCCGGCTCCGGTGGCGTCGACGATGTCGGTGGCGCTCATCTCCGTTCCCGGCGAGACGGCCGAGCCGATCACGAGGAAGAGGACGGCGCTGACCGCCGCGGCCGGCAGCGCGAACTTCGCCCGCGACCGCACGACGCCGCCGATCTCGGCCGTGCCGGTCTTGCGGCGGTAGCGCTGGGTCGACGCCGAGACGATTGTGGAGTCGGAGATGGGCGCCAGGCTGTCGCCGAAGAGCGCACCCGAGAGGATGGCGCCGGCGAGCAGCAGCGGATCGGCCCCGAGCAGCACACCGGCCGGGTAGAAGATGGGGAACGCCGTGAACAGCGTGCCGATCGAGGTGCCCGTGGACATCGAGATGGCACAGGCCATGAGGAAGATCACGGCGATGAAGACGCCACCGCTGACGCCCAGGGTGCTCGCCAGCCAGATGAACCCGCCCGAGACATCCGTGGCCGTGATGAGCGCCGAGACGAGGCTCACCGTGAGCAGGATGAGCAGCAGCGTCACCGAGGGTCGCGACGAGACCCCGGAGATCACCGCGTCCCAGAACCGGCTGTACCGGCGCGAGAACAGCGCCGCGACGAGGAGGCCCGCGAGCCCGGAGGCGGTGAGGGCGTTCATGTCGAAGACGGCGAAGATCACGAAGTAGGCGATCACGCCGATCAGGAAGACCAGCGGCGCGATGAGGGCGCCGAGCATCCCGATGCGGAAGGTCAGCGGTCCGGTCGCCTCGGCGGAACCGGCAGCAGCGGCAGCGGCAGCGGAGTCGGAGGCGGCGGCCGGTGTCTTGGCGGCGGCCGTACGGTCGGTCATGATGCGTCCTTTCCGTGCCGCACGGCGGCGATGGCGGTGAGCGCGGCCTGCACGTCGGCCTCGGTGTTGTAGTAGTGCAGCGACAGCCGCAGCAGGCGGCTGCGCGGCGCCGACATCACGCGGTGCTCGTGGATGGCGGCCGAGAGCGCCACCGGGTCGTCGTCGTACAGGGCGACCTGCGGGCCGCGCCGGGCGGCCGAAGCAGGGCGGCTGAGTTCCACGCCGAGCTCGGTGAGCCCGTCGGCGAGCAGGTCGGTGAGCCGCTGGACATGGGCCCAGCCGGCCTCCTGGTCGACCGACTCCAGCAGCGTGAGGCCGGCGCCGGCGGCGTAGACGGCGGGCACGCCCGGTGTCCCGCTCTCGAACCGCCGCGCGGTCTCGGGGTAGTCGACGAGGGCGGGGTCGAAGGCGAAGGGGTCGACGCGGCCGAACCAGCCCGTGAGCTCCGGCATCCGTTCGCTCCGGATGCCGCCGCGCACGTAGAGGAAGGCGACGCCCGCGAGACCCAGCATGTACTTGAGCGAGCCGGTCGTGAGGTAGTCGCAGTCGAGCGCCTTGACGTCGATGGGCACCACCCCGGCGCCCTGGTAGGCGTCGACGAAAACCCGCGCGCCCGCCGCGTGGGCGAGCTCGGTGACGGCCGCGACGTCGGCCCGCGAGCCGTCGTGGTAGCTCACGAGGGGCACGGACACGAGCCGCACCCCCTCGTCGATGAGCGGGGCCCACGCCTCGGCCTCGAGGGCGGCGACGCGGTCGTCGATCGAGCGGATCACGGCACCGTTGGCCTGCTGCGCCCGCAGCACGTGGCCGACGGACGGGAACTCCAGGTTCGAGGTGAGGATGGCCCCGCCGGTGGACCAGTCGAAGCTCGAGACCATCTGGTAGGCCGCCTCGGAGGCCGAGGGCACGATGGCGATCTCGTCCGGCGAGGCGTTGATGAACGCGGCGATGCGCCCGCGCAGCGACTCCACCTCGTCCATCCACAGCCCCCACGGCGCGGCGGAATCGGTGATGGAGTCGGTGACCGCGGTCAGCGAGGCGGAGAGCTGGTTCGAGAGCGCGCCCTGGCTGCAGCTGGCCAGGTGCACCATGTTCGCCAGGGGCGGGAAGTTCGCTCGGAAGTCCTCGGCCGAGAAGGGCGTCGAAGAGAGATGCGTCGTCGTCATGCGGGCGACTCTAGTGCGAACTATTACCTGGATGAAAGAGAGTTAACGTGATTGAAACTTGGGCGAGAGCCGCCCCGTAGGATTCGATCATGAGTTTCCGAATCCGCGAGATCCGTGCGCAGCGCGGCCTGACCGTCGCGCAGCTGGCCGGGTCGGCGGGCGTGTCGAGCGGCCTGATCAGCCAGGTGGAGCGCGGACTGGCCGATCCGAGCCTCGAGACGCTGCGCCAGATCGCGCGCGTGCTCGAGGTCCCCCTCTTCGAGCTCTTCGTCGAGGAGGAGTCGAGCCGCGTGGCCGTGATGCGGCGGGGCGAGCACATCGAGATCACCACGCCGGCGACTTCGATCACCTACACGCGCCTGTCGAAGCCGCGCGGCCAGATCGAGGTGCTGCAGGGCGACATCGCGCCCGGCGGCGAGTCGAGCACCGAACCGCGCAGTCACGCCGCGGAGGAGTGCATCGTGGTGGTGGCGGGAACCCTGTCGATCGACGTCGACGGCTCCACCGTGGTGCTCGAGGCGGGGGACAGCTGCCACTACGACTCGCGGCTGCCCCACCGCCTCTTCAACGACAGCGAGGAGAAGGCGACCTACATCGTCGCCATCACCCCGCCGAGCTACTGAATCGAGCTCCCGGCCCGCGCAGCCGACACTCGACCGCTCAGGCGATCCGCGCGATCCAGTCCAGGATCGGCACGATCGCCTCGTCGGAGTTCTTCTCCAGCATCATGGCGTGGCCGTTGCCGCGGGCGCCGTGCTCGCCGAGGTTGAGGAACTCGGCGGATCCGCCGGCCGCGTTCACGTAGTCGACCATCAGCGGGGCCCAGGCGGTGAACGGCGAGGTCTCCCCCACGACCACCACCACGGGCAGTCCCACCAGGTTCGGCAGGGTGTGCGCGCCGGGCGTCTCGGTGACGGCCTTCTCCAGGGCTGCGGCATCCGTCACCGGCGGCTCGTAGGTGAGCGGCGCCGCCGCGATGCCCCAGTCCAGGCGGGTGCCCGGGCCGAACTCGTGGAACGGCGGGCCCATCGGCTCGATCGCGACGTGCGCCTTCACCAGGTCGGGCCGGGCGTCGGCCACGAGCCAGCCGGTCGGGCCGCCGGCCGAATGCGTCACGAGCACGGCCGGGCCGATGCGGTCCAGCAGCCGGCTGATCCGGTCCTGGTCCATCCGGTGCGACTCGGCGAGGTCGGCGGGCAGGAAGCCCATGCCCGAGATCAGCTGGTCGAGCATCGGATCGCCGATGCCGCCGCTCCAGAGCGACTGGTCGTGACCCTCGATCTCGGTGTCGAACAGGCCCATGGCCATCTCGTAGCTGAACTGGGCGCCGAGGGCTCCCACGACATCCGGATGCGCCCAGGAGCGGCCGTGCGCCGGCCGGTCGACGAGGTACACCAGGTAGCCCGCGTCGACGAACTTGTCCGACCAGCCGGGGCGGCCGTCGGGCGTGCCGCGCCAGTCGGTGATCTGACCGCCACCGCCGTGCACCAGCACGAGCGGGTAGGGGCGCGTGATCTCTTCGGGCGCCTCCCACTCCACGAACAGGGGGGCGCGCTGCACGGTGCCGCGCTCGCTCTCCACCCGCTCGCCGGGGATCCAGAAGTGGCCCCGCCGCACGGCCCGCACGGGGTAATGCGCGAACTCGGTAGGGAGGGCGGCGGGTGTCGTCTCGGCGGTGGCCGCGGCCGCGGGGGCCGGCTCGGCAGCGGTCTGTGTCGCCTCGCTCACATCACGCCCAGCGTCTGGCGGGCGATCAGCTGGAAGGTCGCGTCCCGCAGCTGCGGGTTGCGGTGACCGGCGGCCTGCGCCATGTCACGGAAGATCTGCTCGAAGCGCTCGCCCTTCTTCGAGGCGGAGGCGCCGATGGTGCGGTAGAGGTCGCGCTCCACCACCTCCCAGCTCTGGATGATGACCTCGCGGCCGATCGCACCGAGCACCGCATCCGTCTCCTGCGAGAACGGGGCGATGCCGGCCACGTTGTCGGCCGCGGCGTCCTGCCACATCTCCAGCGCCTTGAAGGTGGCGGCCTCGCAGGTGGCGAGCTTCGCGATGGCGCCGCCGTAGTAGCGCAGGAAGTCGGGGTCCTGGCTGCGCATCACGAAGGGCGGGATGGTGGTCTTGCGGGTGGTCATCAGCGCCGCGTACTCGTCCAGCGCCCCGTAGGCGCCGCCGACGCAGAGCGCGGCGAGCGCGAGGCCGAACGAGCTCATGTGCCGCGCCGAGTACATCGCGTTGCCGTAGGCGCGGGAGCCGGGGCTGTCGCCGTCGAAGGCGTAGTCCATCAGGTCGGCGTCCTCCACCAGGAAGCGGGCCGGCAGGAACGAGCCGTCGAAGCGGATGCTGTTCGAGCCCGAGGAGCTGAGGCCGATCATGTTGCCCCAGTCGTCCAGGATCTCGAAGGTGTCCTTGGGCGCGATGTAGAGGCCGAACCGCGGTCCGCCCTGCTCCGTCTTGCCCGGCAGGATGCACTGGCCGAGGAAGTAGGTCGACCACGGGATGCCCGAGCAGTAGTTGACGACGCCGTTCAGCTGCCAGCCGCCCTCGACCGGGGTGGCCTTCACGGTGGGTGCGTACATCGACGCCGCGCGGAAGTCGCCGCCGGCGTACACCTCGGCGTGGATCGCCTCGGGGAACCAGTTCGCGAACATCAGGGCGTGGTTGGCCGAGAGGCAGAAGCTCCAGCCGATGCCCATGTCGGCACGCGCGATCTCCTGCACCACCTTGAAGAAGGTCACCGGCGGCACCTCCAGCCCGCCGTGCTCGCGCGGGATGTACATGAGGTAGAAGCCCTCCTCCTCGAAGCGCCGGTGCAGGCCTTCGGGGATGTGGGTCTCGGCCTGGCCCTCGGCGGTGTACGAGATGATCTCGTCCCGCATCGCGCGGGCCGCGGCCACCAGCCGGGCCTCGAGGGCCTTCGGGTCGTCGAGGATCTCCCGATAGGTCTCTCGGGCGCCGGCCACCTGGGTGTCGGTCATCGTGCGTTCCTTTCGTCGTTGAAAAGGCACCCCCTGCGGGTGTCGGATCAGGTGATCGACCAACCCCGGTCGACATAGAGGTTCACGGCGGAGACGCCGCGGTTGCGCAGCAGGAACTGCGTCGCATCCACGACGTCCTCCATGGTGGCGAGCTTTCCGCCCGGAGTGCGGCTCTCGTAGCCGTCGAGCACGCCCTCGGGCTTGCCCGCCCAGAAGGGGCTGTCACCGATGATTCCGGGGTGCAGCGCATTGACCCGGATGGGGGCGAGTTCGAGGGCGAGCGTGTTGAGCAGGCCCGTGACGCCGCCGTTGATGGAGGAGACGGTGGTGGAGCCCGGGTACGGCAGGTCTTTCGCCCGGCCACCGAACAGCACGATGCCGGTGTCGACGCTGGGCTCGAGCCGGTCGAGCAGGGCGTGCACGGTCTCGGCGTAGCCGACCAGCTTCAGCGTCACGAGGCGGATGGCGCGCTCGATGTCGTAGTCCCGGATGGTGTTCTGGTCGCGCTCGATGGCCGCCAGCACGAGACCGTGCACCTGGCCGACCGACCGCAGCTGACCGGCGATCGTGCGCGGCTCGGAGATGTCGAGGGCGATGCCCGTGGCCGAGGAGCCGAGGCTCGAGGCGATCTCCTCGGTGCGCGCCTGGTCGCGGCCGGTGATGACCACCCGGTCGCCGCGCTCGATGGTGTCGCGGGCGATCTCCAGCCCGATGCCGGAGGTTCCGCCGACGACGACGATCGTTCTTTCGGTCACTGTGTACAGCCCTTCTTCGCGCCCAGTGGTTCTACATACTATAACTAAATTCCACTGGATTTTGTCTGACAATTTAACAAAGCAACACTGGACAATATGTGCAGCGTTGCTTAATCTGAGTCAAGTCGGGCGGTGGGGCGAAGTCAAGCGGCGCAGAAGCCGTGACCACCCTCCGACTACACGCGTGAGCGCGTGACATCAACGCCAGTCAAGGAGGATGAGCGCCTACATGTCCAGCACCCCGAAGCCGCAACCCGGCCAGCCCATCGTGTTCCGCAACGGCATCGTCTTGACGATGGACGATGCGCACACCGTCATCCCGCGCGGTGACGTGCTCGTCGTCGACGGAGAGATCGCCGACGTGGGCGTGGACCTCGTCGCACCCGACGGAGCGTTCGAGATCGATGCGAAGGGCGGCATCCTGCTCCCCGGCATGGTCGACACCCACCGGCACATGTGGCAGAGCGCGATGCGCGGCTACGGCGCCGACTGGACGCTGACGCAGTACTTCGTCTGGTACTACCTCGAGCACGGCATGAAGTTCCGTCCGCAGGACGTCGCGGCCGGCAACCTGATCTCGGCTCTGGATGCCGTGGAGTCCGGCGTCACCACCAGCGTCGACTGGTCGCACGGGCTGCGCACCCCCGAGCACGGCGAGGCCGCCCTCGAGGCGCTGGCCGACTCACCCGGCCGGTTCGTGTTCGCCTACGGCAACCTGGCGGCCGCGCCCTGGGAGTGGACACAGGACCAGGAGGTGCGCCGTCTGGTCGAACGTGCCCGCGACGACTCCCGCCTGTTCGGCGCCCAGCTGGCCTTCGACGTGCCGGCCGCCGAGGAGGAGTTCCCCGAGCGCCTCGCGTTCCAGGCTGCCCGTGAGCTCGGCGTGGGCGTCACCACGCACGCCGGCGTCTGGGGGGCCACGAACGACACCGGCATCCGCCGGATGTACGAGAACAAGGTGATGGATCCGGGCACGGTCTACGTGCACGCCGCGTCGCTCAGCGACGAGTCGTACCAGATGATCGCCGGCACCGGCGGAACGGTGTCGCTCTCCACCGAGAGCGAGCAGACCTGCGGCCAGGGCTACCCGCCGGCGCATGCGCTGCGCCGCCACGGCATCCAGGCCTCGCTGTCGGTCGACACCAGCGTCTGGTTCAGCGCCGACATGTTCGCCGCGATGCGCGCCACCATCGGCGCCGATCGCTCGCTCGAGCACCTGCACGCGCACGCCAAGGACGAGACCATCACCCACGCCGTGCTGCGCGTGGAGGACGTGGTGGACTGGGCGACCCGCGGCGGCGCCAAGGCCCTGGGCAAGTTCGACAAGGTCGGCAGCCTCGAGAAGGGCAAGCTGGCCGACATCGTGCTGATCAAGAACGACGACTCGCCCACCATGAGCCCGATCCTGAACCCCTACGGCCACGTGGTCTACCAGGCCGGTCGCGGTGACGTGCACACCGTTCTGGTGGGCGGCGAGGCCGTGAAGTTCGACGGCAAGCTGACCGGTGGGCACCTGCCCGAGGTCAGGGCCAAGCTGGAGGACACGGTCTCGTACCTGCAGTCCGAGCTCGGCGACGCCACCTGGGCCTCCGGCATGAACCCGGAGATCCCCGAGGTGGAGATCCTCTCGAACCCGTACCAGTACCTCAAGGACGACGCGGCGCACACGCACACGCACGCGCACTAGCGCCTGGGCGGTGAGACGGATGAGGGCCCGGTGGCGACACCGGGCCCTCTGTTCGTGCGGGCGCGCGCGGGCGGCGGGCGGATCGTGCCGCCGGAAGGCCCGTCCGCCGCGCAGCGGCTACGCGGAGAGCTCGGCCAGCTTCTGCTCGATCACGGTGGCGGCGTCGTCGATCAGCGCCTCGCTGATCACGACGCTCGGCAGGAAGCGCAACACGCTGTCCCAGCTGCCCGCGTCGAGCACGATCACGCCGTTCGCGGCGGCGTGCCGGATGACGGCCGTGAGCGCTTCGGGGTTGGGCTTCTTGGTGCCGGGGAGCACGAGCTCCACGCCGATCATGGCACCCTTGCCGCGAACCTCGCCGACGATCGGGAAGCGCTCGGCCCAGTCGCCGATGCGGGCGAAGAACGCCCTCTCCACCCGCTGCGCCTCGGCGATCAGGTCGTCGCGCTCGATGATGTCGAACACGGCGAGCGCCGCGGCCGTGGAGACCGGGTTGCCGCCGAAGGTGCCGCCGATGCCGCCGGGCTGCACGGAGTCCATGATCTCGGCGCGGCCGGTGACCGCGGCGAGCGGGAAGCCACCGGCGATGCCCTTGGCGCTGGTGACGAGGTCGGGCACCACGCCGTGGTGCTCGATGGAGTACCAGGCGCCGCTGCGCGCGATACCGGCCTGGATCTCGTCGGCCACGAACACGATGCCGTTCTCGGTGCAGAACTCGCTGAGCCGCGTGAAGAAGCCGGGCGCGGGGATGACGATGCCGCCGTCGCCCTGGATCGGCTCGACGAACAGCGCGGCCAGCTCGGTGGCACCGATGTGGGTGGTGATGTAGTCGATGGTGCGCTCGGCGGCCTCTTCGCCCGTCATCCCTTCGGGATCGCGGAAGGGGTAGCTGATCGGCACGCTGTAGATGTCGCCGGGCATCGGCCCCATGCCGGCGCGCTCCGGCCAGGGGCGGTAGGTCATGGCCATGGTGAGATTCGTGCGGCCGTGGAAGGCGTGGTCGAGCGTGGCGATGACGCGGCGGCCGGTGTACTTGCGGGCGATCTTCACGGCGTTCTCGACGGCCTCGGCGCCGGAGTTGACCAGGATGGAGCGCTTCTCGAAGTCGCCGGGCGTGATCTCGGCGAGCTTCTCGGCGACCTTGAGGTAGTTCTCGTACGGCGTCACGGTGAACAGCGTGTGCGTGAGCTTGCCGGCCTGTGCGGCGGCGGCCGCGGCGACCTCCGGATGCGCGTGCCCGATGGTGGTGACGCCGATACCGCAGCCCAGGTCGATGATCTGGTTGCCGTCGACGTCGACCAGGATCGCGCCCGCGCCGTGGTCCATGTAGATGTCGGCGAGCGTACCGGCTCCGCGGGACACCGTCTTGCGGCGGCGCTCGTGCATCGCGCGCGACTTGGGGCCGGGCAGTTCGGTGACGAGCTTGCGCTCCTGGGACACGGAGAATTCGGGAGAAGCCATGCTCCGAGCCTAAACCGTCGGGCGTTTCGGCAGAGTTCCCGGCACCGCGGCATCCGGAACCCCGGGCCCGCCCGCGCGCTTCGCCGGGCAGCCGAGCACGTGGTCGTCGACCACGCCCACCGCCTCGAGGTAGGCGTAGACGATCGTCGACCCCACGAAGGTGAAGCCGCGCTTCTTGAGGTCTTTGCTGAGCCGGTCGGACAGCTCGGTGGTGGCCACCAGCTCGCCGGTACTGCGCGGCCCGTTCACGAGCGGCGCACCGCCGACCCAGCCCCAGAGGTAGTTCGCGAAGCTGCCGAACTCGGCCTGCACGGCTTGGAACGCGAGGGCGTTCTTGCGCGCCCCGTAGATCTTCAGGCGGTTGCGGATGATGCCCGGCTCGAGCATCAGCGGCTCGAGCTCGTCGTTGGTCATCGCCGCCACGGCCGCCACATCGAAGCCCTTGAACGCCGCGGAGTATCCTTCCCGCCGGTTGAGGATGGTCGACCACGACAGCCCCGCCTGAGCCCCCTCGAGGATGAGGAACTCGAACAGGTATCCGTCGTCCCACGACGGCACGCCCCACTCCTCGTCGTGATAGCGACGCATCGCGGGTGAGCCCTGGGCCCAGGAGCAGGTGCCGTCGTCGAGCTGAGTTTCAGTCATGAACCGATCATCGCATCCGCCCCCGACATCGACCCAACCGCCCTCCCGCCGGCTCAGCCGCCGGCGGTGGCCGAGCCGAAGCCCGACTTGCCCGAACTGCCGAAGCCGCTCTTCAGCGGCGCCCGCTCGCCCGTGGTGGAGCCCGCGGGGGCCGGCGACACCACGTCGCCCTGCAGGCGCGAGCCCGGCGCCGCGAAGCCGCCCGACGAGACCGGCGCCCATCCGGAGACCCGCGACGACGACCAGCGCGAGCCCGCGAACAGCAGCGGACCGAGCCACAGCCCCGAGTAGTGCGCCGAGGGGTACCGCGAGGAGGGCTCGCACAGGTCTTCGGGGGTGTCGACGATGTCCTGCCCCTGCTGCTCGAGCACGGCGATCTGCTCGGTCACGTCGGCGATGCAGTCCTCCTTGGAGTCGTACATCGGCCGCTCGGCGTTCTCGGGCACGACGTACTTCTCGCCGTCGGCACCCTCCAGCACGATGCCCTCGTCGGTGGGCGCGCAGCCCGAGAGCGCCAGCACGGCACCGGCCACCGTCACCACGGCGGCACCCCGCTTGAGCGCGGCCCGGCGGTCGGCGGCGATGCCCGAGAGGGCGGGAGTACCGGCTCCGGATGCGCGCGAGCGAACGGTTCTGACGGTCATCCGCGACCCCCTTCGATGGTGGGCGAGCCGGCCCCGGCCGAGGACGGCTCGATGTAGTGCGGCACGAACTCGGCGAGGTCGCCGGTGATCGGCCCGGAGGTCTCGCGCAGGTCGATGCCGGCGGGCGTCTCACCCACGATCCAGCTGCCGATCACCGCCGTCTTGCCCGGGACGGGCGCGAACACCGCGCGCTCCTGGTACACGAAACCCTCGTCGCCGTACTCCCCCGGCTGGGCGGCGACCTCGTGCCCGCTGCCGTCGAACACCGTGACGTTGGCGCCCTCGCGGCCCAGGCGCGGCTTCGAGACGTGCGGCCGTCCTCGCAGCGGATCGGGCGTCGCGAACGCCGGCAGCAGATTCGGATGCCCCGGGAACAGCTCCCACAGCACCACCAACAGCTGCTTGTTGCTGAGCAGGAGCTTCCAGGCGGGCTCGACCCACTGCGTGCTCGTGCGGCTCGGTGCGAGGAATCCGCCGAACTGCTCGGCGATCATCCACTCCCAGGGATACAGCTTGAAGATGCGCGAGACGACCTCGTCGTCGGCGTCGAGGAAGAGCTGCCGGTCGACGCTCCAGCGCAGGTCCTCCATGAAGATCAGCTTGGGATCGAACCCGGCGGCCTTCGCCGTCTCGGCCATGTACGCCACGGTGTCGAAGTCCTCGACGATCAGCTCGCCGTCGCCGCCGTCGTGCAGCGAGGCGAGGTGCAGCCGAGCGCCCGGGGCGAGCCCCCAGCGGGCCGTGCGGATGTGCTCCCACTGCTCGATCAGCAGCTCGTGCAGCCCGTTGAACTGATCTGCGCCCGAGGGGCCGGCCTCCTCGAGCCACTGCCACTGCGCCGCCGCCGTCTCCACGAGCGACGTCGGGGTGTCGGCGTTGAACTCGAGCAGCTTGATGCCGCCCGAGCCACCCGCCGAGAGCCCGCCGCCCAGCCCGTCGTAGGCGAGATCGAACCGCCCGTAGACCGTCGGGTCGTCGTCGTCCCAGGATGCGCGCACGAGTTCGTGGAACCGCTCCGGGATGCCGAACTCGGCGAAGCGCCCGGCGCGCACGATCACCTCGACCGCATCCATGCACCGGTCGAAGAGCTCCTTCGTGGCCGCCTCGAGCGCCTCGATCTCGGGCATGGTGAACACGTACGCGGCCGACTCGTTCCAGTACGGCCGTCCACCCTCCGACTCGAGGTCGTAGAAGGTGAAGCCCACCTCGTCGAGCCGGCTGCGCCACTCGGCGCGCGGAGTCATGTCGGTTCGTCGCATCACCGGAAGCCTATCCCCGCGTGCGTACGGCCTGCCTGACTCGCCTGGACCTTACCCGCCCCGGTCGGAGTCGACTCATATGGCTCCGACCATCGGCCGATCACCTGAGATCCGGACTCGACTCTACTTTCTGAGATAGTTGGCGAGCTTCTCCTCGAGAGATTTCGAGATCGTGTTCTCCCCACCCAATACTGTGATGTGCTGCGGATTGAGCCGCCTCAACTCCTGCTCTACTTGAAAGGAGATGTCGTTCTTGCTCACGAGCAGAACGGGACTGCCCCACTGGATCGCTACGGCAGAGCCTGACAAGGCGTCAGGGAACACCTCGCCCGAGGCTATGAAGACCATTGATCGGTCGGCACAGAAATGGTTTGCCGACGTCGCCGCCGACACGGCGAAGCGGTCCGCCCCTGGTATTCCCTGAACACGGGCGAAGCGGGACAGTTGTAGCGCGACGGACGAACTGATCGTCGACGGGCCGCCGATCATGACGATCTGCGTGAGGCTCGCATCATGACGAAGATACTGCTCGACCGCCGGCGGGATGGCATCTCTCTGTACAAGCACGACCGGACCGGGCTCATCACCCGCAGCCGCGGCAGCGGACAGCGCATCAGGAAACACATCGCCGGACGCGACGTAAATGGTCTCAGTGCCGGTGCCGTATCCCAGACTCGCCAGGTTCGCGGACACTTCGTACCGGTCGGCACCGGAGACACGGACGACCGAGGGGGCGAACTGCGACAGGCCGTGCTCGAGCTCCACCGATACCGAGGCGGGGCCACCGACAACGATGATCTTTTTGGGCTTGAGCCGCGACAACTCCGAGCGAATCACCGCCGGCGCCTCGCTTCCTCCGCCTACCAGCAGCATCGGGGCCTGCCGATATCCCGCCACCGCCGAGCCTGATAATGCGTCTGCGAAGTTCAGCCCTGACGCGATGAACACCTCGTCGACATAAGGAAAGAAGTTGTTCATGGACAAGTTGGCCGACACCTCGAAGCGGTCGGCGCCGGCAGTACGTGACACCCCGCTCACAGCACCGGAGTCCGGGACGCAAGGCTTGGGAGAGAGGGATTCTGCTTGCGCCGGCTGAACACCGAGTGCGGCGATCAGCATTAAGGCAGCGGGCACCGCCAGACGAACGATCAGCACTCTTGGGCTCATAGCAGTATATTACATGAGCATAAGTCACTTTGGTCGATGCATTCTATGTCCGTGGCGACCTCAGGTTCGGAGACCTCTGCTAGCTCAACGCATCCAGGGCCGCGTACTCGTCCTCGCTCAGCGAGAGGGCCGCTCCGGCCACGTTCTGCTCGAGGTGCTCGACCGACTTCGTCCCGGGGATCGGCAGCGTCACCGGTGAGCGGTGCAACAGCCAGGCGAGCGCGAGCTGGCTGGGTGTGGCGTCGTGCTTCTCGGCCAGTTCGGCGAGGGGGCTGCCCTCGCCCGCGAGCTTGCCGGTGGCCAGCGGGAACCACGGGATGAAGGCGATCCCCTCGGCCTCGGAGTAGTCGAGCAGCTCGGCGGCGCGGCGGTCGGAGAGGTTGAAGAGGTTCTGCACCGACACGATCTCGGCGATCGCGCGGGCGGCCTTCACGTCGTCGACGCTCACCTCGGAGAGACCGATGTGGCGCACCTTGCCCTCGTCCTGCAGCTTCTTCAGCTCGCCGATCTGATCCTCCAGCGGCACCTTCTGGTCGATGCGGTGCAGCTGGAGCAGGTCGATCCGGTCGACGCCGAGGTGGCGCAGGTTCAGCTCGGTCTGCTGGCGCAGGTACTCGGGGCGCCCGACGGGGATCCACTCGTCCGGGCCCTGGCGCGTGAAGCCGACCTTGGTGGCGATGGCGACGCCGTCGGCATACGGATGCAGCGCTTCGCGGATGAGCGCATCGGTGACGAAGGGGCCGTAGGCGTCGGCGGTGTCGATGAGGTTCACACCCAGCTCGACGGCCCGGCGGAGCACGGCGACGGCGCCGTCGTGGTCGGCGGGTTCACCCCAGACGCCCGGTCCGGTGAGCTGCATGGTGCCGAAGCCGAGACGGTTGACGACGAGGTCGCCGCCGATGGCGAAGGTGCCGGCTGCGGCGGCGGGAGCGGTGGTGGTATCAGTCATGCTCCGAGTCAACCACCGCGGGCGGCGGGCGGCTTCAGTCGCCCTCGACCGGCATCAGACTCACAGCCCCGTCGTCTCCCACCGACCAGCCCGGGTTGAACGCGATCTCCCAGATCACCCCGTTCGGATCCTCGACGTGCGCGTGGTACCCACCGAACGCGGCCCGCTGCGGCGCCTTGCGCACCGCCCCGCCGGCGGCGGCCATCCGCTCGACCGCGGCGTCGACCTCCGCCGCGGAGCCCACGTTCTGCGACAGCGTGAGCCCGGCCGGCGCCGATGCGGGTCGGCCGACGGATGCCGCATCCGTGGCGTCGACGGATGCCGCACCCGTGGCGTCGGAGGCCGCCGCACCCGTGGCATCCGGAACCGGCAGGAGGCCGGCCGCGAAGGCGCCCGCCTCGAACAGCCCGAGCACGAGCCCGTGCCCCACCTGGAAGAACAGGATCTCGCCCGGCAGGTCGAGCAGCGGTGTCCACCCGAGCCCGTCGCGATAGAACGCCCGCACCGCCTCCAGGTCGCCGGTGGAGAGCGTGATGAAGTCGACTCCCTGCTTCATGGGAGGCACGTTACACCGCCTGCGCGAAGCCACCCTCGGCGTCTGCCGCATCCGCCAGGCCCGCGAGCGCGGCCGGGATGTCCCAGCCCTTGCGCCGCATCGACTGCGCCCAGAGGCGGCCCGCCCGGTACGAGGAGCGCACGAGCGGCCCGGCGAGCACGCCGAGGAAGCCGATCTGTTCCGCCTCCTCCTTGATGTCGACGAACTCCTCGGGCCGCACCCACGACGCCACCGGCAGGTGCCGCGGCGAGGGGCGCAGGTACTGCGTGACCGTGATGATGTCGCATCCGGCATCATGCAGATCCTGCAGCGCCGCCGACACCTCCTCGCGCGTCTCGCCCATGCCCAGGATGAGGTTCGACTTGGTGATCAGCCGCGCATCCCGCGCCTGCGTCAGCACGTCGAGCGAGCGCTCGTAGCGGAAGGCGGGGCGGATGCGCTTGAAGATGCGCGGCACCGTCTCGACGTTGTGCGCGAACACCTCGGGCCGGGAGTCGAACACCTCCTGCAGCAGGGTGGGGTTGCCCGAGAAGTCGGTGGCGAGGATCTCGACGCCGGTGCCCGGGTTGAGCTCATGGATGCGGCGCACCGTCTCGGCGTGCAGCCAGGCACCCTCGTCCGGCAGGTCGTCGCGCGCGACTCCCGTGACCGTGGCGTAGCGCAGGTTCATCGAGACGACCGATTCGGCGACCCGGCGCGGCTCGTCGCGGTCGTAGTCGGCCGGCTTGCCGGTGTCGATCTGGCAGAAGTCGCAGCGGCGGGTGCACTGCGATCCGCCGATCAGGAAGGTCGCCTCGCGATCCTCCCAGCACTCGAAGATGTTCGGGCAGCCCGCCTCCTGGCAGACGGTGTGCAGCTCCTTCGTCTTCACCAGGGCCTGCAGTTCGCGGTATTCCGGGCCGAAGCGCGCCTTGGTCTTGATCCAGGCCGGCTTCTTCTCGATCGGCGTCTCGGCGTTGCGGATCTCCAGCCGCAGCAGCTTGCGGTCTCCGGGCAGCGAGGCGGGGCCCGCGGATGCCGTCGCCGAGGCCGACGGTCCGCAACCGCAGCTCATCGGGCACCCGCCAGGGCCGGCGCGGAGGCCGGCGCGGAGGCCGGCGCGGATGCCGGGCCGGGTGCCGCGAAGCGCTGCTTCACCGCGTCGACCAGATCGGCCGGCTCGACCCGCCGCCCGAGCACCTCGCTGATCGTCGTCACACCGGCATCGCGGATGCCGCAGGCCACGATCTTGTCGTAGGGCGCGAGGTCGTTGCTGCAGTTCAGGGCGAAGCCATGGCTCGTCACGCCGCCCGACACCCGCACGCCGATGGCGCCGAGCTTGCAGTCGCGACCGCCGGAGGTGGTCCAGATGCCCGAGCGCCCCTCCACCCGGTACGCGTCGACGCCGAGCTCCCGCACCATGTCGAGCAGCATCGCCTCGAGCGAACGCACGTAGGCCACCACGTCGATCGGATCGGGCAGCCGCACGATCGGGTAGCCCACCAGCTGTCCCGGCCCGTGCCAGGTGATCTTGCCGCCGCGATCCACGTCCACCACCGGGGTGCCGTCGACCGGCCGCTCGGACGCCTCGGTGCGCTTGCCGGCCGTGTACACGGCCTCGTGCTCGAGCAGGATGACGGTGCCGGGCGCCTCGCCCGCCACCACCCGCCCGTGCCACCGCGCCTGCAGCTGCAATCCCTCGACGTAGGGGACGAACCGCCGCCCGACGCCTTCGACGACGAAGTCTGTCATGCGGCCATCCTACGATTAACTGGACTGAGTACAACAATGCGGCACGCCAATGCTGCGCCCCTCAGCGCACGCTCTTTCCGAGACGAGAAGATCGGCCGATCTTGACGCCGTCGATCTGCGGATCGGCCCGTACGAGCAGCGCCGCCCTGCCATCCTGGAAACGTGACGACCTCCGACCGCATCACCCTCCGCTTCCTGGCCGCCCCGCAGGACTCCGCGGCCGGGGGCGCGACGGTCGCCGCCGGCCGCGTGCTCGAGTGGATCGACAAGGCCGGCTACGCCTGCGCCGTCGGCTGGAGCTCGTCCTACTGCGTCACCGCCTACGTCGGCAACGTGCACTTCACCCGGCCCATCGCGGCCGGCGACATGATCGAGGCGCGCGCCCGCATCATCCAGACCGGACGCACGAGCATGCAGGTTCTCGTCACGGTCGGGGCGGCGGATGTGCGCAGCCGCGAGTTCACCCCGGCCACGCACTGCATCCTCGTGTTCGTCGCGGTCGACGCCGCGGGGGTTCCGATCGAGGTGCCGGCGTGGCATCCGTCGACGGACGACGACCGCCTGCTGAACGACCGAGCCGAGGAGCGCCTCGCACCCCGCCGGGCCATCCGCGACTCCATGCTCGCCGAGGCATATACCGATGAGGGCACCACGCCGCGCACCGTGTTCCGGTTCCTCGCCGCGCCCGCCGACGCCAACTACGGGGGCAACGCGCACGGCGGCACCGTGCTGCGCTGGATCGACGAGACCGCCTACGCCTGCGCCGCCGGGTGGTCGTCGGAGGCCGCGGTGGCGGTGTACTCGGGCGGCATCCACTTCTTCCGCCCGATCCGGATCGGGCACATCGTCGAGGTCGACGCCCGCCTCATCCACACCGGCGAGCGCAGCATGCACGTCGCCGTGCACGTGCGCTCGGGATCGCCGCGCACGCCTGGCGCGCTCGAGCTCACGACGCAGTGCATGAGCATCTTCGTCGACCTGGGGCCGGACGGGCGGGCCCAGGAGGTCACGCCGCTGCCCCTGCTCTCGGACGAGGACCGCCGGCTCGACGCGCACGCGCTCGACCTCATCCGGATGCGCGGTGAACTCGAGGCCCTGCCGATCGGCTGACCCACCCGCGTCGTCGCCAGAGCCGGGCGGCCACGATCGAGGCATCCTCATGGCGCGCCCATAGCTTCACCCGCTAAAGTCAGCCCGCAGTGCGCCCGCGTCGGCGCATCCGCACGACCACGACCCGCACCACCCGCACCACACACGAGGAGCAGCACCGGGATGAGCCCAGCGAAGGCCGACAAGAGCGTCTACGACGGGCTCCCCAAGAAAGACCGGCAGGCCCTCGCCCGCGAACTCGCCCGCATCCGGCGCGAAGAGGAGCGCAAGCGCAAGCGCCGTAACCGCATCATCCTGCGCTCGAGCCTGATCGTGGGAGCCGTGGCGATCGTCGCCGTGGTGGGCCTGCTCGTCTACAACGGCATCCGCGCCACCTTCGTGGGGCCGGCGAACATGGCCAGCGACGGCATCCTGTTCACCGGATCAGGCGGCACCACCGCCGCCGACGGCACCACCACCCAGGGCACGGTCACGGCCACCACCACGGCCGCCCTGCAGCCGGGCGAGCAGCCCACGGCCTCCGAGCTCGACACCTCGACGGTGCTGCGCATCACCGAGTACGTCGACTACTCCAGCCCCGACGTCGCCACCTTCGAGACCGCGAACGGCGGAGCGCTGCAGGGCTACGTCGCGGCCGGTTACGCGAGCATCGAACTGCACCCGGTCGCCCTCGAGGGCGCCGACAGCTACTCCGCGCGAGCGGCGAACGCGCTGGCCTGCGTGGCGAACACGACTCCGGATGCCGGCCTCGCGGTGCACAACGCGCTGGTGGCCGCGCAGGCCACCCTGCCCGACGGCGGGCTCTCGAACGACGAGCTGGTCACGCTCGTGCAGACGGCCGGCGTGACGGATGCGGCGACCGCCTCGTGCATCACCGGCAACGAGTTCTCCGACTGGGTCGCCGACGCCACCGCGCGCGCCCAGGCGAACATCCCGAACTCCGACGTCACGACGCTCAGCACCGTGCCGCTCGTCGTCATCGACGGCAAGGCCTACACCGGCGGACTAGACGACACCGAGGCCCTGAACACGTTCATCACCGAGGTCTTCTCCGCCGCCACCGGCGCCACCGACACCGGCGACGGGACGACCGACGGCAGCACCGACGGCACGACGGACGGCACGACGGACGGCGGCACGGACGGGACCACCGACGGCGGCTCGGAGGGCACCACCCCCACCGAGTGACGAGGTCCGGCGGAGGCCGGTAGGTTTGACTAGGTTAGCCTTACCTAATTAGTATCGGGAGCATCCGCGGGTCGGCTCGTCCGACCGGCCCCTCCCACCAGTTCGGACCCATGGACTCCCTCCTCCCCCTCCGTCGTCGCCTCCGTGCGGGCCTCGCGCTCGCCCTCGCCACCGCCACCGTC
Source organism: Herbiconiux dendrobii (assembly GCF_052048175.1). Lineage (NCBI taxonomy): Bacteria > Bacillati > Actinomycetota > Actinomycetes > Micrococcales > Microbacteriaceae > Herbiconiux > Herbiconiux dendrobii. Next base: position 27,033 of record NZ_JBLZQV010000001.1, on the reverse strand, counting down.
GTGGCGCTCGGCGCGTGCACCGCGTCAGCCTCCTCGACCACCGCCTCCGCGTGCGTCGAGGGCACCACCGCCCTCGCCGACCTGCAGCTGACGGCCGATCCGAAGACCCACGTCGGCGAGTCCACGGCCTGCATGGAGGACGACGGCATCGAGCCGGTGACCGCGGATGCCGCCGCCCTGCAGGTGCTGCCGGCCACCGTCACCGACAACCAGGGCACCGAGGTCACGGTCACCGACACCAGCCGCATCCTGGCCCTGGACATCTACGGATCGCTCGCCGCCACCGTGTTCGGCCTGGGCCTCGGCGACAGCGTCGTGGGCCGCGACACCTCCACGAGCTTCGACGGCGCCGCCGACCTGCCCCTGGTCACCCAGAACGGGCACGAGCTGAACGGCGAGGCGATCCTCGAGCTGAACCCGAGCGTCATCATCACCGACTCCTCCATCGGCCCCTGGGACGTCGTGCTGCAGATGCGCGAGGCCGGCATCCCGGTCATCGTCACCACGCCCGACCGCAATCTCGACAACGTCGGCGACATCGTGACCATGGTCGCCCAAGGGCTCGGGGTCCCGGATGCCGGCACGGCACTCACCGAGCGGGTGAACGCCGAGATCGCCGAGGAGGTGCGCCAGATCGCCGCGGTCACCCCGGCCGACCCCGCCGACCGCCCGCGCATCCTCTTCCTCTACGTGCGCGGCAACGCCGGCGTGTACTACATCTTCGGCGAGGAGTCGGGGGCCGACACCCTCATCCAGGCGCTCGGCGGCGTCGACGTGGCGGGCGAGATCGGCTGGAAGGGCATGCGCCCGATGACGGCCGAGGCGCTCGTGAAGGCGCAGCCCGACATCCTGCTGATGATGACGAAGGGACTGGAGTCCGTCGGCGGCGTCGACGGACTGCTCGAGCGCATCCCGGCCGTCGCCGAGACGCCCGCCGGCCAGAACCGCCGCATCGTCGACATGAGCGACTACCAGATCATGAGCTTCGGCCCCCGCACCGCCGGTGTGCTCGACGCCCTGGCGCGCGCCATCTACGCCCCCGACGACTCCGGCGCCGTCACGGACGCCCCATGACGCACACCCCCGCCCGCCCCGACGCCGCGCCGCCCCTCGTCGCCCCGGCGTCCCCGCCTCCCTCCTCGTTGGAGTCGAGCGTGGATCCGCTGCCGAAGGGGCGCGTGCGGCCTCGGCGCAAGGTGGCGCTGTTCACGGTGCTCGCCGTGGCGCTCGTGGCGATGTCGCTGGTGGCGGCGGGCACGGGGCAGCTGCAGATCGCTCCGGATGAGGTGCTCGGCTCGATCATGCACAGGATCGGCGTCACGATCTGGCCGCCGCCCCAGCATCCGAACGGCGACAGCGCGCTCTGGACCATCCGCTTCCCTCGCGTGGCCCTGGCCATCCTGGTGGGCGCCGCCCTCGCGGCCGCCGGCATGATCATGCAGGCCATCTTCGGCAACCCGCTGGCCGAGCCCGGCGTGGTCGGCGTCAGCTCGGGCGCAGCCCTCGGCGCCTCGGCCTCGATCGTGTTCGGCCTCAACTTCCTCGGCGACTGGACCATCGCCGCCGCCGCCTTCGCGGCCGGCCTCGTGGCCACCCTCCTCGTCTACGCCGTCTCCCGCGCCAACGGCAAGACCGAGGTCGTCACCCTCGTGCTCACCGGCATCGCGGTCAACGCCTTCGCCGGCGCCGGCCTCGCGCTCTTCATGTTCCTGGCCGACACCCAGTCGCGCGAGGCGATCGTGTTCTGGCAGCTCGGCAGCCTCAACGGCGCCCGCTGGCAGGACGTGCTGGTCGTGCTCCCGGTCGTCGTGGTCGGCCTCGTCGCCGCCCTCATCCTGTCGCGTCGCTTCGACCTGCTCTCCCTGGGCGAGAAGGCCGCTCGGCACCTGGGCGTGAACGTGGAGGTGTTGCGCATCCTCTCGATCGTGCTGGTGGCCCTGCTCACCGGCGCCGCCGTGGCGTTCTGCGGCATCATCGCCTTCGTAGGCCTGGTCATCCCGCACCTGATGCGCATGATCATCGGCCCCTCGCACCGGCCACTGCTGATCGCCTCGGTGCTCGGCGGCGCCCTGCTGCTGGTGACCGCCGACCTGTTCGCGCGCACCGTCGTGCCGATGGCCGACCTGCCGATCGGCATGCTCACCTCGCTGATCGGCGGCCCGTTCTTCTTCTGGCTGCTGCGGCGCACCCGCAAGAAGTCGGGGGGCTGGGGATGAGCGCGCTCAGCCGCCGGAAGACGCAGTCGGAGATCCCGGATGCCGCCACCCGCGCATCCGCCGGGCCCGCCTTGCGCGTGCAGGGGGCGAGCGTCGCCATCGGGGGCGCCGCCATCCTCGACGACGTCTCGTTCCAGGCCTCGCCGGGCGAGGTCGTGGCGCTGATCGGACCGAACGGCGCCGGCAAGTCGACCCTGCTGAACGTGGTCACGGGCGATCAGGCGACGACCGCCGGCCGGGTCGAGATCGACGGACGCGCCCTCGGCGAGTGGGGCCTCAAGGAGCTCGGCCGCCGCCGCGCGGTGCTGCTGCAGCAGAACGGCGTGTTCTTCCCGTTCACGGTGCGCGAGGTCGTGGAGATGGGCCGCGCGCCGTGGCAGGGCACGCCCCGCGACGCCGACGACGACCGCGTGATCGAGCAGTCGATCGCGCTCACCGAGACCACGCGCTTCCGCGACCGGCCGCTGCCCTCGCTCTCCGGCGGCGAGCGCGCCCGCGCCTCGCTCGCGCGCATCCTGGCCCAGGAGACGGGCATCCTGCTGCTGGACGAGCCGACCGCGGCGCTCGACCTGCGCCACCAGGAGGACGTGCTGCGCATCGCCCGCGACCGAGCCCGCGCGGGCGACTGCGTGGTGGTCGTGCTGCACGACCTGAGCCTCGCCGCCGCCTACGCCGACCGCATCGTGCTGCTCGCCGAGGGCCGCGTAGTGGCCGACGGGCCGCCGGACGCCGTGCTCACCCCGCCCCTGCTGTCCGCCGTCTACGAGCTGCCTGTGGAGGTGATGCGGCACCCCGTGACGGGAACCGCCATCATCCTGCCGATGCGGCATCCGGATGCTGCCACCGCAGCCCACGAACACCACCCCGTCCCCGCCGAGGAGATCTCATGACCGACGCCATCGCATCCGCTCCCCCCGTCGACGCTGCGCGCACCGCCTCGCGCCGTCGTCGTTCCCGCGGAGTGCGCGCGCTGGCCGCGGCCGCCGCGCTCGGCGTGGCCGCGCTCACCTCGCTCGTGGCGGCACCCGCCGCCCCGGCGTACGCCGCCGGCACCGTGAACGTGACCGTGGTCGGCCAGCCCGAGCTCGTCGGCGTGGCCGACCCCACCTACCTCACCGAGGTGAACGTCACCGGCACGGGCTTCCAGTCGATCGCCAGCGGCTTCGGCGGCATCTACGTGTTCTTCGGCTGGGTCGACGGCGGCGCCTGGGCGCCCAGCCAGGGCGGTGCGACCGGATCGACCTACCGCTACGTCTACGACGACGAGTCGAATCCCGTGGGGTACCAGCTGTTCGTGAGCTTCCCGGGCAGCTCGACCGAGTACGCCGCGAACGGCGGTGAGATCGCGGCCGACGGCAGCTGGTCGGGCACGATGAAGATCCCCGGTTCGAGCTTCGAGTCGTACGACCGCAACGGCGACGTCACCACGGTGGACTGCCTCTCGGTGCAGTGCGGCATCATCACGATCGGCGCGCACGGCGTGGTGAACCCGAGCAACGAGAGCTTCACGCCCATCAGCTTCCAAGACCTGTACTCAGACGACGCCGCCGCGCAGGCCGCCGCCGCAGCAGCTGCCGCGGCCGCTGCGGCCGTGCCGCCCACCGAGACGGTCGCCCCCGCGCCGACCGCCGCCCCCGCCGGCGAGGCCCCCGCCCCGGTGACGACCACGATCATCGCGGCCCCCGCCGCCGCAACCGACGACTCCGACCTCGTGCCGATCCTGCTCGGCGCCGTCGGCGGTGTGGGCGTACTTGCGATCGGCGCGATCGCGTTCCTCGTCTGGGCGGTGCTGAGCTCCCGCAAGCGCGCTGCCGCCGCTGCGGGTGCGGGTGCGGGTGCCGGTGCCGGTGCAGGTGCAGGTGCCGGTGCCGGTGCCGGTGGGGCGACCGTACCCTCAGCGGGCGCCGCCGGCCCCACTTCCGGGCAGCAGGCCTGACCCCCATGCGGACGCGCTCTCTCACCCTCCGAACCGCCGGCGCCCTGCTCGCCTTGGCGGCCTTCGGCGCGCCCGCCCTGGCCTCCACCCCCACCTCCGCAAACCCCGCGCAGACAACCCCCGCCTCCGCGAACCCCACGTCGGCAACCCCCGCCTCCGCGAACGCCACGTCGGCCACCTCCGCCTCCGCGAACCCCACGTCAGCCACCTCCGTCTCCGACGCACCCGCCACCGACGAACCCACACCCGGCGCCGCCGTGCCGGATTCCGCTGCCAGCCCGGATCCCACCGCGACCCCCGATCCGACCGTGACCCCCGATCCCGCTGCGGCACCCGATCCCGCAGCGACACCCGCGCCCGAGCCGGAAACCCCCACCCCCGGGACACCGCTGCCCACTCCGACACCGACGCCGGCCCCCACCCCGGAACCCACGTCACCACCGGCCCCCACCCCAGCCCCCACATCGACCCCACCGACGCCCACCGCAACCCCCACCGCAACCCCCACCCCTGCGCCGACCGCGGCACCGACCCCCACGCCCACCCCCGCCGTCGCCGAGCCCACGCCGCTGCCGGCCTCCACCTGGGTCGCCACCACCGCCCCCGCGCCCGGCGAGGTGCTGCTGCAGTCCGACGCCGCAGGCATCGACTACGCCGTCGACATCGCGTGGGCCCCGCCCTCACCGCCCGCCACCACCACCCCCGCATCCACCGGCGCCGCATCCGCCACCACCACGACCCCCGCCACCATCACCCCCGCATCCGTTCTCGGGTACCGCGTCGAGCTGTTCTCGGGTCGCTCGGTCACGGCATCCGGATCGCTGATCGCCCGCACCGAGGTCGACGCGGCCACCACCCGCTACCGCGTCGAGGGCGTCTCGTTCGGCGCAGGCGCGGTGACGGCCCGCATCACGCTGCTCGACGGCGCGGAGGCCCTGCCCGACCCCTTGGTCAGCGCCTCACTCAGCCTCCCCGCCTCCAGCACCGGCACCCTCTCGACCGCCCGCGCCGGCGTTCCCGAGCTCGCCGCACCCACCTCCGACGGCTTCACCGCCACCTGGACCGCACCCACGAGCGACATCACCCCCGCCGGTTATGTGCTGCGCGTGCTCGAGCGCCGCCACGACCTCGCCGCCCCCACCGCCAACTTCTTCATCGCGACGACGCTCGATGTCGGCGCCACCACCCGGGCGGTCGTCACCGGCCTGCAGGGCGACAGCCGCTACGTGGCCGCGGTGGTCGCCTACGACCTCGTCGACGGCGTTGCCCGCTACCGCCCCTCCTCCGCCACCAGCGGCGCCCCGGGTTGGGCGAGCGAGTATCCCGCCCAGACCTTGGGTGAGCGCACCCCCAGCACCGAGTTCTCCGCCCGGCCCGCCGCCGCCACCGCCCTCTCGGCGCGCGTGCTCGACTGGCAGGGCACGGCCACCACCGGCCGTTTCACCGGCGGATCCCCCATCACCGGCTACCGCGTCGAGCTGCACCAGCGGGGCGTCGGGCTGGTGAGCACGCAGCAGGTCGCGGTGACCGACCCGGCCGCCGACCCGCGAACGAACTTCGCCGGCCTCACCCCCGGTGCCGACTACTCCATCCGGGTCGCCGCCGTGAACGCCGTGGGCGTCGGCGAGCTCTCCGACTTCAGCCCCGTCACCACCCTGCCCGCGGGCTCCACCCCGGGCAGCCGCCCCCCGGCCTTCACCGACCGGGCCGCCCTCGACGCCGCCATCGCGGCCGGAACCGTCGGGGTCGACCGCAGCGGCGCCAACGCCTCCCTCACCGTCGAGCAGGGTGCGGATGCCGTGGTCGGCCTCCCCTGGACCTCGGCCCAGAGCGGCGAGGCCTGGTGGTACGGCTCCCGCACCTTCGCAGGCCCCGTCAGCACGAACGGCACAAGCACCGGCACGGGCTCGGGCTCGGGCACCAGCGGCGGCACCGCCGCCGCATCCGTCACCCTCAGCACCGCCGGCCTCCCGGTCGGCACGCACTGGCTGCTCTTCGTCACCGACACCGAGCTCGACGGCGACCCAGCCCCCGCCGGCGGCCGCGCCACCGCGGTGCAGGTCACCGTCACCCCCAGCACCGCGGCCGTGCTGCAGCTCGAGAACGCCGTGCTCCGCTGGGGCCTGAACGACGAGGCGAACAACGGCGCCTACTTCGGCGGCTGCAACTTCCTCTCGGCCGGCCGCACCCCCGATCCGGGCGGCTCGGCGCTGTTCACCGCGGCGCAGTACGCGAACGTCTCCGAGAACGTCAGCATCCAGAAACCGGATGCCTCGGGCCAGTACGTGAGGGCGAACTGGGACACCAAGTGCCTCGACCGCACCGGCGCCCCCCTCAGCTCGGGCACCGCCACGCCCTACGGCGGCAACCAGTTCGTGATGACCGGCGGCACCGGCGAGGTCGACCGCGCCACCGGCAGCGCGAGCATCCGCTGGGACGGCGACGTCACCGTGGCCTACTACGGCGGCCTCACCTTCTGGTACCTCAGCGACCCGGTGCTCACCGTGCAGAACGGCACCGGCACCCTCACCGCCACCGCCGGCGGCTTCGGCACCGACATGGACAACCAGACGAAGTGGGTGCCCCTGCCCGACCGCACCGTCACCCTCGCCGTCTTCAGCGGCGTGCAGGTGGACGCCGACGGCTTCACCGTCACCCCCGACTATCGCGGGGTCGCGGTCGCGCTGCCCGCCGGCGCGACGCCGCAGGCGCAGTCCGGGGCCGACTGGGGCGCGTTCCCGCAGAGCTTCATCGACTTCCAGCTCGAGACCGGCCAGGCCGCGTACTGGTACTCCAGCGGTGGGCAGGCGGATGGCGCCAAGCCCGCGCAGCCCTTCGTGGTGGGCTACGACGCCGCCACCTTCACGCCCCCCGCCGCACCCGCTCCAGCGGCCGAGGAGCAGGCCGGCGCCCGGGCGCCCGTCGCCAAGCTCCCGCCGGCGCGCCTGCCGATGGTCGCGGCGCCGGCCGCCGCCGCCCCGGGAGCGAGTGCACTCACCGCGTCGTCCCTCGGCCCAGCCGGATCCGTCGTGATCGTCGAGGCTCCGGCGGCACAGTCACTCGGCCAGGACGTGGTGCTGCTCCTGCTCGCCCTGGTGGTGCTGCTCGGCCTGATCGTGGTGATCGTCGGGGCCGGCGGTGGATTCGTCCTGCTGAGCGGCGCCGCCACCCGATCCGCAAATTAATTAGGCGTGCCTAACCTAATTAAGGCTAGGCTGTCCTTATCCTGCTGATCTGCTGGGAACGGCGGCGTTGAGTGCCCTGAGCCCGGCCTTCTTCGACTCGGAGCACCTCCATGACATCCCCCCGTATCCGCAGGCGCACCGGCGCCGCTGTCGCGACCGGCCTCACGGCCGCGCTCGCCCTCTCCGGCCTGGCGGCAGCGCCCGCCCTGGCTGCAACTCCCGCAGCCCCGGCCGCCGCTCCCTCAGCCGCCACACCCACCGCCGGCACCGTCTCCGACGCCGTCTTCCAGTGGGGCCTCAGCAAAGAGGTCGGCAACCGCGCCTTCGCCCCCGGCACCTACAACTTCCTGAGCGCCGGCATCGCGCCGAAGGCCGACGCCGCCGACACCATCTCCGAGAGCGAGTGGAAGTCGACCGACGGCAACGTCAGCATCCTGAAGCCCGACACGGCCGGCGCCTTCTCGGCCGCCACCTGGTCGAACATCAAGACCGACCCCTCGGGCGCGGCCATCACGAGCCCCACCAGCGGTAAATTCTCCGGCGTCACCGCCGCGATCTCCGCGGGAACCGGCACCCTGGACGCCGAGGCCGACGACGCCGACATCCAGTGGGACGGCGACTTCACCGTGGCGTTCTACAGCGGCATGACGCAGTTCTCGATCAGCGATCCGCACCTCACCGTCGAGAACGGCACCGGCACCGTCACCGCCACACTCAACGGCTACGGCACCGACATGAACGACACCTCGGTGTTCACCCCCCTGCCCGAGAAGGAGGTGACGATCGCCTCGCTGACCGGCGTCGACGTCACCCCCTCCGGCATCGCCTCCTCGCCCGACTACCTCGGCGTCGCCCTCACGCTGCCCGCGACGGCCACCCCGCAGGTCGCCACCGGTGACGCCTGGGGCGCCTTCCCGCAGAGCTTCGTCGACTACCAGCTGCAGACCGGCCAGTCCTCGTACTGGTACTCCAGCGGAGGGTCGACGGATGCCGCCAAGGTCGCCACGCCCCTGACGGTCGCCTACACGGTCACCCCGCCCGCGGCCGCCCCCAGCGTCACGGTCTCCAAGACCACCGGGCTGAACCCCAGCGGCGAGACCATCACCGTCACCGGCACCGGCTTCACGCCGCACGCCCCCGAGACCACCGGCACCCGCCCGCCGCTGGCCGGCAAGTTCGCCGGCGCCTACGTCACCTTCGGCACCTTCCTCGACACCTGGAAGCCCTCCGAGGGTGCACCTGCGACCGCTCGCAAGTCGCTCAGCAGCACCACCAAGTGGGTTCTGGACGCGGCCGACGTCGAGACCGTGGGCGGCGCGAGCCGCGGCGCCGTCGCGCTCGACGCCGAGGGGGGCTTCAGCTTCACCATCGACGTCGTGAAGGGCTTCTCGGGAGCGCTGGCCGACGGCACCTTCGGCGTGTACACCTACGCCGCGGGCGGAGCGGTCTACGCCCCGTTCGAGACCTTCACCCCGGTCACCTTCGCCGACCCCGCCGTCGACCGCATCGAGGGCGCCGACCGCTACGAGGTCGCCGTGAACGTGTCGAAGAAGGCCTACCCCACCGAGTCGGGCTCCGACGTCGCCTACGTCGTCACCGGCACCACCTTCGCCGACGCCCTGAGCGCCGCCCCCGCCGCCGTCAAGGAGAAGGCTCCCCTGCTGCTGACGACTCCGGATGCGCTCCCCGCCGCGGTGAAGACCGAGCTGCAGCGCCTCTCCCCCGACAAGATCGTGATCGTCGGCGGACCGAACTCCGTCTCCCCCGAGGTCGAGGCCGAGCTCGAGAAGCTGTCTGCGAACGTCGTGCGCATCTCCGGCGCCGACCGCTACGAGGCCTCGCGCAACGTCGTCGACGCCGTCTTCGGCAGCGCCGGCGCGAAGAACGCCTACGTCGCCACGGGCGCGAACTTCCCCGACGCCCTCTCGGCGAGCGCGGCCGGCGGCTCCACGTCGACCCCCGTGCTCCTGGTGAACGGCGGCGCCTCGTCGATCGACGCGCCCACCACCGCGCTGCTCGGCGAGCTCGGTGTGGACACCGTGTCGATCGCCGGCGGCCCGAACTCGGTCTCCGAGGGCGTCAAGACCTCGATCGAGGCCCTGAACGGCAAGACGGATCCCGCCAAGAAGGTCGTCGTGACCCGCCTGTCGGGCGCCGACCGCTTCGCCGCCTCGATCAGCATCAACAACAGCGCCTTCAGCTGGGCGAACACGGTCTACCTGGCCACGGGCTACAACTACCCCGACGCCCTCGCCGGTGCCGCTCTGGCCGGTCTCAAGGGATCGCCGCTGTACGTGGTGCCCGGCGACTGCGTGCCGCAGGGCGTGCTGGCCGACATCGACCGGCTCGGCGCCGGCCAGGTGACCCTGCTGGGCGGGCCGAACTCGCTCAGCGCGAAGGTCGCCTCGCTCACCGCCTGCGCCTTCTGATCACCTAGCAGCCGCACCACTGAGGGGCCATCCGGATTCCGGATGGCCCCTCTTGTGTTTTAGGTAAGGCTTACCTAAGTTTGTAGGTATGGAGAGTTTCCCCCTCGAGGCGGGCGTCACCCCGCACGTGCTGCTGGCCGGCGACACCACCGACCTCGTCCCCATCCGCCGCATCCTGGGCGAGCTGCCCGACGACGCCTACGGCCAGGTCTACCTGGAGATCGTGTCGCCGATCCAGATCCGTCAGCTCGAGCGGCCCGCGGGCGTGAACCTCACCTGGCTGCGCCGCGACCTGGTGCCGCATGGCCTCCGTGAGATCGCCCCGCGCGGCGAACTCATCCGCTCGGCCGTCACCGCCTGGGTCTCCGAATGGATGCCCGAGGCCCCGGCCGAGGGCGGCGAGCGCATCCACCTCTGGGTCGGCTGCAACGCCAGCCCCCGTGTCGGCTCGATGTACCGCGAGCTCGCCTCCCGCCTCTCGGCGGGCCCCACCGAGCCCTGACCCGCCCCTCCCCGCCTCCAACGACGGAGTTCCGCCCCGTTCGCGGGCAACGACGGATCGTCAGTCCGTATCAGCGGCGACCCTCCGTCGTTACACCGCTCCCGCCAGGCGCATCGTGGCGCCGGCCTGCGCCGCGAACGCCGTCGCGGTGGCCGCGATCGTGCGCTGCATCACCTGCACCGCCCGGGTGGGCGCGAGCCCCACGGGGCGCGCCACACTGATCGTGCGGGTGAGCGTCGGCTCCTCCAGCCGCACCGAGCGCAGCGCCGGCCGGTCGATCAGCACCGTCGCCGGCACGATCGCCACCCCGAGCCCGCGTTCCACGAAGCGCAGCACGGCATCCATCTCGGCGCCCTCCAGCACCACGTCGGGCGTCAGCCCGGCCGCACGGAACGCGACGTCGCTCGCGATCCGCACGTCGTAGCTCGAACTGAACACGATCAGCGGCAGACGAGCCACCTCGGCCAAGCGGATGGCGTCGCCGTCCACAAGTGGATCGGCGGCCCCCGAGGAGATCACCACGAGTTCCTCGGCCAGCAGCGGCGACACGTCGAAGCGCGAGGCCGGGGCATCCGAGGTCGTGATCAGGGCGAGGTCCAGCTCGCCGGCCGCCAGCTCGTCGAGCAACCGCCACGACCCCTGCTCCGACAGGTGCAGCTCGATCGCCGGATGCGCCGCGTGGAACGCACTCAGCACCTCGGTCACGAGGCTGATGCAGAGCGTCGGCGTGGCCCCCAGTCGCACCCGTCCGCGTTCCAGCCCGGCCAGCTCGGCGAGTTCGCGCCGCACCGAGTCGGCGTCGGCGAGCATCCGTCGGGCCAAAGGCAGCAGCGACTCCCCCGCGGTCGTGAGCGTGCTGCCGCCGCGTGCCCGCCGGAACAGCTCGGCGCCCAGATCCTGCTCCAGCGAGCCGATCTGCCGGCTCAGCGAGGGCTGCGCCAGGTGCAGCTGCTCGGCCGCCCGGGTGAAGTTGCCCACGTTCGCCACCTCGACGAAGGCGCGCAGCTGTTCGAGATTCATATCCATAGCCTAGGCGCATCATGCCGACCCGATATATGCATTGGACGGATGCAAGAGCCCGACCTAGCCTCGAAGCATGAGTTCTTCAAGCCCCTCCGAACGTCAGATCTCCACCACCGTGCTCGTCATCGGCACGGGCGGTTCGGGCCTGCGCGCCGCCATCGAGCTGGCCGAGGCCGGCGTCGACGTGCTGGCCGTGGGCAAGCGCCCCAAGTCGGATGCGCACACCTCGCTCGCCGCCGGCGGCATCAACGCGGCCCTCGCCACCATGGACCCGGAGGACAGCTGGCAGCAGCACGCCGCCGACACCCTGCAGGAGTCGTACCTGCTCGCCAACCCGCACACCGTGCAGATCGTCACCGAGGGTGCCGCCCAGGGCATCGACGACCTCGAGCGCTACGGCATGCCCTTCGCCCGCGAGGAGGACGGCCGCATCTCACAGCGCTTCTTCGGCGCCCACACCTTCCGCCGCACGGCCTTCGCCGGCGACTACACGGGCCTGGAGATCCAGCGCACGCTCATCAACCGCGCCACCCAGCTCGAGCTCCCCATCCTCGACCGCGTCTACATCACGCGCCTGCTCACGAACGACGACGGCGCCATCTTCGGCGCCTACGGCTTCGACCTCGAAGACGGCACGCGCTACCTCATCCACGCGGATGCCGTCATCCTCGCCGCGGGCGGCCACAACCGCATCTGGCGCCGCACCTCCTCCCGGCGCGACGAGAACACGGGAGACTCCTTCCGCCTGGCCGTCGAGGCCGGCGGGCGCCTGCGCGACCCGGAGCTCGTGCAGTTCCACCCGAGCGGCATCATCGAGCCCGAGAACGCGGCCGGCACGCTCATCTCCGAGGCGGCCCGCGGCGAGGGCGGCATCCTGCGCAACGGCCTCGGCGAGCGCTTCATGGCCCGTTACGACCCCGAGCGGATGGAGCTCTCCACCCGCGACCGCGTGGCCCTGGCCGCCTACACCGAGATCAAGGAGGGGCGCGGCACGGTCAACGGCGGTGTCTGGCTGGACGTCTCGCACCTGCCCCGCGAGACGATCATGACCCGCCTCCCCCGCGTCTACCAGACCATGCTCGAGCTGCAGATGCTCGACATCACGGTCGACCCGATCGAGATCGCGCCCACCGCGCACTACTCGATGGGCGGCGTCTGGGTGCGGCCCGACGACCACGCCACCGACGTGCCCGGCCTCTACGCCATCGGCGAGGCCTCCTCGGGCCTGCACGGCGCCAACCGCCTCGGCGGCAACTCGCTGATCGAGCTGCTCGTCTTCGGCCGCATCGTCGGTCAGGCCGCGGCCGACTATGCGGCGGCCCTGCCCGCCCAGAAGCGCTCGAAGGCGGCGACGGATGCGGCCCGCACCGAGATCGCCGACCTCCTGGCGGCCGACGGCCCCGAGAACGTGCGCGCGCTCCAGCGCGCCATCCGCAACACCATGACCGAGCACGCCGGCGTGGTGCGCGACGAGGAGGGCCTCACCAAGGGCCTGGCCGAGCTCGACGCCATCGAGGCGCGCATGGCCGCGATCGGCGTGCATCCGGATGTCGCCGGCTACCACGACCTCGCCCACGCCTTCGACCTCAAGTCGGCTGCCCTGGCGGCCCGCGCCACCCTCGAGGCGGCCCGTGAGCGTCGCGAGACTCGCGGATGCCACAACCGCAGCGACTTCCCCGAGCTCGACCCCGCCCTGCAGGTCAACCTCGTCTGGAGCCCCACCGCGGGCATCACCCGCGAGTCCATCCCCCCGATCCCCGAGGAGATCGCGTCCCACATGCGTGAGGTCGCCACGGTCGGCAAGCTCCTCGAATAGCAGCCCCCTCGGGGGCGGGGAATTTAGTTGTGGCGACAAGTGTTTTACTGGACACTATGACGAACGCAGCCGATCTCCTCGCCCCCGACACCACCATGGGAGCCGTCACGCTCCGGGTGGGGAACCTCGACCGCATGGTCGCCTACTACCGCGACGCCGTGGCGCTCGACGTCATCTCGCAGCAGGGCGACATCGCGGTGCTCGGCCGCGGCGGCGTGCCCTCGATGGTGCTGCAGCATGCCCCCGAGCTGAAGAGCCCGGGCTCCCGCGAGGCGGGTCTGTTCCACACGGCCATCCTGTTCGACACCGAGCAGGCCCTGGCCGCCGCCGTGTACTCGGTCGCGCAGCGCTTCCCGAACTCCTTCACCGGGTCGTCCGACCACCTGGTGTCGAAGGCCTTCTACTTCACCGACCCCGAGAACAACGGCGTCGAGCTCTACTGGGACCGCGACCGCAGCACCTGGAGCTGGACCCACGGTCAGCTCGAGATGTCGACCCTCTACCTCGACCCCAACGCCTTCCTGCAGGAGCACCTCACCCCGGCGGTCGTCGACGAACCTCGGATCGGCGCCGCCACCATCGGCCACGTCCACCTCTCGGTGGGCGACGTGCCGCAGGCGCGCGACTTCTACGTCGACAAGCTCGGCTTCGAGGTCACCACCACCTACGGTCCCAGCGCCCTGTTCGTCTCCGCCGGCGGCTACCACCACCACATGGCGATGAACGTCTGGAACTCCGCCGGCGCCGGCCGCCGTCAGCCCACGCTCGGCCTCGGCCAGGTCGAGATCGTGCTCCCGGATGCCGACGCGGTGGCCGCGACCGACGAACGCCTGCGCCACCACGGCCTGCAGACCGCCGACGACGGTGCCACCGTCACGGTCTCCGACCCCTGGAACAACACCATCCTGCTCCGTTCGGCGTAGGCTCCGGCCCAACGACGGATGCGGGTGCATCCGCGGGAGGGATCGGACCTGATGGACTTCGGACTACTCGTACTGCGCCTCGTGGTCGGCGGCGCCTTCGTCGGCCACGGCATCCAGAAGCTCAGCACCGGGCTCGGCGGGCACGGCCTGGACGGCACCACGCAGATGATGCAGAACCTCGAGATGCACCCGGCGAAGCCGAACGCCCTGGCGGCCGGCATCGCCGAGGCCGGTGGTGGCGCCGCGCTCGCTCTGGGCCTCGCGACCCCCGTGGCCGCCACGGGCCTGGTGGCCACGATGGTCACCGCCATCAGCAAGGTGCACGCCAAGAACGGCCCGTGGAACGCCGGCGGCGGCTACGAGTACAACGCGGTGCTGATCGCCGCGGTCACCGCCATCGCGTCCGCCGGTCCGGGCCGGGCATCCGTCGACGCCGCCTTCGGCAAGGCGAGCTGGGGCGCCAAGGCCGGGGTCTTCGCGCTGGCGGCCGGGGCAGCGGGCGCCGCCGGAGCCATCCTCCTCGGCAAGCGGATGGCGCGTGCCGGGGCCGGAGCGGACGCCGAAGCCGACGCCGCATCCGACCCCGGCGAGGCCTGAGCTCACCCCTCGCGAACAGTCCGCAGGAAGCTCTCGACGTGCTGCTGCACCGCGAGAACGCGCTGCTGCCGCGCCGCCTCCACGTCGAACCCGACGTACGCCAGGGGCGGCCGGCGGCGCGCGTTCGCCGAGCACTCGAACCCGGCGCAGGCCAGCACGCCCACGGTGTTGCCGTTGCGCCCGGCCGCGCCCGCGCGCTTGGCACTGAACAGCACCACGTCGTTGGGCAGTGTCACGTCTTCGCACCACGAGCACTGCGGCCGGGTGCGGATGCGCCCGTCGGCCTGGCGCAGCAGAACGCCCACCACGTCGTCGGCCACGCGGCCCACGACGTAGCCGACCGCCGGCAGCTTGGGATCCCGCCAGCCGAGGAAGTCGCGGCTGGCCCAGTCGAGCGCCTCGAAGCCGGCCGGGAGGGTGAGTGTGCCGCGCTCGCGCTGCGAGGCGTTCACGAACGAGGTGCGGATGTCTTTTTCGGTCAGAGAATGCATGAGGAGATGTCCTTCAGAGAAACCGCCGGCGGAGGGCGCAGCGGGAAGCGGGGTGGAGGGCAGGGAGCGGATCCGGACGACCCGGATGCTCTACCTGACGTCGGCGGATGACGCGCCGACGACCTCCTGACGCCCCGAGGGCAGACCGCGTTCCATCTCGTTCACACCCTGAAGCCTACGCCCGCCCGGCCCGAGCCCGGGCGGGCCCGGCATTTCCGGTCGCCGATGGGCGGTTTCCTGCCATTCTCGACCGACCGCCGCATCCGCCTCCCCGACACCCGCGAGACTGGTCGACAACCGACGCCCGCCGCCCGCCGCCCGCCACGCGGCACTCGGCGTGGCCCGCAGCACGACGAACTGGAGCCCGATGCCCGCCCCGATCGACGACCTCCTGCGCCCGCCGACCGAGTCCTCCGCCCTGGCCCTCGAGGTGGCTCGGCACTGGAGCTCCCCCGAGCTGGCCGACCACTCCCTGCGCTCCTGGGCCTGGGCGCGCACCCTCGGCGACTCGCTGGGGCTCGACTACGACCCCGAGCTGCTCTTCGTCGCGGCCATGCTGCACGACCTCGGCGTCACCCCCGCCTTCGACTCGCACTCCCTGCCCTTCGAGACGGCGGGCGGCGCAGCGGCCTGGGTGTTCGCGGCCGGGGCAGGCTGGCCAGAGGCGCGCCGCACCCGCGTGCTCGAGGTGATCGAGCGGCACATGTGGGTGAGCGTCGATCCGGCTCAGGATGCCGAGGGCTACCTGCTCGAGGCCGCCACCAGTCTCGATGTGGCCGGCGCCGATCCCCAGCTCTGGGATCCCGCCGTGCTCGCCGCCGTCACCGCGCGCGTGCCGCGGCGGGACTTCTCGGCCCGATTCGCCGAGGCGATCCACGACCAGGCGACCCTCAAGCCGCAGTGCGCCGCCGCCCGCCTGAACCGCTCGGGCCGCATCCCCGCCGGGGCCGAGGCCTGGACGACGTTCGCCCCCTGAGCGACTGCGGCCGAGCCGAGCCCGCGGCCGAGACCGAGGCGGCCGACCGCGGATCAGCTGAGCGTCGACGGATCGGGCGACCGTCAGCAGATCAGACCGATGCGGCGGCCGGGCAGTGCAGCTGCGTGCGCTCGCCCGTGCGGTCGATCTCGTGCCGCGCCATCGCCTGGCCGCAGAGCGGGCAGCGCGGATCGGCCGGCGGCACGTACGGCGCCTCGGCGCGCCCGATGCCCACCTGCGCCGGTCCCGTGAACATGAACACGATGCGGTTGAGGTTGTTGAGGAACCCCGGTTTGCCGTCGAACGGGTTCATCGGGTTGGGCTCGCGGGTTTTCTTTCGTGCCATAACAATTAGTATACTAACTAATTATGGGAACCAGTCAGACGGATGCCACGACCACCGTCCCCGCCGACGACCTGCTCGCCCTCGACCGCCAGCTCTGCTTCGCCCTGGCCGTCGCCTCGCGCACCGTGATCGGCGCTTACAAGCCGATCCTCGAGCCGCTCGGGCTCACGCATCCGCAGTACCTGGTGATGCTCGCGCTCTGGGAACGCGCCCCGCGCTCGCTCTCCGAGCTCGCCGAGGTGCTGCGCCTGGAGCCGGCCACCCTCTCCCCGTTGGTGAAACGCCTGGAGGCCGCCGGGCTGGTCACCCGCGAGCGCTCGGCCGCCGACGAGCGCCAGCTCGCCCTGCGCCTCACCGAGGCCGGCGCCGCCCTCCGCGCGCACGCCGAGCAGGTCCCCCCTCAGGTCGTCGAGGCCCTCGGGGTCGATGTCGACGAACTCCTCGAGCTGCACGCCCGCCTCAGCGCCATCATCCAGCGCATCGCGCCGCTCGCCACGACCTGACCCGACCGCCCGCTCGGGGCTGGAGCCCCCCGAACAGGCTTCTCAACGAGCCGTGACGGTCAGCGCGGGCGAGGAGGGTGCCGCGGATGCCGCGACCTGCAGCCCCACCCGAACGGACTGCCCCGCTGCCAGCGCCCCGGCCCAGTCCGCACCGGTGCAGGTGATCGACGTCTTCGGCACCGCCGTGCAGGTCATGCCCCAGGCGTTCACCACACCGGTGACCGTCGGATCGCGCCAGCTGACGGACCAGCCGGCCGTCTTCGCGCTCGCCGTCACGAGCACCTCGGCGACGTAGCCCTCGCCCCACGCGCTCTGCAGCATCCAGGTCGCCGAGACCGCCCCGCCCGTGGCCGGCGGCGGCGTCGGGGTGACGGTCGGCGTCGGAGTGGGCGTTGCGGTCGGCGTCGGCGTAGCCGTCGGAGTCGGAGTCGGCGGAGCAGTCGGTTTCGGCGTGGCCGTCGGCGTCGGCGTGGGCGTGGGCGTGGGCGTCGGCTTGGGCGTTGAGGTCGGCTTAGGCGTGGCGGTCGGTGTCGGCGTGACGGTCGGCGCGGGCGTCGGCGTCACCACCGACCCCGCCCCGATCAGCGGCTTCAGCGCGGCCAGCTTCGCGGTCTGCGGTGTCGTCCAGTCGTCTTTCACCAGTCCGCCGGTGTCGCCGCTGTTCGGGTTGAACGACCAGTACGCGAAGCTCATCTTCTTCGTGCCGAGATAGCTCACGAGCGAGGCCAGCCACTGCTTGTCGCTGGTGGTCTCGTACGTCGTGCCGAACTCGCCGAGCAGCACCGGGGCGATCTTCTTGGTCACGATGAAGCCCCAGTTCTTCTCCCACACCGCCGGCAGGTTCGCCGGGTAGTCGGATGCCTGGAACCAGGTCTGGTTGTACACCGTCGACGGGTAGTCGTGCGGCGAGTACACGACCTGGTTCGGCACCTTCAGCGTCACTGGCTTGCTCGCGACGCCGGAGAGCCCGCCGCCCCACCAGGTCGAGCCGCCCGAGGGCTGCCGCTCGACGCCCTCCACCAGGATGAGCAGCTTCGGGTTCACGGCCAGCACGGCGTCGCCGGCCCGCGTGGCGGCGGCCTGCCAGTCGGTGGCCGGGTCCCCGCACCCCCAGCACGCGGTGCCGTGCGGCTCGTTGTGCAGGTCGAAACCGATCACCGACGACTGCGTCTTGTAGCGCGCCGCGAGCATCGTCCAGTCGGCGATCCACTGCTTCTCGCTGTAGCGGCCGGTGTACCAGAGCTCGGACTGCGAGCCGGAGTCGGGGCGGTGCCGATCGAGGATGACGTTGAGCCCGTACGTCTTCGCCCGCGCGATCACGGCATCCATCAGCTTCAGCGGGCTGAGCGACACCAGCGTCGGGTTCACCTGCTGGTTGATCGAGTTCGACGACGACTGCGCCAGGCACTCGTTCGAGAACGGCAGCCGGATGGTGTTGAAGCCCATCGAGGCGATCTGCGCGAGCCCCTGGTCCAGCGAGATCGACCACAGCCCGTGCGGCGCGCAGTTCGAGGTCTCCATGCCGAACCAGTTGGCGGCCTTCACCACGTAGGTGCTGCCGGAGGCGGTCGTGATGCTCGCGCCGCTGGTGTGCAGAAAGCCGGGAAGCGTCGCGGCCGAGGCCGGCGCCACCGACGTCACCGCCCCGCCCACGGCGAGCGCCACGGCGGCCAGCACGGCGATCACCCGCCGCCGCAGCGGCGACCCGGCTCCAGAACGACTACGCATCGACTCTCCCCCCAAGGAGATCCAGACCGCGGCCACCCACCCGAGTGGAAACCCGCGACCGACCCGATCCCAGACTACCCGAGGCCGCCGGAGGCGAGAAGTGCCGGGGCGGGGCTCGCGCGGCCGGCCGCCGATCCAGTAGCGTTTCGGCATGGTCGCCCCGCTCTGGTCCGTCGCCTATCGCCTCGTCTTCGCCGCGCTGGCGCTCGTCGCCGTGGGCGCCTAGTTCCAGGTGACGCTGGCGAACGACTTCGGAATCGTCGACTTCTTCTCGTACTTCACCAACCTCGGCAACCTGATCGCCATCGCGATCTTCGTGGTCGGTGCGGTGCGCACGCTGCGCCGGATGCCCGAGTCGGGCACCGCAGACCGGCTGCGCTTCATCTCGGTGGTCAACATGGTCTTCATCGGCCTGGTCTTCAACTTCCTGCTGACCGGGGTCGACGTCGGGGCGGTGCTGCCGTGGGTGAACGTCGTCGTGCACATCGTGATGCCGCTCGCGGTGCTGCTGGACTGGATCCTGATCCCACCGCACCGGCCGCTCGCCTGGCGCCTGCTCTGGATCGGGCTCGTCTTCCCCGTCGTCTACAGCCTCTACTCGCTGGTGCGCGGCGCGATCACGGGCTTCTACCCGTACCCGTTCTACAACCCGGCCGCGCTCGGCGGCTACGGCCCGGTGGCGCTCTACCTGGTGGCCCTGATCGTGGGCCTCACGGCGGTGTCGGCGCTGGTGCTGCTGCTCGGCCGCCGACGGCGCAGCGCTGTCCAGGGCTGAGACGGACTGGGGTCCGGTCGCATCGGCTTCTGGGACCTAACCATTCGTGCAGCGCGCGGCGACCGGACCCTCCGATCCTGCCCGCCGCCCGCGACCCGTGGCGGGGATCGCGCGCGCGAAGATCCGCCGATCTTGACGCCCGGGCAAAGCCGAGCGGCACGCCCGGACCGGGGTGAGCAGAAACACCACCTCCGGACCGGCTTGATTCCCCGCCGGTCGCGCCGGTCCGGCAGTCGTCGCCCCGGAGAGCCGAACCTACCGTTGGCTCGGAGAGAACGAGGAGGTTCCGTGACCATCGCAACACCCGCACCCACGGTGCAGTCCGCCGAGAGCACGGTGCACTCGCCCGGCAGCCAGGCGCTGGCCGACGCGCACGCCCAGCTCGCCGAGGCCATCGCCTTCCACGACTACGACGAGGGAACCCACGCGATGCTCAAGGCCTCGCGCCGCGAGCTCACCGTCAGCATCCCGCTGCGTCGCGACGACGGCACCGTCGAAGTGCTCACCGGCTACCGCATCCAGCACAACATCTCCCGCGGCCCGGCCAAGGGCGGCCTGCGCTTCAGCCCCGACGTGAACGTCGACGAGGTGCGCGCCCTCGCCATGTGGATGACCTGGAAGTGCGCGCTCCTCGACGTGCCCTACGGCGGAGCCAAGGGCGGGGTCGCGATCGATCCGCGCCGCTACTCCAGCGCCGAGCTCGAACGGGTCACCCGCCGCTACACCACCGAGATCCTGCCGATCATCGGCCCGCAACGCGACATCCCGGCCCCCGACATCGGCACCGACGAGCGCGTGATGGCCTGGATGATGGACACCTACTCCGTCAGTCTGGGCCACACCGTACCCGGCGTCGTCACCGGCAAACCGCTGAGCCTCGGCGGCTCGCTCGGCCGCTCCAGCGCCACCTCGCGCGGAGTCGTGCACGTGGCACTCGCCGCCCTCGAGTCCGCCGGCATCGAACCCGCGGGCGCGACCGCCGTGGTGCAGGGCTTCGGCAAGGTCGGGCGTGACGCGGCGCGCTTCCTGCACCAGGCCGGTGTGCACGTGGTCGCCGTGGCCGACCAGTACGGGGCGGTCCACGCCGAGTCGGGACTGGACGTCGAGCGACTGTGCCGCCACGTCGACGAGCACGGCACCGTGGTCGGCTTCCCCGGGTCGGCGCCGCTGGAGGGAGCGGAAGCGCTCGAGCTCGACGTCGACCTGCTGGTGCCCGCCGCCGTCGAAGGCGTGCTGAACGCCGAGAACGCCGGCCGCATCCGAGCCCGGATCGTGGTCGAGGGCGCGAACGGCCCCACCACCCGCGAGGCCGACCACATCCTGTCCGATGCGGGCGTGGTCGTGGTGCCCGACATCCTCGCCAACGCCGGCGGCGTGATCGTCTCCTACTTCGAGTGGGTGCAGTCGAACCAGTCGTTCCGGTGGGGTCTCGACGAGGTCGAGTCCCGCCTTGAAGAGCGGATGCGCAGCGGCTGGACGGCCGTCACCGACTTCGCGGCCCACCACGGCATCACCCTCCGCGCCGCCGCGACCGCCCTGGCGGTGCAGCGCGTCACCGAGGCGCACCGTCTCCGCGGCCTCTACCCCTGATCACCGAAGGCGGTCGCCGCGTTCACGAGGGCGAGGTGGCTGAGCCCCTGCGGGAGGTTGCCCAGAAAGCGCCCCGTCGTGGGCTCGATCATCTCGGAGTAGAGCCCGACGTCGTTGGCGGCCGCGACCAGAGCGTCCATCCGGGTGGTCGCCTCGGTCCGGTCGCCGAGCTCGGCGAGCGCCTGCACCAGCCAGAAGCTGCAGGCCACGAAGGTGCCCTCCTCCCGGTCGACCCCGGAGTAGCGGTACACGTGCGGCCCCACGGCGAGCTCCTCGACGATGCGGTCCACGGTCGCCCGCATCCGCTCCTCCGGCCCGAAGTCGCTCGAGGCGTGCAGCAGCACGGAGGCGTCCAGCACCTCGGAGCCCGGGTACATCACGTAGGCCTGCTTCTTCTTCGACCACCCGTGCTTCGCGATCCAGCGCTCCAGCAACCGCCGGTTCTTCTGCCACCGCGCGAGCGACTCGGCGGACGGCTTGATCTCGCCGAGCTCCGCCAGCCGGCAGGCGTCTTCGAGCGCGCGCCAGCAGCCGATCTTGCTCGTCGTGTAGTGCCGCTTCTCGGGCAGCTCCCACATCCCCGAGTCCTTCTTCGGCCACATCCGGCAGGCACT
Organism: Herbiconiux dendrobii; assembly: GCF_052048175.1. Taxonomy (NCBI): domain Bacteria; kingdom Bacillati; phylum Actinomycetota; class Actinomycetes; order Micrococcales; family Microbacteriaceae; genus Herbiconiux; species Herbiconiux dendrobii. Next base: position 5,383 of record NZ_JBLZQV010000001.1, on the reverse strand, counting down.
GTCGGCGAAACCGCACAGCAGCTCACCGGTGTTGCCGTCCAGGATGTTGCCGGCCTCCACGTACTGCCGCATGATGCCGAGCACATCGGCATAGACACCCAGTTGCAACTGCCCGCCGGCCTGGTTGCCGGTGTCGACGGGGCCGATGCCCTGCCAGCCTTCCGCATCCGTTCGCTGCAGCCCCGGCGCCGTGCCGCCCTGCAGTGTGTAGAAGATGCCGAGCTCGCCGCCGTGCGCCTTCATGGTGGAGAGCACCCACGACACGGCCGCGTGCGTCTCCTCACGCAAGCCGAAGCGGGTCAGCGCGCCGACGGTGTAGGCGAGGTCGCGCACCCAGGCGAAGCGGTAGTCGTAGTTCTTGCCGCCCTCCACGTTCTCGGGCAGGCCGGTGGTGGCCGCGGCGGCGATCGCGCCGGTGGGCGAGTAGATCAGCAGCTTGAGCGCCAGTACGCTGCGGTGCACCGCCTCGGCCCAGGGCCCGTCGTAGGAGAACACCTCCGACCAGCCCGCCCAGTTGTCGATGGTGCGGTCGATCCCCTGGTCGACGATCCGCGGATCGGGCAGATGGATCGGCTCGTCGTCGGTGCCGCAGAGCGCGATCAGGTGCCGCGAGCCGATCGACGTCGTGAACGCCCCCTCGAATCGCAAGGGGCCATCGGATGCCTCGCCGCGTGCCTTCAAGCGGGCGTCCTCCCGCGCGTCCTCGCCTTCGCGTGCATCCGATCGCCCGTGCTCGAACCCCACGAGCACCAGATCCACCGTGCCCACCTTCAGCACGGGCCCGTACAGCGTCTCCACCCGCTGCACCGGCTCCTCCACGAACAGCGGCCCCGGCACGACCTCCCAGGTGAAGTCCACCGACCCCCGGGTGCCCTCGATCCGGCGGGCCAGCTCGGCCCACGGCAGCCTCCCGGCCACCCCCGTCACGAGGGCATCCGTCACCACGGCCTCACCGCCGGGCGTCGTGAACGTGGAGCGCAGCACATTGGTCCCGGGCGCGTACTCCCGCCTCGACCGGAACGGGCCGACCGGGCGCAGGGCAAAATATCCGCCGGAGTGCGCATCCACGAGTCCGGCGAACACCGGTGCGGTGTCGAGCGCGGGCATCGGCAACCAGTCGATCTGCCCGTCGCGAGCGATCGCGGCCACTGTGCGGCCATCGCCGATCATGGCGTAGTCGCGCAGTTCGGCGTAGCCCTCGGGCGTGCGGAGCGAGTCAGATCGTGGCAACGGAACCCGAATCCACGCGGTAGTTCGACCCGTTCACGAAGGAGGCCGCCTCCGAGCACAGGAACAACACGACGTTGGCGCCCTCGTCGGGCTCGCCCCGCCGCTTGAGCTCCATGTGGGGCCGTTCCTCGTCGAAGAACGACTCGATCGCCTCCTCGGTCGGCACCCCGAGCTCCTCGCCGCGCTTGTGCATCGTGGCGTCGGTCATCGGCGTCTGGATGACGGCGGGCGAGACCGCGTTCACGCGCAGCCCCTCCAGCGCGTACGAGCGCGACAGCCCCTTGGCGAGCGCCAGGATGCCGGCCTCGGCCGCGCGGTAGGGGAGCTCGTCGTCGTAAGGCTGCACCAGGATCCCGGCAGCGAAGGCGTGCAGGCGGTCCTCCGGCGCATCGAGTTCGGCGGCCGCCTCGTCCAGCTCGTCCTCGTCGATGTCGGAGGTCACCACGGTGACCCCTTCCGCGAGCAGCAGGCGGGCGGTGCGCCAGCCGATGCCGGAGTCGCCGCCCGTCACGAGCGCCGTCCTTCCGGTGATTCCCAGATCCATCCGTCGGGTCCTTCCACAGGGGGGGTGGGTCGTCTGCCGGAGAGCTCCGCGGTGGTCCCTGCAGAGCTCCCCGGCGTCACGCGAGCGAGGTCACTCGTCGTCGGCGCCCCCACCGGAGGCGGTGTCGGCGCCGTCGCTGCTGTCGCTGCCGTCGGATCCCGATCCGTCCGGGAGTCCCTCGGCGTCGGGGCGCTTCTCGTCGCTCGGATCCGTAGGAGTGTTCTTGTCGTCGCTCATGATGGTTCCTTTCGTAGCGGGTGGGTCATCGATGTCGATCAGGATCGATCCTGTCGGGTCAGTGAACCGGCGTACCGCCGGTCACGGCGATCGTCTCGCCGCTGATGTAGCTGGCCTCCTGCGAGGCGAGCATCACGAACGGCGGAGCGAGTTCCACCGGCTGGCCGGGGCGGCCGTAGGCCGCCTCGCTGCCGAACGACTCGATCTTCTCGTTCGGCACGAAGGCTGGCTGCAGCGGGGTCCACACCGGGCCGGGCGCGACGCCGTTGACCCGGATACCGCGCTCGGCGAGCTGCTGGGCCATCGCCCGGGTCCAGTTCGCGATCCCGGCCTTCGAGACGGCGTACTCGGCCAGCTGCGGCGAGGGGTTGAAGCCCTGGATGCTCGAGCAGGTCACGATCGACGCACCCGGCTCCAGGTGCGGCGACGCCGCCTTGGTGAGCCAGAACAGCGGGTAGATGTTGGTCTTCAGCACGTGGTCGAGGGTTTCGGTCTCGAAGTCGTCGATGCTGTCGACGGTCGGCATGGTGCCGGCGATGATGGCGAGGATGTCGACGCCGCCGAATTCCTCGACGGTCTTCTGCACCAGCGCTGCGTTGGTGGCCTCGTCTTGCAGGTCGCCCGGGAACAGCAGCGCCTTCTGGCCCGCCGCCTCCACGAGGGCGGCGACCTCTTCGGCCTGCTTCTGCTCCACCGGCAGGTACGACAGGGCCACGTCGGCGCCCTCCCGGGCGTACGCGATGGCGACGGCACGGCCGATACCGGAATCGGCGCCGGTCACGATCGCCTTCCGCCCGGCGAGCCGTCCGGAGCCCACGTAGCTCTCCTCGCCGTGGTCGGGCGCGGGGTCCATCTCGTGGATGTCACCGGGCGCCGACTGCTGCTGCGGCGGGAACGGCGGGTTGGGGTACTGCTTGATCGGATCCTGGGGTGTGTAGATCGTGGACATGGGCTTCACCGTACGACGGTCGGGCCCACCCGGCCATGGGATTGACAGAAGCCTCCGAGACAGCTGAATCCCGGCCGTCAACCCCTCGGCGGCATTCCCCAAGGGGCGTAGCGTCGCTAGTCGGATCATCGAAAGGATCACCACCATGGCCACCACCCTCGAACGCTCCGTGAACGCCCCCGCCGACGGCGGTGCGAAGACCACCCGCCGGCAGAACGCCGAGAAGGGCTTCACCGCCTCGAAGGAGCTGACCGACGACCTGCAGAAGGTGCTCGTCGACCTGATCGAGCTGCACCTGCAGGGCAAGCAGGCCCACTGGAACGTGGTGGGCAAGAACTTCCGCGACCTGCACCTGCAGCTCGACGAGATCATCGACGCCGCCCGCGAGTTCAGCGACGTGGTCGCCGAGCGTCTCCGCGCGCTGCACGCGGTTCCGGATGGGCGCAGCGACACGGTCGCAGCCACCACGACGCTGCCGGAGTACCCCAACGGCGAGGTCCTCACCACCGACACCGTCGACCTCATCACCCAGCGCCTCGAAGCCACGGTCGGCACCATCCGCGAGGTGCACGACTCGGTCGACGAGGCCGACCCCACCAGCGCCGACATCCTGCACGGCATCATCGAGAAGCTCGAGCAGTACGCCTGGATGGTCAGCGCCGAGAACCGCACCCCCGCCAAGCGCCGCTGAGCCGGCCGCCTGGAAGTGCCCGCCCGGAGTCCGGGCGGGCACTTCTGCTTTCTCGGCTACTCGCTCCCGCTACTCGTCTGGCACCACGGCGATCGCTGTGATCTCCACGAGCGCGCCAGGCCGCGCCGGCGCCACCGAGAGCACGGTCACGGCCGTGCGCCGACGCCCCCACACCGTGGCCGACNGTGCCCGCCCGGAGTCCGGGCGGGCACTTCTGCTTTCTCGGCTACTCGCTCCCGCTACTCGTCTGGCACCACGGCGATCGCTGTGATCTCCACGAGCGCGCCAGGCCGCGCCGGCGCCACCGAGAGCACGGTCACGGCCGTGCGCCGACGCCCCCACACCGTGGCCGACGCCGCATAGGCCTCGTTCGGATCCACGCCTGGAGCGAGGTGGATCGTCATCGACACCACCTGCTCGGGTGCGGATCCGGCCTCGGCCAAGACGGCCAGGACGTTCCGCAGGGCCTGGGCCGTCTGCGCCTCGAGCCCCACGGCGAGCTCGCCCGTGCGGTCGACCCCGTTCTGGCCTCCGATGTACAGCATCCGGGCGCCCGCCGCGGCGATCATCCCCTGCGCGAAGGCGGGGTTGGACGGCACATCCGGCGGATCGACCGGCGTCGGTAGATTCATTTCGAGCTCCACTTCTCGCTCCCGATGCGAGAAGTATGCCCCTCACCACCGCGCGGCCGGAAGGCTCGCCAGAGAATCTTGGCGTGCGCCGACTTGGCGCGTTCGATCCCCCGGTCGTCGCCGCGCAGCGTGCACACCCACTCCGCCATCCGGCTGCCTACAGCGCTCAGCACGAGCGCCAGGTCCGCATGCGCCGCCGGCGGCACCGCGGCTTCCTCCGCCGGCATCCGGCCACGGCGCGCCAGCGAGCCCTCGAGGTGCCGCCGCGTCAGCTCCGCCACGCCGATGGCGTGTGCGTTGATGATGGAATGCGCGGCCCCTTCGATCTCCCAACTGCGCGCATCCCGAGCTCGCTTCCTGAGCCGCGTATGGAACCTCCGGGGCGACGTGCGATCCAGCTCCCCTCGGATGAACAGGGTGCGGGCCTGCACGAGTTCGATGCGGTCGCTGATCCGGTACCGCAGCATGTGCGGCAGCACGGTCAAGAAATAGACGGCACCGCACAGGATGTAGGCCGACAGCGCCGTCAGGGCCAGGTGCGGGGTCTCGTGCACAGCGGACTGCGCGAAGCGGATGCCCTGAACGCCCGCCGCGGACTCCGCCTCGTTGATCACGGGGCTCACCAGCACCGCGTCCGTCAGCTCCGGCCGGCGGATGAGGAGCTCGGTCACCACCTGCGTACCCATGGAGTGTCCGAGCACCACAGGGTTCTCCAGACCGTAGTGCTGGATCACCCCGTCGACCTGCTCGGCGAAGTAGTCAGCGGTGGGCTGCTCGTGCGGCCGCGGCATGCCCGCGAACCCCGGCAGATCCAGGGCATAGACCGGACCGTGCTCAGCCAGGGCCGGCGCCAAGAACTCGAAGTACGTCGCTGCCACTCCCACGCCGGCCACGAGCACGAATGCCCGTTCCGCCGTGCAACCGTCGACGGTGACCCGCGTCACGCGGGTGGCACCGGCGGTGGACGTCACCCGCTCCACCTCGAGCCGGATGGGGGAGTCTGATTCGCTCATTGCTACAGCCTGCCTTAACTGAAAAAGGGCCAGCCCGAAGGCTGGCCCTTTTCAAAGTAAGTCCGGCGGTGTCCTACTCTCCCACAA